>NZ_SJDS01000016.1:0-89021 GCF_004332175.1 Lysinibacillus sp. OL1 | reverse complement strand
TAGTTGGGGGCTTCCCCCTGTGAGAGTAGGACGTCGCTAGGCAAACAAAACAGTCAGCTGTGTGCTGGCTGTTTTTTCTTTTATAAAAAGAGTAAGTACAAAGAATTTATTGTACTTACTCTTTAAAACATTTGTTATATATCAAAGTAAGCAGCTAAACTTCTTTAATGATATCTCCATATAAAACATCACTTTAATGGGCTATAAAATAATGAGTTCCTTAGGAGAGTGAGTGATGACTTCCACACCTTCTTTTGTAATGATAACATCATCCTCGATTCGAACACCGCCTACATTAGGTATATAAATACCCGGTTCGACAGTTAGTACCATATTTTCTTCTAACATGTCTTTACAGAGGGTAGACATAAATATATTTTCATGGATATCTAAGCCTATGCCATGTCCTGCACCGTGTCCGTAATTTTGTCCATATCCCTTTTTAGTAATGTAGTTTCGTGAATAACGATCGGCCTCTTGTCCAGTTATACCAGCCTTCATATTGGAAAGGGCATGCTGTAAGGCACCATAAACTATTTGATATACTTCTTTTAATTGCTCTAATGGTTCTCCAACAGCAATCGTTCTTGTCATATCAGAACGATAACCTCGGTAGTAAGCACCAAAATCCATTGTCAACATGTCACCTTGCTCCACTATTTTAGAGGATGCTACGCCATGTGGGAGTGCTGAACGATGGCCAGAAGCAATAATCATATCGAAGGCTGCACCTGTTGCACCATTTTTTCGCATATGAGACTCTAATTCATAGGCAATATCAAGTTCTGAAATACCTGGTTTGATGAATGTCAGAATATGATTAAACGCCTCATCGGAAATCCATGCTGCTTTCTTAATTATTTCAATTTCTTCTGGTGTTTTAATCATCCGTAAATCTTCTACAATAGTAGGCATTGGTTTTAATATAGCTGTCAATTTGCTCTTCATTAATTGATAGCTAAAATAAGTTACATGATGTTGCTCAAAACCAACAGTTTGAATTAATTCCTGTTCAAGAATTTCCTGAATGGTTTCATATAAATGGTTGCGATCAATCTCTAGTACTTCAAAGGTGTCACACTGATTTGTTGCTTGCTGTGTATAGCGGAAGTCTACTAATAAAAGTGCGCGTGTCTTTGTTACAATGACTGTACCTGCACTACCTGTAAAACCTGTTAGATAGCGACGATTTTGAGCATTTGTAATAATAATTGCATCGGTATCGTGGAGCTGTAAGGCTGCTTGTAATTGTTCTAATTTTGACATGTTTTGTTTCCTCCTTTAAAGTTAAATATACTGCAAAATTTTCATCATGTTTAGAGCTTATATAATTATGTGGAAAATGCATTGCAGGATAAATTCTATCCTAGATTAGAGATTGTTGGAAAATATATTAATAAAATATGAAAAAAGATATTGTATATCTATATTTTCTATGATATATTTATAAATGTCTTAAAGAGGTCCCGTGGTGTAGCGGTTAACATGCCTGCCTGTCACGCAGGAGATCGCCGGTTCGATCCCGGTCGGGACCGCCATTTAAATTAATATTACAGTCCTTATGATTTTACATCATAGGGACTTTTTTGTATGTGTTTGGAGTATGGATCCAATTCATCTTTCAGGAGCTTATCAGTAAAATTAAGTAGAAATTACATGACCAATGAATAACGTCGAAAGGATTAGCACCGCCTTATAGAAACACAGAGGCTAAAAGCATAACATTCTGTGAAGTATTTGAGACCAACTTCCCTTTATTATTTCATAAACAACATCTATTTCCCTAAAACATATCAAGGGTGTCTAAAAAATGGCTTAAATCGCTGTGAAATAATCGAAAATATGCCCATAAACATAGCGAATTTCATATATTTAACATTATCTAAAAATAGTAAAAATTACCGATAAATGATTGCGTTTTTATAAGGTAAAATTAGAGTGTTTCTAATGTAAAGATTAGGGGTAAAAATGTAGAAGTAATCGGATTGGCTACGGAGGTGTTTAGATGAGCAAAGATTATTCTTTTAAAAGTATTTATTTCCCTTTGCTTATTGGTTCCATGATAATGATGGTAGGCTGTGGAGATCCTATTATGGAGATTGAAGAATCAAATGCGTATCACTGGCAAAAAAATATGAATGAAGTAGAATTTGAGAAATTAAAACATGATATGTCATATATTGAGGTAGTAGAAGCAGCAGGCGGAGCAGGTAAAAAAATCAAAAATAATGAATATCGTTGGAATGATGAAATCTTGATGACACAGGCCTATATAGTGAAATTTAAGGATGATAAACTAATTGGCAAAGAAATCATAGCAGTGAAAGGTCATTCAAACAGATAAATAGTTGTCACGTCTTTGTAAATGAAGGCGTGTTTTTTTATTTAAATGAGTTACCTATGTCATAAAATTAGGCTTTTTAACGAAGACAATCTAAGTAGGATATAATGATATTGGATGCTTTGAACATTTTCGCTAGTTTAGGTAAACTAGAGGTAATGTAGTGATGAGAGGAAAAATGAGAATGTATGAAATAATCATGAATTCAGTTGATGATACAGAGCGTTTTGCGATGACACTTGCCAATTTACTAGAAGCTCAAGATACGATTACATTAGAAGGAGATTTAGGTGCAGGCAAGACAACGTTTACGAAGGCATTAGCAAAAGGGCTTGGTGTGAAAAGAACGGTCAACAGTCCAACATTTACAATCATTAAACAGTATGAAGGACGTTTACCCTTCAATCATTTAGATGTTTATCGTTTGGCTGAAAGTGACGAGGACCTTGGTTGGGATGAATTATTTTATGGAGATGCAGTATCAGTGGTAGAGTGGGCGCATTTAATTGAACAGGATTTGCCACAGAATCGATTAGCGATAGAGATTTATCGAATCGGAGACAATGAACGACGATTTGTGTTAATACCTAGTGGGGAACGCTATGAGGCACTATGTGAGGAGCTAATGAAATGATTTGGTTAGGAATAGAAACAGCGAATACACCACTTTCCGTTGCTATTGTAAGGGATGGAAAAGTGGTAGCTGAGCTGGTACAAAATATAAAATTAACACATTCAGCAGGCGCAATGCCCGCTATTGAAGAGGTATTAGCAAGAGCAGGTTTGAAGGCAGGCGACTTGGATGTGATTGCAGTGTCTGAAGGGCCTGGTTCGTATACAGGGGTCCGTATAGGTGTAACATTAGCGAAAACCCTAGCATGGACATTACAGATACCTTTAGTTGGTGTCTCTAGCTTAAAAGCATTAGCTGCAAATGCTTCCCTTTATAAGGGGTTAATTTGTCCAATTTTTGATGCAAGAAGAGATAACGTTTATACAGCTGTTTATCAAGGAGAGACACTAGAGGCTCTTGTGGAGGATCATCATGCACATATCGCGGATTTGTTAGAGCGTTTAAGGGCATTAGATGCACCTATTTTATTTGTAGGAACAGATGTGGGCATATTTTGGGATAACATTGTAGAGGAGCTTGGTGATAACGCTTTACGTGCACCTTTTAGTCTTGACTTGCCACGTGCAACGGAAGTTATTCGTGTAGGAACTAAAGTGGAGTTACCGAGTGTTGAAGCTACTCATCACTTTGTCCCACAATATAAACGAATTGCAGAGGCTGAAGCAAATTGGCTGAAAGAACAGAAGGAGAAAGAACATGAGTAGTGATGTAACTTATCGTAAAATGGTTTCTGATGATGTACCAGCAGTTTATGAAATTGAAGTAGCTTCATTTCCTGTACCTTGGACGTTGGATTCCTTTTACTATGAAGTACATGAAAATCAGTATGCCCATTATGTGCTGGCTGTTGATGCAAGTGGAAGTATTATTGGTTTTTGCGGGATGTGGATGGTTATAGATGCAGCCCAAATTACGAATGTAGCTGTTATTGAGGCAGCTCGTGGACGAGGTATAGGCGAGGGATTAATGCGTGAGGCAATGCAAATAGCTCGTTTACATGGAATGGAGGTTATGACATTGGAGGTACGAGTAACGAACACAGTTGCACAAAATCTTTATCGTAAGCTCCAATTCCAAGATGGTGGTATACGGAAAGGCTATTATACGGATAACGGGGAGGATGCCCTTGTCATGTGGGTGAATTTATAATGAATAATGGATTGATATTAGCAATAGAATCAAGCTGTGATGAAACAGCTGCAGCGATTATACGAAATGGTCATGAAATCGTGTCGAATGTTGTTGCTTCTCAAATAGAGAGTCATAAGCGATTTGGTGGCGTTGTTCCTGAAATTGCATCACGCCATCACGTTGAACAAATTACGATGGTAATTGAAGAAGCATTAGCTCAAGCAAATTTAAAGCCAGCAGATTTGGATGCGGTTGCGGTTACAGAGGGTCCAGGTCTTGTAGGGGCATTGTTGATTGGCATTAATGCAGCGAAGGCTTTTGCCTTTGCGAATAACCTACCAATTGTAGGTGTACATCATATTGCAGGGCATATTTATGCCAATGCGCTTGTTCAGCCGATGGAGTTCCCTTTATTAGCACTTGTAGTTTCAGGCGGTCATACAGAGCTTGTCTATATGAAGGAACATGGCTCTTTTGAGGTCATTGGTGAAACACGAGATGATGCAGCGGGTGAGGCTTATGATAAAGTGGCGCGTGTTTTAAATTTACCTTATCCTGGTGGGCCACATATTGATCGTCTTGCTCATGAGGAAGGAGAGGCTGTTCCTTTTCCAAGAGTATGGTTGGAAGAGGATTCGTATGATTTTAGCTTTAGCGGTTTAAAATCAGCTGTCATCAATTATAAACATAATATGGATCAACGAGGTGAAGCTATTTCACCAGCAGCTGTTGCCAAGGGCTTTCAGGAAAGTGTTGTTGAAGTACTGACTGCTAAAACATTACGTGCTGCTCGCGAATATCAGGTGAAACAGGTTATTGCAGCTGGAGGTGTAGCAGCAAATAAGGGGTTGCGAATTTCTTTGGAGACTGTTTTTGAAGAAGAAGGCATCCCGTTTTTTGTCCCCCCGCTTAAATTGTGTACGGATAATGCGGCAATGATTGGCGCAGCAGCTATGCCGATGTTTGAGGCTGGTATTCGAGGAAACTTAATGATGAATGGACGTCCAGGAATGGAGTTAAAATCCTGGGTATAGTATAGGAAAGAGGTATCTATATTTTTAGATACCTCTTTTATTAATTGTCGAATAATTGTTGATAAAAAAGAACCGTGCGAAGGGAATAGTCAGTAGAAGCATTACAATTGACAAATTTTTCAGAAAATTATCCACAGGTAAAGGAGCGAATTAAATGGCGAACACGCGTACTTATGCACAAATTGTTGATAACTTGTGTATAACTTGTGATTATTCAATATATAGTAGCTGGTTTTATACGATAGAATGTGGATAAAATAAATTTTTGTTGTGGACAATGTGGAAAACTCTGTTGATATGTTGGTATTACTAGATTTATAGTGTGAATAAAACTGTGGGCATTTTTTGTCGAAAAATAGCACTTGACCAATATATATGAAAAATGAAGACAAGTAAAGAAAAAGCCATGTGAAAGGTCACATGGCTTACATCATTTACATGCTAATATTTTCTAGTTCTTCATTTAGCTCAAGCCATTCTAATTCTAATAGCTCATGCTGTTCTTTAGCAGTTGCTAATTCTGCTTGAAGCATTGAAATTTTTTCATGGTCGGTAAAAATGGCAGAGTCACAAAGAGCTTCTTCTAGTCTTGCAACCATAGCAGATGTTTCTTGCATCTTGCTTTCTAAATCTTCAATCGTACGTCTAATTTGACGTTCACGCTTTTTTGCTTCTTTATCAATTTTTGATGTAGACGTTTTATCAGGGAGGTCTTGCTGTACTTGTGGTTGGGAGGCAGCCTTCATTTGTGCTAGCTCTAATAGTTCCTGCTTTTTCTCAACGTAATAATCGTAATCACCTAAATATTCAAATGAACCCGTTCCAGATAACTCCACCACTTTTGTTGCGATACGATTAATGAAGTAGCGGTCGTGTGAGACAAATAGAAGCGTACCTGGATAATCGATCAAGGCATTTTCTAATACCTCTTTGCTATCTAAGTCTAAATGGTTGGTAGGCTCATCTAGAATTAAGAAATTAGCCTTTTGCATCATTAGCTTTGCGAGTGCAAGGCGTGCTTTTTCACCGCCCGATAAAGAGGATACAGCTTTATCCACATCTTCACCACTAAAAAGAAAACGCCCTAATACAGTTCGAATATCTTTTTCGTTCATGAGTGGCCATTCATCCCATAATTCTTTTAGGACACTCTTATTGCTCGATAGCTTTGCTTGCTCTTGATCATAGTAGCCGATTTGTACATTCGTACCATATCGAATACTACCTCCAAGAGGGGATAAATCTTTTACAATTGTTTTTAATAATGTCGATTTACCAACTCCGTTTGGTCCAACAAGGGCAATACGATCCTCACGAAAAGTGCGGAGGTTTATCCCACTAGAAATGGTACGTTTGTTATAACCAATCGTTAATTCATCAACAGATAAAACATCATTTCCACTTTGACGTTCAATCGTGAAACCGAAACTAGCGGATTTCTCATCACCATCCGGCGATTCCATCCACTCGGTACGTTCAAGCATTTTACGTCGACTTTGTGCCATTTTTGTTGTAGAAGCACGTGCAATATTTTTTTGGATAAAATCCTCTAGCTTGGCCTTTTCATCTTGCTGACGTTCAAAGAGTTTGACATCACGCTCATAATTTTTAGCTTTTTCATCTAGATATGCACTATAATTACCCGGATATTTGGTAACGCGATGACGAGATACTTCGTAGACAATAGAAACGACTTGGTCTAAGAAGTAGCGGTCATGGGAAACAATTAAAATAGCGCCTTCATAGCCCTTTAAATAGGATTCCAACCAAGATAGTGTTTCGATATCTAAATGGTTCGTTGGCTCATCGAGAATTAAAAGATCTGGTTTACTAAGTAAGAGCTTAGCAAGTGCTAAACGTGTGCGCTGTCCACCAGATAAGGAACTGATGGGTTTGTCATAGTCTTCGGAATAAAATTGCATACCATGAAGGACTGACCGTATGTCTGATTCATATTGATAGCCACCTGCATCTTTAAACGTATGCTGTAATTGATCGTATTCCGACATAACTTTCGCATACATAGTAGGGTTTTCATAGACAGTAGGATCAGCCATTTGTTGTTCAAGTGAGCGTAGCAGCTGTTCTTGGGCTAAAAGAGATTCAAATATAGTCATCATTTCATTCCAAATTGTTAGCGTAGAGTTTAATCCTGAATGTTGCTCTAAATAGCCTATTTGAATATCCTTTGGGATAATGATATCACCTGAATCATAAGACATTTGACCAGCAATTATTTTTAATAAAGTAGATTTACCTGCACCGTTTCGTCCTACTAAGGCAACACGGTCACGGTGTTGAACTTCTAATTTAACACCACTTAAAATTTCATCTGCAAGAAAGGATTTAGTTAGTTGATTGACCTGTAAAACAATCATTCTTGACACCTCAATTCTACCTTAGTGTAAAGGATGAACGATTTGCATGCAATGTCCGTGCTTTACTTATTCCTAGCAGTCATGTAAGATTGAAACGATTTCTTTTTAGTTAGCTGCGTATAAGGCGCCATTAACTAAAGAGAAATACAGCAGGGGATTGCAAAAATGTTGTATATTGTTAAGGATAAATGTATTAAAATTAGTAGTTAAAGACAGTAAAATTGATGGAGGTACATCATAAGGAGGAAAAAGTTTGAAACAAGAATTAAAAATTCCACAAGCCACTACAAAAAGACTTCCTCTTTACTATCGATTTATTCAAAACTTTGCACAAGAAGGTATGGAACGTATTTCGTCGAAGGAATTGAGTGAAGCGATGAAAATAGATTCTGCAACTATTCGCCGTGATTTTTCTTATTTTGGTGCACTTGGGAAAAAAGGTTATGGCTACGATGTGCAGCATCTATTACAATTTTTTAGCCAGACGCTTGATCAACATGAAACGACAAAAGTAGCGTTAATTGGTGTGGGGAATTTAGGCAGTGCATTATTAAAATATAATTTTCAAAAAAACCATAATACACATATTGTGGTAGCATTCGATTCAAAAGCACCGAAGGATGGCAAAATGATCAGTAACATTCCGGTCTTTCATCCAGATTTATTGGAAGAAAAATATGCAGAATACGGTGCAGAGCTTGCTATTTTAACCGTTTCACCACGCTCCGCTCAAAAAATGGCGGATCGCTTAGCAGCCATGAATGCAAAGGGAATTTTAAACTTTACGCCAGAGCGATTAACAGTACCTGATAGAATGCAGCTTTTAACAATCGATTTATCGGTAGAGTTGCAAGCGCTTATTTATTTAATACGTAATCAGGAAGAGTGAAAACCATACATATTTTTTAGTGTAATTCACCGTTTCTGTCAAATAGATAATTTGAATAAAATGAGGTCAAATCAGTGAGTATGACGAAAAACTTTCACATATAATTAGTTAGCAAAATGGCGAAATATGCGTTAAAATGATGGATATAAAGAGGAGGTGGCTGTAATGGGTGGTATTGGTCCTATGAGCCTCATTATTATCGGAGTTGTCGCGTTACTAATTTTTGGTCCTAAAAAGTTACCAGAGCTTGGTAAGGCATTTGGTTCAACACTACGTGAATTCAAAAATGCTACTAAAGGTTTAGCCGACGAAGATGATGATGATAAGAAAAAGAAAGAACTAGATAAGTAAGTTAGGATGTTTGAGGAATGAATCCAAAAGATCTAACTGTCATTGAGCATATAGAAGAATTAAGAAAACGGCTGTTCATTGTTGCCGTTTTCTTTGTTCTAGCTATGGCCGGCGCCTTTTTTGTCGCAAAGCCACTTGTAAAATACCTTCAAATGACTGGAGCCAAATATAATATAGAACTCCATGCATTTGATGTAGTCACACCACTTGCAATTTATATACAAGTTGTTTTTATAATTGCATTTATTCTTTCATCACCAGTGTTGATGTATCAATTATGGTCGTTTATTAGCCCTGGATTAAGGGAAGTAGAGCGTAAAGCAACTCTAAGCTATATTCCGTATTCATTTTTATTGTTTCTTGCAGGGTTATCTTTTTCATACTTTTTACTATTCCCATATGTCATCAAATTCATGATGAATTTATCGAATGATTTGGAGATAAAGCAAACCATTGGCATACATCAGTATTTTACATTCTTGTTTAAGCTTACAATACCCTTTGGTTTCCTTTTCCAATTGCCAATTGTTGTTTTATTCTTTTCACGAATTGGCATATTAAGTCCAGAATTACTAATTCGTATTCGTAAATACTCGTACTTTGGTTTATTTGTATGTGCTGCGATTATTGCACCGCCTGAATTGGCTTCGCATTTAATGGTTTCAGTTCCACTGTTTATTTTGTATGAAATTAGTATTATGATTTCACGAATCGGCTATAAGAAATATCTTAAATCCGAAGAGATTCGATTAAAAGAAGAGCAGGAAGCGGAACAAAAGCGCCAGATTGAAGAGGCACTTGAGCAGCAACGACGACAAATAGAAGAATTGAATCAACAGTAATAAATAAAGCTCGGTGCCCTAAATGGGACACCGAGCTTTTGTGTTATTTTTGCATCTTACAATCGCTTTACAAAAATTTATTGCATTTTTTCGAGTTCTTGAAGAAACTTTTGCAATGGTTCCGCATAGAATTGTACAAGTGTCACAAATCCATTAAGCATGACGTGTGCAATAATAGACGTCCAAATGCGCTTTGTTTTGTGATATAAAAAGGCGAAAATTAAACCACAAATGGTATAAAGCAAGATATGTGAGAAGTCGAAGTGGATAATCGCAAAGAAAATGGCACTCACAATTGCTGCCACCCAGAAATTTGTTGTTTGGACAAGCGAGCCAAAGATCACTCTACGGAAGACGAATTCTTCTAAGATTGGCCCGAATACAACAATTGCTAATATAGCGATGGGAGCACCTTTAGCTATCGCGACAATATCTGCAGTATTTTGTGAGCCTCCTTCAATACCGAAAACAGCCATCTCAATAGCTGCACCAATCATTTGTCCAAAGAACACTAGGAAGAAGCCGATGATTCCCCACACAATTGTAAGAGGTATCGTTTCTTTTTTTCCTTGGTAAATGTTCCAAAATGCTTTATCTCGAGATGTAAGGATTAAGCTTAAAATGAGCGCTACCGCAAAACTTAGTGCGATATACCAACCTTGAGTAATAGGAGCCGCTTGTTCAGAAGCTAAACCAGTTACCTTCATGATGAGCCTATGGAACGGTAAGAGCAACCATCTGCTAGAGATTTGCATCAAGATATAAATCAGCAAAACATACAGGGCTGTTTTTTTATGTTTCGTTACTTTTTGAGAATTAGTCACAGTCAAAATCCTTTCCATTCATATGCTTCCTTTCTATTGTAGAGGAATATGGAAAGAAAACAAAATTTTTTGAAGTTCTGACTTGCAAAAAAAAGAGTGATTGATTATCATAATAATTGTGTTAGCACTCATTGATATAGAGTGCTAATAAATATCAACAATTATTTAATTATTAGGAGGTTGTTTCACTTGTTAAGACCACTAGGAGATCGTATTGTAATTGAACTAATCGAGGTAGAAGAAAAATCTGCATTCGGTATTGTACTACCTGACTCTGCAAAAGAAAAACCACAAGAAGGTAAAGTAGTAGCAGTTGGGACAGGTCGTGTATTAGAGAACGGGCAACGTGTAGAGCTTGACGTTAAAGTTGACGACCGCATTATTTTCTCTAAATACGCTGGCACAGAAGTTAAATTTGAAGGTAATGAATACCTAATTTTACGCGAAAGCGATATTCTTGCAATTATTGAATAAGAACTTTAAAGGCACCTTACGTAAGGTGAATACTTATTGTTTGCATAACAAATGTGACAATAAGGTGAAATTGATATAAATATATTGAAGAAGCTTAACGAATATTCCATTTCAGGAGGGTAAATTCTCATGGCAAAAGATATTAAATTCTCAGAAGACGCTCGTTCATTAATGTTACAAGGTGTAGATAAATTAGCAAATGCAGTAAAAGTAACATTAGGACCAAAAGGACGTAATGTTGTTTTAGAAAAAAAATTCGGTTCACCACTTATTACAAATGATGGTGTGACAATCGCTAAAGAAATCGAACTAGAAAACCCATACGAAAACATGGGAGCAAAATTAGTAGCAGAAGTTGCTTCTAAGACAAACGAAATCGCTGGTGATGGTACAACTACAGCAACAGTATTAGCTCAAGCAATTATTCGTGAAGGCTTGAAAAACGTTACAGCTGGCGCAAATCCAGTAGGTATCCGTAAAGGTATCGATAAAGCAGTTGCTGCAGCACTTACTGAATTACACGCTATTTCTCGCCCAGTAAGCAATAAGGAAGAAATTGCACAAGTTGCTGCTATTTCTGCTGCAGATGATGAAGTTGGACAACTAATCGCTGAAGCAATGGAACGCGTTGGTAACGATGGAGTTATTACAATTGAAGAATCAAAAGGCTTCACAACAGAGTTAGATGTAGTTGAGGGTATGCAGTTTGATCGTGGTTATGCTTCTCACTACATGGTAACTGACACAGATAAAATGGAAGCGGTTCTTGATAACCCATACATTTTAATTACTGATAAAAAAATTACAAACATTCAAGAAGTATTACCATTATTAGAGCAAGTGGTGCAACAAGGTCGTCCACTTTTAATGATTGCTGAAGATGTAGAAGGTGAAGCTCTTGCAACACTTGTTGTGAACAAACTTCGTGGTACATTTAATGCTGTAGCAGTAAAAGCACCAGGTTTCGGTGATCGACGTAAAGCAATGCTTGAAGATATTGCTATCCTGACAGGTGGACAAGTGATTACAGAAGAATTAGGCTTAGACCTAAAATCAGCTGATATTTCTGCACTTGGTCGTGCAGCAAAAGTTGTTGTAACAAAAGACAACACAACAATCGTTGAAGGTGTAGGCGGAGCAGACGCAATTGAATCACGCATTGGTCAAATTCGTGCACAACTTGCTGAAACTACTTCAGAGTTCGATAAAGAAAAATTACAAGAACGTCTTGCAAAATTAGCAGGCGGTGTAGCAGTTATCAAAGTTGGTGCTGCAACAGAAACAGAGCTGAAAGAGCGTAAACTTCGTATTGAGGATGCTTTAAACTCAACTCGTGCGGCTGTTGAAGAAGGTATCGTATCAGGTGGTGGTACTGCTCTTCTAAACGTCTATGCAGCAGTAGAAAAAGCGGCTGAAGCAGTAGAAGGCGACGTATCTACAGGTGTGAAAATCGTTCTACGTGCTTTAGAAGAACCAGTTCGTCAAATTGCTAATAATGCTGGTCTTGAAGGCTCAATTATCGTAGATCGTCTAAAACGTGAAGAAGTTGGCATTGGTTTCAATGCAGCAACTGGCGAATGGGTAAACATGATGGAAGCAGGCGTAGTAGACCCAGCAAAAGTAACTCGCTCAGCTTTACAAAACGCAGCATCAGTTGCAGCCCTATTCTTAACAACAGAAGCGGTTGTAGCAGATATCCCTGAAGCAGCACCAGCAATGCCAGATATGAGCGGCATGGGCGGTATGCCAGGAATGATGTAAGATTTAGTTAGCCTATAAGCACAATCTTTTAAGTAATATGACCACTTTCCATAGTTTTATGGAAAGTGGTTTTTTATTTTGATTTTTTATTAGAACTGAGTTTAAATAAAAATCCCTAAATTTTCTTCGCTATATAATATCCGGAATTTACAATGAGCTGTTTTAATTTCTATCGGAACAATAATTTTAGCGAATTAAAACCCGCTAGTAGTGGAATATTTATCTACTGAATGTATGCATAATCTATAATTAAAAATTTTCCTGTTGTTTTTCAATGGATTATCACTTACAATACAAAATGAAAATGATAATCGTTATCATTGACTAAAAGTTTAATAGATAGAGGTGAAATTTTGGATAGACAGGAAGCTAACAGAATAGGAATGGGCAATATTTATTATGTTATTATCTTGCTTTTAATAGTCTCTATTTTAATATCTGCCGTTTTTTCTGTATCAATAGGACAAATCAGCATTCCTTTCAAGCAATCGATGGATATTTTGCTACATACTATATCCAATGGAAAACTTGGAACACTTGATAGTGTGGAAAGTGAATCCTATTTGAATATTATTCTACAGGTCAGAATGCCGCGTGTGGTTTTTGCCTTATTGATTGGTGTCGGTCTTGCATTGTGTGGGGCTGTCATGCAGGCAGTTGTCCAAAACCCGCTTGCTGATCCATACATACTTGGTATTTCTTCAGGAGCGTCATTAGGTGCAACCTTTGCTATTCTAGTTGGTTTTGGGAGTAGTGCATTGTTAGCACAATTTGGAGTAGCCTTTGGTGCATTTGCAGGGGCGATGATTACCTCTATGGCAGTGCTTATCTTATCCAGCATTGGAGGTAAAGCAACCTCAGTAAAATTGGTTTTATCAGGGGTTGTTATCGGTGCATTATGTAGTTCGTTTTCAAGCCTTATCATCTTTTTTGCCAATAATGCAGAGGGCATCAAAACGGTTACGTTCTGGTCTATGGGGAGTTTAGCATCTGCCAGCTGGGACAAAACACCAATTTTAACAATCGTGATTGTACTAGGAGCTGCATTATTCCTTTTCCAACATCGTGTGCTAAACACAATGCTACTTGGGGATGAATCAGCTATCACCTTAGGGATCAATTTAAGTGCTTATCGTAAATTATATATGATTCTTACCTCGCTTATTACAGGAACGATGGTCGCTTATGCAGGTATGATCGGTTTTGTTGGTTTAATTATTCCTCATATCACAAGAGGTATTTTCGGGGCAGATCACAAACGATTAATGTTAGGAACATTGCTCTTAGGAGGGCTTTTCATGATTTGGGCTGATATTCTGTCTAGAACATTAATCCAAAATGTGGAATTACCGATTGGTATTATTACTTCTGTCATTGGGTCACCATTATTTATCTATATGATTGTAAAAAAAGGTTACAACTTCGGAGGGTAGAACAATGGAATTAGTAGCAAAGGAAATAGAAGTAAAAATCGGCAAAAAGGAAATCGTAAAAAACGTATCCATTCATGTGAATAAGCAACAATTTGTGGGCTTAATCGGACCAAACGGATGCGGAAAATCAACTTTACTGAAAAGCATTTATAAAAGCCTAGTACCTCAAAAAGGGATGGTCTTCTTAGATGATTTGGATGTTTTAAAAAGCGCCGAAAAAAAGATTTCTCAACACTTAGGTGTAGTTGGACAATTCAATGAAATGCACTTTGATTTAACGGTACAACAAATGGTGATGTTAGGTAGAACACCTCACAAAAAAATGCTAGAGTCAGATAACCAAAAGGATTTTGACATCGTAGAAGAGGCATTGACAAGAACAAACTTACAATCTTATAGAGAGCGCAGTTTTCTTTCACTATCTGGTGGCGAAAAGCAAAGGGTTATTTTAGCTAGAACGATTGCCCAGCAGCCTAAATTTATGATTTTAGATGAGCCAACAAATCATTTAGATATTCGTTATCAAATTGAAATACTATCCTGTGTAAAAAGTTTAAACATCGGTGTTTTAGCAGCTCTTCATGATCTAGAAATGGCAGCACATTACTGTGATTATCTTTATGCAGTAAAAGATGGTGAAATCTATGCACATGGTACACCCCAAGAAGTTTTAACACCAGAAACAATAGAAGCTTTATATCATATCAAATGTCAAACATTTACTAATCCAGTGACGAATGGATTAGGCTTTGCATATGGACTGTAGGAGGAAAAACATGAAGAAAAAATTATTATTAGGAATTGGTTTAGCAGCTTTATTAACATTAACAGCCTGCGGTAACACATCAAAAGATGCATCTAAGGAAACACAAACAAAAGAGCATTATCCACTGACAATTGAGAACTTTACAAAGGCTGAAGGTGGATCAACATGGGAAAAGAAAGATCAAGTATTTGATAAAGCACCTGAAAGAATTATGGCAAATACACGCCCAGCTGCAGAATTATTATTACATTTAGGATTAGGCGATAAAATCGTTGGTGTTGGTGCAAACTTTGGTGCAGTTGATAAAGCTGTTAAAGAAGAGTATGCTAAGCTAAATATTTTAAGTGATGAATATGTTGGGAAAGAGGTTACATTAGGTACTGATCCTGATTTAGTATTTGGTCGTGGTGGCTTATTTGATAATGCTGAATGGGGAGTAGGGACAGTAGATTCGCTTAATGAAATGGGTGTAAAAACATATGTTTTAGAGTCATCCGTAACAGGCGGCACATATGATTCTATTTATAAAGATATAAAGAATATTGGTGAAATTTTTAATGTTCAAGACAAAGCAGATAGCTTTATTAAAGAATTAAAAGGTCGACAACAAGATATTTCCTCAAAATTAGAAAGTATAAAAGAAGAAAAAACATTTGCCTATTTGCATACAAATGATCCAAAAGAGCTTTTTGTTTATCCAGCACACGATGAAACATTCTTTAATGATGCATTCAAAATGGTTAAATTAGATAATATTTTTAAGGATGAGACAGGCGATGTCAGTGTTGAAACATTAATTGCAGCAGATCCAGATGTATTAATTCTTCCTAACTGGGATGGTTCTGATTTGACAAAAGTACGTGAAGAAATTTATGCGAATCCTAAACTTTCCAGCATGAAGGCTATTAAAAATAAACAAATGTATATTGTAGATTACAATTATATGTTTGGCTATGGCTATAATACAATTGATGGAATGGAAGCATTAGCAAAAGAAATGTATCCAGACTTATTTAAATAAAACAAAAAGCGCTGTCCTAGCGGGTCGAATAAATGACACGTTAGGGCAGCGTTTTCTAAATACGGAGGAATAATTATTGTTATGACTGTAGAAGCTGCTCTTTATTTACTATTGTGGTTATTAACTTAGAATTTTCAGTGTTCCAGCAGACGGATACAGGATGCTGCGGATCGAGATAGAATAATTGAGTAAAAAGGTCTTGTCTTGTTTTTTTTATGGTAGTTGTATCAAGCAAATAGGGCGATAGGATTGGCAATAAGCCTGTTTTAAAAAGAGCCTCTTTTAAAGTCCAAAACTCATAAAAAACATGTAAAGGCTGATGAGAGACCAATTGACGCTCTATCTCAGAAAGCGCATATATCATCATATCTTCACTTACTGGCTTTATTTCTTCAACATCAATGCCCACTCGTCCGATAGTGGTGACTGCTAACACTATCCAATCCCCAGAATGAGAGAGATTAAAATCCCCCTGCCAATGTGGGTGTCCAGCAATATATGGGCGCCCACATTCATTATGAGCTAGATGTAACAGAACGTCATTTATATAGGGAAGGAGTGCCCATCTAATAAGAGTGCTACCTAGCAACGCTCTTTGCTGATCCTGCCAGCGCTTGTATTGCTGAACTTTTCTTTGCACCTCAAAAGGGAGTGCTTTAAGGAAAGCATCCCGTTCTGGTGGTGCTAACTGTACTCCTAGAGGAAGTGCAAATAACTGTATAGTTTGTTTTATCATCTTATATTGACTTGTTTTGGTTCAGGAAAGTAGCCTGTATCAATGCCATATTGAATCATTCTGTGAATAAAGGCTTTATTTGGTGCCGCACATTCAATCTTGGTATGAGCTAAAAATTCTATCGTTTTCTTGCAATTGAAGATAAATGGGGAGTCACTTGCTCCGTCACCTTCAAGCTGCGCAATGGCTAACGATAAATATTCCTGTACACCTCTTGAATGATCGCCATTTAATAGCCAATCAGTATACTCTTGTTTTGAAACAATTGTTAAGTCGTAACCAATTTCCTTAAGCATATCGATTAATTCTAAATAAGTAAGTGATACAGGGTTACATAAATGGAAGACATGGCCGCTGGTTGCTGGCTGGCTTGCCAAAGAAACAAGTGCCTGACTAGCATAATTAATTGGTGTGAAGTCAACATGCCACTGTGCAGTAGGTGTTTTACCTAAATTAAGCATTGATTTAATCATACGGTAAAAGGCATTGTCATCGATATTACGTTGGAATTTACCTGTTTCAGAATGACAGCTTAAATTTCCTACACGATAAATAGAGACAGGGATTCCATCCTGTACAGCGTTGCGAACAAGGTTTTCTGCTTCTAGCTTACTTTGAGTATAAACATTATCAAGCTTTACATTGTAATTGAAGTTACCTTTTGCTTCATTTGGTCCCCATTGTATGGCGGCTAGCTCCTCTGGAATGCCAATTGTCGATACATAATGGAAATGCACACCTGGTTTCTGTTTGGCTATTTCAAGCAAGTAGCGAGTTCCATTCACATTGACATTATTAAAATGATCAGCTGCACCAAAATGACGTACATCTGCACCACAATGAATGATAGCATTAATTTCTTTCATAATGATTTTTTCATCTTTATCAGATAAGTGTAGTCGTTGCTTCCCTAAGTCACCTTGGATAACAGTAATACGATCTTTCATCTGCTGAGCAATAGTATTGCCAAAATAAAATTGCATACTCTCTCTTAGTTTATCTTCAATCGTAGTTTGGGTGCTTGGTCGAATAAGGCAATATATGTGCGCAGTTGTTGTTGCTAATAGCTCATATAATACATGACTACCTAAATAACCTGTAGCACCTGTTAGTAATACCGATGTCATTGGCAAGGGCTTCACATTTTGGGAGACTTTTAGAGGACTAGGCTCCATTAAGTCTTTGAATACAATGCTTTTAGCTGGCTCGTCTTGATCTTCAATCGCTTCTGGTTGATAATGACGAATATAATGATCTAGTTCAGCAATCGTTTGATATTGGAAGAAATCCTGAATCTTTAAGAATGGTATATGTTTTTTCACTTGTACAAGAATCTCGAGCACTTTTAGCGAATGCCCTCCGATATGAAAGAAGTTATCGTGAATGCCAATTGGCTCAATACCGAGTACAAATTCCCATGCAGTAGCAAGCATACGCTGTGTATCATTTTCTGGGGCAATATACGTAATACTGCGTGATAAAGTTAATTCCAATGAAGCTAAGTGTTTTCGATCAATTTTTCCTGTAGGGGATAATGGCATTTCTTGCAATTCAATAAATTGCTCTGGCACCATATAATCTGGTAAAAGATTTGCTAAGTAGTCCCTTAAAAGATTCTCCTCAAGCTGCATCCCACTTGCCACCGTATAGTAGGCAAATAAATGATTATTCCCATCAGCCATTTTTTTTGCAATGATCACAGCTTCCTGAATGCTCGTATGATTGCTCAATACGGTTTCGATTTCTCCAAGTTCAATACGGAAGCCTCTTACTTTAATTTGAGAGTCTTTACGCCCAACAAATTCAATGACACCAGTTGGCAATAGTCGAACTAAATCACCTGTTCGATACATTTTTTGATCTGGCTTTAAGAGATGAGGTACAAATACTTCAGCTGTTTTTTCAGGCTGATGTAAATAACCTGCTGCTAAACCAGCACCAGCAATACATAATTCTCCGATTACATTAACGGGACATAGCTGATCGTCCGTGTTAATAACGTACATTTCATAATTGGCGATTGGTCTACCAATAGGGATACTAGATTGCATGTCTGTTATCTGACTTTTCACCTTAAAATAGGAGGACAATACTGTACATTCAGTTGGTCCATACACATTAATAATTTCTGTAGAGAGTCCAAATTTGTCTTGCCATTTTTGAACAATGGCAGGCAATAGGGCTTCACCACCTACAGATAAATAATTTAATGTCGAAAGCTTTTTTCTATAGCTTACTGGTAAATGTGTAGCTAGCTGTGTAAAGAAAGCATTTGGAACAGTAGCGGTCGTTACTTGCTCACGGTCGATCATATCAGCAAATGCCTCAATGGACAAACGCTCTATACTTGTAAGCATATGAAGTCTTGCACCTGAAAATAAAGCAGTAAAGGTTTCTGTTATAGAAGGGTCAAAACTAAAAGAAATAAACTGGGAATAAACATCTTCTTTAGTTGAATGGTAGATTCGTTGATTATCTGTTATTAAATTAATGACAGCCTCATGCTTAAGCATGACGCCTTTTGGCTTACCTGTTGAACCAGATGTATAAATAATATAGGCTAAATCGGATGGAAGAAGTTCACATTGGATATTTTCCTGTGAATATCCTTGCTCCATTTGGTTGATTGTGAACACTGTGCGTGTTTGGGAATCATTATGTATAAAATCATTCAGTAGAGCTGTATGTTCGTTTTTCGTTATGATAAATGGAGCACCTGTATCGTTTAATAGGTACTGACAACGTTCTTTTGGATAGCTCGGATCAATGGGAACATAAACTCCACCAGCTTTCAGGATACCTAACAAACTAATGACGGTTTCTTTACTGCGTTCCATAACTATCGCTACATAGTTTCCTTTTTGTAGACCGTTGGCAACTAACATATGAGCAACTTGGTTGGATTGTTCATTTAGCTGACGGTAGGTAAGTTTTCCACCTCCATAGGATAATGCGATTCGTTCCGCAAATTTTTGTGCTGCCTGATAAAATACGTCAGGTATTGTGGTGTTTTGATCGTAGTCAGCTATTGTACGGTTTAACGTTTGATATGCGAGTAAGTCTTCTCTGTTTAATAATTGTGTACTATTGGATTGAAGTGTTTGTTGGTCAAAAGAAAGCGTATTATTCTGTGATGGGTGTACATCAAATTCTTTTTTATTATTCAATTATGACAACTCCTATTTTAGAAAAGGGCCGACACCTATGAAGGAGCGATTATCGTCATTAGGTCCACAGTAATGAATCGATCTGTGAGAAACTAACGGACATAACTCTCCTTAATAAGGGCAGCCCTTTCATTTTTTATTTCACTACAAAGGTATTAACAACATTCATTAATTCATCAGATAGCTCGGATAATACTTGAGCTTCTTCAGAAACTCGTTGTACTGTATTCAATTGAGAGGCAGAAGTTGCTGCTACTGCTCTTGTATTGTCCTTTGAATTGACTGAAAAGTCTTCCATATCTTTTACGGCAGATGTTACTTCTTCCATACCAGCTGCCATTTCTTCAATTGTTGCAGAAAGCTCTTGAATTTGCCCTGTCACATGGTGAATGGAAGTTAAAATCTGGCTAAATGATTTTTCTGAATCATTGATCATGACAATACCATGATCTACTTCTTCTACAGCGTGAACCATGATATTTACAGATTCGTTTGTATCGTGCTGGATATGCGAAATAAGTGTAGAAATTTCTCTTGCAGATGCCTCAGATTGCTCTGCAAGTTTACGTACCTCATCAGCAACCACTGCAAAGCCACTACCAGCCTCCCCAGCACGTGCAGCTTCGATAGCTGCATTTAATGCAAGTAAATTGGTTTGTGAAGCAATCCCTGTGATGATTCCTACGATTTCTTCTATTTTATTGGAATGATCGCCAAGTAATTTAACAGAAGCTGCAGATTGATTAACAGCTTTGCTAATAGCATTCATTTGTGCAACAGATTTATTTGTCGATTCATTCCCTCTTTCAGCTTCCTCTGATGCTAAAATCGAGGATTCTGAAATTTGATTGGACGTCATAGCAATACGTTGAATACCAATATTCATTTCTTCAATGGTAATTGTACTTTCTTTTGCCTTTTGTACTTGAAGATCAGCGCCACTTGCAATCTCCTGCATAGAAGATGCTACATTATTATATGAATCGGAAGCTTCTTGCATATTTACAGATAAAACATTGGCTGTGTTTGAAACACGCTCAGAAACATTCGTTGTACTCTTAATAACATTTTTTAAGTTATCAATCATAGAATTAAAATTTTGTGTGAGCGTTCCTACTTCGTCTGTTGAAGTAACTGGTAATGGTTCAAGCTCTAAATTACCTTCTGCGACTTTTTTAGATTGTAAAGAAAGTTGTTGAATCGGTGTTAATTTTTTTCTTAAAAGAGTGTAAACAGCAATGGATGAACCAATTAAGAATATAACCGTTACTAATAACGTCCATAGGGCTTCAGACATCGCTTTTCCTGTTACCATTGATACGTCATAGTCAATGGCATAAGCAGCCAGCATGTCCCCATTCTCATCCAAGATTGGTGTAAGGCCTGTTTTATAGCTACCATATTCATCGCTATAAATATCTGTTGCTGTTGCTTTTTTTGTATCAAAAACTTCTTTAATTCTTGCTAGGAAATCTGGAGATAAACCCATTGCAATCATATCTTGGTTATACTCTGCCCCTAGTTCAAGTATACTAGATGATAGAACAGGTGCATTAATATTTTCACCGTTAACTGTAATTAAAAATAGATTGGTAATGCTATCTGAATTATCATTGATTGCATCCATTTCACTAGTTAATCGTAGAGCATCGGGATTACTATTTGTAGGATTCTCTAATATCGATTTTAGTGTAGTAATATCAATGGTTTTGGCTAGGATCATGCCTTTGTCAGAAAGAGATTGATTCATATCTGTTAAATTACTATTTCTTACTATATAATAAGAAAGACCTAAAGTAACTAATCCAAATAATAATAAAATACTCACTACTATTGCAGTTAATTTCTTACTAATAGACATTTGCTGCTTCTTGCGTGTTTTCATGCTTTTCCTCCTAATATGATATAGCGAATATTTCAAGCTAAGGACTATAAATGGATAATTCAGTCAATGTACTACACATTGAAGATGTTGATGTTATTCGTAGAAGTCCAGATGCGTGTAAACTATTTATAAATGCAAAATAATCTATTTATCCCCTATCATTTAACTACTATACTGCCAAAAAAATTGATTCACAACCCAGAAAACTTACTATTTCAAGTCATGATCTCTATGAATAATAGTTAATATATAGTTTTTTAGTCTATGTATTTTTATTGTTAGGTTAAATTTTTACAAAAAGCTATACATTTCCTAGTATAAAAAAGAAGTATGCTCATATCTAACTTATTTTCAGTTGATTAAAAATTTGGCTGAAATACCAATTTTCAATTCCTTGTTAGGGCTTTTTACTTATTTTGTCATGTCTTATGTGTAAAGAAATTTGGTTATTTTTGTTATGGGAATAAAATGAAAAGAGGTTATTTCTTTATTCTTAAATAAAGAAATAACCTTTTCTAGTTGTTGCTATGGCCGTGGATTACCAAATATACCCGGTAAAATATTAGGGAGTCCTGGTATTAATGGTGGTGGGAAACCAGGATATTGCCCCCCTGGACGTGGCGGATAAGGTTGGGGCGGATAGGGCTGTGGTGGGTATGGACGTGGCGGATAAGGTTGCGGTGGATAAGGCTGTGGTGGGTATGGACGCGGTGGATAAGGTTGAGGCGGATATGGTGGATATGGTGGTGGGTATGGCGGCGGATAGGAACTACCAGGAGGTGTTCCTGTACCTGCAGCAGTGATTTGACTAACATCCACAGTCACAATTTGACCATTATCTAACTGAATTTCAGCAGTTCTTCCTCCAGTTCCAAATGTCCGAATTAATGTACCTGAATAAGTACCAGTAGGGAGTGTTACCCATATTTTCATACCTGGGCGAAATTGACTGTTAAAATCTTCAGGGGCTAATCTAGGATAAACCAATGAAACACACCTTTCTTCATTTTTTCTAACATATGCCTATTGCGATTTTTGTCATAGGCTATAGGCTATGGATGCTTAAGTTCTAATTTGTTATAAAATAAAACAAATTTCATTATAATAAGGGAAAAAGCTAAAAGGATGTTTAGCACATGGCAATTATTAAGATAAAAAAAATAAACATACAAAATTTACGAAATGTACGACAGGGTGAAATTGTACTCGCAGTAAATTTTGAGACATTTCTACAAGCGAATGTTGTTGGCCTATATGGACAAAATGGCTCTGGAAAGACAACCATTGTAGATGCATTTAGTTTATTGAAGACACTTCTATCAGGATGGCTTGCTGAAGTGAAGTTGCCCTCTCAAAAGAAGCGACTTATATTAGCAGGCGAGCAAACAGCTAGCATGGATGTAGAATTTCTAGTTCAGAATCAATTCGGTACATTTTTTGTGAATTACTATGTGGAACTACAGGAGGATCAGTATCGACTATATACTACGTTGGAGCGCCTTACCTATCGAGAAAACACGAAAGGGAAGCGATCAAAGGTTTTAGTGGCTGTGACGGAGAGGGATGTACAAATCCGGCAATCGAAACTGGATGATTTGAGTGAACAAGCGCGAATTCAATTACTGGTTATTCAACAGCTAGCAAGAAAACAAAATATGTCATTTCTATTCCATAAAGATATAAAGCCATTATTAAAGGAACGACTTTCTGAGTTAGAAATGCAGTTGCTACAAAATATTGCCGTCGATTTTAGTCGGGACTTACATGTTGTTAATAATCAAAATATTGCCCCACTATTTGAAGAACGTATGATGCCATTCAGTATTCATTTAGAGAAAACAAGAGGCCTTATTCCCTATGATTTAAATGGACCAGCTTTATTACCAGAGGATGCATTCTATGCTCTATGTGAAGTTATTGAACAAAGTAATCAAGTGCTCTCAGCAATTATTCCTGGTTTGACGATTAAAATTAATATCATTACAAAGCAAATGATGGACAATGGTGAGCAGGGAATTCGTTTTGAATTTTTGTCTCAGCGTGGGGAGCGGGAATTACCGCTACGAACAGAGTCAGAGGGAATTTTAAAGATCATTTCGATTCTTAGTGTATTAATTGCTGTATACAATAATCCGAATGCATGTGTAGTGATTGATGAATTAGACTCAGGTGTATTTGAATATTTGTTGGGCGAGTTGTTAACAGTGATAGATGAGGATGGAAAAGGGCAACTTATTTTTACATCCCATAATCTACGTGTGTTAGAGGTGCTAGCTATTAAAAATTTATGGTTTACGACAACAAATGAACATCACCGTTATATGCAGCTAAAAGGTATTAAAGAAGTGAATAACGCTAGAGATGTCTATTTACGTGCTATCCAACTTGGTGGACAGGACGAAGAGATATATAAGGAAACCAAAACATTTAAAATAAAGCGTGCTTTTCGTAAAGCGGGTGTTCAACATGACTAAAAAAGTACTTTTAATTATTGTGGAAGGGCAGACAGAGCAAATTATTTTAGAGGATTATTTAGATGCTCATTTTGCGAATTCAACGATACGCTTTGATGTGCAACGTGAAGATATTTTAACAAAGTGGGATGCACACAAACGGATCCCCAATATTAAAAACAGTGTTGTACGAGTGATTCAAAGCTATCTTCAAAAATATAAATTTTTAGCCAATGATTTAACTGCTGTTGTTCATATTACAGATGCAGATGGATGCTTTATCGCACCAGAATGCGTCAAGATAGATGAGACTATCGAGCAAAACTTATTTTATACAGAGGATGCTATTTTAGTGAAGTCAGATAAACGTAAACAACAAATAGAACAACGTAATGATATGAAGGCTAAGAATGCTAGAATTTTGATTGCCAACGACCACTTTAGCATTAACCGTATGAAAGTTCCTTATCAATTATTTTATTTTTCTACGAATTTAGAGCATGTCTTATGGAATGAGCGCAATGAAATCCCTACAGAAAAAATGCAAAAAGCAGATGAATTTATGGACAATCTGTCAGGCACGATTGAGGAATACCTAAGCGCATACCTACCGGTCAGTTCAGAGTTGCCTTATAGGGAAAAGATAAAGAAAAGTTGGTCATTTTTAATGGAGGATTGTCATTCATTGCAACGAGGCACGAATGTACCGCTATTATTTGAAATGATTAAAACAGATGTACAGTAAAAAACAGGCGACGAAATACGTCACCTGTTTTTATCTAGTGTTAAATTAGCGCATTTGCTCATAGCTTCGAATATGAGTTAATATGGCAGGGTCTTTAATTTTTGTATCTTCACATAATAATAAAAGCTTGGACATGATCTCAGCAGTACGCGGATCATCATCCACCATCGGCAAGAAAATTCGTCCACGATGCTGAGAAGGTACAGCAAGAATCGGGATCATGGAACCGCCTATTTGATGCACCACACCACTTCCTAAATGTAAGGAGTAACTTGCTAGCTTACCTTCTATGAGAGCATGGTGCTTTTTCACTTCCACATTGTTTAGCTTCAATAATTTAGCCAATTCTTCTACGATAATACTGCGCATTTCAACAGTAGAATGACTTGCCTCAGGGTCTACACCACCAACATGAGCTACACTGACAACAAGATCAATATCTCGCATAACCTCAGAGAATATCGCAGCTGGAATATTATCTAAAACGATATTTTTGCCTGTGAGTCGATCATAGAAGTAAACACCTTCGATTGCAGGTGCTTCAATTTCTGCTGGCGTAAACCAATCTGCCTGTGCATACAAGGATGCCACAATATTTTGCTTATAATATACTTTACGTGGTCCTGTTTCATAGCTGATTTGCCAGCCACGTGTTTTCAACAAGGCTACTGTTTGTGAAGGATTTACTTGATGTCCTGCATAGCGCAATGATTGTTTCTGTGCTTTTTCATCAGCATTGATGAGATATAACTCACGGAACACTTGCTTAAATGGCTGTTGTATTTTGTGCTCGAACATATAGGATTGCCACTGTCTCCATTGACCACTTTCTAGAAGATGGTAAGGATGAGCAATCTTTATAGAGGACGAAGGAGCAAGGTCCACAATGTCAGCCGATAGAAGCTGTAAGCCTTGTGGTGTAAGCATTCCAACGTAATCATCGCTGATAAATATTAGTTTTTGTAAAAGTGGAGCTAGGATCGGATGGGCCAATAAATGAATGAGCTCCTCGATCGAAAATACAGTTTCTAATTCCATTGCTTGCTCAAGAGCTGGGCGTGCTCGTTTATATTGTTCTTGTAAGTCTTTTCGGGCTTCCTGCAAGATTACAATATCAGCATGCTTTTTTAATGCAGCAGGAACGTTCTTTAGGCGTTTACCATCTTTTTCAACAATAATAGCTACAGAGGCATCATCCTCTATTTGTAGATGGGCTGTAATTTGTTCGATTTGTTGTGCTTTAAATAAATGCTTCATATCGTTAAAGGCAGATAACTCCATACGCCATGTGAAGCGAGTGGCTTCTCCATCCCCTGCATTGCGCGCTAAATTTTCTAGAGCGATACTTGCTGCTCGAGCCTCACTTGCGCGGCGTTGAGCACCAAATTGCTTACTTTCCTTCAAAAACTGTTGAATAAATTGATAGCGTGTCAGGGCGTCTTTGTCATCTGATTTTATTAAAGGGATAAGACCAAGTGCGCGCAGTTTATCTTTATTGCGTTTATCTTTAATTTCTTGCATTAACGGTTTTGGACTGAGCTTACCGATAGCTGTATCGGCATAAAGCTGTGCCCGACGATGGTTGGCTCCTTCTGAGGCATACTTTGCAGCATCATAGACAATTTTGAAATTTTTAGCCCCAAGTGTTTGATAGGCGCTTTGGAACCAAGCTAAATCGAATGCACCATCACGGAAATCCTCAGCAGTGATGCTAGAGAAAAGGGCAATTTGATCTTTGGCATAGTCGGACAATGAATCTGTTGTGTGAGCAATAAAATACCAGGCTGATTCTTTTAATCCATTCCAGCCAATTACTTCACTGACAAGGTCTATCCAATGCTGGTTATACATCATGGCTTCAATTAAACGTTCTTTAGAAATGTCTGTTTTCTGCCATGCTTCTTTTAATTGCTGCGCTGTTTCTTCTTTTTTGGGGTAACAGTTAGTTAGCAATTGGGAGAATACATCCTTTTTCGTTTCTGCCTGCCAAATATATCCTCGCGCAAGCTTTTCTCCGTCAAGTGCCTGTAGAATCTGTAAGAAATAATCAATACCCTCAAAATAAGAAATGCTACTAGCAAGCTTTGTAACAGCAGTAGGCGTATCACCACGTTTTAGCTCTATGGCTAAAATTCGATCAATTGCTTGTTCACGAATAGTAAAGAAATCGGTTAAATCTTCAAATGACTGTTGATAGCGTTCTTGTAATTTAGTTGGCTCGTTAAATATTTCTGAAGCGAGCGTATTGGTAAAGATGGCCTCAAATAAGTGATCTTGCGTAAATAAACCAACCTTCATTGCGTCTAAATATTGGAATAAAGATAAATTGTAGACGTTTGGCTTATAGCTTTCATTTTTCATACGCTTTGTTAGCTCTTCATTGATAGCTAGCATTTTTACATATTCACCATAGGTTGCGTAATCAGACCAGCATCGATCAACAAATGTCTCAATGACATCTAAATCGATAATGGTAGAAGTGGAACGATAGTAATAATAACCCTTCTCTCGAACATCAAGTTGCCACTGATCAGCAGGGATTTGTTTGAATAGCTGTAATATTATGCCCACTGCCTGTTCGAAGCGATTAAATTCGGGTGCATGCTTTTGTAGTAATGAAAGTGCTTCCTGATGTAGCACTGTATCACCTGAGATTTTGTCGATGTCTTGGGATAGCACTGAGAAAATCTGTTGAATTGTATCGTCATATTTCAAGGAATTAAATTGCGCAACACGTACCTTTAAATCTTTGTATTGGAAGAACGGTTTAATTAGTGTATGAGCTGCTTCGGAAAGATCATGAGCAGAGGGGTATTCTGATAGACTATGATAAAAATTAAAATAGGCTAAGTCCTCATTACTAAATAATGCTGTCTTCATCCATTGAATAATTTCTTCGGGGATAGGATAAGCATCAAGACTAGCATGTCGTTGATTATCCGATTTAGTTGCCATTACACTATATCTTTGTCCTAATGTAGTGCTAATGGGTGTGTCATTCCATTGGTATGTTTCATATTCTAGTTCAGCATGTTTATCTAAAAGTTGAATAAGCTGCTCTAGCTTAGATAATAACTTATCAACATCATATTGAAAGAATTTTTCAAAAGGTGTAGGTGCCTGTACATAAAGTGGAGCAAGCTGTTGCCAAGGCTCTACATCATTCATTTGAATGGCTCCATCCGAAATACAGCCGTATTGAATAGGGGGATGTGGCGTATACAAGCCAAAGCCATTACTCTCGTTATACTCAGGGACATCCCTTGTAATTAATTGCTCTAACAACACTTGCTCGTTTTTAGTTACTTTTGGTAATAAGGAGCATAAAGCTGTAATTCGTTCGCTTGCTAAGCTGTATTCCTTAGAGGCTTCTAATAGTAACTCAAGCCCTCCAAGTCTCTTTAACTGCTTACTATCTTTTATCAGCCTTTCAGCACTTTGTAATAGATGGTTCTGTGGTTGAACTTTTAAGAGTGAAATAGCCTCTTTACGAAGTGCACCTGATTTATTAGCTAAAAGATCTTCAATTTTTGCTATTTCTTCTTCTGTTGGTGTTAGAGCATGTATTTTCTTTAACGCAAGAGAACGATTGATGGAACTGCGATCCCGTAAAGAATTAAATAAAAATTCACGTTGACCTTCTGTGACAGGGTCAAGACAATAAATATTCAGTAGTCCGATTCTACTTGATGGTGAGTAAGAATCAGCATGCTCAATAATCCGTTGGAATAATGCCTCGTCTTGTATATGGTGCGCTAAAATAATTTGTGTTGAAATTAAATCTTCTAATGACAAATGGACATGGACAAAGGATAGAGGTTTGCCTGTAATGATAAGTCCATCTTTCGTAATTTCATTCTTTGCCCACTCAAGCTGTTCAAATAAGAGGTATTCAATCCCTTGTAGCTGTGTGTTTTCTTGCATGAAGGTTTGAAGGATTTGCGCCCATTCATTGTCTCTTGCATACTCACTATTAATATGGTGATTAGCATAAAGAAAATTGCCCCATGCAAAGGCAAACAGCTCAATATCTTTTGTTGATAAGATTAAATCCTTCACAAATGGCGCTGTAAAGGAGATTTTCGATAAGTTTTTCAAAAAGGCAAGCGTTGTAAGTTGGATATGCTTGTCACGCTTTAAGAGTTTTGTTACAAGGTCATTTAACTTCGTATAGTCCTTTGTAGCAGTAGCCCATAATGCAACATAAATATCAATTGTACGTTCACTTTTTAACAATTGCTCAACAAAGCTGTCCTCTTCAATTGCGTGGATGGCTAATGTAAGAACTTCCTCTGTTATTTTTTGATTTTCGAAGCTATTATAGCCAAGTCCCATCCAAGTATCGACTGCTCGAATTACAGAGGAGAAGCGTGTTAGGCGATGTTCCTGAATAAGCTTCATCATGTTGAGCTGTGCATCTAGATTGCCATGGTCAATATTTTCTACTAGTGCCTGTCGTAAACCTTCTTGTCGTGCAGCTGCTATTAAGAGTTTACCAAGTGCATCATGCATACGACGATTACTTGACTTGAAAATACCTCGAATGAATGGATGACCGAAAAAGCTACTTTGATGCTCATCAAATAAAATACTCTCTACTGCTTCTTCGATGGAAGGGTTTTCTAATGATAGTTCTTCAGCGAGCAACTGTTCAAAAACATTAAAACCCATGACTTTCACATTTTCATTCTTCAAGACATAGGAGCTATAGTTTGGATAAGTGCCATGCTCATATTGGCGATGATTCGTTAATAACTCCTGCAAAGTAATTTCCTCAAATGTCAGCATCTCTTCTATTAACTGTAAACATTGAAAAAGATGGTCTTGTACTGGTTGAGATGAACGAAAGGATCGACGTAAAGCATCTGTTTGAAACATTGTAGCATCAAAATGTAATGCTAGTTTCTTGATCTTGAGTGCACGTTCTTGTGAAGAAAACAAGGTAAGCACTTCAAATAGTGGTCCACTAAATAGCTCTCCAAGTGAGGAATATTGCTGAGCAGCTATAAGTGGTTCAATGTCATAATCTCTATTGTCCATGTATTTTAACAGTGCGGCTGCTAAAGGCTGTATCGCTATAGGTGCAGAATCAGCTAAAGTTTGAAAATGTGTCTTTTGTTCATGTGAAAGTGTCATCAAAAATCCCTCCTACCAAATTCGTCCTGCAAGCATAGTAAGTTTAATAAATGTAAAAACATCATCTTCCTGTATGTTTAATGGTGTAGAAAGACAATCTAAAGGCTCTTCATTATGCAGGACTAAGAACAGTTCGTCCTGAAAGGCTTGAAGCATTGTGGAAATAGCATGATCCACTGACTGTACAGTATCCCTTTTCTTTTCTCCAAACTGTACTTTGCCATATTGGGCCGCGTCTACTAATTGCTGATCCGTTAAATATAGATGAAGTGGTGTATCTACCATTTTTTCATTAAATTGTTGTACCTGCTGTGTAACAAGCTGAACAAGTAAATCTTGTAACGTGATGACAGGCTCTTCAATTGAAAATGGAAATTTTTCAAGTTTACGAGACTTCTTACCGATTACTTTTTGCTGGTAAAATAAACGCAATCTAACACCTCCTTACAATAATTTCATTATACAAGAGTGAGAACAGTGAAAAGAATAAGGCATATGACGCTAGTTGTGTAAAAAAGTTTGGGAAAAGTGTAACAAAAAGTAGCCTGCTACACTTGATTGGTAGGGTAGAAAGTGGGTGAAAATTTACTGAAGATTATGCGGAAAATAGAACATTTGTACGATTATTGTTGTCAAGATAAGTATCATTTTGCGTTTTTTTATTCTAATAACGGTGAAGAAGCAGAATATATTACTCAGGTAACTTTTTAGACATACGTATTTAAAAGAAAATTCTTTCATGAAATCTCGTAAACGAAGATTATTCTCATTAGTATTAAATAGGTGACATAATACAGCATACTATTCATCCGCTATATATAGTGGTCTACTTTTGTGTAGTTGTTGAAAGACATCTTTTTATCTCTGATTTCATAAGCTTTATAGGTATGATTTTATCAAGCTAGAAGGAGGCAAAATCATTCAAATACACGTTGTACGGGCTGGCGAGTCTTTATGGGGAATTGCACAGGCGTATGGGGCTACGGTTCAGAGCATTATAGATGCCAATCAAATTCCAGAGCCAAATCGTTTAGTTGTGGGGCAAGCTCTTGTAATCCCGATTGTCGGAAGTTTTTATTATGTACAGCCAGGTGATAGCTTATGGTCAATTGGCCAACGTTTCGGTATTAATTATGTAACACTTGCACAAGTAAATGGTATTAATCCCAATCAACCATTAGCAGTTGGAACGAGATTATACATCCCACAGCCACCAAGAACAAGGGCAGAAACATTAGCCTATTTAGAGCCGAGAGGAACATCAGTTAGTGAGGCACTCTTGAATCAAGCGAGGGAAGCGGGTCCTAATTTAACATATTTAGCTTTATTTAGCTATGAGGCTAGGCGTGATGGTACTTTACAGAGGCCACCAAGCCAAGGTGTGACACAAATTGCAAATGATACGGGAGCATCAATGGCAATGGTTATTTCTAATTTGGAGAATTTTAGTTTTAGTGGTGAATTAGCGAGAGATATTTTTCAAAGTACAGCTGTTCAAGATATACTATTTGATAATATTCTTGCAGAAGCAAAGCGACTTGGGGATGTTAAAGATATCCACTTTGACTTCGAAAATTTGCCAGCAGATCAACGACAAGCCTATAACAATTTTTTAAGAAGAGCTGTTGAAAAATTCCATGCTCAAGGATACACAGTGTCTACGGCATTAGCGCCAAAAACCAGTGATAGTGAGCGAGGGCCATGGACAGCGGCACATGATTATAAGGCACATGGAGAAATCGTGGACTTTGTTTTACTCATGACCTATGAATGGGGATATTCAGCAGGCCCACCAATGGCTGTTTCACCTCTCCCAGAGGTAGAGGCTGTTGTAAAATATGCGATTAGTGAAATACCGGCAAGCAAAATTCTGTTGGGGCAAAATTTATATGGATATGATTGGACGTTACCTTTTGTCCAGGGGGGACCTTTTGCAGAAGCACTTAGTCCTCAGCGAGCCATTGAGATTGCTAAACGTTATAATGCAGCGATTCAGTATGATTGGAGAGCCCAAGCGCCATTTTTTGAATACTATGATGAGCAAGGTAGGGCACATATGGTGTGGTTTGAAGATGCTAGATCTATTCAAGCTAAATTCAATCTTATAAAACAATATAATCTTCGTGGTATTGGGTATTGGAAATTAGGACTACCATTCCCTCAGAATTGGGTGTTAATTGGTGCGAATTTTGATGTGGTAAAGAAATAAGATAATGAAGTATAAGGGACAGATTACCCAATGTATTTTCTTCAAAGAGGAAATAATCTGTAAATTTCATTTCTAATTATGGATAAATATACTATAATTATATTAAATAGTATTTTAGGAGGGATATTTTGGGTAAATTAAAAAAGTTAGGTATTATTTTAACAACTACCGCATTTTCTGTTGGAGTGCTAGCACCCGTTTCACAAGCTTCTGCAAATGTGAAAGAACCTTCGGAGCGTATTGCAATACAGTTAGCTGCTACAGAGACAAAAGTGACAAAAGGTATGCTAATTAACAAGTTACGGGCACTATTCCCTGAAGAGTTCAAATTTGTAGCTGATAATGAATTTAGTTCTGGTGGCGGTCATTTCTTTAGAGAAGATACAACGGTCCGTTATGATTTAAACTTCCATAAAACTGTAAATGGTAAAGATGTCTATGGTGGTTTTACATTTAAAGGTGAAGATTTAGAGTTAGAACATTTCTATTATCAGCCAGCTAATATCGCTGAAGCAGTATATCCTGCAAAATATTCAGAGAATGAAGCCAAAAAAATTGCAGAAGACTTCCTGGGAAAATTTGCGAAAATAGAAAACTATAAACTCCGTGAAGATGGCTTCGGTTATTACAATGACATCAATCGTCCATTATCACAACCAATTACTTACTCATTTGTTTATTCACCAACCTATAATGGAGTGCTTATTGGCGATCAAAGTATCACTATAGATGTTCTTGCTAATGGTCAAATAACAGGAATGTATCGAAATACAGAATCAATTGGTAAAGCAACATTTGATAACTCAAGCCAGAAAAAAAATGAGGAAGAAATTGTTGCACAAGTAAGTGATAACTTAGCGGTTGAACTTCGTTATTACGTTGACTATTTTAGCGATCAACGTAATGTGAAGCTTGTCTATATGCCAGCAACAGGATTTAATGGTGTACATGCTTTAACGGGCCAATGGCAAACAACGAATGGCTTCTCTTCCCAAGTTCCAAAGACGAAAAGCGCTGAGAAAATATCCTCACAGCAATTACCACCAAGAAAAAGTGGTATGACAGTAGCAGAAGTGGAGGAATTTGCTAAAAACTTCTTAAAGGTTGATGAAGATAAGGCGAAGCTCACGATTGATATGGTTGATGAAAGAGAAAATGACAATGGTGAAACAGTTTATACAGTAAATTATACGTATATGTACAATAATGGTGGTTCTGGTACCTCTTTCGAAATGAATAAGGCAACAGGCGAAATCGTGCAGTACCACGATTTAAAGAGAGATTTTACAAACACTGACAAAACAAATACTATTTCTAAGGATGCTGCATTGGCAAAGGCTGTTGAATACTTAAAGCAATGGGCTCCATCCTATTTACATGAGTATTCGATGCCAATTGATGATCCTGTCCATGATGATTATAGTAAAGATTATTACTTCTCCTTCCCACGCATCGTAAACGGGATTGCGGTTGTTGGAGATGAAATAAACGTAGGTATTGGCTCTGATGGGTCATTACGTTCACTGAATGTTAATAAACAAAAGATTAATAATTGGCCTTCTCTTAATCAGGTAATCTCTGCTGATAAAGCAAAAGAAGCATATAGTAAGGCCCTTACATTACAACTACAATATATAAAACAAGCTACTGAAGGTAAACAACATTATGATCTAGTCTATGCTCCAACTTACAACGGTAGCTTAGTTAATCAGATTGATGCAATTACTGGTGAATGGTTGTATGAGGTAGATGACTCAAAAGAAAAACCATCTATTTCACACCCAACAGCAGCCAATGAATTAAATTATCTTTTACATCAAAATGTATTAGAGGTAAAAGATATAGCAAACTTTAATGCTGATGCTGCTGTGACAAAGGGAGAAGCATTAAAGATTCTACTAAAATCTCTAACATATGGCTATTTTGGTAGTGGCGATGGTGAAAAGCAAACCTTCAGCAATATCGATAAAAATCATCCATTATATGGAGTGGTTGAACAAGCTGTAAGAATGGGAATTTTACAGCCAGCAAACCAATTCGCTTTAGATGAATCATTGACTCGTCAAGAGCTAGCGGTATGGGCTGTTAAAGCAATGCAATTGGAGAATGTTGCAAAGTATAAGGATATTTACAAATTAAACTTTGCGGATGCAGCGTCCATTGATCCAGCATATACAGGCTATATAGCAATAGCAAATGGGATGGGTCTGATAGATACACAGCAAAATAACTTTAATGCTACCAAGAGTGTGTCATATGCCGATTTGGCTGTTTCAACAGTTCGTTTAGCCAAAGCTATTCAAGAAAATAAAGTGGATCGTAACTTCTATTATTAAGTCGCATTTCATGAAGAGGGTATCTCCTTAATTGTAGGAGATGCCCTTTTTAGGTTAGTTTGTAGAAGAATGGGGAAATAATAAGTAAAGAAAGGAGTGAATAAATTGAAATTGAAATTTATTTTAGTGATTTCTTTAATGACTGTTATTCTTTACGGCTGTAATAAGGATGAGGTAAAAGATGTGCCTGCAAACGCTCCAGCAGATCAGAATGCTACTCAACAGACTGGTGAGACGCCAACTGACCAAGTGACATTTAATTTTTTAGAGTTTTCTTTAGATGTTGATTACTCTGCAACGGAGTCTTATGAGGTAGAATATGAGGATAAAAAAACAGGAATAGAAGCAAAATTAGAAGATGATCGAAAACAAGAAAAACTGCAGGGCGATGAAGCTTATACTAAATTAGAGCCGTTATTTAAGCAGTTGAATTTTGATTCTACAACATCTAATGATGAAGTGATTGATCAAGTAATTAAAGTATTCAATATTGAAGATAACTATCAATCCATTGAAGTAGATGTCGAATTTGTAGACGGCAATGAAAAGGAATTTAAACGAATTAAATAATAAAAATAAGCCAGCTAGCTGATTTAATCAGTTAGCTGGCTTTTCTTTCATTTACATTCTCGAACCCAATGTCGATGTTTAGCAAGGGCATGAACAAAAGATTTTGGATCGGTTGCAACCCCATGTTTATTGGCTATATGCTGTAAAAATAAAACATTTTCCGTATAACCTATTGTTTTACAGTGCTGATAGGCTTGTTCAATAAACTGTTCTGCTTTTGCTTGTTCGTAGGAATTCTGAAAGGCTCCTGTAACATAAACCCCATCATAAAGAACTGAGGAGGTAGTAGCAAATGTTTCGTGAATTTCATAGCCGCTTACTATGCCTTGTTTATTACTTACTAGTTCAACTACAATATCTTCACTTAAAAATGTAGCAATAAGTTCATTTAATTTTTCACCACTATTTTCTGTAACAATTACAGCTACTTTATTAGATTTGACACTTTCCTTTGCATTGATTACTTGGCTAACAGCAGGAGAAGTTTGTTGAATATGTGGTACTTCCACTTCTACAGGTGGAACTATACCAATTCGTTCAGCGATAGCTGAAGCAAGTGAGTAACTGACATGAGCATACATGTCTACAACTTGTTTTCGAATCGCTTTATTTTTTACTTTGCCAAGTTCAAAGCTAAAGGCATCGATAATATGCTTTTTCTCAATATCTGTCATACTAAGCCAGAATAATCTTGCTTGAGAAAAATGGTCTTTAAAGCTCTCACTACGTGCACGTACTTTATGCCCTTCAACTTTTTCTTCATAATGCTTATATCCACCATCTTCTTCAGAAACAGGATGTGGTGTATTATTGGCTAAGGAATTTTTATGGTAGCTAACTTGTCCCACATTAATGGTTTGTCGGCCATAGCCATCTCGTTGGTTATTATGAAATGGACAAATTGGTTTATTAATAGGAAGCTCATGGAAATTAGGTCCTCCCAGTCGTATTAACTGTGTATCGGTGTAGGAGAATAAACGACCTTGTAATAAAGGATCATTTGAAAAATCAATGCCTGGCACAACATGCCCGACATGGAATGCGGCTTGTTCCGTTTCTGCAAAAAAATTATCCACATTTTTATTCAAGGTCATTTTCCCAAGAATGTGTACTGGAATTTCTTCTTCAGGCCATATTTTCGTGGCATCAAGAATATCGAAGCTAAATTTGAATTCATCTTCAACGGGAATAAGTTGCACACCAAGCTCCCACTCTGGGAAATACCCACGTTCAATCGATTCCCATAAATCTCTGCGGTGAAAATCGGGATCTTTCCCAGCAATGATTTGTGCTTCATCCCATACTAATGATTTTACCCCAAGTACAGGTTTCCAATGAAATTTAACAAAATGGGCTTTTCCTTCGGCATTGATAAAGCGATAAGTATTAACACCAAAGCCCTCCATCATTCGATAGCTTCGTGGAATCGATCTATCTGACATATGCCACATAACCATATGAGCAGACTCCTGATTATTTGCAATGAAATCCCAAAATGTATCATGGGCACTTTGTGCTTGTGGAATTTCGTTATTTGGTTCGGGCTTTACAGCGTGTACAAAATCGGGGAATTTAATAGCATCTTGAATAAAAAACACTGGAATGTTATTTCCAACTAAATCATAATTGCCCTCTTGCGTATAAAACTTAGTAGCAAAGCCGCGTGCATCACGAACAGTATCTGCAGAGCCTTTAGATCCAGCAACGGTAGAGAAGCGGACAAAAACAGGGGTTTTAGTTCCTTTTCCATTTAAAAATTGTGCCTTTGTAATATCACTTGCGCATTCATATGTTTCAAAAATTCCATGAGCGGCTGAGCCACGTGCGTGTACTACTCGTTCAGGAATTCGTTCATGGTCAAAGTGAGTCATTTTTTCACGGAAATGAAAATCCTCTAGTAAAGTGGGTCCTCGCTCACCTGCTTTTAGTGAATGCTCATCTTCCGATATTTTTAATCCTTGATTGGTTGTGAGAGGTTGATCTTTATCACTTACTCGGAATGCTTCTAGCTGTTGTTGTTTTTGATTGACATCTTTTTTCATTTAGAATCCTCCTTTATAAGTTACAACTACCTTCTACCCGAACGAAAAGATGGCAAACATGAAGAAACAAATTGTTTGCTGTTTAAAAATGTATATGTTATTATTATCTCGAATTAAAGATAATTAAATTCGAAGTAAAAAGAGGGAGTCGTATGAAGCAAAACAATCGTAACTTAAAAGCATTTACGGTCTTGTTCCGAGCATATCAAACGATTCAAGATGCAACTAAAAGAGATTTACTTCAATTCGATTTAAATCCAACTGAATTTTCGGTTCTTGAATTTTTGTATCATCATGGAGAACAACCAGTTCAAATGATTGGTAAAAAAATATTAATTGCAAGCAGTAGTATTACCTATGTGATTGATAAGCTCGAGCAAAAGGGCTATGTGTACCGTAAGGCATGTCCAAAAGATCGTCGTGTTACGTATGTATTACTAACGCTTGAGGGACAGGTTTTGATGGAGGAAATATTCCCTAAGCATGAACAGAAAATAAATGAGATATTTGAAGTATTGGAAGCTCAGGAGCTGGACAACATGATTTTATCACTTAAAAAAGTTGGCAAGAACGCCACTAACCAATAAAAAATTTTAAATATATATCTCGATATCGAGATATATAGGAGGAGCATATTATGAATCATTTAAAAGGTGTACACCATGTAACGGCTATCACAAGTAGTGCTGAAGAAAATTATAAATTCTTTACCTATGTTTTAGGAATGCGCTTAATAAAGAAAACAGTGAATCAGGATGATATTCAAACATACCATTTATTCTTTGCAGATGATAAGGGTAGTGCGGGTACAGATATGACGTTCTTTGATTTCCCTAATATCCCAAAAGGTGTACATGGTACTAATGAAATTTCAAAGACCTCTTTCCGTGTACCAACGGATGCTGCTTTAGATTATTGGATAAAGCGCTTTGATCGTTTAAATGTGAAGCATACAGGTATGAAAGAACAATTTGGTAAGAAAACACTATCTTTCGTAGATTTTGATGAGCAGCACTATCAGTTAATTTCTGATGAGTACAATACTGGTGTGGCAGCAGGTACACCTTGGCAGGATGGCCCCATCCCACTTGAGTATGCCATTACAGGTTTAGGGCCAGTTTTTGTACGTGTCGCTAATTTTAAATACTTTAAAGATGTATTAGAAAAGGTAATGCTCTTTAGAGAGATTGCAGAAGAAGGGGACTTCCATTTATTTGAAGTAGGTGATGGAGGAAATGGCGCCCAGATTATTGTCGAGCACAATACAGTCTTACCCGTTGCTCGTCAAGGTTTTGGTACTGTACACCATGCTGCCTTTCGTGTAGAGGATCGTGCGGTATTAGATGAATGGACTGCACGCTTTGAAAGTTTTGGTTTCCACACTTCTGGCTATGTAAATCGTCATTTCTTTGAATCATTGTATGCACGAGTAGCTCCGCAGATTTTATTTGAATTGGCTACAGATGGTCCAGGATTTATGGGCGATGAGCCATATGAAACATTAGGAGAAAAACTGTCATTACCACCGTTTTTAGAACCAAAACGAGAACAGATTGAAAGTCTTGTTCGTCCGATTGACACTGTAAGAAGTTCCATTATGTTCGATAAAGAATATGAGTAATACCATTTCATCCAGTTGGGAAAGAAAAGCCCTACTGGATGTATACATAACTGTATTGGGGGATAAAAAATGGAATTTTCCAAGCTGATTGATAAGCGTCGCTCTGCTAATAATTTTATCAAGGACGTTAAGATGACTGAAGAAGATATACGCTCTATTTTGGAGGATGTTAAGCTTGCCCCTTCAGCATTTAACCTACAGCATGCTAATTATATTGTTGTGCTGGATGAGGATATGAAAGAAAAGGTGAGAGAGGCAGCATATGGTCAATATAAAGTACATTCAGCTTCAGGTGTAATTCTTGTACTAGGTGACAAGGAAGCATATAAAAATACTGCTGAGCTAAGCCAGGGCATGGTGGATTTAGGCATAATTACAGCGGGCGAACTAGAGGATATTGTAGCAGAGAATACAAGATTTTATGAGGATCGTGGTGAAGGATTCATGAAAGATGAAGCCATTCGTAATGCTTCTCTGTCTGCAATGTTATTCATGCTAGCTGCGAAAAATCGTGGTTGGGACACTTGCCCAATGATTGGCTTTGATAATCAGAAAATGCGTGAGCTTTTCAATGTGCCAGAAACACATGAAATAGCCTTAATGATTACTATTGGGAAAGAAAAAGAAAGCAGTCGTCGATTACGTGGGTATCGCAAGCCAGTTGAAGAATTTGCCATTTATTATTGAAATGGTATAAAATACAATAGCTATACAAATACTATGAATAATGTACATTTAGGAGGAAACATCATGAAGGTAGTAGCAATCGTAGGTAGTATCCGTAAAGAATCTTATAATATGCAATTAGCTCAATTTATTCAAAAACGTTATACAGAAAAGTTAGATCTTGAAGTATTAAGCCTAAAGGACCTACCAATGTATAATCAAGATATTGAAAATGAGGCTCCACAAGCAGTTCTTGATTTTAAAGCAAAAGTAAAAGCTGCAGATGCTGTACTTTGGGTTACACCAGAATATAATGGTACAGTGCCTGGGGTTATGGTAAATGCTATTGATTGGCTATCTCGTGTAGATAAAGTAATGATTGGCAAACCATCCATCATTATGGGTGCATCAATGGGGAACTTAGGTACTGTAAAAGCACAATTACATTTACGTGATATCTTATTCTCTCCAGGCATTAACTCACCATTACTTAGCGGCAATGACGTTTATATTGGTGCTGTTCACACTAAATTTGATGAAGAAGGCAATTTAACTGATGAAGGAACAGTGAAATTCCTTGACGTAGTCATTGATAATTTCTTAAGTTGGGCAAAAAAATACGTTTAATTAAATTCTAACCCATAAGTATACAATATACTTATGGGCATTTTTGTTTAGAAAGATGCTACTTCTGCATGAAATCTTCACACTTTCACGATATACTTTTAAGAAATTCTAAAATGGTGGTTACGGATGAGAAAATTATCATTAAAGCTTGGTATTATCTTTTTCATTACATTGTTTTGTATTGAGACCTTTATGATGTTTTTTTTGCATGTTTCCCTGACGAATTCTAGAGTGGAAGAGGAACTAGAGCGTTTACAAGCGAGAGGAAATTCACATCGTACGATATTAGAACAGAACTTCAATAATGAAACATTAGCACATGTCGTTCTTATGGAATCAGAAGCAAGTACAGATGTCGTGGTGACTGACTTTTTCGGGACAATCCTTGCATCCTCACAACCACATCAAGAAATCAGTGATCTGATTCGTGAGATTGAGGGGGAGGGGGAAATACCTTATGAAGGAAGGGTTTTACAAGACAATTGGCAAGAAGTTAAAGCTATTGCGACTATAAGCCCTATTCAAAACCAGCAAGGAACGATTGGCTATGTATTTATGTTTCAAAATACCGATTCCATCCATGCATTAATGAAACGGCTCAATAAGCATTTTCTCATCGTAGGTATTGTATCTGGTCTTGTCAGTATTGCAGTCATTGTTGTTCTATCTCGCAAGCTGGCTAAACCACTTATTCAAATGAAAGAGGCTACATTGAAAATGAGTAAGGGTGATTTTACAGTCGCTCTTTCTACGAATGGAAAAGATGAGCTTGGGGATTTATCAAATGCTATCCAGCTTTTATCCAATGATTTAAATCATCTAAGGCAAGAGCGTAAGGAGTTTTTATCGAGTATTGCACATGAGCTTCGTACACCACTAACTTTTATTAAAGGCTATACAGACATTCTTGCTAAACGGGATTTAACAGGGCAAGATCGTCAAAAGTATTTAGCTATTATAATAGAAGAAACAAATAGACTTTCAAGATTAATTAAAGATTTATTTGATTTAGCGAAAATGGATGAAAATTCATTTGTAATTGAAAAACATTGCTTATATTTAGAGCCGTTTTTTACAAACATTGAAGAAAAATTAAGTCCCGCGTTTCAAGATAAAGGTATCTATTTGGTTGTACGTTGTGATAATGGCTTAACACTATGTGCAGATGAAGCAAGACTTGAGCAAATCGTGATTAATCTATTAAATAATGCATTCATCTATTGTGCGTCAGGAGATATGACTACAGTTACTGTAAAACAAGACCGTGGAATTTTAAGCATCGTCGTTGAAGACACAGGGAAAGGAATTCCAAAGAAGGATTTACCGTATATTTTTGATCGGTTTTATCGAGTGGAAAAATCACGTAGTCGTGCATTAGGTGGATCTGGACTTGGGCTTGCTATTGTCAAGGAGCTTGTACAAGCACATGGGGGAGAAATAAAGGTTAGAAGTGAAATAAATAAAGGGACTACTTTTGAATTGTCATTTAAAGGAGTAGAAACGAATGAAAACGATTTTATGCATTGATGATGAACCAAGAATGTTAGATTTATTAACCCTTTATTTGGAACCACTATTTATTTGTAAAGCAATGTCTTCTATACAAGAGGCATTGGATTTTTTAGAAGAAGAGCATGTGGATTTAGTTCTTTTGGATATTATGATGCCAGAGATGGATGGGTGGCAGGTTTGCCAGGAAATTAGGAAGTTTTGGGATGTTCCTATCATTATGCTTACTGCAAAAGGAGAACACGCTGATATTGTAAAAGGTTTAAACCTTGGTGCAGATGACTACATTTTAAAGCCTTTTGATGAGGAAGAGTTGTTAGCACGCATACATGCTGTATTAAGAAGAACGATATCTGAAGACAAAGTGATTAACTTTGAAGGGCTTTGTTTAGATAGAGAGTCCTTTGAAGTATATTTTCAACATAAGGCAATTCCATTAACACCAAAGGAATTTGCCATGCTCGCCCTATTTTTAGATTATCAAAATAGAGCATTTTCTAGAGAACACCTTATCCATGCCGTTTGGGGATTTGATGTAACGATTGAAGATCGTACCATCGATTCACATGTACGTAATTTACGAGAAAAATTAAGAAAAAGTGGTTTTCCGGCGGATGATTACTTGCAAACCGTTTGGGGCATCGGCTATAAATGGCATAAGTCTGCAAAGAGAAAGCAAATGGAACATAAAAGCTAGAAATTAACCTCTACCAGAATTGAAGGTAGAGGTTATTTCTATTATTTTGAACTAAGCTAAGAAATGATGGATATGACCTATGAAAAACATCTAGCACAAGTAGGGGGAGATATACTATTGAATGGGCATAATCTTCAATGTTTTTTGTAATCTATAGGCGAAGATACCAGCAAAAATAGCTAAAATAATATCTTTTGGTAGTGGAGGAATCATCCAAAGCCAAGCGAGCTTATATGAAAAATTCTCTGGCGCACTTGCCCAAAGCTTATAGGCAAAAAACATCCAATTTGTTCCTATCAAATAATTTATAGCCGTTGCTACCAAAGCAGCTACGATAAAACTTTTCTTTGTCCCGCTTCGTTCTACGATCAATCCTGCAACAAATGCAGCTAATATAAATGTAATAATAAACCCAAAGGTAGGGCTTAAAATTTGGCCAATTCCACCACCGAAACGAGCAAAGACAGGGGCTCCTGCCAATCCTACGCACATATAAATTGTGCAGGCGAGCGCACCTTTTCTACTACCAAGAATAAGCCCTGCTAAAATTGCAAAGAAGGTTTGAAGCGTAATGGGTACACCACCAACTACCATAAAAGGTGCAAAGGAAGTGATATTAGCACCCACCATCATTAGCGTTGAAAATAACCCAATGTAGGTAATGTCAACAGTTCTTAACTTATGGTGACTATGTTGTGTAACAGTTGCCATGAATTTCACCTCGTTTTATAAGTTATTACTGCTAGTGTAAAAAACGAATGTATTTGTGTCAACTTTGTTGTTTATTTAAGTTAACTCAATTGCTGAATTAAATTGAAGTAGACTATCTATCTATAAAAATGTATGATAGAACCGTCACCATTTTATAACTTCAAATACTATTGGTGTGACATTTTTAAATGTCACTTAAAAGGGAAGTCGGTGGAAGTCCGACGCTGTCCCGCAACTGTAACGAGGAATCCTATAATATGATTTGCCACTGTTTAAGAATGGGAAGGCAATTATAGGATAGTGAATCGAAGCCAGGAGACCTGCCATTTAGTAATACCTGTAATGCCCACGAGGATGCAAGCAATACGGACAATAGCTGGATATTTTTCTGACTTTGTTTAATCTAGGGTATTTCTATGCGCATTTTCGCATGGGATACCTTTTTTTATTGCTTCATTCATCAATATATTCAGTAGGAGTTTAAAACAGATGAATAAAAAATTTATGTTATTTTCCTTCGTACTTTTCATGGTATTAATTGTTTCAATGACCTTTGCTGTAATGGTTGGCTCAGTTTCAGTTACTCCGTTATATGTATGGAAAGTTATTCTTTCTAAAATTCCTTTTATACAAAATTCGATCGAGCAAGATTGGAGTCGCTCTCAGGAAATCATCATCTGGCAAATAAGAGCACCTCGTGTTTTGCTAGCAGCGATAGTAGGAGCGGGGTTAGCTATTGCAGGGGCAGCCATTCAGGCACTAGTACGTAATTCTATTGCAGACCCGTATATTCTAGGGATTTCTTCAGGGGCAGCTGTCGGCGCTACTTCTGTGATTATTTTAGGAGCCTTTTCATTTTTAGGTATTTACGCTCTTTCAGTATCCGCATTCCTTGGTTCATTACTTGCCATTGCACTTGTCTTTTTCTTATCACGTGTTGGGGGACGTGTCTCTATTTTCCGCTTGCTATTGGCAGGCATGGCTGTGTCCTTTATCTTAACGGCTATCTCTAACTTTATTTTAATGATGTCAAAGCAAGAAGGGGCCTTAAAGGCTGTTATGTTTTGGATGCTAGGTAGTTTAGCTGGAGCCAAATGGAATAATATTGTGATTCCAGCTTTCGTATTCTTTATTGTATTTGGGCTACTGTGGCTACACTATCGCAATTTAAATTTATTATTACTAGGAGAAGAGGCGGCAGTGACATTAGGCGTTAATCTTCAGCAATTCCGTATTCAGTTAATACTACTAGTATCTCTATTAACAGGTGTGCTTGTCGCAGTTAGTGGTTCTATAGGATTTGTGGGATTAATTATTCCCCATATTGTGCGTTTAATTGTGGGCTCAAACTATAAATACGTAATACCTATCAGTGCTTTAATAGGTGGAATATTCTTAGTGTGGGCAGATGCCTTTGCTCGAATTATTATTGCTCCTCAGGAAATGCCAATTGGTATTATTACAGCTTTTTGTGGAGGACCATTTTTCATTTGGCTTCTCCGTCGTAACAACTATTCTTTCGGTGAAGGAGATTAACTTCCATGACATTAGAAGCGAAACAAGTATCATTCTCCATTTACGATCAGCGTATACTGCATGATGTAAGCATTCAAATAAAAGAAAAACAATTTGTTGGATTAATTGGTCCTAATGGGAGCGGAAAATCAACATTGTTAAAAAATATGTATCGTCTCCTAAAACCTGAAAGTGGATCGGTAGTATTAAATGAGCAAGATATATTAAAGCAATCAAGTAAAGCAATTGCGAAAAATTTGGCTGTTGTAAGCCAAGAGACACCCGTATTATTTGATTTCACTGTGCATGATTTAGTCAGTATGGGAAGAACCCCACATAAAAAGCTGTTAGAGCTTGATCAAGAGAAAGATTTTCAAATTGTTAAAGAGGCTCTTAGGCAAACGGGCATATCGCATTTAGAGAAACGAAGCTTTAGTTCGCTTTCTGGTGGCGAGAAAAAGCGTGTCATGGTTGCAAGGGCACTCGCTCAACAAGCACAGATATTAATATTAGATGAGCCGACGAATCATTTAGATATTCAACATCAACTTCAACTTATGGATTTAATTCAGACTTTGCATTTAACCGTAGTAGCAGCTTTACATGATTTGAATATTGCTGCTATGTATTGCGATCAAATTTACGTTTTACAGCAAGGGCGAATAGTTTGTCATGGTACACCAGAGGAAGTACTTACGCCAACAGTGCTGCAAGATGTATTTGGTGTTTTTGCGGATATTCAAATCCATCCAATGACAGGGAAGCCGTATCTTACATATGTTCCTGAACAGTTCACGAAGGGGTTTAGCCAAATATAGAAAAGTGTCATCTTCTATTAGATACATAAAACATCCTTTAAGGAGTGACTGTATGCAAATAGCCTTTACGAAAATGCATGGTATTGGCAACAGCTATATCTATCTTGATCTTTTCCAACATGATTACAAGGAAGATATCTTTTGTGTATTGGCTCAAAAAATGGCCAATGTCCATACTGGTATTGGCTCAGATGGATTGATTATTATCCAACCCTCTAAAATTGCTGACTGTGGTATGCGTGTATTTAATAAAGATGGATCTGAGGGGACAAATTGTGGTAACGGTCTTCGCTGTGTTGCTAAGTATATTTTTGAACGTCATATTGTACGACAAGAGCTAATTACGATTGAAACGAAATCCGGGATTATGCTGGCACAGGTAGTGGTGCAAGACAATCGTGTAATAGAAGTGATTGTCGATATGGGCAAACCTCTCTTATTGCGCAAAGACATTCCGATGTTAGGAAACCCAAATGAGCTTGTCATCAATGAGATATTTCCTTTACCTCAACAGTCTCTTATGGTAACTGCTTTGTTTTTGGGCAATCCGAATACTGTAGTTTTTGTGAATGCGATCGAGCAAGCACCATTAAGAACATTAGGCGGTATTATAGCAAACGATATGAGATTTCCTTATCGCTGCAATGTTGAGTTTGTAGAGGTTGTTCATGAGAAGGCATTAAAATGCTGCGTTTGGGAACGAGGTTCGGGTATAACAGAGGCATGTGGGACAGGTGCTTGTGCAGCGGTAGTGGCTGCTATATTAAATGGTTTTTGTCAGAAGGGGGAAGAAATAGTAGTCCAACTTAGTGGTGGTGACTTAGCCATACGATGGGCTGACAATGACCATATCTGGATGCGTGGTCCTGCAGCATTTATTGCAGATGGTATTTATGAATTTTTATCTTAATTACTCCCATCCTTCTTCGTCATGCCATTTTAAATAAATGAATACAGGACGCCTCCGATTTAAGGGTGGCGTCCTATATTGTAAAGCCATTAAGATACTGCTTTTAAGCCTGCTACACCTATGATAATTGCTATGATACTGATAATACGTGATAGATTTTTGGATTCGCCAAAGAAAATGATATTTACGAGTACAGCTCCAACAGTACCAATTCCTACCCAAACAACATAGGCAATACTTAACTGCAAATAGTTGAAGGATGTATATAAAAGGGCAAAGGACACACCAAAACCACCAATATATAACATTAAGTTTCGTAATGTTTTATACTGACTATAGAAGCGTAAGCCAACCACACCTATAATTTCAGACAATGCAGCTAAGATAATAAGTACCCAACCCATTATACATTCTCTCCTTTCGTTTGCACCTGCTCTTTAGAGGAATTATCCGCTAATTTTAGACCAATCACACCTAATAATAAAATAATCATGAACAGTCCTTTAACGGCATTAAATTCTCCTTCGAAAATGAAAATATCCATTAATGTGGTACCGATTGCACCTGCTCCGGCGAAAATAGCGTAGACTGTACCAGTAGGTAAGCTCTCACAAGCCTTCGATAAGAAATGAAAATCTATAGCAATGATTGTCACAATAATTATCCAATGCCACCATGAGCTTGCTACGTTAAAGCCAAATACCCAAAGCAATTCAAATAAACTTGTTAAAACGACGTACATCCATTCTTTTTTCATCAATAAAATCCTTTCTATTAGGCAATGTAATGACTGACATTCAGTCATTTTTGAGGTAAAAGAGAACGTCACTTTTATGGGTGACGTAGGCCAAGTGCGTGAGATAGGAAGTCTATAAGCTCAAGCTTGAGCAATTTCATTGTTTCGTCCTTGCTATCATCAAATAAATAAATTTGTTCAGCAGCAGATTCAATTAGACCAATCATCAGTTTAGCAGAACGTGTTGGGTCAATTGAATCACGTATCATTCCCTGTCGCTGGCCAGATAGTAAGAAATGACTCATCCAGTCATAATAGGGTGCATATATATTTTCCCATTCTTTTAAATGCTCAGTTTGCGCAATACCTGCATAAATAAGTGCAACGATGTCTCCATAATCTTTCGTGATTAAGAAAATCATTTCCACAACCTCTTCAAGTTGCTGTTCAAAGGGCTTATGACTTGAAATACCTTCATCTAAGGTAGCAATAATTCTTTCTACCATATTTTTTGCAATAGCAGGCATAACAGAAAGGCGTGATGGGAAATAAAGATAAAATGTTCCTTGAGCGATCCCAGCAGCTTTAACGATATCTGAAACCTTTGTTTTTTCTATACCTTTTTCTCGAAAAACCTCAATGGCAGCTTGAATAATTTTTTCTTCTTTTGACATGCAATCCCTCACTTTTGCCTTACTTAATTATTATGTTATAGAATAAGAAAAATAATGTCAATAAAAATGACTGATTATCAGTCATTTTTATTATCCAATGTTCGTTTGTCATTCCACAATTATGCGTAAGAGTATATTTTCTATATTTCGGGGAATTGTATAATTGAAAGGATTGATAACCATGAAAGAAATTAAGTTTGCACAATTAGACCCGCAGCAACTAGAAAAAATTAATGAGCTTGAAGAAAAGATTGGTGTAACATTAGTTGCCTATGATGCTTCCTCCACACCATCACACGGTTCTGGCGCTTTTGAGTCAAATAATAGCACTACTACAAATCATCCATCATAATGAAGTGAGAAATGCCTTGCAGTAATGTAAGGTATTTTCGTTTTATAGAATGTATTTAAAGGAGTGTTTGAATTGAATGAATTCTATGCTGATTTACATATTCATATTGGACGTACTTCTAGTGGAAGGGCAGTGAAAATTACTGGCAGTAAAACGTTAACATTAGCACGAATTTTAGAGACGGCTAGTGCAAGAAAGGGATTAGACATCATTGGGATCATTGACTGTCACTCACCTGAAGTAATCGAAGAAATGGTGAGGATGATTGAACAAGGAGAACTGCAAGAACTTAAAGAAGGTGGTCTGCGATTTCAGGAAACGACTTTAATTCCCGGATCAGAGATCGAAATTTATGATCAACATTGTCAGGGTCCTATTCATGTGCTTGCTTACTTTCCTACACTAGAGCTCATGAAGCTGTTCTCAGAATGGATGTCACAACATATGAAGAATATCCATTTAAGTTCACAGCGTATTTATTGTGATGGCAAGACCTTGCAGCAAAAGGTGCATGAATTAGGAGGTATTTTTATTCCTGCACATGTATTTACACCATTTAAAAGCTTGTTTGGCAAAGGGGTTCGTCGAAGTTTAACTGAAGTCTTTGATCCGGAGCTTATTGATGGCATTGAATTAGGTTTAAGCTCTGATACAAATATGGTAAGTCATATTAAAGAATTACAAGCATATACATTCGTTAGCAATTCTGATGCACATTCGCTTGGAAAATTGGCACGAGAATATCAAAAGTTACGATTAGCAGAAGCAAATTTTACAGAATTAAAAATGGCCCTGCATGAGCAAGAGGGACGAGCAGTAATAGCCAATTATGGCCTAAATCCTTTGCTTGGTAAATATCATCAAACAGTTTGTGCAAAATGTAGTCAACAGCTAAGTAAAGAAGCTACCATTTGTACAGAATGTGGGAGTAATCAAATTATAAAGGGAGTAGCTACCCGTATACAGGAGCTATCTGAAGACTTTCCCAATAAACGAAATAGACCACCTTACATTCATCAGATACCACTTGATTTTATTCCAGGTATTGGTCCTAAAATGATGGAACGTTTAATCGAAGCATTTGGTACAGAAATGAATATTTTGCATCGAGTAACAATCGACCAGCTTGAACAAACTGTACCACATAAACTAGCCCAATTAATCGATTTAGCGAGAACGGGTCAATTAGCCATTGAAGTTGGTGGAGGTGGGATTTATGGAAAGATACAGGTTGATTAGATAAAAAATGAAATATTTCAAAAAGATTGTTGTAATTTAACCTATTTTTATCATTCCTCTAGTAAAATAGTGAAAACAACGACTATTTTATAAGTAGAGGAGAGAGTAAATGCGATTATCAAAGAAATTTCGTTTTTTAGCTTCAAGTGTATTGGCTTTGCAATTAGCTATACCTGTAGCAGCTAGTGCAGAGGAAGGGCAGGGTGACCATATAGCACCAAGTTGGGTTGTACAAACTGATTATGTGGCACTTGGTGATTCATTAGCACATGGGATGAATGAAGTTGGTGGAATTGGATTAGGCTATACCGATTTTATTGCACAGGCATTACAGCAAGACGGCTTCCTTACTTCCTTTAATAAGGGCTTTGCTATGTCAGGCTACACAACTAAAAATATTTTAGCTGATCTACAAAATGATGTGGCAAAAACAGTGACTGGTTTTGGCTATACAGAGGAACAGGCAAAGTTACGAGCTTCTATTAAAGAAGCTGAAATCATCACATTAACAGCTGGGGCAAATGATCTATTGCCAATATTAAAAGAATCCCAAGCAACGGGAATTGACACGGTGGCTATCATAAAAGCTACTAAAGAAGCTGTATCGAACATTGCTACTATTCTATCTGAAATCAAAAAGATTAATCCACAAGCTGAAGTATATGTAATGGGCTATTATAATTCCTTCCCATACTATAGTGAGAACTTACAAAAACAATTTAATCTGTTATTAGCTACATTGAATTCAACAATCAAAACAACTACTGAAAAAGCGGGCGCTATTTTTGTTCCTACATATGATGTTGTTGCAAAAGATGTTGCCAACTATCTACCAAACCCTGAAAATATTCATTTAAGTGAAGCTGGTTATTTAGCGGTAGCAAATGAAGCATTTTTACCAATCATTAAAACAAGCTCTTTATGGGATGTCACGCAGGCTATTGGAGTAGATGTAAAAGATCGTACAACTGTTAAGGTTAGCTGGCAAGAAGCGACAGATAATGTAGGCATAGCAAATTACCTTGTCTATGTGAATGGAAAATTAACTTCAACATTAAATGCTGACACTACTACGATTACGCTCACAGATTTAATAGAAAATACTAGCTACAATGTATCTATCAAAGCAATTGATGCTGCTGGTAATGAAAGTGTTCAAAATCCTACAGTAACGTTCACTACGAAAGGAACAGTTAGCTTTACAGATACACAGAATCATTGGGCAAAAGATTATATTCAAAAAGCCGCAAATACAGGTTTAATGAATGGCTATACAGATGGAACATTTAGGCCTGAGAGTAGTGTAACACGTGCCCAAGCTGCAGCAATTCTTGTAAGAAGTCTTGGCTTAACTACAGAAGAAAAAGCACCATTTACTGATATCACAAATTATGATGCAGCAACCCAATCAGAAATTGCGGCAGCATATGTACATGGTCTTATTAAAGGAACAGATGGGAAATTTAAGCCCGGACACCCTGTGACACGGGCTCAATTAGCTTTAATGATTCATCGCGCCTATGAACAGCAATCTAATCAGCCGTATATTGCAAAAGGCAATGTGCCATTTGTAGATGTTGCTTCATATAATGCAGAAACCAAACGAGCCATCACAATGCTGTATGAATTAGGAATCGTGACAGGGGATGGAGGCAAATTTTCACCTGAGGCTGTCACAACAAGAGGTCAAGCAGCTAAAATATTTACCAATCTTAGTCAGATACTCATTCAATAATCATTAAAAGGTAGGGGGATTGTCTCCTCTACCTTTTGACGTTTTCGTAAAAAACGAAGTTAAAGTCTAACTAGATAAAAGGAGAATGGGATGTTGTCATTTATATTATCTGCTAAAAGATTAGGAAAAGGTTTGTGGAGGTCCTTTAAACGTCCACAGTTCCTTTCATTATTTACTACACTATTTTTAATCATTCTATCAGGAACTCTATTCTATAAGGGGACAGAAGGATGGTATTGGTTGGATGCCATGTATTTTGCTGTAGTGAGCTTAATTCCAACTGGAGTCGAAACAGGACTATATCCAACAACGGCTTATTCTAAAGTATTTACAATGATTTATTTAATTGTTGGTACAGGAGTAATGTTTATCATGTTATTAATGTTGGGACGCTCTATCGTAGATTTTTCTCTTGATGAAGAAGAAAAAGAAGAGGTTAAAAAACGTTTGAAAAAGTAAAATAGCAGTACAATGAATTCTTTTGGACGATTCATTGTACTGCTATTTTTTATGATAGTTTGGCAATAATGCCTTCTTCGTCATCTAAAACAAGTTCAATCCCTGTCGAGAATGGATCACCATGTAGAACATCCTTGATCCAAACACGTAAGGCACCAATCATGGCTGCTGTATTAAGCACCTCGATTTGACCGTTGACTTCGACCTCTGCACCAAAACCTGCATCATCCTCGTAAGTCAATTCAACAAGAACATCCTCAGGGCGAATGCTTTGATAGTAGGCTTGAGATAAACAAATAGCATTAATAATATCTTGTTCACTGATTATTTGTGCCATTGTGCTTCCTCTTTGCGCTTTTTATCTTTAAATATATTCATTATCTTCACAACAAGCATCACAATAACAACAATTGCTGCCACATTAATGAGTAAACCTAAAATATTCCCCAGTATACCCATACCACTAAATAGACTACCGAATAATAATCCAGCAAGTCCGCCAAGCATTAATCCTTTCATCAGACCACCTGAGAAAAAGCCACCTTTTTTAGTAGTATCTGCTTTATTAGTAGATGTTGAGTTGTTTTTATTTGTTGTTGCATTGTTTTGATCTTTAGTAGTATCCGATTTTTGGATATTCGAGCTATTATTATTGTTAGAGAAGCCCTTTTTACCCGATTTATAGGATTTAGCTTCTGCCGTTGGTGTATCAGAAATAAATAATGTTGCACCAACAGTCGAAAATATCAGTGTCGCTGCAAAAAGAGCGGCAAGAATTTTTTTCATTACATACATTCCTCCAATATAATTTTTAATCTAATCATAAACTAGTTCTTATATAGTAATATTACATGAACTATATTAAAAAATAAAACAAACGCTTTCAAAAATTAAGCTATATCAAAAAATATGGACAAATAGTGGCAGATGTAATGATTGTAGAAATTATGCAATAGGAAGGAGTGAAAAAATGCTACTAACTTTATCAATCTTCCTTACCATTTTTATCATTTTGTACCTAACAGAAAAAAGGCGCTTTCTCAACGTTGTAGCCCTTGGCCTGATAGGGATATATATTGTCAGAGCGTTTATTATTCATTATCCTTTATTGCTGCCAAATGATCAGGGGATTATTTCTGAAATGGGGATATTCATTATATTAGGAAGCTTTCCAAGTATTATGTTTATTTTATCAATAGCCATGTTTTTTAATAGTAAAGTATTATTGGAAAAGGAAGGACGCAAATTCCGTAACTTAATGTTAGCCATATTAGGGCTAAGTTTTGTTATTATGATGTTATGGTATGTATTCGTCATTTTTATTGAAATTGAAAATGTATTTTGGCATATTCTTTTCTTCTATGCGTTTTTGATTTTTGGTTATACAATGTTCTTATACACTAGTGTCCTTGCTTATTCAATATTGTATCTTCTTACACCAATACGTTATAAACCAAATTACATTATTGCATTAGGTTCAGGATTAATTGGCGATAGAGTACCTCCACTTTTAGCAAGCCGATTAGATGAAGCAGTAAAGCAATATATAAAGTATGAGATGAAGCCTTATATCATTGTCTCTGGTGGTCAAGGAAATGATGAAAAGGTATCAGAAGCATATGCAATGAAACAATACCTAATAGAAGTACATCATATTCCGACTAACAAGATAATAATGGAGGATTGTTCAGCCAATACAGAACAAAATATGATCTTTTCAAAGCAAATAATGGACCACCATTCTCATGGAGTTAACTATCGTTCCATTTTTGTTACGAATAATTTCCATGTGTTTCGCGCAAGTATTTATGCTCGAAAAGCAGCATTAGATGCCGAGGGAATTGGCTCAAAAACTGCTTTTTACTATGTTCCGAATGCATTCACACGAGAATTTATAGGTTTATTAGCCATGTATAAATGGACCCATGTCACAGTATTTTTAATTATTACGCTATTCGTAGGCTTACTATTAAGAGCATATGTGTAACCAAACTTCAACTGTCTTCCATATAATAGTGGTAAGGCAGTTTTTTACATAGTGTGCAAGGGAGGAAAATAATGTACGAGCAAATTTTAGCCAAGCGAAATAAAGAACGAATAATTTCCCTACAAAATCTTACACAAACTCAAGATCAGTGGTTTGCTCAAAATATAAAATTACTTACATTCGCTGAAGTTAACCTAACAGCCTTGCAGAAAATACTGTATCAAGTAGTACGAGGGTTATTAAAAGAACAGCAACAACGTCATTTGCAGATTGTCCATACAGTGCAATCTCAATCGATACAGGAGAATGTATTAACGCTGTTGGCAGAATATGATGATGTCTTGCGCGATGCCATTCCACAGCCTATCTATATACTCATTTGGCAAATTTCTTCGCTAGAAAAGTTAAAAAACAGTATAGAAGTAGTAGATGATGTGCTTGATATTGTAGAGTGGTTTTTTTGCCATCAAGATGAACAAGTTGCTGCTCTAGATGAAGAGGACTTAGATCATGAGCTGATTATTGATTTGTATAAAGAAGCGGTTGAAGAGCAGGATGGAGATGCCCAATATCAACTGGGCGAATACTATAATTCTAGAGAGGGTAAACATTTTCAACCTGAAAAATCATTGAAATGGTTTGAGCTAGCTGCTGTCCAGGGAAATGCTGATGCTCAATATATGCTTGGGAATTTTTGCTTTGGGGGCATAGGTATGGAGGAGAATTATTCCCTTGCCTTTTCATACTATGAAAAGGCAGCTTTGCAGGGACATGCGGATGCTGCCAATAATTTAGCAGATATGTACTTTAATGGCGAGGGCGTATCAACGAATTATACATTGGCAAAAAAATGGTTTGATTATGCTGCACAAAAGAATGTGGCAGAGGCAATGTTTACGTTAGGAATAATTTATGAGCAGGGGTTAGGCGTTGAGGTAGATGAGAAAGAAGCTTTTAACGCCTATAAAAAATCAGCTGAGGCAGGGTATGTGGAAGCACAATATCGACTTGGTGGAATTTATTTAGAGGGGCGCTTAGGCCAAGCGAAAGATGTCAATCGTGGTCTGTTTTGGTATGAAAGAGCTGCGGAACAATATCATGTAGATGCCTTTTATGATTTAGGTTATATATGGAGTAATGGTCTTGCTGGAATACGCAATCTTGAAAAAGGTATTCATTGGTTTAAGCAGGCTGCACTTCAAGGAGATGTAGAAGCCAAGCTACAATTAGGGCATATTTTTAATAAAGATACAGGGTTAGATAGAAATCTAAAAGAAGCTATTAAATGGTATGGACTCGCGGCAGATGCAGGATCCGAAGAAGCGGCTAAAATATTACAGGAACTTAAAGGATTGTAAATTTAGTGTTAAAAAAACATAGGCTTTTAGAATGATTTATAAAGCTATGGAGTATGGGTATTTTAGTCTGAAATAAACTACTGTATATGGGTATGTAGATAGATGGTAATTCAGGGTAAAAAATATTAATATAGTGAAATTTGAAGATGTTCGATAAAAAAGTAGAATAAATATAAAGCAAGTAAGCATAATAAACAAAAAAATGGTTAAAAAAGCTACCCAATAATATTGTGGTAGCTTTTTTATAGTTTATTACGCTTTATTTAACAACAAGGACTTTTTATACATTTTGTGTAAAATAATGGTATTAATAAGATTGACAGTCATTTATAAAATGATTAATGTAAATGAGTGATTTTGAAAAGAAGCATACGTAAATAATTTACTGTTAGTCATGTAGGACTATATCTGTTTGCTGAGAGCATATGACCTTAGGCTAAATTAGCAAAGGGGTACCCGACATACTTTTGGAGGAAGTCTGTCATACGGAATTGCGCTATCGAATGTAACCATTAAATCTGACTAATCTGATTTTACCGGTATTTTTTCGTGTATCCATCAATATGTTAAAAGGATTTGATGTTTCTCAGCCTGATGAAAGTAAACGGAATGAAAGAGGGAAGATGTGTGATTTTTCAAAGACAGAGAAAGACGAAGGTATTGGATTTACAGCAATACACAGTGAAAATGGATTTGTCCTCTCGTCAATCGATGGCGAAGCAAATTGAAATGCTGAACTTAACGAAGAACGACTTACAATATTTAAAAGCTTTCCAGCCAATAGTTATGGATAATGTAGATCACATCGTAAACCGTTTTTACAACATGATTGGAACAGAGCATCATTTGGTAGATATCATCAGCCATCATAGTTCTGTAGAAAAGCTTAAAGTAACATTACGGCAGCATATTATTGAAATGTTTAACGGAACCATTGATGAGATGTATTACCAAAGGCGTGTAAAGATTGCAAAGGTGCATGTCCACATTGGGCTTAGAACACAGTGGTATATCTGTGCATTCCAAGATTTATCGATATCATTTATAGATTTAGTCGAAAAAAATATAGAATTTCCACAAGATCAATTTAATACGATCAGAGCTATATCGAAAATTTGTAATTTTGAGCAACAACTCGTTTTAGAAGCTTTTGAAAACACTGTAGAACAACTGAAAGAAAAAATGGTTCATGAAAAAGAAGCGATTGAACGACAGATTGTAGATTCTTCGGAAGCACTTGCAGCTATCTCGCAGGAAACCAATAATTCTTTTTGCTGCTTAAGTAAGCAATCTGACGAAATTAAACATTTGGCAAAAAAATCACTCGATGTGTCTACACTGGCTGAAAACCAAGCACTTGAGGGTCGCGAGCGTTTAAAAAATCAATCACAAAATATGCTCAATATTAGTCATTCTCTTCATGATATAGAAGAAAATATTGAACAATTATCAGGTATGTCTAAGGAAATGGAAACAATTATGAGTGTTGTGACCAATATTGCGAATCAAACGAATCTATTGGCTTTAAATGCTGCAATTGAAGCAGCACGTGCTGGGGAAGCGGGAAAGGGCTTTAGCGTAGTGGCCGATGAAGTACGTAAATTATCAATTCAGACAAAAGAATCTGTTACAGCGGTGGCTTTGTTATTGAAAAAGACAGGTGAACGAACAGAGAAATTAGAGTATTCTTTGACCAACATTCAAGATGAAGTTGCAGCAGGTGAAGAAAATATGTTACAAACTGAAGGCCAATTTACGAGTATATTGGGAGCCATGACAGAAGCAAAAGATCAAAATGAGTGTATGGCAACAAAAATACAAGCAATTGTAGGCATATTAAGTGAATTAGGCACTTCATTTACTGAGGTAACAAATTCAGCTGAAAAATTAGCGAGCTTTGCGCAAAATTTAAAAGGATAGACTACTAACATTTACATTCTATTTTTAGACGTAATAAACACTATAGTACCTATTTAAATGTTTGTTGTGAAGTTATCGCTATAGAGGATCAATTTTATAGAGATTCAGAAAGTAAGAGCTATTTCACTGATGAAATAGCTCTATTTTTGCTAAATTTGTAAAGGGTTTAACGTAATTTTCAATGAAAAAAAGATTATACTGTAGAAAGAATGAATATTAGGGGCGGTTATGATGAAAACAGTTGTTGTTTTAGGCGGCGGTATTACAGGACTATGTACAATGCATTATTTGCAACGTCAAGTGAAGGAACATAATTTAGATGTTCGTCTAGTGCTTATAGAAAAAAATACATATTTAGGAGGCAAATTATATTCAGCACATGAACAAGGTTTCATCATGGAAACGGGTGCTGATTCTATTGTAGCCCGTCATCAAGGCGTTATGGAACTCGTGCAGGAGCTTGATTTTGAGGCGGAATTAGTTTACAACGAAACAGGTATTTCTTATATTTATACGAATAATGAGTTACATGCTATTCCGGCAGATTCAACTTTCGGAATACCGATGAGTGTAGCATCCTTAGAGGAAAGTACACTTATTTCCGAGCAGGGAAAAAAAGAAGCGTTGAAGGATTTAACATTGCCAAACAATGGCTTCACAAAGGAAAGTTCTATCGGTGAATTTTTAACTTACTATTTAGGAGAGGAACTGGTGAAAAACCAAATTGCACCAGTCCTTGCAGGTGTTTATTCAGGAGATTTACATCAGCTTTCTATTGGCTCTACTTTACCGTATTTAATTGATTATAAGAATGATTTTGGAAGTATTATTAAAGGCTTTGATGCGAATCGTGAGCAATTTGTTAAAGCAGCGAACAAAAAATTTATATCCTTTAAAAATGGTTTATCTTCTTTAATTAATCGACTTGAACAAACCTTATCCGATGTAGAAATTATCAAGGGTGTTACTACACTAAATGTTCAAAAACAAGATAAGAACTACACAATTTCTTTAGCTAATGGTGAAATTATTGAGTCAGATTATGTCGTTTTAGCATTACCGAATGATTCTGTCCAAAATCTGCTACAGGATGAATCTTTAAACCGCTATTTTAACCAATTTACGACAGCGTCAGCAATTACTATCTATTTAGGTTTTGATGTGCCAGACGCTAAATTGCCAGCAGATGGAACGGGCTATATTGTTTCCCATAATTCAGACGTTACTTGTAATGCAGCAACTTGGACTAGTCGTAAATGGAAGCATACATCGAAAGAAAATAAATTACTTGTGCGACTCTTTTATAAGAGCATCAATCCAGCCTATGAGCAACTACGTGCCATGACTGATGAAGAATTGGCAGCAGTTGCTTTAGAAGATGTGAGAAAGAGCCTAGGAATAGAGGAGCAGCCAACTGTTGTGAATGTAACAAAGTGGATTGATCAAATGCCTAAATATGATTTAGCGCATCGTGAAGCATTACAAGGACTACTACAAGAATTACATGAGAACTATCCTAATTTATCGATTGCAGGGTGCTCATATTTTGGCGTAGGTATTGGTGCTTGTATTCAAAACGGGAAAAAAATTGGCGAAGAGCTTGCAAATGAACTTGCCAATTTCTAAGATTTTAAGTGAAAAAAAACTTTGTTATGTGAAATAGTCTTGACTCATTCGTCAGTAAACGATATGATTCTTTTAATTATTTAAAAAATTCATACTTAATTCTTATCAAGAGAAGCAGAGGGACTGGCCCATTGAAGCTTCAGCAACCAACTTTATTGTCAGGTGCTAAATCCAGAAGACCGTTGAGTCGAAGATGAGAAGGAACAACAATGATGAATCGTTAAAGCCTTCTTTTTTTATGAAAGAAGGCTTTTTATTATATAGAGACATAGGAAGAGAGGCTAATTTTATGGGATTGCTTGAAAGGTTAAAAACGCATGTATTGACGGCAGACGGTGCAATAGGCACAGTGCTATATGGCTATGGATTGGAGTATTGCCATGAGGAAATGAATGTTCAGAGACCCGAGTTAATTGAAAAGATTCATAGAGAATATATTGCAGCTGGTGCTGACATCATTCAAACGAATACGTACGGTGCAAATGCCATTAAATTAGCTCGCTATGGATTAGAATCAAAAGTCCAACAATTTAATGAAGCTGCTATCACCATCGCAAAACGAGCAGCGGCTGATGGCGGTCAATTTGTTTTAGGAACAATTGGTGGTATTCGGGGAATTCGTAAAAGTGATGCAACCTTGGATGAAATATTAGCGACTATTGAAGAACAAGCAAGCGTCTTACTTGCAGGGAATCCAGATGGCCTTTTACTTGAAACTTATTATGATTTTGAAGAATTAACAGCAACCTTAAAGATGCTACGAGAAAAAACAAAATTGCCGATTATTGCACAAGTTTCTATGCATGAGCCCGGTGTTCTACAAAATGGGATGTCTTTAAATAATGCTCTCCATGAGCTTGAAGCCCTAGGTGCTGATATTGTTGGTGTCAATTGTCGACTAGGTCCACACCATACTATTCTAGCATTTGAAGGTGTAGAACTTCCTAATAAGGCATTTATGTCGGCCTATCCAAATGCATCACTTCTGGACTTAGAGGATGGGCGTGTCGTTTATGAATCAGAAGCTGATTATTTTGGTCGAGCGGCTGTTGAATTGCGTGATCAAGGTGTACGTTTAATAGGGGGCTGCTGTGGTACAACACCCAAACATATTGCAGCAGCAAAGAAGTATTTAGAAGAGTTATCACCGGTTCAGGAGAAGCATGCGAAACCTGAAAAGATTGAGATTGTTCGGGAAGCGGAGCCAACAAAGTATGAGCCTCTTCATGAAAAGGTTAAACGTGAACGTTCTGTCATAGTAGAGTTGGATACACCTAGACATTTAGAGATTGACGGGTTCCTTGAAGGAGCAAAGCAATTATATGATGCAGGTGCAGATGTAGTTATGATGGCAGACAATTCATTGGCCTCTCCACGTATTAGCAATATTGCAATGGGAGCATTGTTGAAGAGCACACATGGTGTACGTCCACTAACTCATATTACATGTCGCGACCGTAATTTAATTGGTCTACAATCTCATTTAATGGGGTTAAATGCTTTAGGTATTCATGATGTGTTGGCTGTTACGGGTGATCCAACGAAAGTAGGAGATTTCCCAGGTGCGACAAGTGTTTATGATGTATCTTCAATGGAGCTAATCCAATTAATTAAGCAATTAAATGGAGGGGTCTCTTTCTCAGGTAAGCCACTTCGAAAAAAAGCAAATTTTTCAGTTGCTGCTGCATTTAATCCAAACGTCCGTGTGTTAGATCGTGCTGTGACACGCTTAGAGAAGAAAATTGAGCATGGGGCAGACTACTTCATTTCTCAACCAGTATATACGAAAGAAAAAATTGTAGAGATTTATGAGGCAACAAAGCATTTACAAGCTCCAATTTACATCGGTATTATGCCTGTTACGAGTTATAAAAGTGCTGAATTTTTACATCATGAAGTACCAGGTATCAAATTATCTGAAGATGCCTTAACAAGAATGAAAGCATGTGGAGAAGATAAGGAAAGAGCGACATTGGAGGGGATTGCCATTGCTAAAGAATTAGTAGAAGTGGCTACACAATATTTCAATGGCATTTACCTTATTACACCATTTTTACGTTACGATGTGACACTAGAGTTGATGAAATATATAGAGCAATTGGATGAACAGAAAAAAGGAGTAAGTATACATGGCTAAGCACTCGATTGAAGAGCAACTAGAGAAACGTATTTTAATTCTTGATGGCGCAATGGGAACAATGCTACAAAATGAAAATTTATCAGCAGAGGATTTTGGTGGCGAGGAACTTGATGGCTGTAACGAAAATCTTGTGCTTACTAGACCAGATGTTATTGAAAAAATTCACCATAAATACTTAGAGGCAGGCGCAGATATTATTTGTACAAATACATTTGGTGGGACGCCTCTTGTGTTAAATGAATATGATCTTGGCACAAAAGCAGAAGAAATTAATAAGCGTGCAGTGGAAATTGCTCGCCAAGCAGTGGATCGTTATTCGACATCGGATTGGCCACGTTTTGTCGCAGGTGCTATGGGACCAACAACAAAAACGTTATCAGTAACTGGTGGTATTACATTTGATGAGCTAGAGGAAAATTTTTATGTACAGGCAAAGGCATTAATTGAGGCAGGAGCTGACGTTTTGTTATTAGAAACAAGTCAGGATATGCTCAATGTCAAAGCAGGCACACTTGGCGTAAAGCGCGCTTTTGCATCAACTGGCAAAGAGCTACCTGTCATGATTTCAGGAACAATAGAACCGATGGGTACAACGCTTGCAGGGCAAACAATCGATGCCTTTTATATTTCAATTGAGCATATTAAACCAATATCAGTTGGCCTAAACTGTGCGACAGGACCTGAGTTTATGACGGATCACATTCGTTCATTAGCAGAGCTTTCAACAGGCTATATTAGCTGTTACCCAAATGCTGGCTTACCAGATGAAGAAGGGTGTTATCATGAATCACCAGAATCGCTATCGCAAAAATTAAAAGGTTTTGCAGAAAAGGGCTGGCTTAATATTGTAGGTGGATGTTGTGGGACGACACCTGCTCATATTGCAGCCATTCGTGAGGTCTTAAAAGATGAAAAACCTCGTCAATTACCAGAAAAAACACATGGTCATGCGGTATCAGGAATTGAACCATTATTATATGACGATTCTATGCGTCCGTTATTTATTGGGGAGAGAACAAATGTAATCGGCTCTCGTAAATTTAAGAATTTAATCATTGATGGGAAATTTGAGGAGGCCGCAGAGATTGCACGTGCTCAAGTCAAAAATGGTGCACATGTTATCGATATTTGTTTAGCCAATCCTGATCGCGATGAATTAGCCGATATGCGTGGGTTTATGCAGGAGGTTGTAAAAAAGGTTAAGGTGCCTCTTGTGATTGACTCAACTGATGAAAAAGTAATAGAGGAAGCATTAAAGTTTTCACAAGGGAAAGCCATCATTAACTCTATTAATCTAGAGGATGGTGAAGAACGATTTGATGCAGTATTACCACTTGTGAAAAAATATGGTGCATCGTTAGTTGTTGGAACGATAGATGAAAAGGGAATGGCGGTTGACCGTCATCGAAAGCTTGAAATTGCCGAGCGTTCCTATCAACTTTTAACAGAGAAATGGGGGATTGCACCAGAGGATATCATTTTCGACCCATTAATGTTCCCTGTAGGAACTGGAGATGAGCAGTATATTGGTTCAGCGTTAGAAACGATTGAAGGCATTCGTCTCATCAAAGAAAAATTGCCGCAGACATTGACAGTACTTGGCGTAAGTAATATCTCATTTGGCTTACCACCAGTTGGCCGTGAAGTACTGAATGCTGTTTATCTCTATCATTGTACACAGGCGGGCTTAGATTATGCCATTGTTAATACAGAGAAATTGGAGCGTTATGCATCCATCCCTGAAGAGGAAATCAAACTCGCAAATGACCTGCTCTTTAATACAAATGATGAAACATTAGCAGTGTTTACAGATTTTTATCGAGATAAAAAGAAGGAAAAAACGGAAGCGGATATTCCGAAAACGGTTGAAGGTCGTTTAGCTTACTATATATTAGAAGGTACCAAAGAAGGGCTAATTGAGGATTTAGACGCTGCAAGGGAAATCTTCGAGGCGCCACTTGATATAATTAATGGTCCTTTAATGGAGGGTATGGCTGAGGTAGGTCGATTATTTAATGATAATCAACTCATTGTAGCAGAGGTTTTACAATCAGCAGGTGTGATGAAGGCCGCAGTTGCTCATTTAGAGCAATTCATGGAGAAGGATGAAGAGAGTGCCGGAAAAGGAAAAATGGTACTTGCTACGGTAAAAGGCGATGTTCACGATATTGGGAAAAACCTTGTTGATATTATATTAAGTAATAATGGCTATAAGGTAGTCGATTTGGGCATTAAAGTAACCCCTGCCCAATTGATTGAAGCGATTCGTAAGGAAAAACCTGATTTTATTGGGCTGTCAGGTTTACTCGTGAAATCAGCGCAACAGATGGTTATTACTGCTCAAGATTTTAAAGAGGCGGGAATTGATGTTCCTATTTTAGTTGGTGGTGCTGCACTTTCACGTCGTTTTACTGAAACAAAAATTGCAGATGAATATGGTGGTCCTGTTATTTATGCAAAGGATGCTATGCAAGGCTTAGAGCAAGCGAATCTATTAATGGGTGAAGGGACACGTGAAAATTTCTTAGCAGAAATTGAAGAATCCCGTCAAAAACGTTTAGCGGCCGATGAAAAACGAGCTGCTCGTCCAGCAAAAGAGGTAACAATAAAGCCTGCACGAACAGTAAAAGGAGCGCCAGTATTTTTACCAGCTGATTTACGACGTCATGTGAAAAAAGACTATTCTGTATCTCATTTATATCCTTATGTTAATATGCGTACATTATTGGGACACCATTTAGGCTTGAAAGGGCAAGTTCAGCAATTGCTTGATGCGGGTGATTCAAGAGCAACAGAGCTCAAGGATTTAGTAGATGATTATTTAAAAAGTGATCTATTAAAGCCATCTGGTTTGTATCAATTTTTCCCTGCTCAAGCAGATGGTGATGATGTCGTTGTGTATGATCCTGCTGATAGTAAGACAGAAATTGAACGTTTTACCTTCCCTCGTCAGCAAGTTGAACCATTTTTATGTCTTGCAGATTTCTTAAAAACGGTAGAGAGCGGTGAAATGGACTATATTGCACTCATGGTTGTAACAGCAGGTCAAGGAGTTATGGCTAAAGCACGCCATTTAAAAGAGGCTGGGAAATTTCTTGAAAGTCATGCCTTGCAATCGACTGCTTTAGAATTAGCAGAGGGCTTTGCTGAACGTATGCATCAGGAAATTCGTGACCAATGGGGCTTCCCTGATGCAACAGATTTCACTATGAGAGATCGTTTTGCTGCAAAATATCAGGGTCAACGCTTTTCATTCGGATATCCTGCATGTCCTAACTTGGAGGATCAAGAGAAACTATTCGGCCTATTAAAACCTGAGGATATTGGTGTCCATCTTACAGAAGGCTTTATGATGGAGCCTGAAGCATCTGTATCTGCAATCGTTTTTGCTCATCCTGATGCTCGCTACTTCAATGTTTAAGGCATAAATAAGAGGAGGTAGATAGTCTATTCAATGACTGTCTATCTCTGTTTCTTTATAGAAGAAAACAATTTGGTTAAGGGAAGTGAGCAGAATGATACGATTCATGGAAGAAAGAGATATTCCCGAGGTTTTGGTTATCTATAATGATATTATTTTAACAAGCAAGGCTGTCTATCGATACGAAATACAAACTTTAGATGAAAAAGTACAGTGGTTTAGGGAGCAACAAGCATTAGATAATCCTTTACTTGTATTTGTGGATAATGGGCTTGTCGCTGGCTTTGCTACCTATAGTCAATTCCGTCCTTACCCAGGTTATAAATATACAATGGAGCACTCTGTCTATGTGCACAAAGAACATTATCAAAAAGGGATTGCGACAAAGCTCATGAACAAGCTGATAGAGATCGCTGAAGAAAATGGTGTCAAAACGCTTGTTGCTGGTATTGATGGAGAAAACATTGGTAGTATTAAAGCACATGAAAAATTAGGCTTTGAATATGCAGGAACCATTAAAAATGCAGGCTATAAATTTGAACAATGGCTAGACCTTGTGTTCTATCAACTTCATTTGACTGGACCGAAATCATAAAAGGATATGACAAATGTCATATCCTTTTTGTGATGTTTGCGTCTGTTACTGACTTGTACTCTTGTTTTATGATGAGGTCATAAGAAAAAAAGAAACGAGGGAGTAAAAGATGGCAACTATTAAAGAAAAAACAAAAAAGTTACGCCAAGATGTAGCGCCATTTGCCAAATCAGATACGCGTAAAAGTGTTTTTCAGATTATAAATACAATTGTACCGTTAATTGCATTATGGGTGGCTGGTTACTTGTTAGTGGATGTATCACCTTGGCTAACAGTCGGCTTAAGTGCTATTTCAGCAGGTTTTGTCGTACGAACTTTTATTATTTTTCATGATTGTACACACGGCTCATTTTTCAAAAGTAAAAAGGCAAACGACTGGGTTGGATTTTTTACTGGGGTGCTAACATCATTCCCTTATGAAAAATGGAAACGTGAACATACAATTCACCATGCAACAAGCTCAAACTTAGACAAGCGTGGTATCGGTGATATTGATATGATGACAGTTGAAGAATATATGCAAGCCTCAAAAGGGCAACGTCTATGGTACCGCTTCTATCGCAATCCATTTGTGATGTTTGGATTAGGCCCACTTTATATGGTTCTTGTCTTAAATCGTTTTAATCGTAAGGATGCGAAGAAGAAGGAACGTCTCAATACAATTTTAACGAATATTGTCATTGTGGGAATTTGTGCCGCTTTAATTTTCTTCATGGGCTGGCAAGCGTTTTTATTAGTGCAAGGCGTTACTTTATTTATTGCAGGTTCTTTAGGAATTTGGTTATTTTACATCCAGCACACGTATGAAGATTCTTATTTTGAACATGATTCAGAGTGGGATTATGTGAAAGCCGCAGTTGAAGGAAGCTCCTATTATAAATTGCCAAAACTTTTACAATGGGTAACAGGGAATATTGGCTTCCATCATGTTCATCACTTAGCTCCTCGTGTACCTAATTATAATCTTGAAAAGGCACACAATGAGACACCGCCATTACACATGGCAACGACGATTACTTTACGTACGAGTTTAGAATCACTACGTTACAAGTTATATGATGAAGATCAAGGTAAATTTGTGACGTTTAAAGAAGTAAATGAAATTATAAAACGTAAAGCAAGAGGCAGTATTGCCGCTTAGTTGAAAACAGCCATCTCTGCAAGGGAGATGGCTGTTTTATATAAAGAGAGGAATATGGGTCAAAGCATGTACAGGCATAAATTTAATATTCTTGTTATAATAAGGGAAAAGTAGGAAAGAGCGTGAGATTATGTTGAGGAAATGGCATAGTATTATTCCGAATAGTCCGATGCTCAGTGTATATTTGTGGATAATTTTTTGTTTCCTACCGTTTTTCTTCATTTTTAGGAAATCATCTTATATCGAAATATCGATAGGCATTACATTTTTAATGCTCTATTTTATCTTCTATCGATTTGCCATGAATTCGAAAAGCGGTTTAGTTTATATGTGGATTAGCTTTGAAATGGTCATAAACATTATTATGACCATCTTGTATGGCTATGTCTATTTGTCCATTTTCACAGCATTTTTTATTGGCAATATCCGAAGACCCGTCGGCTTTTATATTATGTATGGTCTACATATTGGATTTACAGTTATTTCAACGGGTGCTGGATTTTTTGTAGAGCTCAACCTATTTTTATCGCAGTTGCCTTTCGTTGTATTAACTATTTTAGCTGTTGTCCTTTTACCGCTAACGCTTTATTCCAAAAATAAACGTGAAAATTTAGAGGGACAGTTAGAAACAGCCAATGAACGTATTGCTGAGTTAATTGTTTTTGAAGAACGACAAAGAATAGCTCGAGATTTGCATGATACATTAGGACAAAAATTGTCCATGATTGGTTTGAAGAGTGATCTAGCTTCTAGGCTGATTGAACGAGATCCCCAGCAGGCCTTGATTGAGATTAAGGATATACGCCAGACGGCTAGTATTGCTTTAAAAGAGGTTCGGGAATTAGTTTCAGATATGCGCACAGCAAAATTTGAAGATGAGATCATGCGTATTTCACAAATGCTAAAGGCAGCTGAAATGGAGTTTGTCTTTGAAGGGGATAAAAACGCACTGCAAGTTCCACCACTTGTAGAGAATGTTTTATCTATGTGCTTAAAAGAGGCGGTTAATAATGTTGTCAAACATAGTGGAGCAACAAAATGCGAAATTGCCTTCCATCAAAATTTTAAAGAAGTTTACTTAGTAGTGCGAGATAACGGACAGGGCATTACGAAAAAACAAGCCTGGAGAACTGGTAATGGATTGAAAGGAATGCGGGAACGTTTAGAGTTTATTAATGGGTCCTTCAAAATTGAAAGTGTTGAGGGGACCACATTAACAGTAACTATCCCAGTAGCTATTACGCATCAGAATGTCAAAGACAATCTGAAGAACATATAGAAAAGAGGATTGTGACATGATACGAATTGTGATTGCTGAAGATCAGGGGATGCTATTAGGCGCGCTTCGCTCTTTACTTAGTATGGAGGAGGATATGGAGGTTGTTGGCTTAGCAAAAAATGGTGAGGAAGCATTGATGCTTGTGGAAGAGCATCAGCCTGATATTTGTATTATGGATATTGAAATGCCAGTGAAAACGGGACTAGATGCAGCAGAAGAAATGCATAGCACTGGCTCAGGTTGTAAAGTCATTATTTTAACTACATTTGCTAGACCTGGATATTTCGAACGTGCTAGAAAAGCGAGTGTCAGAGGCTATTTATTAAAGGATAGCCCTATAGAGGAGTTAGTGAGCGCAATCCGTACAATCATGGACGGTAAACGTATTTATGCACCAGAGCTCGTTGATTTTGTCTATGAAGATGATAGTGAAAATCCTTTAACGGAGCGAGAGAGTCAAGTACTGACACTTGTAGCAGAGGGCAAAACGACAAAGGAAATTGCTGCTGAGCTGTTTTTGTCTGCTGGCACAGTTCGTAACTATATTTCGACGATTTTAGAAAAACTAAACGTTGGCAATCGAATTGAGGCCATTGCACGCTTTAAAGAAAAAGGATGGAATAAATAAAATGAGAACCTTATCGCATCATAAGCGAAAAGGTTCTCATTTTTTTTACTTATTGCGTTTAGTTAAACGGCCAAGAACGAATGCACCTGCTGCTACTGCAAGAACAGTATTCGTTTTTTTCGTAAATACTTGTTTTGTGACAAGATTAAGGTTTTGAGGACGCTCAGCTAAACGGCGCATGAAATAGCCGTACCAATCTTCACCGAATGGAACGTACACACAGAAGTTATAGCCTTCTTTTGCAAGCTCTTTTTGCATATCAGTACGGAAACCATATAGCATTTGGAATTCAAATTTATCAAGCGGAATATTATGATCAGCTACAAAGCGTTTTACGTGCGCAATGATATTGTGATCATGAGTTGCGATTGATGTAAATTTACCGTTTAGTAGGTGATATTCAATCAACTCAATAAAGTTTAAATCAATATCTAATTTGTCTTGATAAGCTACTTCAACTGGCTCTTTATAAGCACCTTTTACGATACGTAAACGGTAGTCCTTAAATTTTTCAATATCATCTTTTGCACGGTAAAAGTATGATTGGATGACTGTACCAACATTATTAAATGTTTTCGATAATTCTTCCACCATATCGAAGGAAGTTTGTAGACGTCCATAGTCTTCCATATCAAAGTTAACAAAGATATCGTATGAAGCGGCTTTCTCTACAATCTCATACAGATTGTCATAACAAAAATCAACATCAATATCTAAGCCTAATTGAGATGGCTTTAATGAAATATGTGCAGCTACACCGTTTTCGTGAATAGCTTCGATCACAGTAAGGATTTTTTCTTTAGCAGCAGTCGCTTCTTCTTTACTTGAAACAAATTCACCTAGATTATCTACTGTACAAGAAATATTATGTGCATTTAGTTCTTTGATGCTTGCAATTGTTTCTTCGATATTTGTACCAGCTACTACACTTTGTGCTCCTAATTTTAGGCCATATTTCTTTGCAGCACTATTTAATAGTTGGTTCTCAGATAAGTGGATGAAAAAATCGCGTAATAACATGGTCATTCTCCTAACTGCATTTTCTTTTTAGTATAACATAAATTTTTTAAACTATATTACATTCAGCCTAACAATTATTTCATTTCAAGTATTTGCATACGTTCATTAAATAGTGCAGGATAACTTAAAAAGCCAATCATAACGCTGGATAATGTTGCAGTTGTTAAGAGAGCAAAGATAATTAATAGTTGAAATTGGACTGCCTGAAGAGGGTCGGCTCCCCCGATAATTTGACCACTCATCATACCTGGTAGCTGTACTAGCCCGATTGTTTTTTGACTCTCAATCGTAGGAATCATACTAGCTTTTATGGCATGAATTAATTGGCGATGAATAGCCTGTTTTGGTGTGCCACCTAGGGATAGTATTAGTTCCATTTGATCCTTATGGTTAATAATTTCAGCTGTAAAACGATTTAAGAATAAAATGGATAGCACCATGGAATTACCAATTAGCATCCCGCTAATGGGAATGATATACTGAGCAGTTGCTGGAACAATATGAAAGCCTAGCAAAACACCTTGTGTAATTATTTCTATCATGACAAGGGTCAGTGCTATCTTCCAGGTGATTCCTTTAATACCTGCTCCTTTTTTTCGTGCATTTAACGTGGCCACGATAATCATTAGTGCTACCATCAGGAAAATATAACTATAACTATTTGCATCAAACACAAATTTTAATATATAGCCAACAGCAAGCAATTGAATGATGGAGCGTAATGTTGCAATAAGCGTATCTTTTTCAAGGTCTAATTTTAATATTTTGGATAATAGTAAAGGGATACAAACAAAAATTAATGTCAGTGATAAGGCTGTATATGTCATTTGTTAACCCCCTGTACAAACTCGGCAACACGTGGATTTGTTGGTGCATTGAGTAATGAACTTTTACCAGTTTCAACGAGCTCCCCATTCATCATCACCCATGTATAGTGACCAATCGTTAGCGCTTGTTGCAAATTATGGGTAATCCAAATCATGGTGACATTGTATTTTTTGTTAATGGTGACAATCAATTTTTCAATATCCTGAACGGATTGACGATCCAAGGCAGACGTTATTTCGTCTAATAATAAAATAGAGGATTGATTGATAAGTGTTCGAGCGATGGATACCTTTTGACGTTGTCCGCCTGATAGATCATTTGTAGATTGATGCAGGAAGCTTTCGTTTAACCCAACGTCCTCTAAATATTGAATAGCCTCCTGCTGCAAAAGTTTCTGTCCTTGCAGTGTGCGGGGAAGTGCAAGATTCTCTAACACTGTACCTGCTATCATAGGAGCTGCCTGTAAAGCAATACCAACATGCCTTCTTAAAGCTGTTGGATCATATGTAGAGATAGGTTGATTATCAACGAGTATATGCCCATTTGATGGTGAGAGAAGGCCATTACATAACTTAAGTAATGTTGTTTTTCCAGCGCCAGAGGGGCCAACGAGCGTGGTGATTTGCCCTTTTGGAAATGACCCAGTAATTGACTTTAATATCATTTTGTCATTTACTGAAAAATGAACTTGTTGGAAGTGAATGGCAGGTTCATATAACATATTCATCTATTGAAACTCCTTTACTTTAGTCAGTAAAATAACTGTAGCATGAAATGACTGGAAGATGGTGTTGAAATAAAAGAAAGAAGGGGATTTGGGAATGGAAATATTGTATTTCGATACATTAACATATGCGCAAGGGGATATGTATGTTGTTGCTTCAGATAAAGGACTAGTTTATATAGGTACACCAAATGCATCATTCGATGAAGTAAAGGAGTGGGCTAAAAAACCATTTAAAGGATATTGTTTTGAAGAGAATTCAGAAACGTTGCTCCCATATAAAGAGCAATTAACAGCCTATTTTAAGAAGGAGCTTATTGAATTTAATCTTCCAATCCATGTGAAAGGGACGGCATTTCAATTAGCGGTGTGGGATGCATTAAAAGAATTACCCTATGGTACAACAACAACTTATGGAAATATTGCTCAACGCATTGGTAATCCCAAAGCGGTTCGAGCTGTAGGGTCTGCTATTGGAGCAAATCCAATCCTGGCGATTATTCCATGTCATCGGGTCATTGGTAAAAATGGTCAATTAACAGGCTTCAGAAGCGGCTTAGCTATGAAACAATTTTTACTTGAGTTAGAGAAAGAATCAATGGATTGAAGCGAAATAATTTCTTGTAAATGTTAGTATCTTCTTAAATCGTGGAAAGAGCGCTTTTTCTATAGATTTGATCACTCCAAACAAAGTATCCTACCTCCTCTGTAAATGAAGGTTTCCGATGTAGGAGTGCGCCAAAAGAAATCTGCCCCCATTATCCAGAGATAAAGGAGCAGATGTTTCTACTAGCTATACATGTTGTTCTTCTTGAACATTGTTCTGAGCTTTACCGAAATGTGTTAAACGATGAGCGAAGGTTTCGCCTCGTACAGCGGAGCTTTTGAAAATATCTTGGTATTCGTAGGCAGGCGTTCCGTGTTCCATTACATCTAATCCAGCTATTTCTTCTTCAGCCGTTACTCGTAATGGGACAAATGCTTTGATGATCAATAAACCTGCTGCTACAGATACACTAACCCAAGCAATAGTAGCAATAACGCCGATTGCTTGAATGCCTAATAGACCAAAACCCCCACCATAAAATAAGCCTTGCCCACCAATATCAAATAGGCCAACTGCCAGTGTACCCCAAATACCACAAATACCATGAACAGCAATTGCTCCAACAGGATCGTCAACTTTTAGCTTCCACTCTAGGAAGCGAACACCTTCCACAAGTAAAGGTGCAGCAATTAAGCCGATGATAAGTGAGCCAAATATGCTGACATTCGCTGCACCAGCAGTAATCCCTACAAGCCCAGCTAATGCACCATTTAATGTAAGAGAGCCATCGATATGTCCGTATCGAAATTTTGTATAGAAAGCAGTGGCAACGACACCAGCTGCAGCTGCAAAAAACGTATTAGCAATAACACTAGGAACTAGCTCTGGATCAGCAGCTAATGTAGAAGCGCCATTGAAGCCGAACCAACCAAACCAAAGTAAAAATACGCCTAATGCACCTAAAGGAATGCTGTGTCCTGTAATAACATTTACTCGACCATTTTCATATTTGCCTAGTCGAGGTCCAACCATAACTGCTGCGACAAATGCTGCAACAGCACCTGTTAAGTGGACAACTGTCGAGCCAGCAAAATCAACAAAACCTAAATCTGTTAACCAACCTTGACCACTCCAAACCCAGTGGCCTACTACAGGATAAACAACTAAAGACATAAGTATAATAACGCCAACATAAGCAAAAATATTAGTACGTTCTGCAACAGCCCCCGATAAAATAGTTGCTCCAGTTGCAGCAAACATCGTTTGGAAGATAAAGAAAGAAAGATCATCTACTCCTTTTAAAGCAAAGCCACTTGTGCCGAAAATGCCACCTACTGAGTCTCCGAACATAATGGCATAGCCACATAAAAAATAGACGATCCCACCAAGAGAAATGGTAAGAAAATTCTTCATGATGATATTGACTGCATTTTTTGAGCGGGTAAATCCAGCCTCAACCATAGCAAAACCTGCATGCATAAAGAATACTAAAATAGTGCCAAGCATCACCCAAATTAAATTAACAGATAATAGTACTTCATCCATCTATATCGCCCCCTTTATTCTACTGCAATCGATCCGACTTCTTTTGTTCGGATACGAATTGCTTGTTCTACTGGATAAATAAAAATCTTCCCGTCCCCAACTTTACCGGTTGCTGCTTCACGCAATAAAATCTCTACAATGGCATCAACTTTGCCATCGTCTACAATCATTTCTAATTTTAATTTAGGTAAAAATTCAATTTCATACGTATTGCCGCGGAAGAGTCCTGTTCGACCTAGCTGACGACCACAACCAGCGATTTCAGAAACGCTTAACCCTGCAATTCCTTCCTGTGCAAGACCATCCCGAACAGCTCCAAAAACTTCAGGACGAATGATTGCTTCAATTTTTTTCATGTGTACCAGCTCCTTGCGTAAATTTAATTTACATGTTAAAACGGTATTAAAAACAGTGCAATTGTTTTTTTGAATTCTGTGTAAGGTTAGTTTACACAGAATATTTCTAGTCCCGAAGTATTTTAGAAAAAAGCTTTTTATAAAGGGAATGAAAGCGGTACTAAAATTTGTGTCTAAAATGTGAATAGTTCTAAATTTTCTGACTATTAATGTTAGAAAACCTAACATCTATAAGTGGGAATGTAATACGCAAGAATTTGGGTATATAGTGTATACTAGGACTAATTATCAAAGCGGAAGAAGGGGTTTCTTTTGAGATCGAACTATGCAGATGATAGCTTAGCGCTACACACAGACTTATATCAAATCAATATGGCAGAATCCTACTGGGCGGATGGCATACATAATAAAAAAAGCGGTTTTTGAATTGTATTTTAGAAAATTACCTTTTGGTAATGGCTATGCCATATTTGCTGGGTTAGAGCGAATGCTTGATTATCTACGTGATTTTCATTTTAGTGAATCGGATATTGCGTATTTACGTGATGAAGTAGGTTATAAAGATGACTTTATACAGTATTTAAAGAACATCCGATTTACTGGAGAAATGTATTCCATGGTAGAAGGGGAACTGGTTTTCGCTAATGAACCAATCGTCCGAATTGAAGCTCCATTAGTAGAGGCGCAGCTAATTGAAACAGCCTTACTTAATATTGTTAACTATCAAACATTAATTGCTACAAAGGCTAGCCGTATCAAGCAAATTATTAAAAATGAAGTGGCAATGGAATTTGGTACAAGGCGTGCACAAGAGATGGATGCTGCTATTTGGGGAACACGTGCCGCGTTTATCGGTGGTTTTGCTTCCACAAGTAATGTTCGAGCAGGTAAACTTTTTAAAATTCCTGTCTCTGGTACACATGCCCATGCATTAGTACAAGCTTATAAAAATGATTATGATGCATTCCATGCTTATGCAAAACGTCATCGCGATTGTGTGTTTTTGGTAGATACTTATAATACATTGAAATCAGGGGTGCCAACTGCAATTAAAGTAGCTAAAGAGCTAGGAGACAAAATTAACTTTATTGGCATACGCTTAGATAGCGGCGATATTGCTTTCTTATCAAAAGAAGCTCGTCGTATGTTGGATGCTGCAGGCTTCCATGATGCCAAAATCATTGTCTCAAACGATTTAGATGAATACACCATCTTAAATTTAAAAGCTCAAGGAGCAAAAGTGGATGTTTGGGGAATTGGTACAAAGCTTATTACAGCTTACGACCAGCCTGCGTTAGGTGCAGTATATAAAATGGTGGCTATCGAGAATAGCGAAGGGCAACTTGAAGATACAATAAAAATCTCAGCTAATGCGGAAAAGGTATCAACGCCAGGCTTGAAAAATGTCTATCGTATTATCGATAAAAAGAATGGGAAGGCAGAAGGAGACTACATCACAATGCACGATGAAAATCCTCAAGCTGAGGAACGTATCAAAATGTTCCATCCGATTCATACGTTTGTCTCAAAGTTTGTCACAAATTTTGAAGCAAAAAATTTACATCAGCATGTTATTAAAAATGGAGCGATCAATTATCAAAACCCTACATTAGAGGAAATGCGTGATTACGCGGCGGAGAATTTAGAGCTGTTGTGGGATGAATATAAGCGTGCGATGAATCCTGAAGAATATCCGGTCGATCTCAGTCAAAAATGCTGGGATAATAAGATGCGTAATATTGAAGAAGTGCATGCGATGGTTAAACGAATGTAAAAAGGAGTGACGGGTGCAATGACTTTACAGCAACAAATTATTGAGGAATTACGCGTACTGCCTAACATTGATGTACAGAGGGAAATACGTAAATCAATTGATTTTTTAAAGGAATATGCAAAACGCTATAGTTTTGTAAAAGGTTTTGTTCTTGGTATTTCTGGTGGTCAAGATTCAACATTAACAGGAAAACTAGCGCAGTTGGCTATTGATGAATTAAATGCAGAAGAGGGAGAAATGAAGTATTCGTTTTTCGCTGTACGATTACCATATGGCGTACAAGCTGATGAACAGGATTGCCAAGATGCCATTGATTATATAAAGCCAACGAAGGTTTATACAGTAAATATAAAAGACGCAGTGGATGCTAGTGTGAGAGCTCTAACAAATGCGGGGGTTGAGCTGAATGACTTTGTGAAAGGGAATGAAAAGGCTCGTGAGCGTATGAAGGTCCAATATTCAATTGCTGCAATGAATGGAGCGGTTGTATTAGGAACAGATCATGCTGCGGAAGCTATTACAGGCTTCTATACAAAGTTCGGGGATGGTGGAGCAGACTTAATGCCAATCTTTCGTTTAAATAAACGACAAGGAAAGCGATTGTTAGCAGAACTTCAATGCCCTGAGCATCTTTATAAAAAGGTGCCTACAGCAGACTTAGAAGAAGATCGTCCCTCATTGCCAGACGAAGTGGCGCTAGGTGTGTCGTATGATCAAATAGATGATTATTTAGAGGGGAAAGAAATTCCAGAAGAACCTCGCCAAAGATTAGAAGAGTATTATTTGCGTTCCCAACATAAACGTCATATGCCAATTACAATATTTGATGATTTTTGGAAGTAAGATGAGCGAAAAGGGTTATAAAGAAAGTGGTTTCACTTTTAAAAATAGCTCTTTTCGCTCTTTTTTTATGTATTATGGTTCTATGTTGTTAATTGTCAGCATATAATGTCGATATAATTACCTATAAGGATAATAAAATGTAGGGGAGGGTAACTTTTTATGAGGACTTCTAGAGTGAGTGCAACGACAAGTAGTGTTTTTCGGCAGGAACAACAGTATTTACATGCTGGTGATCTCAGCCATAACTTTGGGCAAAATCCACAAAAGCAATTTCGGAATAGATTACAAAAAAATAAAGAGAAAACGTACAATTCAACAACTGTTTCTGTAAATTCACAACAGCAGCAACCGATTACACCTATCCATGTAGATAGCGCTAGTGATTTGGAGATTCGCCGTGAATTAAATGAAACGGCATTAAAGCTCAGTCGTTTAAACAAACAAAAGAAGCGACTCAATAGTTATCGTTCTTCCATATAAGCCAAACTCTCCACATCAGTGTGGGGAGTTTTTATTTTTGAGGAGAAGTAAATAAAAGCACTAAATTCAAAATATTTGAAGTGAAGATGTTCATGGAATGTTCAAGGTAATTTTTCCATTTCTTCACAGCAATTTTTAACTAATTTCACAACTAATCTGTAATGTAGGATATGGCAACAGAAAACTAAACTTGGAGGATAAAGTTGTGAAAAAATTATGGTTACCTGCACTAATATTATTATTTGTACTTGCAGCTTGTGGTAGCGAAAAAAAACAGGTAGAAGAAAAGGGAATTGAACAAGAAACTACGAAAAACGAATCAGAAACCGTGCAAGTTGCTTCACTAGTAGATACACGGTTACAAGAGCCAGAAGAAGATACAATTTGTGAAATGTGTAATATGAAAGTTTATATGAAAGACCATGAGATGGGTGTATTTTCAGCACAGGCAATAAAAGAAGATGGAACAATCGCTTTTTATGACGATATTGGCTGTTTATTAAATGCAGAGGTTGCTAATGAAGAAAAAAACGAAAAATTTGTACGTGATTTTGTGACGAAAGATTGGGCAAAGATTGAAGATGTAACAATTATAAAAACGGAGCTGAAATCGCCGATGAACTGGGGCTATATTTATTTCGTGGACAAGGCTGAAGCAGATAAATATATGCAAGAAAATTCGAAAGCTTATGTGGAGGAACTACAAAAAATTAAAGATGATGCATTGGAGAGACGTAAGAAAATGATGCAAAAAAAGGCTGAGGATGAAAACGATGCATCTGGTTCTGTGCATTCGAATGAGATGAATCAAGAAGGGCACAGTTATTAAATCATAGACTAGGGGAAATCCTCTAGTCTTTTCTTGCTGAGTAAGGAGGTGGAAAGTGATGAAGCAAATGATGTTGTTCTTTTTGTTTTTTCTATTTACAAGTCAAACGGCGTATGCAGAATTTGATATTCAATATGCTATCGATCAAGCAAAAGCTGGAGATAGTATTCATATTCCTGCTGGTCGTTACCAAGGGAATTTCATTGTGAAAAAACCGATCAAACTGTACGGACAAAAAGGAGCTGAGCTTTATGCTCAAAATGATGAACCTGCATTAAAAATTGAATCTGCATCGAATGTTTTGATAGAAAATATAAGAATAACAGCAAAAAATCAAGGAATTGTTGCTAATGAGGTGGAGAATTTAGAGCTAAGAGCTATTGAATTAAAAGATATCCGCGTTGGTATACATCTTCAACATTCAAGGCATATTCGAGTTTTGGAAAATAAGATCATTGGAAATGAAACACACTTTGCTGAAAAAGGAAATGGAATTGCAGTTTTTAAAAGTGAGGATGTTGTGATCGATCAAAATACGATCGAACATGTCCAAGATGGTATATACGTTGAAGAAGTGACGCGAATGGATGTAAAGCGAAATAAAGTAACAAATAGTCGATATGGAACACATTTTATGTATTCAAGTGGTGTGAAGGTGTTGTTCAATACGTATTCACACAATGTTACAGGTCTTATGGTGATGATGACTACTAATTTAGAAATAAGTAGTAATACAATCAGTACTCATAATGGCTTCAATAGTTATGGACTTATGATGTATGACACACAGGAGGCAATGATAAGAGAAAATAGCTTTCTACATAATCGTGTAGGGGTAGCGTTGCAGAAGAGTTCAGTGATTCAAATACATGAAAATCGCTTTCAGATGAATCAAACTGCATTAGAAGGTACAAAAGTCGATGCGCGTTCAACCATTATGGATAATCAGTTTACAGGCAATATATTAACAGCAAGGTCAGACAATCAGGGATTACGTTTAATTCATAATTTTTATGATGATTATACAGGGCTAGATGTTACAGGTGATGGTTTTGGAGATGTTCCATATGTGGCTGTGTCGAGTTTTGGACAATGGATGGTGAGACAGCCAGTTTATCAATTTTTTGTGGCATCACCCAGCGTTGTTATCCTGACGTCACTAGATCAACAGATTAATAAAACAGAACGAAATCTACTGGTAGATAATGAGCCAAAATTACTGAGCAATAGGAAAGAGATAGAGTTTTCATTAGATATCCTACAAATAATGATTGGTTTTATCGTGTTTATGGGAAGTTTGTGGCTTTGGAAAAGGGGGGGACGAGTATGACTAGATGGATAATGATACTAATTATATGTGGCGTTATTTTAGTGGGCTGTGGTGAAAAAGCATACCATCCACGTGAAATTAATAGTGAAACAGATGTTTGTAAAGTTTGTAATATGAGTATTGTTCATAATGAATACGCAGGGCAGATTGTTTTGAAAAATGGAGACGATGAGATTTTTGATGATATTGGATGCTTGATGGATTACCTTGAGCTAAATGGCGATGATGAAGTTGGGGCAGCCTATATTAAAAATAAAGCAACGAATGAATGGATTGATGTTTATAAAGCGATTTATGTATACAACAAAAATTATTGGACGCCTATGAACTATGGCGTTATTGCATTTGCTACAAAAGACGAAGCGCGAGAATGGATGAATGATGAAGGAGAAGGTCAACTATTAGTCTATCGTGATTTGTTGACATTGAATTGGGGGATTCATGAGTGATGTTTGTAAAAATAGAGCTGAAGCAGATTTTAAGAAGTCGATGGATGCAACTTGTAGCCTTTCTTTTTACGTTTGTTTTCGTTGCCATTATCGTCATTCAACAGATGGCTTTGCCAGATATTGAAGGCTTTACACGGCAAACTGCATCGTTTTTAAGTGTGTTGTTATTTCTGCTGCCGCTATTTATCCTCACCATTGGTAGTATGAGTGTAGCTGGTGACATAGAGTCAGGTTGGTTATCGTTATTAAAAACATATCCTATGAAACGGATGCAATATATTACAGGCAAATATGTAGCGACAGCACTTGCGTTTTTATTAGTAATAGTAGTGGCATTTGGTTTTGTATTAGCCGTAGGTGGGTTACTAGGTGGGGTACGGTTACCAATTGTTTTAGTTATGCTTACACTATTATGTATTATTATCTTTGTGTCTTTAGGAATCTTGCTAGGGGTATTTGCAAAAACAAGATTATTTGCACTTGCATTATCACTTGTAGTATGGTCCTTACTTTTATTGCTCATATCGTATGCATTAATGGCTATAGGCGCAGTTGTTCCTGGGCATCTTTTACAAAAGTTTATCATCATAACGATACATATTAATCCAGTTGAATGGCTGCGCTTCGGCTATTTTATATTTAGTAATCAAGCTAGTGTGCTTGGTCCAGCCTTTTATGATGTTACGAGGTTTTACTTATCACCGCTTGGTCAGGTGGTGTATGGAATAATAACAATACTCTGGATTGTACTACCGTTAATGCTTGCTACGAAGCTGTTAAAGGAGGGGGAGCGGCGATGATTCTGTTAGAGGGAAAAAATGTAGTCAAGGTTTATGAAAATGATAGGGGATTAAAAGAAGCCTCCTTTCTGCTGCAAGCTGGTCGAATTCTAGCGTTGGTTGGAGGAAACGGGGCAGGAAAGAGTACTTTGATTCGTTTGTTAACGGGTCAAGAGAAAGCGCAATCTGGTGAAATAATATGGCATCAACCACAAACAATACGTTTTATGCCTGATGATGTAAACTTTCCAACTATGCTAACTGCATCTGAAGTATTAGAGCTGTTGGCATCTTTAAAAGAAGTAGATAGTTATGAGCAAGAGAATGTTCTGAAGCGTGTTTCCTTGTGGGATGTTCGGAAGCAAAGAGCTAAACACTTTTCTAAAGGGATGCTCCAGCGCCTAAACCTAGCTCAAAGCCTACTTGGTAACGGGTCATTGCTAATTTTAGATGAGCCAACGAATGGTCTAGATCCCTTTTGGATAGCACAGTTGAAAAACATGATGTTGGAGGAGAAGGAAAAAGGCAATACCGTTATCTTCTCTACTCATTTGCTGTCTTTTGCGGAAGAAATAGCGGATGATCTATTAGTTTTACATGAAGGGGAAATTATCATTTCTGGGGCGATAACTGAAATTTTCTTACAAGAAAATTCTACATCTTTAGAAGAAATATGGTTAAAAAGATTGAATTTGTAACATTCTAATGATTAATGACGTTATATAATAAGGGTTAGGCTTGTTTGGGTATTATCAAACAAGCCTTTTTTATGAATGTTCATAGGAAGTAGAAGTTTCAGATAATTGTTTTACAGGACAGATTTCGCTATGCTTAGATTAAGTTTGCTTGCAATTCACACAATTGCTTGATGGAATGGGAGGCTTTTCGATTAATGAATGCTCAAATACAGAATGTTTTAGAAAATATAGAAAAAGTAATGATTGGTAAAAGAGAAATTGCCGAGCTCAGTATTGTCGCATTATTGGCAAGAGGGCATGTTTTGTTGGAGGATGTACCTGGAGTAGGAAAGACAATGATGGTGCGAGCACTTGCAAAATCTTTTGATGCACAATTTAAGCGTATTCAATTTACGCCAGATCTATTGCCATCAGATGTAGTCGGTATTTCTATTTATAATCCAAAGACAATGGAGTTTGAATTTCGTCCTGGTCCAATCATGGGGGATGTTGTACTAGCCGATGAAATTAACCGAACGTCTCCGAAAACTCAATCAGCCTTGTTAGAGGGAATGGAAGAGGCTTCTGTTACTATTGATGGGAAAACGTTGATAATCAATCAGCCATTTTTTGTTATGGCTACACAAAATCCCATTGAGCATGAAGGTACCTATCCTTTACCTGAAGCACAACTAGATCGATTTCTCTTAAAGATAAAAATGGGCTATCCATCTAGGGGGCAGGAAGTTGAAATTTTACGAAGAGCTGAGAATGGTAAAGCCATTGAAAAAATCGAAGCGGTATTATCGGTAGCGCAATTAATCGAATTACAGGAACTTGTTCAAGGTGTGTATGTAGAAGATTCTGTTAAAAATTATATGGTGGAGCTTGCTACCCTAACAAGGGAAAATAATTATGTCTATTTAGGTGTGAGTCCTCGTGCCACAATAGCACTAATGAAAGCTTCTCAAGCTTACGCATTTTTGAAAGGGCGAAGCTATGTTACCCCTGATGATGTTCAATATTTAGTGCCATTTGTTTTTAGTCATCGTTTAGTTTTAAAACCAGATGCACGCTATGATAATGTGACGGCAGACGAAATTATCCAGCGTATCATTGCTAAAACACCAGTTCCGACAAAGAGGTTTGCAGAACAATGAGGCGATGGAAAGCTTTTGTAGAAAAAAGTAAACATTTCCTATTAATCGCTTTCTTGATGATCGTAACATTTTGTTATGCAATGTTCCAAGGTGGATTTGTGAGCTGGTTTGTATTTTTTACGGTTAGTCCGTTTTTAGTGTATGCATGTATGTTCTTTATCGTTAGAGAGGATATTTTACTAATCGAACGTAAGATTGACCCGATTCATATAGAACGCGGTCAATCAGCGAAGGTGCTTATTACGATAGAACGTAAAACACGTTTTCCGTTTGCCTATATCGTAATGGAGGAACTTGTGGATAGTGAGGGATTAGTGCAAGCTAAAATACAAAATGCGAATGCCATTAAGTTCGTTGGATTTAAAAAAGACTTTAGCTGGCAATATGAATTGGAGAATATGCCACGTGGTGAACATCGCTACCTAGGTGTTACAATTATTTTCTACGATTTTTTTGGCTGGGCTAAAAAGGTTGTCGTAGCAGAAAAGGACCAAACTATTTTAGTTTACCCAAGAATACAAGAGATGAAATATGCTGCGCTTCAAACAAAATATGATGTTGGCCCGATGATGTCACCATACTCTATTGTGAAGGACACATCGATGGCTGTTGGATTAAGAGAGTACGTTCCTGGAGATCGTTTTTCATGGATTCATTGGAAATCATTTGCACGTACACAAAAGTTGCAGTCTAAGGAATTTGAGGATCGACAATCATCAGAACTAATGTTAGTGCTAGACGCAACAAAATCCACAATGTTTGAAGAAAAAGTGGAGTTAGTGGCTTCAATGCTACAGATGATCGTTCAGGAACGAGGAGATTTATCCTTTATTTCTGCTGGAGAAATGACGAAAGTATTCCCTGCTATACAGGGGGACAAGCATTTAGATCAGGTCATGTATTATTTAGCTGCGATAAAACCTACGGAGAATGTCAAGTTTCGATTTCATGACCAACAAGCCTTTAAGCAAGTTGCAACACTGCTTTATGTGACAAGTGATGTTTCAGATGAATTACTACATACTCTTGCAAATATTGTGAAAAGCTGTATTTGTTTTGTAGTGGCCAAGCAGCCACCAGTGCAATCTGAGCTGGCGATGCGGTATAAACATATTCAAGTTATTTATGTAAATCCAGCAGATTTCTATCATTTATTCACGGAGGTGATGAGACCGTGAAGCAAACATTAGGAGAATTTTTAGAATTAGCCATAGCTTATGTTATTGTATTTTTCATTTTGCGTGAATGGCTTATTCCCATTATGCAATTAACGAATACAGGTGGGATGCATCTTTTCTTAGTCTTTATCGGTATGTCTTTAGCGCTAAGTCTTTTCCGCGTACATCCTTTGCTATCAGGGTTAGTGAAGTTTGGTTATATTACCTGGTTTATCGTTTTTATCTATAGCCCTAGTCCTGTATTATCTGGTAATACATTGCCTTTTTTATTGGCTGAAGGGAAAGGGAACATAACCACGATTCTAACAGGTGACTTTGGACGGGTTTCAGATGTTTTCAGAACAGTATTATTTCTTGTGTTAATTTGGATGCTAGTTTATTTAATTCACCATTGGGTTTCGGTGCGAAAAAATATATTCTACTTCTTTGCCATGACCGTATTTTTTATTGCTACTTTGGATACATTTAGTGACTATGATGGTAAAGCGGCAATTGTAAAAGTTGTTGTTTTAGGATTAATCATGACAGGTGTTCTTTTTGTCAAGCGTCTATGGCTTCAAGTGGAAACTACAAGTACGGCAATGGAAAAATGGAAAATTGTGATTCCCATGCTAGTAGCTGTATTGCTCATTAGTTCTGTAGCATTCTTTTTACCAAAGACTGGACCAACATGGGCAGATCCTGTGCCCTTTATCCAAGGTGTTACTGGACAAGATGGAAATGGAAATGGTCAAAAATCAGTTGGTTATAGCCAAGATGATAGTCAGTTAGGTGGTCCTTTCCAAGGAGATAATACGTTAATTTTCACTGCCTCTTCTCGTGATCGCCATTACTGGCGCATTGAAACAAAAGATACGTATACGTCGAAAGGTTGGATTGTTTCAGAGGGGAACTTTGGGAAAAATGTTTATGAGTCAAATACACCCATTCTGACTTCTTTACAAGTCGGGCCACCTGAAAATGAACGTCAGATTCAATTAGACATTGCTGTTCCAATGCCATTTTTAATTCAAACATATGGTATGCTTTCTGTTTCGGCTCAAGATTCCACTTTATTTATTCAAGATGAGCAGACTGAAAGAATGAATATAGAACAACAGGTGGGGGAATCGAAATCATTATCAAACTATTCATTGTCTTATAGTGAGCCTGTTTATAGTATGGAGCAGCTCCAATTGTCATATCCAGCAACACTTGAAACAATGGATTCTTCCTTTGATCGATTTTTACAGTTACCAAACCAACTTCCTCAACGTGTAAGGGACTTAGCGTCTGAAATAACGCAAAAGAAAGATACGGTTTATGAACAAATTAAGGCTGTAGAAAGTTATTTTAGAACAAATGGTTTTAAATACGATAAAACGCAAGCTGCTATTCCTGGTGAAAATCAAGACTATGTCGATCAATTTTTGTTCGATACAAAAGTAGGGTATTGTGATAATTTCTCCACTTCAATGGTGGTACTTTTACGCTCAGTAGGGATCCCAGCTCGATGGGTGAAAGGTTTTGCGCCTGGAACTGCAGGCCCTGTGTCAGATGGGTTACGTGAATATCGCATCACGAATGACAATGCGCACTCATGGGTAGAAGCATTTATACCTGGAACGGGATGGATGGAGTTTGAACCGACAATCGGCTTTTCTGGAAATGTCAATATCGATTATGATATCCCATTAGATACGTCTGATGAGGAGGAAGTGGTGCAGCCAGAATCAAAACCCGAGCAGCCACAACCGCAAGAACAGGTAACCGAGAAGGAACAGATGAAATCAACATTTAGCTTTGATGCAATGTGGTTATGGATGAAAAAGTTTGCCTATGTTTGGGTAATAATTGTTGTATTATTCATAATCACGGGTATTTCTTTATTCTTACAGCGTAAAACGTGGATTCCTAAGATGCATGTTCGAGCATACCGTAAAAAAGTAGCGGATTGGTCAAATTTCGATTCTTCTTACCATGTTTTACTGAAGCAATTATCTCGCATTGGTTTGCGCAGAAAAGATGGAGAAACGTTAAGTGCATTCGCAGAGCGTGTAGATGCAGCATTAGAAACAGATGAAATGCAAAAGCTGACGGTAGTCTACGAGCAACATATTTATGGAAAAGACAAAGAAGATGTTGATTTCATGAAGCTGAAAGAAAGTTGGGAATATTTAATCAATCGCACTATCAGTTGATTTTAACGTAGACAAAGAGTAAAATGAAAAAAATTAAATGCAAGGATTGCTTTCATATAAGTTCGATAATAGGGTTCGGATGTTTCTACGAAATCACCTTAAATGATTTCTCTATGAAGGCGGATGTTTTCGTTAGGTGAAAAGTATAGTAAATCACTTTACTTTGCTACGCATTCGCCTTTATCAATATTCTAGAGCTTATGGACGCGTAGAAAGTTTTTTTACTTTCTTCGCGTTTTTCTTTGAACACATGAAAAATATCCTTTAAAAATAATAGAAGAGGTGGAAATTTTGACAGCTAGCCCTTTATTAAAAGAGCAAGAAAAAATCGTTGTATTAGACTTCGGTAGCCAATTTAACCAATTAATTACACGTCGTATTCGTGAATTTGGTGTTTTTAGTGAACTACATCCACATACGGTAACTGCAGAAGAAATTAAAGATATGAACGCAACAGGTATTATTTTCTCAGGTGGTCCAAACTCTGTTTATGATGAAAATGCCTTTCATGTGGATCCAGCTATTTTCGAATTAGGTTTACCGATTTTAGGTATTTGTTATGGTATGCAATTAATGGCACATACAAACGGCGGTAAAGTTGAAGGTGCTGAAACACGTGAGTATGGTAAAGCCGAAATTCAAGTAACAACACCAAACAAATTATTTGGTGAGTTACCTACAGAACAAATCGTTTGGATGAGCCATGGTGACCATGTAACAGAAGTTCCAGCTGGATTTGAAGTCATCGCAACTAGCGCATCTTGTCCGATTGCTGCAATGGCAAACGTTGAACGTAAACTATATGCTGTACAATTCCATCCAGAAGTACGTCACTCTGTATATGGTAATGATCTATTACGTCAATTCGTATTCGACATCTGTGAAGCGAAGGGCGATTGGTCAATGGCAAACTTCATTGAGCTTGAAATTGCAAAAATTCGTGAAATCGTTGGCGATAAAAAAGTATTATGTGCACTTTCTGGTGGTGTAGACTCATCAGTTGTAGCGGTGTTAATCCATAAAGCAATTGGCGATCAATTAACTTGTATGTTCGTAGACCACAACTTAAACCGTAAAGGTGAAGTTGAACAAGTAATGAAAACATTCACAGAAGACTTTGACATGAATCTTATTAAAATCGATGCACGTAAACGATTCATGGACAAACTCGCTGGCGTTTCTGATCCAGAGAAAAAACGTAAAATTATCGGTAATGAATTCATTTATGTATTTGATGAAGAGGCATCTAAGCTTGAGGGTATGGATTTCTTAGCACAAGGAACTCTTTACACAGATATTATTGAATCTGGTACTTCAACTGCACAAACAATCAAATCACACCATAACGTTGGTGGTCTTCCTGAAGATATGCAATTCCAACTAATCGAGCCACTGAAAACTTTATTTAAAGATGAAGTACGTGCGCTAGGCTTAGAGCTTGGACTTGACGAAAAAATCGTTTGGCGTCAACCATTCCCAGGTCCTGGATTAGGTATCCGTGTGCTTGGTGAAGTAACAGAAGAAAAATTAGAAATCGTTCGTGAATCTGATTTCATTCTACGTGAAGAAATCGCAAAAGCTGGTCTTGAGCGTGACATTTGGCAGTACTTTACGGTATTACCTGATATCCGTTCAGTTGGTGTAATGGGCGATGCTCGTACGTATGACTATGCAATAGGTATCCGTGCCGTAACATCTATCGACGGTATGACCTCTGACTGGGCACGTATTCCTTGGGATGTACTAGAGAAAATCTCTGTCCGCCTTGTAAACGAAGTAAAACACGTGAACCGCGTGCTGTATGATATTACTTCTAAGCCACCAGCAACAATTGAGTGGGAATAATAGCAAAAGCCCTAAAAGCCCTGAGAGGTTTTTAGGGCCTTTTTGATTTAATTCCTTCTGAATTTATGGCTTAATGAAGTATCTCAACTGCAAAAATTGCTGGTAAAGTGTTGTATGTAGTAAACTAAATGAATGCACAAGAAATTATACTATTCAGATTAGGGGGGATTTAAATGGAGAAAAATAAACCAATGATTCATACATTAACGGTTGGGATGCCAAAAGAATTGGTTGATAGTAAAGGACGTTCAATGATTACAGGGATTGAAAAGCAACGAGTGCAAGAAGTTTATTTGTCCTCTCAAGGCTTTGAAGGGGATGATGTGGCAGATAAAAAACATCACGGTGGCCCTGATCGAGCAGTTTGTTTATATCCTGCGGAGCATTACATACAATGGGAACAGGAACTTGGAAAAACGTTACCTATTGCTGCATTTGGCGAAAATTTAACCGTAACAAATATGTTAGAAGCAGATGTGTGTATTGGTGATATTTATAAAATTGGAGATGCTGTCATTCAAATTACACAGGGACGTATTCCATGTAGTACGATTGATAGATATACCGAGGCAAACACATTACTCAAACGTTTAATCGAAACAGGCTATACAGGTTTCCTTGCGCGTGTACTTGAAGAAGGGACAATCTGTGCAGATTCAACAATTGAGCTTGTAGAAAAGCATCCTGCACGTATCTTTGTTTTGTATTGCAATGAAGTGTACTTCAAAAACAATGATGCAATCGCTATGAAACAAATACAAGCAGTAGATGCATTAGCAGAAGATTGGAAAGAAAAATTAGAAAAAAGAATTCAAATCTTGCAAAGTAAAGTGATGAGTTAAAACATAAGCTCAAAAGAAGGATCCTCTAGAATTTCTAGGGGATTTTTTCTTTAAACTGATTGGTGGAATGTTCAGTACAAAGCCTCTTTAGTAATGTATTTAATAGAACCTGAACATTAAATAAGAATTTTACACGAACTTTCGTATTTCTTTTTAGAAAAATGTTCGGAAATAGGGTTGAAATCTAAAAAACGAAATGATATATTACGAATGTAAATTAAATACGTCGTCGTATAATGTCGGGGATAAGGCCCGTGAGTTTCTACCAAGTTACCGTAAATAACTTGACTACGATTTAGGTTTATACATAAACGTATAAACACTAATTTGTTTCACACACTAATTGTGATGAAATATATCGTAGACATGCGACTAGTAGAGTAGTCAGCGTGTCTTTTTTGTTTTCGATATTGAAGACGACCACACGGAGGATTTTTTGATAATGAAAAAATATTTCATGTTCGATGAATTAGGAACTAATTATCGCCGCGAAATAATAGGCGGTATTACAACCTTCCTTGCAATGGCATATATTCTAGCTGTTAACCCAGGTATTCTAGAAAATGCAGGGATGGATAAAGGTGCTGTTTTCGTAGCAACAGCATTAGCAGCAGCAGTCGGTTCTTTGATTATGGGGATTTTCGCTAAGTTTCCGATTTCACTTGCTCCTGGGATGGGGTTAAATGCATTCTTTGCATTTACTGTAGTCGGAGCATACGGTATTCCGTGGCAAACTGGTTTAACAGGCGTGTTTTTCTCAGGGATTATCTTTATTATTTTATCTTTAACTGGTATCCGCGAAACTGTTATTAATGCTATTCCAGTACAACTTAAGTATGCAGTTTCTGCAGGTATTGGTTTATTTATTACTTTTGTTGGTTTACAAGGAGCAGGGATCATTGTCGATAGCCCAGCGACTTTAGTCACTTTAGGAAGTTTCACAGGCGCTACTTTATTAGCGGTATTCGGAATTATTCTTTCAGTTATTCTTATTATTAAATTGCGCAGTATCGGTATTTTCTTAGGAATGGTGATTACTGCAATTATTGGGATGATCACAGGTATCATTGATCCTCCAACAGCAGTTGTATCAGCTATTCCAAGTGTAGATTCTACATTCATGGTAGCACTAGAACCACTTGGTGACTTCGGTACATTATTTAACGTGAAGTTTTTAGTAGTAGTGTTAACATTCTTGTTTGTTGATTTCTTTGATACAGCTGGTACTTTAATGGCTGTTGCGACACAAGCAGGCTTAGTAAAAGATAATAAATTACCGCGTGCAGGACGTGCCTTAATGGCAGATGCACTAGCAACAACTATCGGTTCTTTATTTGGTACGTCAACAACAACAGCGTATGTAGAGTCAACTTCTGGAGTTGCTGCAGGCGCTCGTTCAGGATTTTCAGCAGTCGTAACAGCAGTACTGTTCTTAGTTGCATTATTCTTCTCACCATTACTAGCAGTGGTAACACCAGCAGTTACTGCCCCAGCTTTAGTAATCGTAGGGGTACTAATGGTATCGTCCTTACGTTTAATTGATTGGGACAAATTCGAAATAGCAGTACCTGCATTCTTTACAGTGTTAATGATGCCACTTGGTTATTCAATTGCTACTGGTATTGCAATCGGCTTTGTATTCTATCCAATTACAATGTTATTAGCCGGTCGTAAAAAAGAAATTCACCCAATGATGTACGGTCTATTCTTTGTTTTCCTTGCATACTTCATTTGGGTACGTTAGTTAAACAGACACCTTTAATTGTTAGTAAGTTGCTAACAATTAGAGGTGTTTTTTATTGAGTTGATTCAAAATAAAAGAAGTTATTATTTTAACAGTTATATAGAAGGAACTCGGTTTTAAATAATGTGAATAGTTTTACTTTAATGAAACACTTGCAAACTTAAATTTAAGATGATATATTTAAACACGTTGTTACGAAACAAACGGACAACTTAAAAAATATTAACATAAACAGTTGACAGTGAGTTAACATTATGTTAAATTATAAAAAGTTACTTAGTGTAACTAGTAAATGAACCTTGAAAACTGAACAAGCAAAACGTAATCAATAAAGTTTTAAGTAGCTAGTTTTGCTAGTGAACGAAACAC
>NZ_SJDS01000158.1:0-236 GCF_004332175.1 Lysinibacillus sp. OL1 | reverse complement strand
CCGTCGAGCAACTCGGTTCGATCGACTACACCGCCGCGGGGGACCGCCAGCGTGAGCGCGCGGCAGCGCGGGCGGACGACATCGGACCGGACACGCTACTGCTCCTCGAACACCCGCCGGTGTACACGGCAGGACGACGCACGGAACCCGAAGATCGTCCCGTCGACGGCACGCCTGTCATCGACGTCGACCGCGGCGGGAAGATCACCTGGCACGGCCCCGGCCAGCTGGTGGGA
>NZ_SJDS01000157.1:0-238 GCF_004332175.1 Lysinibacillus sp. OL1 | reverse complement strand
TTTTCGTCGCCGGTGTAATGACCGCATCCAGCCACTGTGAATGCCATAACCATCAAACCAGAAGTTAAAAACCACGCACCGAGCATTTACAGATCACCTCAAATTGGAAAGCAGTGCGGTTCATTCAACACCGCGTTGGGAGTGCTTACACAAAGGGTAGGACACTAAGTGTCATGCTGTCAACGCAGTCTTTTGGCGTAAATTTCTTACGCCAAAACAACATTTCAGCGCACTAACC
>NZ_SJDS01000156.1:0-238 GCF_004332175.1 Lysinibacillus sp. OL1 | reverse complement strand
AGTGGGACGGCGAACATCCTGTAGCCCGAATCGCCGTCGACCTGCGTGAGAATCAGAACGCCGATCGCGGCGACCACCATGCCGCCGACGATGGACGCCCGGACGCCGATCAGCGGAGTGATCCGCCCACTGACAACGGCGCCGATCGAAACGGCAATTGCCAAGGGCAGCAAACGAACACCGGTTTCGAGTGCGCCGTAGCCGAGGATGAACTGGAACTGCTGTGAGATGAAGTAGA
>NZ_SJDS01000155.1:0-239 GCF_004332175.1 Lysinibacillus sp. OL1 | reverse complement strand
CGGAAACCGGCTAAGAGCCCCCGGCCGTTCCGCGCGACCTCACGGCCGCCGCATTCTTCGACGTCGACAACACCATGGTGCAGGGTGCGTCGATCATCCACTTCGCCCGTGGTCTCGCTGCACGAAAGTATCTCAAGACCTCGGATCTGGTGGATTTCGCGTGGAAGCAGATCAAGTTCCGAGTCACCGGCCGAGAAAGTAGCGACGACGTCGCCGAAGGCCGCGAGAAAGCACTGTCC
>NZ_SJDS01000154.1:0-240 GCF_004332175.1 Lysinibacillus sp. OL1 | reverse complement strand
GAACCGCAGCCGCGACGCAGGCCACGCCACGAGCTGCCTCTTCTCGCTCGAAGGCCACACCGCGGCGCCGGCGGATGCGACTCAGTTCCTGGTGCAAAACATTGATGTCTGTGATGGTGTTTTCCGTACTGCGAGAAAGGACTGAGCCTAAAAGAGCGTCGACGCGTTCGGGGGCGATCCACGCCAGGATCGCTTTTCCGCCGGCGGTGCAGTGGGCGGGGGCGTGACCCCCGACACGCG
>NZ_SJDS01000153.1:0-240 GCF_004332175.1 Lysinibacillus sp. OL1 | reverse complement strand
CGTTCGATCGGATCCTGCGCTCGCCGGACGCGATCGACGCGTTGGGGGAGTACGACTACGACGTCGCACTTGCTCAGTTGGTCGGACCTTTGGTGCTCACCAAGCTGGCCACGCTGACGCCTCTCGGGGAGGCTGCGGGTGAGCAGATCGTGGACGACTTTCTGGCTGCACGCGGAGTGTCGAGCTGAGAGCTCACGGCTCCAGATTGCGGCGTAGCACGTACTGCTCGAGCCTGTCGAT
>NZ_SJDS01000152.1:0-241 GCF_004332175.1 Lysinibacillus sp. OL1 | reverse complement strand
GCGTGTCCTGGGCGGTCAGCGTCCGAGTGCGCCGATGGTGATGAACGACGAGGACCGCCCCACCATCCTCGGCGCCGTCGGCTCCGACACCGGGAACTACCGCCCCGCTCCCGATCCGGTCGAGCCGGTTCCTGCGAGGACAACTCGCGCCGCCGAGCCGCCTGCCAAGAAGAAGGGCGGACGCTACGCCCTGATGGGCATCGCGGCGCTTCTGGTGATCGGTCTGGTGACGTTCTTCCTC
>NZ_SJDS01000151.1:0-241 GCF_004332175.1 Lysinibacillus sp. OL1 | reverse complement strand
CGACTGCCGCTGCCGCAATTCAGGCACGGAGCCAGAACATGCCCGTCACCATTGTCGGCGGGCTCACGAATTTTGCCGCAAATGACAGCGTCGACCAGTCCGGTCTCGTGGTCGCCAAGGACAGTTCCATCAGCGGCTTCCGTGACCTCGAAGGCAAGACCGTCGCGATCAGCGGTTTGAAGTCCGTCAGCGAAGCGGTCATCTCTGCCGCGGTGGAGAAATCCGGCGGAGCAGCGAACAA
>NZ_SJDS01000150.1:0-242 GCF_004332175.1 Lysinibacillus sp. OL1 | reverse complement strand
TCACCTTCGGGTGGGTCGAGCACGCTTCGTTCGGATACTGCCTCGGTCGCCGTGCTCTCGGGGGAGGGGGCGGAGAGGGGAACGGCTTGCTTCGTGAAGCGGCCGCACCGTTTCTGCACGAATTGCACCATCAGACCGGTATGTGCGTGCATCTGACCGGCCGCGACGGCCCCGACGTTGTCTACCTCGACAAAGTCGGCGGGCGGTTCGCAGCTGCAATCCCGTCGCGTGTCGGGGGTCAC
>NZ_SJDS01000149.1:0-242 GCF_004332175.1 Lysinibacillus sp. OL1 | reverse complement strand
GCTGAGCGCGACGGTGACCGGTGGTGCCGACGGTGATTCGGTGGAGTTCTTCGACGGTGCCACCAAGATCGGTGCGGGCGCGCTCGCCAATGGTGTTGCAACGCTTGCCTGGACACCGGCTGACGTCCGAACCCACAGCGTGACGGCCAAGTATCTCGGTAATGCAAAGGTGGCGTCTTCCACGTCGTCGGCTGTCGACGTCGTAGTGTCCGAAGCGGACAAGAGCACTGCAACCGCGATCA
>NZ_SJDS01000015.1:0-110640 GCF_004332175.1 Lysinibacillus sp. OL1 | reverse complement strand
ATAAACAACAATAAAAAAATAAGGTAGGATGTATCATTAAATACTATACATCCTACCTATAATTATACTATTGATTATTTGTTGCCGCGATCAACGATCAAGTCAAATACCTCCCTAACTTATCCTAAATGCCCTCCTACCAATTTTCCGCGTTGGAGGGCTGTTCCTGCATCTGTAAATGATGCAGCTCTTAAAAGCGATGTTGAGCCAAATCTAGCACGTATAGCATCCATCGTGTGGCCTAGTATTTCTCGTTTTTCTTTCTGCTCATCAAACAGATCAAGTTGTATACTTCTTTCAGGCTCTAAATTAGTAATTCTAACTGATAATTGACGTGCAGGTTCACCTGCAAAATGCTCATCTAGTAACTCAAGGCAAGTTCGATACATTACAAGCGTTTCATTGGTTGGCACTTCAATTGTTCTCGAACGATGAAAACCTTTTGTCATTGCATGCCGACTATAAGAAAGTCCAAGAGATATTGTACGCCCTACATACCCCGCTTCTCTTACCCGTCGCATTACATCTTCACACATCTCTAAGATGGGGACAGCTATTTGCTGCCTCGTGTGAAAATCTTTCATTAGCATTTGGCCTTTACCAAAACTTAGTGCTGAATTCTTTACTAATGGCTCCCCTAGCTCAGACAGGTCAATCCCCCACGAATGATTGTATAGCTGTAGGCCCATGATACCAAAGCGTTTTTCTAATTCTTTAGGATCTGAATTAGCTATTCCACCAATAGTTTGAATACCCATAGCATTCAAGTTAGCCTCCATCTGTTTACCAATACCCCACATTTCGGATAATGGGCGAACAGGCCATAATTTTGTTGGCACATCCTCATAAGTCCATTTTGCAAAGCCTGTTTTCTTTGCCGAAATATCTAATGCTAATTTGGCAATAAGCATGTTAGGGCCCATTCCTACTGAATTTGGTATGCCAAAAATCTCATAAATTTCTCGCTGAATTCTTCTTGCCAAGCCTTCGGGTTCTCCCCATAAATTATCAGTTTTAGAAATATCCACAAATAATTCGTCAATGGAGTATGAATGTATGCACTCGGGTGGAACATAATTAGCAATATACTTGGTTATTTCCATACTCAGCTCAATAAAGTAATTCATTTTTGGCTCGAATAAATGGATATCAGGATGTTTCGGGATTTCATAACGTCTACTGACCCCCGATTTTATACCAAACCTCTTTTTCATCGGGGGTGAAGCAGCGAGAACTACACTACCAGGTTGTTCAAAACTACCGATAACAGCTATAGGCGTAGTCATCACGTCTAAACCATGTAATACAGCCATCGCGCTAGCATAGTAGGATCGCATATCTATACAAAAAATATCCTTTTTTGGCATATCCTCATAATTCATTTTTTCGCCCTCCGCAAAACGAACATTTGTTTGCTTATATTTTACGCACAAACGTTCGTTTTTACAAGAGGTAATATTTAGTTCCTAAACTGGTTTAATACAATATCAAAGGCTTGTCTATTCCTTACTTCACGGTAATCTCTGAATGGATCTCCAATGTTTTTCAACCGCTCCATTACTGCAGGTATCGTAAATTTTTCTGGTCGCAATGAATCATCTACCTCTTGCCATTCTAAAGGCGTAGCAACAAGTCCTTGTTCATTCGCTCTCGTCGAATATGGAGCGATAATGGTTTTCCCTTTACGGTGTTGTACATAATCTAGATACAAACGGTTTCCCCTATTCTTTTTTAATCGTTCGATTGTGAAAATATCGGGGTATTGTTCGACTAAGAAAGAACAAATAAACTCAGTAAAAATAGCCGTGTCTTCATAGGTGAAAGTATCAAATGGTAATGGAATATAAACCTGCATACCTTTTCCACCAGAAGTTTTTACAAATGACTTTAAATTAAATCGGTCAAATATCATCTTCATTTTTTGTGCTGCAAAAACCGCTAAATTAAAATCATTTACTGAAGGTGGATCTAAATCAAACACTATCTCGCTTGGCTTATCACTGTAAAATTTTTGGAATGGTATATGAAACTCCAATGCTAATTGATTTCCTAACCATAAAAGGGTTTGAATGTCGTTGCATATTAATTGATTATTAGAGCCGTTTGGAATACTGGCGTTAAGAAAGGCTGGTGCATTATCAGGTATGGATTTTTGATAAAAACTATCCCCTGGAACACCATGAGGGTATCTAATTAATGTTAATGATCGATCTTGAAGAAAGGGTAAAAAAATGGAGAAACAGTCTGAAGATATAATAAATAATCGTCTTTTTTAATGTTCATAAGAGAAAAAATTGGTTTATCTGGTTGCGCGATCACTATTTCCTCTGGTATCGGATTTAATTGTCTTTGCATACTACTCCAGGTACAGGTTTCTGGACGTACATCAAGCCGAAATGAATGAAAACGAGGCTCTCGTAAACTTGTCCCATCAAAATCTATGCAAGCTATGTCAACACAAACAGAAGGGGTTAAAAACCAAGCACCTTTTTGTTTCTCACCGTTGTCGATAAAAAATGTAACCAGCGTATTAAATTCTTCTGCATCAAAGCCATGTTTAAATGCAACTACTTCATAAAGGCGATTTCCACGATAAACGCCACCAATGAAATAGTTGTTACTTTTTACGTACTTGAATACAACAACAGTTATAATTCTCCAATTTTTGATTTTAAGCCAATGTTTTGTCCTACTGCCTTCAATCCATTTGCTATCTTTTTTCTTATCGATTACCCCTTCCCCATTATAGGTTTTAATTTTTTCCCAAAGGAGCTCTAGGTCTTCAAAGACCTCTATAGCTTGAATCCTTCTACTGTCCATATACCTAACGTTTTGAGGGAGTTTCACTTTATTGAATAACTCTGTAAGTAGCTGCTTCCGCAAGGTTAATGGGTAAGAAATTAAGAATTCACCATTTTTAACAAGTAGATCAAAAACTACATAATGACAAGGGAATATTGAGCTATGTTCCTCAATGGTCTGTACCTTTCTCATTCTCCCCCTTTTTTGTACCGTAGAAAAATTACTCTGGTAATCGTTCATAAGATAGACAATTTCACCATCCATTTTAATGGGTAAATATGATTTGATTTCTTCTAGAATACTTTTGCAATATGAGATGATTTCGGGAAATTTATGATTTAAAATATTATCATTTCTGCTTTTTAATATTGGTGTTTTATCTTCGCTTTCCCACTCTAAAATACAACGGAAACCGTCGTATTTGGCTTCATAAATCCAATCAAGGCCTTCTGGTGATTTATCTGCAGCTGTTACTAACATCGGCTTCATTTGAAAACCTTCTTTCCATTTATTATTAATCTTTAGTCATTTATTATTAATCTTTAGTCATTTATTATTAATCTTTAGTCATTTATTTGATTTTTTATTGAAAATATCCTGGCAGATATGAAGCTATAGAAATTATTTAATTGTTATTATGCATGCTCTTCATATCTTAAATACATATCCCACTTCAAATGATGGATTCATGAAAATCTCAGCTGGAAAAGAACTGTTGACAAAAAAATCTAATCAGACTAGAATCGGAGTTAATCAATAAATATCTGATTAGAGTCTAATACGATTAGGAGATGATTTAACATGACAGTGGACGAAATAATGGAGCTTACTGGTCAAAAAAGAGGAACAATTGAACAATTTAGGAGTGTGCTGCAAAAGTATCGGTTAATAGAAAAACATCAATCTTTGGATAAAAGAGCAGTTACAACTTTCATGAAAGCAGTTGAATATAAGGAAGCGAAAGAAAATAATTGGATAGAATCTATAGAACGTGCTATACAATATGAGTATGGCGAAGAGATGGTCTTACCTCATATTTGGACTAGAAAAATTGTTTTAAAAGATTTAATTTGGAAAATAAAAAATCGAAGAGTTACTGTAGAAAGAGTAGGTAGTGCATTCCCTCCTAATGATGTTCATTCAGAGGAGTACCACATAGTGTTTAAAATCATAATAGATAATTTCGAAGAAATGGGTAAAACAATTGATACTTACAAAAACAGTTATGGCACAGACGGTAATCCTGTAACAACATTTATTTGTAAAGGTAAAGATTTTATCTATTACATAGTTGGGAAATATAATAGTATTACCAAAAGTGAAGATATTCATGTGTTTTATAACGATGGACTCGAATTTAATCTAATGAAATGTGAGCATGTCTGTGGCGGAAATAGCGACAAAGGGAAACTAGATGAATTATGGAAAACCTGCTCTTCTTTTACTAAAGACAAATCGGTAGAGGAATTGTAGCTTTTGAATAAAGTTTGATTAAAATCAGCCTGCAAACCCGCATTCTTCCGTACCACTCACGTACCACTCAGCAGCACCGTTTATAATAAAGTTCGATCAAAACATGTGAATTTCACAATTTTTTATAAAAAAGATTGATCAAAGTGGTTTGATAAACGTTGATATGACAAGGGTCTTGTAATAAGGATACGTATTTGCTCAAACTTTTTTTTACAAATGATCAATCTTTATTTTAAATCAACAGGAATAGCAGTTCTTCAGAAAAATTATGCTCTTACTTTTTTTGACAATAAAAAAACGAGCACCTTATAAGAAGCTGCTCGTTTCACATTTATCTTATCTAGAAAATAAAGAAAAAAATCTTTTCTTTCCTGTCATTTTGTTCTTTTTAGATACTGCTCTATCAATTTTTCCAAGTACTGCTTGACTGTCTTCAATTCTTTTGTAAGCTTGCATTAAAATTTGATCAATTTCTTTAGAACCAGTGGGTTTAATTTTTCTATTCATTGCTCCCATAATTTTCACCCCGCTGCTTTTGTTGACTTAATTTTATCATGTATCATTAAAAGTGTACAACATCTAACATAAAATTCAACTGTTAATAGGTCTGACTCTATAAAGCCTTCTTCACTTTCTGATTGTAAACATAGAACGCCAATAACTTGATTATCAATAGCGAGTGGATACCCCAAAATTGAACCGATTTTTGTAGCAGGTAGTCCACCATCTTCAAATCTTGAATCATTTCCTTCTATATTGTTAACAATTTCTGCTTTGTTGTTTTCCCAAATATAGCCTGCAAACCCTACTCCCTTGTTAAATACCCTTTTATCAACTGATTCAAAGTTAATCCTAACGCTGGAAGCAATTTTCAATTGGTCTCCTTCTACTTTAAATAAAGAAATGGATTTATCACTTTGGTCTTTTTCTAAAATTGTTATACATTCTTCCAAAATCAATTTTAAGCCTGTATCAAGTGGAAGCTCTGAGTCTTTATAATACGAATAATTTAGTGATCTAACTACCCTAGTAGCATTTTTATTATGACGCATTAATATTCGTAATCGTACCTCTAATTGTTCTAGACTATCTATTAATCCCTTATGATACTCCCTAGCTTCTTTTAACAACTCCACGTTTTTATTGTAGTCTACAACTAATTCTCTATAACTTCTATCAAAATCTACAGCATTTTTTTTAAAAGTTGGATCATAAAAAGGATTGGGGAAACCTGTTACTGCTGTTCCAATTTCTAACTTTTCATTAGTTCTCCACGTGTTACCAATAAACCGTACAATAGTATAACTAAGAAAAATAAATCCCATCACACTAAATAATTTCCACTTATCAAAATTGGTCTTATCTTCAATTAATTTAAACTTAAATAAAGGGATAGATATCCATTCGCTAATTGTTGGTAAGAATGCATTAAAAATAAGCATAAATAAAATAATAGCTAAACCATAACATAATACTAACTTAATAAAAGAAAGTGGCTTTTCTTTTGCTAATTGCGGTTCAGTGGGATTAGTTTCTGGATTCTTTTTGCCTTCAGCTGAACTACTCTCTTCTAACATTGTACTTTTAGAATCTGCGTATTGATTACTCAAAATATCACTCCCTGTCGTTTTTTTAAAAAAATTACAAAAGCACCATCCATTATAGTAAATTATATCGAATAATTGTATTTTAATTAAGCGCTTTTGGCATAATCGTTGAATAATAGAAAACTGAAGGTACCATTCAAGAAATCACCAGAAAATTGCCCCTTTTAATAGAAATTTAAAGGGGCAAATATAGACTGTAATCTAGTTTCTATATCCTTTCAGCTAGCAAATCGTGAATAAAAGGCATCTAGCATCTTTTTCTCGTTGTCTAATGACATAACCATAAAATCTAATCGTATATCATTTACGACTTGATGAGCTGTCAGTACTTCCTTAGGTAACGCTCCTATCTGAATCCATTCTTGAAGCTTGGTAACATTTACTTCGCCAAATTCCAATAGGAACTCGCTGCCATAGTATTTTTCTAAAGAATAGATGTCCCAAATTGGTTTATTTGGTATCTTTGATATACTTCCGACTTCTGTTTTAATACTGTTTTCTTTCATGTCAGTAAAATTCTTCATGATCCATTTATAATCGTCCTCAAGCCGTTTTTTACGCTCGCTATTAAACTTTAGATAGCGTACCAGGTAAAGTATATTTTTATCTGTGAAATCCTCCTCTACGCTTAAATTAAAGGATTTCCCGAACGTGTTCAAAGCTGGTCGAGTAAAATAGGTTGGTTTATACAAGTACTCATCGGCCAAGCTGCTAACGCCCTTCTGCTCCAATTTTGTAGTATCGAGGGTGATTACCTGCGATAAAGCTTCAGAACGTATATAAGCTAAAATCTCATTGATAAGACCACCATGATCGATTGTTCTTTCTTCTTTCGGAATAAATTTTGCTACCATTCCCAATTCTTTGAATACGTGTCTTTTTTCTTCTAGTGGTAATAAGTGCTGCTCTAATACTGCTTTTGCATGTTTATGATTAAGTTCAGCTGTAACTTTATCTCCATATGCACCACTTTTAACAAATTCGATAAAATGGCGTGTGTTCTCGTTAGTCATATCTTTATCCTCCAAACCGTTACTGTATTGCATACTCATCCAATGTGAATAAATTAAATGGTATTTTAGGTACAAAAAAAGAACTGTAGTGTTCACACAGCTCCATAAAGTGTTTTATTCGACTCAATTGATACACACATCTGGTATGAAAAGTCACATTGTCTGGCATAACAATACACACTAATTCTTCATTTACCTCCTGTTTACATAGAAAAATATACGGACTACATTCTGGCCACTCGTTCTTTGCTATACCTCTGAAATCTTCACGATTAAATTCCTTAGATTGTGTTAATACATAATGTAACTGCCTCACCTCACAGTCAAAGTAGCCAAAGCATTTTTGGACCATTGTGATGAGCTGATCACAGTTCCTACTAATAATCACGCTATAGTTAGTGCTGCCTGCTCTCAGTGGTTTAATTGAAAAATATTGTGTACTTTCAAATGGATTTGCCCAGGATAATGCTCCGTCCCTTGTACAGTGGAACTGCAGTGGTAACAGTTTTTTCTTTAATTCTTCAAAATCCTCTTCAATGTGCATTGTTAATTTGATTTGAATATTCATGGATACTTCTTCCCTTCTTTGATTAATCGTTATTTTTGATTTTTTAGCAAAAAAAAAACAACCTTTGGGAAGAATTGTAGTAAAGCAGGACATAACTATCCTGTACTCAATTCAACCCAAAGGTTGTAAAATGTTGGTTGCCATTTCTACTAAAGGTAGAAAAAATAAAAAAACAAAAATAAACTAAATTAATCATATCAAAAAGTCAACACGTACACAATCTACTTTGTTAGAGAATATTGAAGAAATTCTTTATCCTCACACGATGGAGAAATGAGTCTGTAGTATTCAGCTTCCGATAGCCCCAAAAATTTGTCTCCAGAAGGTATATTGTTTACAAATAACCAACAAGGTGCTAACTGATCGAGTGGCTCATCTAACATAAAGGTTCTTCCATCTACAGAGCTAGTCTGCCGATCGATTGTGTAATGGTCTTTTATTTTTTGAGCTACAGACATCTGATAAGTGTCTTGTTGCTTACTTACTAACACCATTAAAAATATATACACTGAATCATTCTTTTTATATAGAAATTTTGAAAAATAATAATTATACATTTGAACCATAACGATATCTTTACCGTATATCGTTCTTATTGGCTGGCTATGTTTCGTAATTGAGGAAATGAAATGATTGATTTTGATTGCTGCTCGCATAGGCATAGGCTTTTTGGCGTAAATGGTGAAACCAAGTTAAGCCATTCCCTCCGATTCTGTAAGATTCTATAGTCTATAGTCAAACCGGATACCGTATTCAGTCCAGACTAGCACACCTGATTCTTTCCTTGCTGTTTGGCCTGATACATCCGTTCATCTGCCAATTTGATTAAAGAATTAACCCCTCCTTCTTTTTCATTAACCCCTAATTCTTCGGAATGGGCAACTCCGATACTTACTGTTATACCAATTGTCTTTTCCAAGTTTATCCTAAAACGTTCAGCTAGCTCCATAGCTCTTTTAGTAGTAATAATCCCTACTAGCTCCTCACCACCATACCGACAAGCTTGGCCGTGATCTTGCAGTGTTCGTTTGAATAACAGACCTGCTTTCTGCAGTACCTCATCCCCATATTCATGACCTTTTTGATCATTCAACTTTTTAAAATTATCAAGGTCAGCAAAAATAATGCTGATAGGTTGTTTTTCAAATAATAGCTCTGCTTTTTTTGTAAAGTACGCCTTATTGTAAAGTTGTGTTAGAGAATCGGTCATACTATTAATACTTACATTTTTAAACATGGCAAGCACACGATTAAAATAATGAGTATTTTCTAAGACAAAATAACTTAAAATCAGCAAGCTGCTAATAAACTGGAATGCAGCAGAACCAATAAAGCTTCCCAGTATAACTGTGATACCCAACGAAGTCAGTAAAGACATACGTATTATTTCTGTCGTATCTCTCTTAATTAGTCGGATGTAACGCCAACCTACTAGAGCAAATAGCAACAATGGAAAAACTATTCCTCTAACAAGTGGATGAGTAAATAACGTTAGCACTGTTAGAATTAGTGTAATAGCGATTGGAATACAGCTTTGCCATTCTCTCTTCTCACTGAATAATTGCATGATGATTGTTTCTACTAATAATAACGTCGTAATAATTTGAAATGGGAACGTATCAAAAGTCATACTTTTCCCTTGAAATGAGAATACAAACATTGAAGCTGCTGCTAAAACAAACATACTTACAGAAATATATAATTCCGTCTTTAACCTAGTTTTATTATAAAGATACAATGCGAATAATGCTAACATGAATATTAATACAGGCACATACAACAATGGGATAATACTAATATCATAGGTTAATTTCATAATTTTTCACGCTCCATTTTTAGATAAAAAACCCCTCACTTTTTGCAGGGGCCGATTGTTAAAAGGTATAATGTTCACAAATTCTTGTTATGAAGTCTTTCAATTCGTCCTTTAAAGTTAGCCATACAATAGGAGCAAGCACCAAAACAGCTAATGGGAACTGGATTCAAGGGGTTTGACTAAAACCATTATTCCTACTGCCATAAGAAGGATGGCTATGATTACACCTACTGTTGATAATCCAAGCAAGTTAAACTTACAATAAAACCCCCTACTTTTTTAATGGTAGGGGGTTCATTCTTAATGCGTAACGGATGGAGCAAAATCAAGGTCTGATCCTTGGTCTCCATGGTAGAACATGACGTCACCATCACGTTGGTTAAACGTGTAACCATACTTGTCTACGAAACTACGTTTAAAACCTTCCATGCCATACCATTGATTCATGTAATGAGCATCGATGTATTGAAGATATGGGTTATTTACATCCCCATCTCGAATTGTTTCGATGTTGAAATTCACTACGATATAGCCATCTTTCAGGAACATTGGATGGTTTTCATTAATGCGACCAACTTGTGCTGCCGCTCCAATTTCAGTTCCTTTTTTCACTGCGTATACCTTTGTTGGTAAGCTGTATTCTCCATACCATGTTTGTTCGCGTGCGACAATATCATTAGCTGGAATCATCGTGTTTGGAGGCACCTGATTCTCTTTCGGACCTCTATACGTGCGTAACTTCCAGTTCAAGATTTGCCAACCATAAGGACCTGTTTCAATACTGTCCTTTGAAAAATGCTTGATATATTTTCTAGCATATGAAGCTGGATAATAACCTGCGATAACATCATTTAAACCAAACTCATTGGCATGACGATAGTAGTAATTCGCATTCGAAATTAATTCTTCCTGTGGTACATTGCGTGATGTCTCATTTAATTTGACCTCACGATAAATCTTGTCTTTTTCAGAACCAATCTTCACAAAATAATTGGTTTTGTCATGATAATACAGATCGACTTCTTGGCGGCCTGTACCATTTTTATTCACGAAATAAAAAGTTGGTTTAATACGGATGGCGTCTTTTTTGCCAAACATATTCCCTTTTGTTTTCATATCGAATTTGAATGCATAGCCTGTCTTCACAGCGACATTGGCATAACCATCTGGATGACTTCCATGACGAACTGGTAAGGTGAAGAGATTACTATTTCCTCTTGGATCACCATCAATACCATTCAAACCAACCCAGTATGAATTTTTAGTAGGTGTGAAACCATCACTTTGACGGAATACAGACTTCCAATTGAAATCCGTAATGTCAGTTACATGGAAATCATACAAACGTCCAACCACATCTACTTCAATAGAATCGGTTGCTACGTGTGCTGCAGACATATTACCTGCAGGCGGTACATTGAATGCTGGGTTTGGAATCGTAATGTTCGCATGGTGCTCAGAACCACCGAAGTCACCATTTGGTAATGCGTTGATTGCAAACGAACGGAATTTAATCGTGTATTGACCTTCTGGAACCCAGACTGGCATAAAGAAGTCTACACTCTCAATATCCACTGGCACCGAAATCCATGTATTGGCTGGATAGAAGCCTTGCTTTGTCTTCGTATATACATCAAATGGGAATTGTACTTGTTTTTCTTTGATGTATTTAGAAAAGTCTCTATCACCATAACCAGGGATATTTCGATGCTGCCCTTTTGTTGGCAACGTCACGGTAAATGGTCTATCTAAAATAAACGCATGACGGTCCTTATCTGGGTCAGGCGGTGTTGACCGTAGTGGCGGTTTTGTACGTTGATCATGTTCCTTGTCATCACTTGCTCTTGCATAAATGACAACTGGCGTATGTACCGTAACTACGTTAACATCAAATGGAAATTCCATTGCGGATGCTGAACCATCGATTGAGAAAACAGGTTCATAGAACACTTTACCTGTACTTGGAGATTGCCAGTAGTTTGTCTTTAATGGATCAATAAGAAGCCCTCTCGCTGTCATTTGAATCATGCCAGGTGGAGGTACATCAGAAGGTGTTGGACCATCTGTAGTTGTACGTGTATCATCCATGATTACTGAGCCTTTAAATTCAGCGCGGTCATTTTCGACTTCATTCTCTCCAATTTCATCTTCAGCAGCTGCTTTTGCCTCATCCTCTATATCTGGAACATCTGGCTTAGAATCTCCCCCATCAATTGTTTCAGGAGGCAATTCAATTTCAGGACACTCTGGTGGAAAAACGTGATCTTCCACATTGTCACTATGCTTGCCATCAGCTGAAACATTCGTCATCGCATCGATTCGTAAAAACTCGCCAGGTAATGCATAGTTTGTGAATTCAGAATGGGTTAGCTTCCACACGTTATACTTGATAATCTCCCAGTAAGAAAACGGTCTTTCAATTCCGCTTACTGCAACTTTTTTGGTTTCAGTTTCTTCATGGTTTGTATAAGTGACTTTACCCTTTGAGTCAGTTTCTTTAGTTCTCCACTTCAATGTAAACTCTTTAGATGCATTTACATTGTTGAATACTGTTTTACCCTTCTTCTGAACAAAATCTTGCTCATATAGGTATTCTTCACTTTGTGCGTCTGCACGTAAGTATTCTGATGACGGTATACCTTGTACTACATCAAATTCACCACTATCGGAGCTGATGCTACCCGTTGGAGAAGGTTGAATTAGGCTACCTTTTTGTGAGGCACTGTCTCCTTCTAATAAAAACTCGATGGAACAGGCTTCTAAAGGTTCTTCTTCTTCGCCTTCTTCCTCGTCATCTATATAGCCTCTCCATTGTATATACATTGGTACATCGTACTTTACGTTTAATTTTACTTCCCCTTTTTCGTTATGACCATAAACTTCTACATCAGAATCTTGTAGACCTGCACCCGTTGTAACTTTTATTTCTAGATAATGTCCCTGAACAACCCTTTTCGTATTGCCAATGTATTGTTTGCCATTTGCACGTTCATCCCATTCTGGGTTTAGTGCTTCCAGACCTTTTAGATCAGATGGAGATTTCTTGTCACTTTTGTCATTGACATTCGTAAACACGGTCGGCATAGGATAATCGTTTAAATTTAATTTGTTATTGACTGCAGACTGTTTAGGGCGTGCGGATTCATCTCGCTTACCGACCATTGGAACTTCTAATTCAGCATCAAAGTTTTTCGCCCTAAAATGTCCGTCATCAATTTGCCACCAATGTACTGCTGGGGTTATTGGCACCCTTTCTGATTCATAATAGGTTCTTTTTGCTGATGCAGTTAGCGAACCATCTAAAATAAACAAGCAAATAAATATTGAAAAGAAAGATACGACCGCAATCGTACCTTTTTTTATTAATTTCAATTGAATTATCAACTCCTATTTTGGTTCATAATAGAACATACTGTCATCATCTGTTCTACTACCAAACATTTCACCACTTAAAGCTGAATTGAAAGCCCAATAGCGATATGTTTCACCCTTCATAAATTCAATTTTTGATGTACTTTTTGGGGATGGTAAATTAAACTGTGCAATTTTACTTTTATCTACTAATAAGTTGGAAGCAAAGTGTTGATTAGATCCATTGCTTACACTTTGAACACTTACATCTCTACTTGGCTTAAATGTGTATTCATAGTAGATTGCATAAATCCCATTATTCAAATAAACTTTATTGTTGCTTTGTTCATTAAAAAACATATCTTTAAAAATACCCTTTGGTTTAGTGCCTAATGTATCCACTAAAATAGCATGTTCAATTGTAGCAACACCAGTGTTATTTAAATACGTATGAGGTTTACCAAGAACATCTTCATATCCGCCGTATTTCGATTTCTTGAAATTAGAAATAGTTAAAATGTTCGTTCCTGTGCTAGCAACCTCACGAAGTTCTTTTAACCCTGTAAAGTCAGATGGAGCTTTCTTCATTGCGTCCATGAAGCGGATAAGGATAGTTGCTACCTCGGCACGTGTTGTATTGCCATTTGGCTTGAATGTGAAATCTTCATAGCCTGATAGTAATCCAGTACCAAGTGCCACCCCGATATACGGTAAATCCTTCTTGTTTACACCGCCACCATAAAACTCTGGAATCGGAATAATTGTAAGGCTTGAATTTGCCATTTCCTCGATTGCTTTGCCATAATCAGCGTTCGCATGTGCTAAACCATTCGCTAACCAACGGGACATTTCACCACGAGTCATTGCTTTGTTTGGTTCAAATCTGTTATTCGAGAAATCACTAGCTTTAATGAATCCAACAGCTAGTCCTTCTTGAATAGCGTCATTTGCCCAGTGGGATGCCCCAACATCTGAAAATTTAGATGGTGTACGGTCGTTGCCATCGAATACGCGTGATAGGAATGTCGCAAACTCTGCACGTGTTACTTGAGCAGATGGTTTATATGTACCATCGCTGTAACCCGCCACAAGCCCTTTTTCTGCTACTTGCTTAATTGAATCATACGCCCAATGTGATTTAGGTACATCCTTGAATGTTGTTGATGCCGCTTCTACTGTAGAAGGTGTAGCTACTGGAACTACAATGCTTGCTGTAGCGATGCCCATAGCCATCGCACCTAACATAAATTTGTTTTGTCTTACAAAACCTTTAAAACCTTTGTGTTTTAAGTCTTTTTTCATGAGAATAAATCTCCTTCCGTAGTAACTTAGTCTAGTTAAGTATCACTTCCTAAAATAATTTTACCATATTTTACCAGATAAATCAACAAGCACGTTTTATTTGTTTTGATTTTTTTTGCTAAAACAAAACAAAAACCCCGCCTCAAACATAAGCCTCTACTTTGCAGATATAGCAAAGAATTAAGCCATGCTTAAAGCGGGGTGTTCCCGTCATTTTCTGATATAAAATATATCCTAAACTTACCATATGTAGTTGGTAATTTCAATCAAAAATCTAGTGTAAGCTCACATCATTTGTTTTTTGATATATTTGATAGCCAGATAATAAAAATATGTACCGAAGCTCGTTACAAAACATATCGGCACTGCCATCTATACTTCTTCTTTATTTTCAAATTACTTGTCAGTCTGTTTAATAACACTGCCACAATTAGTCAGGTTCTGAAGTAGCAAGCTGCTTCTTATATTCTTCCACTTGCTCTTGGGTCCACACAGGTGTTGCTGCGAGTATTTGTACTGGCTCAGGGAGCGGATTTCGTACCTTTCTACCCTTACGTTGCCTTAAAAATTTCATACTTAATGCTTGTTTACTCCAGCCTAACATTTCGGAGAATTCTTTTAACCCAATAAGTGGTTGTATTTCTGAAGTATTCTTCGTTTTTTGTTCTTGTTCTATTATTTCTTGCCACTGAGTAGCCCCTTGTTCTGTTTTGCTCACAATTTGTATTACTTCCTCATAGCATTTTTCACAAACCTGGATCTCCAGATTTTTTACGTTGTAAGCATTAAAACCCATATATATTAGTTCCTTTGGTGTTAATTTATGTACAGACTTTTCCTTTTTGCATTGGTAACAATTAATTCCGAAATAGACTAATAATTCTTGCCCTAAATTAATCATCTAGTGTCCCCTCCATTTCCACTAATTTCTCCTGAACCTATAAATAAAAGTTCTAATGCGATAGCTTTAAGTTTATGAATAGATTTTTGATTTACTTTTCCACTAAATCAAGTTCTGATATAATGCTCATTACATTTTCAAGTTCTTTCGTAATCTAAATTTACTTTCATTTCATTTGAAAAAAATTTACGATAAATGTCCAATAGCTTCATTTCATTTCCCCTCCTTTAAAACACTCAAATAGTATTTGCTGATAATGAAGCGTGGTTCAATCATTTTTCTTTAAACTTATTTCATTTTCATTAATAAGGTCTAATCTGGCTGAGTTAGTAAAGTCCAAGCGTTCGGACTTTTTTTGTTCAAGGACTTTAAGAATATATGTTTCTTCCTCTACATCAGCTGTTTTTAAATGACAAAATTCAGTATACTGTTTATTCAATCCTTTTGTAATTTCAACAAGTGCTTCTTGGATCTTTTCATCTGTAAGCAGAACTCCAACATTCAAAGATTCATTAACCTTTTTCAAAGCTTTTAACTCATGATAAGTTAATGAATCAATTAAACGCATGTTTCCACTTTTTATTTTTGTTGAATGATTGTTATTCAATCTCAATATTTTCTTACTAATCTCACTAAATTCTTTTATTACTTCATCAGGTTCTTTCTGTCTATATTCTTTTAGAATTTTGTTTTGCGAAATTTTCAAATATCTAAACAAACTTTTATTATATTCTGCTTCTTCTTTTTTAACTTCTATCCATGAAATTATAACCACGCTTGCAAATAAAATTACTGCTGTTAAAATAAACAAAATAATAAAAATCAAATATATTTTTTCAATTATAGTCATTTGACGTCCCCCTTGCGTTGATTGGTAGTCTCTTTTAGGCCTTATTTCCAATACTCAGAATGATAAATAATTGCAAATAGTCCAAAAGCAGAGAAAAAGCCCAATAACACTCCTATTAATTGTAGCCAAAATATATTAGTTCCATAGGCCATAAAAATAGAAATTAATGTAAGTAATATCATTAAAAGACTTGTTTTATAAGGTTTTTCAATTATTATATCAATCAATCTAATTCATCCTTCCAACTGCACAATATCTTTCTAGTTAACTTCCATAATTCTAAAACCCTCGGTATTTGGATATAAATTTATTCTGTATACGATACATGTACGAAATCGCTAAAGCTCCTATTGTAAATTGAATTATCCAATGCATTAATAGAAATCGTATTGGACTTTCCACTAATATTAAAACGACTGTAGGAATAAGCAGCATAACAATCTGTACTGAATAAAATTTGTTTCTAATCTCATTCATTTGATATTTAATATTTGCAATAGCAAAATTTATTTCTTTCTGTTGCTGCTGTTGTTCATATTTTCTTAATTCCTTTACAATGTCATTGGCAATATCGTTCATTGAAAATTCTCCTTTCTATTAACATTCCAATTTTGTTTAGATTGTTCAGTAAGTCATTTTATAATTTTCAGCACTAACAATCGCAGCGTTAACTGATTTCGCTACCTCTGATAATGTTTTTCTAATGTCTTGTTCGCTCATATTTTTATAATGAATAGTTAAATGAGCAATTTCTTCTATTGCTTTCTTATATTCATCATGAGCTAATACAAAGCCAACTGACACACTTGTTGGTGCTGGACGAGTGCGACATCCACAATTTTGGCTACTTGGTGACTTATCAGTTATTGGATTTCTGCAGTAATGACACGTTAATTTTTTAGCCATTTTCTCAATCCTTCCTATACAATATCTACTTTTTAAAAAGACTTTCTACAATTTTTATCATTACCATTATCAATGGTATTACGACTGGTAGACATAGAATTATCACGCAAAAGGTTGCACTAATAAAAGATACCCATTGCTTGAGTGTCAATTCATCCTCTACATTTGAATCAAATGTTATTTTTGCAATTAAAGCGAATAGTATGGTTGAAACACTCCAAAAAGCAAAGACCTTAGAGGTTAATAATTGCTGTTTTTTCATTAATTTACTCCTATAAATTGATGCTCTGCTGTACAATATCTTTCACTTCGTATCGTATCGATCAATAATTCGCGTTCCAAATGAATCTACATCAATCTTTTCTCACCCTTTTATTGCATAAAATTGTTCAGATATGTTCCTCAAATTGATCAATATTTATGGAAACGATTTTCTAGTTTTAAATTATTTTTAATATCTTTTTCAGTGATGCGATGATTAATGATCACATCATGTTTTTTTACTGGAAATATTAAAGATTGATATAACCCATTTTTTTGTTTGTTTAATGTTTTTACTTCAACAATGTTGCCATAAATTTTTGAAATTTTTCCAAATCCATCAGTCAATAGTTTTCCTGAATCACTAAACCACTTGAAATATACAAAATTCCCTATTTGAAGTTCTTCTTCTATGAAATCAAATATATTTAATTGATTCATATTACACCTCACTTGCCTCACATAATGATTCCCTCGCTCACACTCCTAAATCGTTTAAATATTGCTCTATGTTTAAACAAAGTAGTATTTTATTCATGTAAGACCTACCTGGAATTTTGAATACACAAGCAGCTTTTTTGAGTGTTTTTAAATCATAATTAAAATTTAACTCTTCTGGTGTTTAATCAGACAGCTCAGCTAAAAATTCCTCTTTTGACATCATGATCACTCCTCAACAAAATGACTCTTCTACTGAACAATATGGTTCAATTATGCATATTAACTACTAATATTTTTTGTGAATTTAGTAAGGTAATCTTCCAACCCATAACTATTCATAAAATCCTTTGCAATTTGCTGATATTGTTTACTGCATTCTTCAATTTCTTTTTCATATTCATCACACATTTCTTTGATTTCAGGAATAAATATTGAATCTTTATGCTGGTAATACCCTAACCCTGATACAGTAACTTTAGTAAAGATGGAAGCTACTTGTTGATCCAATTCCGAATTTCTTTTCTTCAATATTTCAATGAGTTCAAATACTTTCTCATAAGCTCGATTACCTAACCATCCATCCATACCATTATTCAATACTTGATAGTCCATATACTCTATTAACTCTATTTCTTGTTGGTTTAACATAATTTTCTCTCCTCTATTTTTAATTTTTGTTCACTGCTTAAAATGCTCATATTGTTCAGTAGTCACTTTACATTAACCCCAATGCACGCTTAACTTGAGCTGTACTAACAAAAACTTTTTCATAACGATCTTCTACTGGAGAATAGCTAAAAATTGCAAGAGATGTACCAAGAACAACAACAACCTCACAAAATGCACCAGTTAAAGTCCTAATAGAAACTCTTTCGAAACCACCATCCATTGTTAAAAATGAAGTTACTTCATTTACAAATCTTTGATTAGTGCGTTTTAATAAATACTCAAAATCAAGTTCATCTTGACCATTAACCCATACTATTTCTTCCATGATTAACATTCCCTTCACTGAACATTTTCTTTCTAGTATATAATTCCGTACTGTATTAGAGCTGAGTTTGCTGTGTTGAAATTGCTGGCAATTTTCAGTGAGCAAAACCATCCAAGCTACTAGAATAATTAAATGTATCTTCTATTTCTTCAAGTAAAAATTCAATATCCTCTTTTGAAGCATTTGGGACTACTTCTCTTAATTTAATCAAGATAGCCTTTATTTTTTCGTATTTGTTATTACCATAAATACGATACTCTAATGTTTGACTTTCCTTTTGAATCGTCAATAACATAGCTGTACCTTCATTTATCACGTCAAAGCGGAATAATGGCTCATCTAACATTAAAACTTCTTTTATAACATTAATAGAATATTTATCACTTTTATTTGTTTTGTACATTTGCATCTAAACCTTCATATGTCCTTTTTATTTGATTAGGTAACTTTTCTAATATTATTTTGAACTCTTGTAAGTCTTCAAAAATATAAAATGCATCCAATCCATTTATAAATGTGTATTGAGCAACCTCAAAATTATCGCTTATTTCAATAAGTACAGAGACTGCAGATAAATCAAATGGTCCATATGCTCCATAATTTTTTTCTGCTAACCATTCAACTAATTTAGGGTCTTTAATCTCTTGGGCATAGAAATATAAATTCTGTTTTTCATAAAATGTATACATAAAGCCTTTTTTTAATAACAAATGTAAAATTTGTTGTTCAAGTATCATTAACTATCATCTCCCTCAATTTTATGTTTACTTTGTTAACACTATTTTAGCAATATTATCCTTTATTGTATATATAACTCTCTGAAATTTTGTTCAATTATTGAAAGGCTGCTCTGTTTTTGGAGAGCAGCCTTTATTTTTAAATATATTTATTAAAATTGGTTTGCTATTTCTAAAGTAAGCTGTAGAACTTTGGCCATCTCAGCACGTGTTAATTTGGCTTGAGGATCAAAGAAATTACCTGGCTTACCATTGAATATCCCAAGTGTTTGCATTGTAGCAACAGCTGGTTTTGCCTCTTCTGAAATTTTATTTGCATCTTTAAAATCAAGCTTTGTAGAATCACTTTTCTCAACCTTTAAATAGTCCAGAGCTCGGTCTAACATAAGTGCTGCTTGTTGACGTGTTAGCGGGCTGTTAGGATTAAACTTCGAAGCAGTTACACCTCTGATAATGCCCGTTTCGTATAAGGCTTGTACATCCTTAGCAAACCAATCTTTAGCCTTTACATCTTTAAAGACTCCGTTTACAACATCAGATGTATCAATTCCTAAACTTCTTACTAACATTGCACTGAATTGTGCTCTAGTTAGTGACTCGTAAGGGCTGTAGTAGTCAGGAGATGTACCCTTAACAATATGTCTGCTTGCTAACTCCTCAATTGCACGTTGACTAAAGACCCCATCAATGTCCTTAAATGTAATACGTTTTGTAGAGAATTGGAATTCCCCTGTTTTAGTCACCTTAAATTGAATTTGGTTCGGTACTGCAAAAGTAAATGGAATAGCTGTATATTGTCCATTTTCGAATCGGAATACATACGCTTTTTTCGATGTTTTTGTGATTTCAATTGGCTTCTTAAATACGGTGATTTCCTTACCATCAGCCAAAATGCGAAGTTGATAATGTTGATTAGATTTCAAGATCCATTCAACTTCCCAAAGTTTTGCTTGTAATTCCAGTGGTATCTTGATTTGAATGCCATCTTGCTCAAGGTTTATGACTTCTTTAGCAGGGTTTGTGATAGTCCACTTGCCATTGTTGTCGTAATCAATCGTTTCAGCGATTGTACCTTCAGGTAACTCAGGCTTAACTACTGGTGGTTTTGGTTGTGGATTGACTACTGACGGCGGTTCTACAACTACAGGTGGCCCTATCACTGGTGGTTCCACAATAGGTGGGTCTACAACTGGTGGTTTAACAGGTGAAGGTGTTGGTGTAACTACTGTTAAATTAGTCTTTCCTTCATCTCCAATTTCCTCAACACTATAGCCCAACTCAGATAAAAGCAAAGCCTTATATGATCCTTTGTGTAATTCTTTCACAATGTAATCCTTAACTTCTAATTTATATTTATCAGAAGGGGAGGTCTTATACGATTTAACACTAGCTAAAGCGTAAAAAGTTTTAAATACATACTCTGCATGATTTTCGTTTTCAGTTCCCCACTCTACAAAAGGGGTAGATGAGACACGTAAATAACTATCATTTAAAGATGCTACCATCATTTTAGAGCGAACTAGAGAAGCTTCTGGACCAATTGTAGATTTTGGCTTAATTAAAGAAAACAGAGTCTCTTTGACTGGTCCATTCACTAATTTAGAAATCTTGTCTTCGGCTCCAATTTCTTGTCCATAAGCAGCTTGAATTGCCTCTAATAAAACACTTAGCTCTTCCCGTGTGTATTCAGTTACACCACTTTCTGCAGCATAGTCATTAATATGCTGGACATACAAAAATAAAACATCATCTTGTATTGATGAATGATTTAGTGTTTCAAGTAATAAAGATTGAATAAAATCTACTATTAATTTATCCACTTGAATATTATCTTTTACAACATTTTCACCTTTTGATTGTGCCATATCAGTATCAGTATTTTTCGGTGTATCTTGTCCAGATGGAACTTCTAATTCTTCCTGGTGGTTGTCATTAGATTCTGTAGCATCAGTATCATCTTCTTCTGTGTTTTGTTCACTTTCTAAACCATCATTTGGTTGGACCTCTTCTGTATCTTGTTCATTTGTTTCAGGTGAATTTTCTTCTTGTTTTACTTTGATCACAAATGAAATAACGTGTTCTGTCGTTTCATCAGATAATGTAAATGATTGATTAGGGTCCCCTACTATTTCGTAACCTTCAGGTGCCTGGCCAACTACTTCCACCTCACCATACGGAATTTCTGTAATCCAGTTTTCAGCAACAACTTCACCATCTTCTTCCGAAACATATTGAACAAGGTATTTGCCAGTTGTAGTAGCATTAGATACGTCTTTCAGAATTTTTTCAATTTCCATTCTAATTTCATCTTCTGATACCTTAAGTGCTATTGCAATTTCTTTAATCACTTGCTCTAAGGCACTGTCATCTTGCAGATAGTCCACAACACTACTTAGTGCAGCTGGTTGTGGGTAGTTATCTAAAGTTGGTAAAATTGATGAATCAGCATATTCCTTTTGATAAGCAATAATAAATTCTAACTTCATTTCTCGCTTTGCTAGCTCTAAGGCATTAATTAATTTCACGACATTGATGACTTGCTCTTTAGTAACAGAATCCCCTAATTTATCAATTGCCTCACGGTAATTGGGCATAAGTTCTTCATATACCTTTTCCCCTGTATAATCAGCCAATTCGTTAGATGTTACGCTATCTAAGTCGTTTATAATTTTATCCAACAAATCTTCTTTCTTGTTATCGATTAATATTTGCAGAGCATCTAAGCGATTCTGTAAAGCTGTCTTTTCTTCACTTTTTGGTAGAGCATCTACAAGCTTTTGGGCCTCATTTTTGTGTTTTTGAATTAGAGATACTTCTGCCTTTGATACTCCTTGCTCAGCTTGGATGAACAGACTGACCACATCTAAACGTTCTTGTAGATCCATCTTAGCTTTGCTATTTGGTAAAACATCTACTAACTGCTGTGCAGAATCAATATCTGCCTTGTCCTTGGATACTTCTGCTTTCTCGACCGCTTCTCGCGCACTCTTATATGCATCAACATGAGTTTGGATCTCATCTAGACGGTCTTGTAACTCATCTTTTAACTGGCCATCCTCTAATGCATCCACCTTTTCTTGCGCCTTAACTCGGTCTGCTTCAAGTAAAGAATCCTCTACTTTGTTAACTGCATCTTTTGCCTGGTCTTCTTTTGATTTGTTGTCGATGACATCCTGCAGTTCTTTTACTCGATCAAGTAATTCTTCCTTCTTAGGACTATCAGGGAGAGCCTCAACCAGTTCTTTAGCGACATCTAAATCTGTTTGAGCTTTAGATAAATCGGCTTGTTCTAGTGCTGCAATGGCTTCTTTTAACTTAGATAAAGCGTCTAATCGTTCTTGTAGTTCAGTCTTTTTCACGATGTTTGAATCAATTTCATCAACTAGCGCTTGTGCCACTAATTGGTCTGCTTCTTCTAAAGATATTTCAGCATTTCCAACTGCTAAAGTTGCATCAATAACTGTTTGGACAATTTCTAGACGATAAAGCAAACTATCTTTTGGTGTACCATCAGGCAATTGTTCAACTAATAAAAGAGCGGCATCTTTATCTGTTTGTTGATACGATATTTCAGAATTCATGACACTTTCTATTACTTTCGAATATGCAATAACTGCATCTAACTGTTTTTTTAGTACATTTTTAACCGTTAACCATTCAGGAACATTAAGTAACTTTTCTTTAGCAGTTGAAATGGCTTTGTCTAATTCATCTTTTGTATGAAGTCCCTCAGCAATTTCAATGGCCATTCTTGCTTCTTCAATGATTGTGCTAAGGTTTAACCAACTCTGATAATCTTCTAAACTTGGAGTTTTGACAGCTCTATCTTCAAATGAGGCAACATAATCATCAATAATTGATTTCAACGCTCCAATATTATCTGGTGTTACACCAACTACACCAGCCCATGTAAAATCATCATCGGTAGCAATTTTGTAGTTATTGATCAGCCATTCAAGACGATTGTTTTGAACTAATAATTTTACTAAGCTTTCAAGCTGACCATTCTTTCCACCCAGTTTAGTAGCGGTATTTTCTACTTCGCGGATTTCTCGTTCAGAGGAAACGTTCACCTTAATCGCTAATGTCTTATCAAACAGCATCTTTAATGATGTAATAGTTGTTTGTTCCATTTCATCAAATGAAGAGCCTAAATCCGCTTCTAACGCCTGTACAAAGCGTTTAAACATTTCCACATCCGAAACAGTCACCACAGGTTTGTTGGCAATTGTTAATTTGCGTTCCGTTAGCTTGTCCTTAGCTTCAATCTCCACAAATCCATCGTAAACCCCATCTGCCAAGTCATATGTCACTGCAACTTTACCATCTGCCGTTTTAACAGTCTTAGACTCACCGTTAAATGTTACAGTTACATCATGTTCGGAATCATCAGAGTCATTGATTGTAGCGACTACATGAAGCTGGCCGTTATTGATATATTCATAACGATCATCCAAAACAATAATATCAGGGATACCGTTATCTAGATATGCTTGCATATCCTTCCGTAATTGACCTTCCCATAGAACATCTGTAGCAGCATATCCTTCTGATTTTTCTTGTTCGTCATGCGTATCATTGTATTCAATCACTTCTTGCATAGCTTTTACAATTGTTTGCATGTACTCTTTCGTTTGCTGGAAATCAACAGTTTGTACCTTATCAGATAATGTTTTGTCTTTACTTACTTCTCTTTTAAACGTTTGTCGGTAAAGGATTAATTCATCTGCAGTAGTTAAAACAGGTTTTAACATATCTTGAGAGTAAGATGGCTCATTACTGTGCAGTGTATCTAAAGCACTTTGTGTTACATCACTAAGGAAAACCTTTAACGCATTCACGAAATTCACTAAATCTTGGGCATTATGATTTTCACCAATAGGTTTAAATGCATCTTTAAATTCATCATATAAATCACTATTTTCAGTGTTAACATCAGATACACCAAATTTATCTAAATCATCAGGTGTGACTGTTTCCAAATTAGAAATGTAATCTTTGATTACTTGAGACAAGCGATCTTCTAAATCTTTTTTGTTTGCAGCATTTTCAACCACTTCCACTTTATCTTGAGTGTCTTTTATCGAATCCCATGAAATACTGCCATGATTATCTTCCATCACCAATATAGCGTTGTTGGCATCATGGTAACGTTGTAATTCGTTAATACGTTCTTCTAAAGCCTCTTTTTCAGCAGAAGATGTTAATGCCTCTACCAGTTCTTCTGCATGCTTATAATCGTCTTTTATCAAGCTCTTTTCGGCGCTTTCTGTTGCTACTGTTGCCGTTACTAAAAATAAGCGATTTTCCCAGTTCGTGATGGTTTCACTTTCTTTTACTGTTTGAGCTTGCAATGCAGCAATTACATCCTTCACTCTCGTCAGTGCTTCCTCTGTACGAACAGTTTCGTAATTAAAGATCGATTCATAGCCATTGTAAAAGGCTTCATGTTGCTCAGGAGTCCAAGAATTGTACTTATCTTGGTGACCAGCCATTTCATTGGTATAGTTGGTTGCCTCATCGACTTTGATAATAGGAAGGGCTGCCGTATACACTTCACTATCCTCTAAGCCGTCAGATACTGTCACTTGCATGGCTTCATGGTGATATCCTTTTGATACTTGATTGCCCTGGTACTTAACACTAAACTTGCCGTCTGTCACTGGAGCTGTTAATTCCTTGCTAAAATGTTCTACTTTCGCGGTTAAGGCATCACTGTCCTCATCTGTAGCTGTCCCATCAATCGTAAAGTGTGTTTGATCATCTAAGACAACGTGATTTGGTAACTCTTTAACCGTTATAGTTGGTTTCGTGTTCGACACGGCTACGTCTACTTGTATCGTCGTTGTTTCATACCCGTCATCTGCAGTAATGGTTAATTTCGACTTACCTTTACTTACTCCAGTAACTTTAAGCTGGCTTCGATTTTCAATTTCTGCTTTAACATGTGCCTCAGAGGAGGATACCACTTCAAATTTCAAAGGATGCCCATCGGGGTCTTTAAAGTGCATATTTAAGTCAATTACCTCGTTTTTGCCTTTGCCTTGAATAGTAATAGTTTCAAAGTTTTTGGAAACCTCTGGCTTTTGATTCACTTTTGTCACATTAATAGTTTGTACTGTTTTATTACCTTTTTCATCTACTGCAAATACAGTATATATTCCATTTTCCGATACAGTAAAACTGGAAGGAGTCGACTGACCTGTAGCTATTTCAGTACCGCCATTAACAAAATCTAACATAGAAAGATTGCCTTTCGCCCATTTAACTGTTTGTACTTTACCTGCGTCGTATGTATGTACTGTAACAATAGGCGTTAAAGAATAATCTTTTTGTTCCTCTAATTCGATTATAGGAGGGGTAGTATCTTCTCCTAATTGACGCTGACCTCTTTCGTACCAATAACCATCTGGGTTTCTAACTCCATGTTGATATGAATCAAATGTACCTTCAATGTTACCTTGTACTAGTGTCCCTTTATAGTAAGAAGGATTAGGATTGGTTACTGCCATACCTCTAGTAGATTTTACTGTGAAATCTACAACCCAACCATTGTTACCAAAAAATCCATTGTTTATGTTATACTCGTACATTTCTAAAAAAGAACCTGATTTTCTATAAAGAGTTCCCATACTCCCAGAAGTTTGGCCATAGTTAGCATGAGGCATATGGTTAGTCCCTAGTATGTTGATCCTTCCCTCAGAATCCAAATTATAGCTATAGCCATAGTCACTACCTAAATTCAAGTATCCTCCAGCATTACCTACTGGTATCTCCATTGAAGATCCATAAGAATTAGAAGGATCCCATTGTAAATAAAATTTATTATTACTTGCTGCGTTGAATTTGTTCCAGTAATAAGTAACTGGTCTTATTGATTTAACAACACTTTCAGCACTATTGACTGTAAGTTCTCCATCACTCACCATCAATTTAAACTTAACGCTACTTTTGTCTGTAGGTACTGTGTATTCAAAGTTTTTGTTTTTTCCTGAATACACTGGTATCCAATTATCGGTACCATTATAAGCTGCATATAGTGTACTATTTAGTTCATCTCCTTCTGGATCATCAACTGTCCAGCTTATTACATGTTTATCCATGTGCTCAAATTGTTGGACTGGTATGTTTAGTGTAGGAATGTTAGGTGCAGTGTTAGTGATAGGAACAAGAACAGCTCCGTTGAATGTGATCTTTTTCGGCCAAGATCCTCCTATATAATGTAACACTGCTACCCCATCTGACATCCATGTATCCTCTGAAGGTATTCCATCTGAGCCGTAAGAAGTAAACTTACCCCCATTTCCTCCACCACCTACCATTCTAATAGTAATGTATCCACTACCTGGATCACCCCCACTCGGCGTAAGTTCAAACTTGTGAATGCCATCAGTATACTTTAAACCTGCTGCCTTGGCTTCTGGTATATCTCCACCTACGCCCACAATTCCAGGAACAGTAACGGTTGCTGCTAACATTAAGTTACTAAATTTTTTCTGGTTTGATTTATTCTTAGATTTTTTAATCCCAGTATTTTTTGTCAAAGATATACAGCTCCTCTATAATCTATTTATTTAACAGGCGTATATTTAATCCCCTCTGCAATAATACTTACTATCTCATGATCGTTAATCACCAGATAAAGACCACTACTATTTTCTAAATAAGAAATCACTTTTATAACTTGTCCTTTAGTAAGGTATCTTGAAAAAGTACCTTTTTTTGTGTATACTGGGACATTTTCATTCTTTACTTGGATTTCTCCATAATATATTTTTGGTTTGCAATGAAAAATGTCTTTTACAAATCTTCCATCGGACAGCTCTGCTATATCACCTTTAAGGGATACAATTGGATGAGTAGTATTTCTAGGTATCCAAGTATTAGGAATTCTCACTAACCCCTCTTCTTCCCTCTTAAATACACTCATATTCACTGGGAAAGTAATGAGGCACATTACCATTTTTTGTCCTTTAGCATTTAAGTTGTCGTTTAACGTTAGTGTGGCTTGCAAATTTTATCTCCCTCCTAATTTTTCAAACAAAAAACCCCGCTTCAAATACGACTCACTATCCAAGCAATTTGCTTGAATAAGTCATAATTGAAGCGGGGTGTTCCCGTCTTGAATTTTTATATTTTTTAAAGTCATTAGTCCTTTAAGCAATAATGACTATTACTAACTAATAATAATTTATCATATGGCCCTAGTGAAAACAATCATTTATATTGCACAAATTAAATTAAGATTAACCCTATAATTAATATCAAGAACATTCATCAGGTTAAATTAGAATATTAAAATAGCTATCTAACTAACGTTGGTCCATATCTGAGTAAATGGACGATATCTAAGGTGGTTGTTCATTTTGTGCAATAACACTTTTGTATTGTATAGTTTCTGAACTAGTTTCACGAATACTATATCCTACAATTCTAAACTCCTATGGATCCTTTCCAATATAACGATATATCTTTAATTCCTCCTACTATATATTTCTAAAAACGACAAAGCACCACCTTCGCAAAATACGAAAGTGGTGCTTCCAACCTTTCAATCCATCAGTTATGTCGTTATATTTATAGTACAAAATTACAATTTCATTTTCCACATATTTTATTGTGTGCTACCATACCATTCACTTAATCGTAGAGCTCGCATTAATACTTTAGCCATTTCTGCGCGTGTTAAATTTCTTTTAGGGTTAAACTTAGTAGTCTGGCCACTCACAAGCACATCCTGAGTAGCAAGATATTGCACAGCTGCTTTCGCATATTCACTAATTTGTTCCATATCGGCCAAATCTACTTTTGATATAACATTTGTTTCAACCCCCATGTAGTCCAACATACGAACAATCATTGCTGCTGCTTCTTGTCGTGTTAAGGTTTTGCCTTCACCAAATGTGCCATCCGTATATCCTGAAATTATATCTGCTTCGTACAGCGCCTGTACTTCATTTTTATAGACGGCTACATCCTTGAATCGTTCATGCTTATTTTTTGGTCTTAATTCAAGAGCACGTGCAATCATGGCGCTGAATTCTCCGCGTTTTAAATCCTTATTTGGACTAAAAGTTGAAGCGGTTGTTCCATTGACGATTAAGTAGTTATACAGATCCTCCACCTCTTGATAACTAAACAACCCTTTTATGTCTTTGAAAGGAACTGATACACGATCAGTAACTAATAAGCCATAGTCAAATTTTGTTGTAATTTTAAGTTTTAGATTATTGTCTAAATAATGCGGTACTGTGGTAAATATTCCGTTGCCCTCATCACGGATAACTCGTTTCCCTTTTTGATTTTCCACATCTTCTCTAGGATTCTCTGGTAAGGGCTCCGTTGTACCAGGTGTCGTAACAAGTGGAGGTGTTACTGGTATTACTGGTATTACTGGTATTACTGGTATTACTGGTGTTACTGGCTCTGGCTGATTTGGACCAGGCGATTCAGGTTGTGGTGTATTTACTTTTTTATAAGTGAAAGTGATTGTAAATATAGTATTGTTTTGAGTAATCTCTACAGATTGTTGTTCGGGTCCAATTACTTCGTAACCGTTGAATACTTTTGAATGCTCAATATGCTCACCAAGGGGCAGATTATTGACAACTTTGGAATCTAAAACAATTTCATTTTCATCCACATATTTCACTATAACTTTTCCCATAACCGTTTCGGGTGGTTTTGGTGAAGTATTTTTTGAATAAACAAAAGTGATCGTATGTTCTCGATTTTTGTTTGTAATTTCAATTGTGATGGTTTGATCATCTTTTACAGTATAGCCTGCGATTTGTTTGGCCTGTTCAGTGTGCGTACCAAGCGGTACATTACTGACCACTTTAGTATCTAGTACTTTCCCCTCTTCATTTACATATTTCACCGTTACTGTTCCAAAAACGATCTCTGGTGGGGGTTTAGGAGAAGTATTTTTAGAATAAACAAAAGTTATCGTATGATTAGGATTTGCGTTTGTAACTTCTACAGTAACTGTTTTATTGCTTTTCACTGTGTATCCCGAAATAGCTTTGGCAACTTCAGTATGATTTCCCTTAGCAGGCTTGCTAATAGTTTTTGAATCAAGTAACGTTCCTTGTTCGTCAACATATTCCACTTTGATAGCCCATTCTGCTGGGTTACAATCATTAGAGAATATATCATTCTCTTTAAATGTGTGTCCATTAGCTTGTGCATATGCGTCTGCTGCGGAGTCTTTGTCTCCCCAAATTGTAAAATCGGCTGGATTTACATTTGAAGACTTGAAAGCATCGATCCCTATCGTCTTAACTTTAGGATATAAAGTAACACAGGACATATTGTGGTTAAGAAAAGCTTCATCACCAATTGATTCTAAATTCTTATTAGATTTAACTTTCTCTAGAGCAACATCCCTAAAAGCTCCATCTTCAATAGTGATAACAGGATCTGGAACTTCTAAATATGTTAAGACTCTAGAGGCCATAAACATACTATCAGGTATGACACTAAACCTAGCTTTATATACAAATTCAGAAACGTCAATACCCCTGAAAGCATTAGGTCCAACTTTAATAACAGTATTAGGTACTTCTAGGGTATTGTAGAATTTAGCTTCTTGGAAAGTTGAATTTCCTATTAATTGTGTGTTGCTAAATATATCTAATTCTTTTATATCTGAAAGTATAAAAGCAGCGTCCCCAATGTCACCTATACCTTTTCTTACTATGAACTTGTCCATTTCTGCGTATATAAAAGAAGAGCTTCCAAGGCTTCCTATTCTTCCGTTAACAATAATCTCTTTTGTTCCTTCAAAACCGGAGCCTTTAGTATACAGAAAAGAGCTAGCACCAATACTTCCTATATCTCCATTAACATGTAAAAATGGAATATTAGATGATAAAAACGCACCATCTCCGACTTTATTTATGCTTCCTTCTACAGTGATTCCTACTTTAACATTTACACTTAAGAAGCTGGAATCCATTAATTCTTCAATGTTTCCTTTTACTATAAGTGTCCCTATATATTGTTGAGTTATGTTATCGCTAATGAAAGAACTACTTCCTATGGAACCTATATCACCTTCGAAAGTTAAGTTTTCTACTTTGGAATGCAAAAAAGATGACTCACCTAAAGATCCTACATTTCCTCTGAAAATAATATCATTGAACTTCCCTAGTAAGAAAGTACCCTCTCCAATATCACCTACATCGTCTCCGAACTCTATGGTGTTTATTTCAGTTTGCTGTATAGAGTATTTATTTATGGTGTCAACTTTACCCAAGATTGTTAAAGAATCCATTTTAGAGGCTAAAAAAGCACCATTCGTTATAGTTCCTATATTACCTTCTGCTAAAAAATTATCTAGAACGGCATTTAAGAACATATGATCTCCAAGTTTTTCTATATCCTCTTTAAGCGTGAAGTTCTTTATTTTGGAATCCCTGAAAGTAGTAGAGCCCATTTCGCTGATGATACCTTTAATAGTAATTGTTCCTAATTTGGAGTCAGAAAAAGACTCATCTCCTATTTTCCCCCAATTACCTTCAACTTCTATATCTCCAATCTCAGTTTTAAAGAATGAAGCTTCCTCCGTAGAGCCAATGTTACCTTTAATAGTTACTGGTCCTATTTTACTTTCCATAAAAGATTCTTCACCAAAAATCCCTACATTTCCTTCTACAATGATACTGCCTATTTCAGAGCTTTCAAATCCACTCTTATCGATAAAATCTACATCTCCATTGAATTTAATACTATCAATGGTAGTATTATAAAATGACTCTTTACCAATTCTTTTAATATTTCCTTCGAATAATACCGATGTAAATTTTTTGCCTTTAAAAGCTTCATCTGCAATTTCAACTATTTCTAATCCATTAATACTAATTGGTATTACAAGATCTGTATTAGTGCCGTTGTATCCAGTTATTGAAGCTGTCCCATCTCCATAATTGTTTATTTGAAATTCAATATTATTTAATTCTGGTGGGAGCTCCTCTTCAGCAGTAGGCTTTTCAACATTAATTTCTTCCCCTGTTGAAAATTTTTTATTATCTTCCGATGATTGCTTATCGTCAGGCTGATTTTCTTCAACACCAATTTGCTCATCTTCTATTGTTCCATTTTTATTTCCAAGATCCTCATTACTAACGTCTGGTTCTTGTTCAAAATTCGTCTCCGTTGTATCTACATCTACTGCCATAGCTGACATTGGTATACTTGTTGAAAAAGTATTCAGCAGCAAAATAGCTGTACAGACACTTACTTTTAATCTTCTTCTCAATGAAAATTAATCCCCTTTCTACTTAAAATTATTTTGAACAATAAAAAACCCGCTTCAAATAATCAATGTAATAGACTAAATGGTCTGTTACATCGATATATCTAAAGCGGGGTGTTCCCGTCATTTATTTGGATTTATTAAAGACTATATTACCATTTTACTTTTCGGATTTCAATCGTTTATCTTAGGCTCTGGTTAAAAGGCAATTACTTGAACAAGTTATAGTTAGTGGCTCCTAAAAGGTTTTTCTTACTCTTTTCTATCAAAGGATTGTGAATAGATTGTTGAAATATTTTAAGATAACTCTTCTTTTCACTCTCGCTCCAACTATCTATAAAGTCTGGATTGTAGACTACATTTTCGCTATAGGCAGGAACAAGATTATTCAATAACTGAATTTTTTCTTCAGTATTTAAGCCTAACAGCTGTTCGCGGAACTCCCTATAATTATTTGAATCCTCTTTTAACCAGCTAAATAAAACAAAGGTTTGTTCGTTTTGTGGAAATACATTTACCATCAATAACTTCATTCCATTTTTTGTGTAAGCAAGCTGGTTTACTTTTTTCCCTTTAAGATCGTATTCAAGAAAGAATCCAGAGCAAACAGCAAATCTTGCAGCACTATCTATTTTAAAAGAAATCGTTTCAACTATGCCATAATCTTGGTCCAGGAGAGCTTGATCAAATATCTTTTTATGTCGTAAAGTATCTCTTATGGCAAGGTCATAACCTTCTAAGTGGTCCATGAAACGTTCATCTTTTACCAAACTTGGTTTATCATCTAACCTCTTCTTAGAAACTTTTTGTGCTTCTAGCTTTTTATGATATTCAAAGGAAAAAACACGATATGCAAATAAGAAATTTTGCTGATCACTACCTACATAATCAGTATCTTCGATTGGTTGAAATAAAATCTTATCATGGAACCCACAAAATCCAGTAAAGGTAGTCGCCACTTTTCGCCCGAAACTCCTAAAGTTCATTCGATAGGATTGGCGGGTCATTACAGGTCTAACCATGTACACTTCACCTTTACGTGCTATTTTATTTAAGATTCTATTATTTTGAATTGAATGGGCCTTAACGATATCTTCTGAGCATTTAGATTTATCAGGATGTATTCACTGTTTAATATGCCCTGCTTTTACTTTACGCTCTATAACTGACTGTATAGGTATTTTCGGATCTATATTATCGCTTTTTTCTTCCATTGCTCCATGACACTTTTTGTACTTTTTTCCCGATTTACAGGGACAAGGTTCATTCCTTCCTATTTTCAACTCAGCCATTCACTACCCCCCCTTAAGATCTGTATCTCTATTTATTACAAAATCCTAGACTTTTATACGCATTTAAAAATTTGTAACTTTCAACTAAAGTTTAAACTCTAGAATCTCCTTATTTACCTAAATTAAAAGAATCCATTTAATAAAGATTTTTCAGCAGAATGGATCCTTTAGTTCTTTTATTTAAAATCATATTTGATGTTACTTATTTCAAATGTATCAATTGATTTCGCTTCAACATTATTCTCGTCAAAAATTACAACATTGTTTCCTGGCCCCATCGCACTATCAAATAAAATACCATCGAATCCTTTTGTTTTAATTAATTCTGTAATATACTGTGTTGGCAAATACTCAATTTCTGATTTATTTGGATCTACTGGAGTGCTTAATTCATGTATAAAGGATGTTAATATCTTATTAATTTCTAAAATTTCATAAGGTGATTCAAAATCAAAAGGAGATAATGGCTGACTAAATAGACCAACCAATTTTAATATCTTTTTTGGAAGTAAGTGAGCAACAGTTACTTTTGCTCCTTTCCATGGCCTAATTTCAGCAATACTTGTTGACTCATCTATTGCACAATATAAATAGCTTATACCACGAGGATTTGCCCTTCCAGCTGTAGCAACTTCTGCAGGAGGAGCCATCATTTTATTAATAGGATGCTCACCTAATCTTGCTCTAAATAGGTTCATCTTCTCGGTATAAGTCGTTCTATAATTTAAAATTTCATCAATCCGATCATTAAAGATTTCATACTCGGCTTCAGGAAAAAATCTATTAGAATGTTTTATTTCATTTTTGAAATTTTCCCATATTTGTTCCCAACTTTCTGAAGGATCTACGAATGTTAATGCATTCGTAATTCTTGAATATAAATTATCTACATCAAGTGAACTTTCTGGGTCACTTTTCTTCAATAAGTCGAATAATAAGCTTTCAGCAGTTCCAGATTCTACATGATCTTCTGAGAATATATTCCAGTCCTCATTTATTAAATCAATAAGCCTATCACCAAATTCTGTAGGGTCATCATGAATAGCAGGAATATAATGTTGATAAGGTTCTGTACTTTCATAATACTTAAAAAGCTTTTCAAAATCTTCGGTTAAATTAACTATATCTATAATATATACTTCTTCTCCCTCTTCTAGAAAATTACAATAATCGCATTTTCCCAAGGTATTATTATCTTTAATTTTATAAATTAGATACATATCTTTAAAACAATATTGACAACAATTCAAGTTAAATCACCACTTCTACTAAATTTCTATATTCAATTATATAATATAATTGTAAGTATTTACATGTGGCATGAATTAACTAATCTTTATCATATAGAAAAACGAAAGGCATGATCTTTAAGATCTACCTTTCGTTTTTCTATTGTATATATTCATCTCTCTTACTTTGCTGTGCTTTTTGAGCAATTTTATAAATAAGAAACCCTAAAGATAATAAAGACATCGTTAACACTGTAGCTAACTTAACAGCAGTATTGTAATCTATTTCAAATTGTTTCATTCCTATAAACAACATAATGAAAATAATTACGCCTAATGCTACTACATAAGAAAATTTTAGTGTAAATCTCATACTATCATTCAGGTGCCCATTTCGTAATACAAAATGTACGGCTAGGCAATGTAAAATAAAATAAAGAATAAACCCCAAAAGAATAAACCCCAGTTCAGTAGATCCTGTAACGATCATTGCTACCCCTCCGATTACCAGATTCTTTTCATGTAAGTTTCCATTGATTCGCCAAAATATTTGACCTCATTGAAATAAGACTTCATATCCGTTTCAAGGTTTATTTCTTCTACTGTTACGACTCTATCTTTTAATTCATTAACTACGTCTATGATATTTTGTATGGAATCTTCGTAATCTGTATATCTTCCATCTGCTTTTCCTTTATTTAATGAAGCATTTGTTAGTTCTTTAGTATTTTTTAAACGATTTAATTGTCTTTCTAATAAAGTAGCAGCATAATCATGTTCGACTTTTTCTTCTTCAAGTTCCTTCATAATCAATACAATCTCAGCTGTACTGGATACCACATCCATAGAAGTCACAGTCAAATATATTTTACTTGTTATAATAGAACCAAGTATCAAGCTAACTACAGAAAATAACACTCCAGTGAAGAGTACACCTAGGAGAAAATCCTTTTTTCTCATATTATCTCTCCTAATTCGGATTCAGACATGATAACTCACGGTATCCTGACGCTGCCGCTTGTTTTTTTGTTGAGTAAATTTCATCTGCTTTGTAATTGAAATTACAAGATTTATACCAGTATCGGCGTTCATTATTTACAATCCCAGCATAGATTGGGTTTTTATAATGTAGACGTGTTCCAACGAATGCATATTCATTATATGACTTTGTATCAACTTTGTAGGGGTAGCCCTGGATAAAAGCGAAAATAGAAATATCGTCCACTGTGTTGTACCAATCTTCCTGTGGTATTAATGGCATAGCAAACTTATATGTAACGTCTAATGCCTTTGTATAAACGTTGTGCTCATTAATATAGTAAGCTAGATTTTCTTGCACAATATTGACGATGGTTTGGCGTCTAATTTGGTCAAATTCTTGAGCATTTTTCAGAAGCGGTATCGTGATTTCTCCATCTTTGGCCAGTTCTGCTCTCTTGCCAAAAAACCACTCATTTAATTCTGTATCAAAAACCTCAATATCCTCTTCAACCGTAAAATTTATGATGTTCCCCTCATCATCAGCATAGCTTAGGGGTATTTTGGATAGCCATACTCGTTCATAAGCATTATCACCGCGTGTGTCCTTATATGGCTTGTATACATTGAGCAGCAGGCCGTCATAGTCTAAAACGGCGAATACAGGAATATACCGTAGCATTTGGTTGATTGCGTACTTATCTTTTACTTGATAATTGACCGCCAAAGACTGTACAAACGTATCAAAAGCTGGCTGCGGATGTGCTGGATTAATTTTGTACGACTCATATCCCGCCTCTAGTAATGGATTGACATTTGTTCGTAGAATATGAACAGCATCTTGTGCTGCAGTAGTAAAAGCCCCTTCATGAAAATGGTCATATTCTATGTAAGTCTTTGTTTTATCATAATGGATCTCAATTGCTACAAATATGGGTAGGAACAGTGTAAAGAACACCAATACAAAATCAGTAATCTTCATTTAAAACCATCCCTCCATATGGGATTGAGATAACTACTGCATTATCAGATGATGCATTCAACGTTATATAATCAAACAGCATTGTCGATTTGAACTTCGTTTTGTTTTCTACATAAACTTCAAAATAGTCATCTTTTTCTAGTTTGTACTTTCTGGACTCGATAGGGCCTTTTCCGCTATCACCATATAAGTAATCCATAATTTGAGTTCCAAAGAATTCTTCATAATCTACTGAATACTCACCTGTGTAAGAATTTAAATCAGATGTATTCGTATAGACTGGCGTATAAATCTTATGTTTATGTACCATTTCAACATCATAGAGTACATCACCTAAATGTAGCTGCTGTTGAAAATCTTCAACCATTTGTGATGTTATAAAGCCCTTCGTACGAACATTATCTACAAATTCAGTCACTGTTTGGTATGCATTAAGATAAGCTAAATCTTCCTGTTTTTTATAAATTTGATAGGTAGGGAACAAAAATAATACACCTAGTGCTATTAAGGAAGCAAAGAATTTAGATATAAAGTTTGGCATATTAAACCATCCTTTCTATGGTTGATATGTGAATACGATTCTAAGTATATTTCCATCAGAACCTAAAATCGTCTCTGACTTATAGTGGCCTTGTAAGTTAATAAAATGTTGTTTATTTTTTACATCTTCATCGGTTTCAAATACTTCAGTTCCTACAACGATTGGATAATCGTTTTCTGTTAGCCTATACAGTTTTCCTACAACCTGAGCCCCTGTCCATAAAACTTCTTCAGGTATCTCTAATTGCGTGTTATAAACGGTTTCAGATGTTGGCAATTCTGTAAGTCCTTTATAAATATCGGTTGTCAGGAACACTGTATATGCCACACTACTGAGGAACATGCTAAATGCAAATAAGAACCATAATGAATGTCTCGCAGTTGTCATAAATAATTGGGAATGCTTAATTTTTTATTAAGCATTCCCATCCCTCCCCACACTTTAATTTATCGCTATATTATCGTTGTACAAATTTTACTGCGCGAATTACACCGTTTGTATCTCGCTCAATTGTTCCATTAAATCTACCAGACGGATTAATATAGTTATTGTCAGTTGGTTTCATTGCTTTTTCAATTGACGTTACCGAAGAAGCAGTTACTTGATCACTACCAAACTGAGAGTAATACCAAGTACCAGCACCAACATTACGGCCAGTCTCAACATAGATTGCGATTTTTTGATCTTTACCCTGAGTTTCAAACTTTCGTAATGCACTAATTACCTGACTACCACTCACTTCATTATTGTCATAATTCATAAATCGTTGTTCTGACAATTCCGTAGTCATAGCTTGAGCATCATTTGATCCAGTTTTTGCACCATCCATTGATAATACAAAAATCATTAATACTGCTGATATAAAAGTAATTGCCATTAATAATCCTGCAATCCACTTAAAGGCTTTTGTTGCTGTACCCATTAAAACATCTCCATTCTTGTCTCAAAAATTTTTTCAAACGATTAAATTTAATGTGTAGGGGTGGAAATATATATGCTCACAAGTTGATTACTTGATATAGCTAATACAATCAAAATTCGTTTATGATCATTTAAAATATGACATGGTTTCAGTACCTTTAGTTATTGCAATGTACATTAGTGGTATCACAATATACAGGAAAATCGTTGCGTAAAGTGGCGTTAGACTTATACCGCTTCCTAAGATTTCTCGCGATTCTAGAGTCCTACGCTGACTTTCCTTACGTTTATCCATGTAATATTCACGTTCCATATCTATATCTTCGAATGCCTCTTGAATAGAGATTCGAACCACACATAGTTTTAAGCGTTCCACTATTTGCTGGAACGGTTCAAAACTAACCATCAAATTCAAAGAGTCCAAGGCCTCTTCGGGACCACTATCATAATCTTGTAAAGTAATTGATATTGGTTCCCTGAAAATAATAGAGAAACGTTCCATCCATTCGAGGATTGAATGAACTGTCATACTATCGAACTCTCGGAGAATACTGATTAAAATTAAGATTTGATGCACTTCATTATCCATTTCTTTATACCGAAGGAATTTTTTAAAGTGCAGGATCCCAATCGGAATGTAAGCAGCACTTATTGCTATTCCGATAGCAATAAGTAACTCCCACCATTTGAAGAATCCATTTTGAACGACATCCCATTTATTGTTGATTCGCTCTACTGCTGCAGCTACTTTAGGATTCTTAATATCTACCCCTAATTGTGTAGCTACATAAGCTTCAAATTCCTTCTCAGAAGGGGGCTCAGTGAGCTTTTGAAGATCTGCAATGACTTGTTTATCAAATTCAGTATTCTTTCTATCCATTTCCAGCTCATCTTCAGTAGGGTTACTACTCATCATGAGTAAATCCATACTAGTGTTCATAACACTATTTAGTTCACGATTATGAGCAAATAGGAATCCACCAACAATTAGAATAAGAACACCAATTGTAATCAGACATCTGTGTAAAGTGAGCCACTCTATTTTTAATGGTGAATTGGCATCCTTTAGTAATTTTTGAAGCTTAAAATGCTTCTTTGTATACGGAGTTGGTGATAAACCAACCATTAGCTTATTTAGTAAAGGCACCTTTTCTAACAGCGCACTCTCCCATTTCACTTCTTTCACATGCATACCATGTATATTTTCTGTCGTATTTTTCATTCTTCGAATTAGTAAATAGCAAATCAAAACGATTGCATAAACTAAAACTTCCGTGAAAAATCCTATTGTTGAGTTGAAGAAGGTAAGTGCAATTGGAAATGAACTAATGGACCAGTTTTTCAAAGGCAATGCTAAAAACATAGGTAGTAACGTAATTGGTCCCATACTCCTCATTTGATAAGACAACTTGGAGCGGTAGTTGATTTCACTATTTAGCTCATCATTTATGGCACTTAACCCTTTTAAATAGGCACTTCCTTTGTCAGTGATCTTGTCACCTTGGTTCTTTACTAGAAGTGACAAACCAGCGATTACCTTTAAAAATCTTGTAGGAGCCACCTCTTCGTACTTCAATAATTCTTTTTCTGGTTCTAAGTGCGTTAAAATGTTGTGAATATGTTCAGCCTGTACCAGCATCTCTGGTCCTACATACTGAATACTGTCATAAACAGCTTCATCCACCATTTTCGTTTGCTGATAAGCGTTTCTTACCCTGTTATTGAACTCTTTGAGTTGCACCAATAATTTGTTTTCTACTCGGTAAACAAAGTAATCGATAAGCACACCACTTAGGAATAAAATCCCTAGCAGCACCCAGAAAGCCGTTAAAAGTGAAGGTCTTACCAAAAGTAGTATTGTGATAATGAGTGTTGTAACCGCAAAGATCGTGAAAACAATTTTCATGATTTCAGTACGCAGCCTGTACTCATCATATACAGCCAATGTCTCTACTCGCTTACGAATATTAAGGATAATATTTCTTATACCAGGTATTCTCAGAAGTCGATTGTAAGCATTTTGTGCAATTTTATTAAATTGAACCGATTTAGAAGTAGTACTTATACCTCCAATTAACGCCTGCTCCTTTTTTCTTTTCCTAGTATCGAAGTAGAGAAATGCAGCAATAGATACAAATACTAAAATAGAGACTACTAATATATATGGTGCTAATGTTTGTATGTTCAATGCTCATCCATCCAATGCAATTTAGTGAATGCTCGGAATGATTCTGCTAACTGTGCAAGTGAGCCATAAACCTCACTTGCTGTGTCAGGGACAGTAGCCATTTCACCAAGAATGGCTGCATTTCCGTTTGCCTTCTTTTGTAAATTATCAACTTCCGACAGGCGCTTTTCGATTAGTTGCAATCGTTCTGGACTAATTGGTTGAACAGTGACATACTTTCCATCTCGCCATTCGACAATATTTCGTGTTTCAAATTGTTGCCCATTAAAAGACAACTGTAAGGGAACACATTCGGTAATTCTCTTGATGTATCGAGCACCAGTGTCTTGATCACGCTCAATATGAATGTTGAAATCAATCAGATTGGCAGCTAATCGTTCTGCATGGGCTTTATTATCACAAATACCACTTTTCATTAATGTGCTACTTAAGGAAGCAATAATATCTGTTAATTCGTTCCCATAATAAGTGAATAAGCTAAAAACACCTTCTAGATGTACTGTTAAAAATTCACGAGACGAACTCAAATCCTCATAATCAAATACAGACACCATAACATCGCGTCTAGGATGAAAATCAGAAATTAGAGAATCGCTTTTCTTAAATGGCAAAACATTTCTTTCAGGATATAGAGAGCGAATAAAATCACATTTTTTTTGATTAGTTAAAATAGAATATTTAGGGTGAATTTCACTAATTAGATTCATCATTAATGTGGTTTTACCGCTACCCTGCGTACCAGATATTACTGTCGTTTGCCAACCTTTCATTAAAAATTCGATTAAAGTCGAAGGATAATAGCCTGACATTTGATTCCAAAACGGGAATGTTAAAGGTTGCATACCGCTACCTTGTTTTCCTGTGAAAGAAATACTTTGTTTAGAATTGTTTGCGGTTAGGTTTTCAAGAAACTTAGCTGCTAAATCATGGTTGGACGATGGAGCTATAAATTTTTGTAAAGTCATGCAACATTCCCCCAATATGTTTGAATAAATTCTTTAAATGCTGCTTGTTCAACAGGTGATAATGCCGCTTGTATTTCCTTTTGGCGTTCTTCACTGATTGGATGACAAGCTACATACTCACCATCTTTGAACTCAATGATATTGCGTTCAATGTATTGCCTTTGCTGTGTTTGTTGGCTGAAGAAAGTAGTGGCCACATCAATGAGTGCCTCCCATTTTTCCTTTCTAGTGCTAGCATTTTTAATCTTGTTCCTCATTTCACTTGTATCTTCGTATTCCAAAGGTATACATTCTGTAACTCGTTCAATATAACGGGTACCATCGTACAATTTTGTCAAATGAACATCGAATTCTAATACCTGTACTACCTGCTTCTCGGCAATTTTTTCAATATTAAACATACCAACTTTCATTAATGAGTTACGTAACGATTCAATAAGTAAAGGAAACGTCTTTGCATGATGTGTAAAGATTGTAAAAAGCGAAGCAACTTGTGCTGATTGAACAGCCCACGCTGCCACTGGATCTGTAGCAACCTCACCCAGAATAGTTACATCACCATCTGTCTTCTTTTGTAAATCAAGACCATCTTGGCCACTCATTGTATCCGTTTCTTGGAAAGATACGATATTACGTTCAGTGAATAATGAACGTAAATTTAATTCAAAAGCTGTCTCTTGTACACGTAATTTTAAAGCTGCATGGATATGTCCGACCATAGCCATAAGCAATGTAGTTTTACCACTACCTTGTGAACCTGTTATTGCTGTAGTTCGGTTGCCCTTCATTAAAAATTCTAGTAATTTAATTGCTAATTTTTTATTTGGTTGAGAAATTAACTCTTCTAAAGTAAGTACCTTAAGGTCATATTTCTTACGAACAAAGAACGCCCATGTCTCCGACAACTTTGGACGAACTACTGTTACCCTTGACCCATCAAACCCTTCGTTAATGATAGCTGGGTTTGATTCCGACAATTGACCAGGATAACCGTACTTGTATAGATTTGTTACTACCCTACGTAATTCCGACTCATGTTTAAATGATAAAAAGCGAAGATGGATTGGTTTACCTTTATAAATGATCCAGGCACTTTCCATCCCAGTGAACTTTCTCTTCCGTCCTTCTTCTAAAAACGACTCATCTGTAAGATGTTCAGACGTACGTCTTTTGGGTAGGCCCGACACACCACCCAGTACACCATCAATGGACATATCTCGTGTCTCATCTACAATACCGAACCCTTTATACTTGCTATAAATAATCTGTGAGATAATATTTAACTTGTCTTCAAATTTTAGTTTTCCAGATTTAACATGCATCTTATAGAGCTTGTCAATATCTTCAGCTTCAATAAAGTAACTACCATCTTTTTTAGGCTCATCTAATTTATGTGTGTCAATCATCCAACCTAAAGCGTCCCACTGATGTTCTTTTTCAAAGATGTATAATAATGTTTCGTACTTTTCCTCTGCTGTCATCTGACGTGGATTATCGAATGGTATGGTCCAATTAATGGACTCATCTGTGAAACCATACTCCATGGTTAACAAATCATTTATGTAACTACGTACATAGATTTTTGAAGAAATATCCATTGTATTACAGTTTTTTAGGGCATCTTTTAATTCTTGTCTACGACGTGTACGACGTTTAAACTCTTCCTCTGATAAGTTCTCTGCGTACAAGTTACTTGTTGTAAGCTCATTCATGCGTTTCTTGATAAATGTTAGTATCGATTCATAGTTATAAAGTGCCTTTGTATCATCCGTATTAAAGCCAGCATTATTGGAGTTTTTCCTTAAAATATAAAAAGCCAATAAAGCTAAGGTTGAGAAGATGATGGCTATGATCAAAATTACATTGAATGTGTAACTCATTCTTCCTCATCATCTCCCTTACGAACGAGATCTACTTGTTTAGCGATATGGTCATTCACCGTTCTTAATGAATGCGTAAATTCATATACAGGATGATTTTTAAGCACCGTCCTATTTCTATGGAAGAACTCGGTAACAGCCATTGAATTGTATGCATTTTTAAACAAGTGGGAATAGACAACAGGCATAACTTTATTCTTTAACTTGTAGCGGCCTTTAATCTTCCTAACATTTAATGATGCTTCTGAGTCATACGATCCAATAAGATAAATCACATTTTTTTCATCTAGAAAGGCTGGATAATCAATTTTTTTCTCAAAGAAGCGGTCTAATGCAAAGGTGTTTTGTGGTAATGTAACCAACACGACATCAGCTGCTTTTAAAATACTTTCAGTTATTTCATTAGGCGAACCTGTAGCTGTATCAATCCAAACTAGATCGTATGCTTCTTTTGTTGCTTGTAACAAAGAATGTAGAATGAATATGTCCCCTTGACTGCTTTGACTGCCTCCTAGAATATCTAAACGCCTATTGTAAATAGTTTCGGTATAATCGATAACGGCATCTGATTTTAATAAATCACTTTTAGCAAGCCGCTCCAATGCATTCAAACCACTATCGAAACCAACCATTTTTTGAGCTTTGTTAAACATTTTTTCTAGGTTTGATTCTGAAAATTGCGTGTGTGTAATGAGTGTGTTGACTTGATAGTTAAGTGCAAACACTGCAGCAAGAGCAGCTGTGTTGGAGGTACAGCCTTGCCCATGTACGGGTGACCAACTGGCAATTGTCTTTCCCATTGTTTAACCCCCTATCGTGTGCTGTGATGCTTTTTCTTCAGTGTCTTTGGTGCGACGAAAAGCCCCAAAGAAAGATTTCTTGGTTTGATTTTCTACATCCCTCATTGGCATGTCTTGGTACAACTCACTTGAAAGCTCGTGTAAGACACGTTTATATGCTTTATTTAATTTGTTAAATGGAATGACATGTTCATGCTGCATCATCATTCGTAATTTTGTTTCCGTTTCGTCATAATCAAAACCGAAAGAATTTTCATCAAACGATGGTCGATTTTTCATTAGCGTTTCAATGTAATCTGATGGAATAGCATAGGCTGATTCAAAATGGATACGGCGAATCATATTTGTTTCCTTTTCATCAAAATATCGATGTAATAACGGTACATCTCCAGCTAAATTAATTCGTTCATTGTCACTGATGTACAGTAGCATATTAGAATCTGGCCACTCTTTTAAAATACCTTCAGTTGAATCTACATCGATGATGACGCAGTCATAGTTCGTTGTTGTCGTGTTCATATTTCTAAGCTTTCTTTCAACATCAACCCAATCCGTAGCTTCAAACACTACATCTATGTTTTCTAATGAGTGTAATATCTCAGTCGTATATGAATCATCTGGTTGGAAATAGCCCTTTAAGTAATGGCTTCCTTTCGTTGCATCAACAATCAAAACATTCTTCTTTAGAGATTTCATTGCATACGCAAGATAGAAAGCAAAGTCTGTTTTATTTTTAGTCCCCAATAGCGTGACTATTTTCATTCCTCACTACCCCCTTCACCACCTCCAACGAGATCGTATTGTTCTTGTTGTTGGTGCTCATTAAGAGCATTAATACGCTCTTCTGCTGACCGTTTTTCCTGATCTTGAGTTAACGCATTTTTCGTAGCAGCCTCACCAGCACGAATCTTTTCTTTTGTGATTTCATCCAGTGCCTTTAAGTTTTCTTCAACGCGTGCTCGATTTTGCTGTTCAAGATTTAACTTAGCAATATTGACGATGTTAGGGTCTTTTTCAATTAATTCCTTCACGTTCAACTTAACTGGGTAAGTCATTTCAGATTTTTGTTGCATATGCTCATCTACATAAGGTAAAGCATAGATTTTGGCACCTTGCTCATAAGCATCCACAATGGCCGAACTCATAGTCATGATTTCACCCTCATCGATGTCGAACCACACGGTTACACCCAGTGCGTCTTTAACTTTCTTTTTACTGAAGAGAACAAAGTCATCACCCGTTGGGAATTGAATACGAATATCTATGTACTTCCCAACTTCAAGCTTGCTAGGTAATTCGATAAACGAATATTCACCTTCACGAATATCATTTGTGATCATTTCCTCTGCATAAACAATAGATTCTGTTAAAAGCGTGTTGGCAGTAAGGTCTGTTTTTGCAAAGTAGGGTGTATCTCCTGCCGCTTCCCAAGTATTTAGCAAGAAGCGGTCTCCTGCTGCAGCACCTTCAGGAACATATACTTCTGTAAGCATCGATTCTGTAATCTGCTCACCCTTTGCAACGTCTTGATTAAGTGCTAAAGCATTTTCACTTTGATCAGCTACTAGCTGCAAAGCTTCCATTTTCCCCTTGTACTCTCGCTTAAGAGCAATTTCTCTTTCCTCCATCTTGTTATAGGCTAGATAACCGCCAGTTGAGCTTAAAAGGAGCATAATACCAGCCCCTGCTAAACCCGAGTAAATCAATTTTTTTGTACGTAATCGTATACCCACTCTTTACTGAGCCTCCTTAACACTATGTAGCCCTCCTGGACTAAGATAAAAATTTAACAACGGTGAGCACTAAAGCTGTGATACAGGCACTTATAGCACCCATGGCAATCATCGCCTTCCGAGAGAACACAGATAAAGATGAATTCTTAATGAAATCACCAAGAATGTCTTTTACTGTTGATTCCGCTTCTTTAGAAATCTCATATGGATAATCCAAAGTTGGCATGGCAAAAATGTCCATATAGTCAAGTCGTCCTTTTAAGTCGTCTACTTTCTCTTGACCACAATTTGGGACAACGAGTACACAATCTGTTACTTCTAACTGATTAAATGTCATGAAATCATGAATCCATTTGATCTTCCATTCATCGGCCGAACAAACTACACAGCGTACGTGAGCTCGTTTAAATTCTTCAGTAAAGGCTGCTGCCTCTTCTAAATCTCCGTAATCTAAAATCACATATTCGAATGCGGAATATAGTGTGTTTAAATTTAGATTTTCTCGGTATTTAAAGTGTGTGATGCCATTAATATCAAAAGAAGAATCCTTTTTTAAATATTGCTTTTCTCCCTCATACTCAGCATGTATGCGATCAAAATCCTCTGAATAATTCAGTTCTATCACGGCAACCGTATGTCCTAACTGGGCTAGGTAGCGAGCAATCGTTAATGATGTGTGTGTAGATCCTAAATGGGCTGTTACGCCAGCCACGGCTATCAATACAGTTCCAATTACCGTTGCTCTTTGGGCTGTTACTTCTGAAATACTTAATGGCAACAAGTCCAACATTTCTTTGAACTGTTCGCTTTCAGAATTATCAATATCTCTTTTAGGAATCTTATCTTTGATATTCTCTACAATCCCCTTAACTGATTGGGATGCCTGCTGAGCCCGCTCCATCATAGTCGAATGGTTTTCACCACGCTCAGTTGATTTTGATGTCAGCGTTGATTGATGTTCATCAGGTAATACAGATGTAATTTGTCCATGACCACCATCCTCTTCAGTTACAGGTTCATTCACCACTTCATCTTTAAGCATTTCTTCAATTTCTAAATTTCCCGTCCCGAATTTCCTCACATTTGAGAAGCGGGGAGGTTCCAATAATTGATTAAATGTTTCAAGCTGGATGGATTGTTCATGGAATATATCTAAGACATTTCTTGCTACAAGTTGGCCTAAAAAAGGATCTGATCGTTCTCGGACACACAAGTAAACAACTCGTACTGATTGGTCGTACATTAACCGCCAATCCTCAATCATTTGAAGCATTTCCTGATCCTTGGCCTTCTTGTCATAATCAAACTCTGATGGTAAGTAGTAATCGTGAATTATCACAAGACCTGGTGCTTTTAATTCCACACTCTCGTGCAAATATTTTCGATGAAGTACTTCATCCTCTATCACATCAAATCCGATACTTTTTAAATACTTTCTTAAAGCATTAGAGATGGTAGCCTCTGCTATCGCCAGTAATACAGAATTGTTTGTTGTATTTGACATCGATTAATCCTCCTTCCAGATAGATACTTAAAAACAAAAAACACCCCAATCTTTAATAAACGTCTGTGATAACAGTCGTCAACAAAAGATTGGGGTGTTCCCATTCTGTATATTTAATTTAAATTAATGTATATGATAAGTAGGCGACCGAAGCCGCCCTTTCGCTCAATGTTTACTTACAATTTAACTACTCACTACTACATAAGTAATCAAAAAGTTTTTAAGTTAAACCTTTGAGTTCAAGTGATGAATAAAATGTAACATATAACCAAATATAGTGTCAACACACTTTTTGTAAAATAATGTCGGTTAGGTATTCAGTCGTATTCTTTGTAATTGGGTTACGTCATTAGCAACATTAGGCATAGCAAAAGCGGTTGTAATTGCCTCTGGCTCACCAGTATCAAACCATTCATCCACAAGCACCCAAACATCAAAGGGGTACTTATGTAAGCCTATATTGTTATGTAGTGCTTTGGCTACTAGAAAACTAGATACTGACAAGATGACACGTACTTCCGCTTCTTTATCAACTCCTGCTACCTTTAAATAACCAAACTCTTGATATATTTTACGATACTCTTCAAGCCTTGTACGTAAGAACTCAATAAACTTCTGGCTCATTTGGGCTCTTTCAATCAACATATAAGAGCGTTCATCATACTCTTCAGTTAATTGACCCAGCTGCATAAGGGCAAAGGGCTTTTTTGTATGAACACTGGATCCTACCATTGGATACCAACGCCAATTTGTAATAAATTGAGCTTCAATACCAGCACAACGGATTTCATTTAATGCCACATAACGTTGAATCGCTGCACTACCATTTTGCTGAAACCACATGTCTGGCTTTGCAAAAAATTGACCACTATAAAAATGATTCATTAAATACCATCCACCGATACCAAGTGTAATCGGAGCTGGGTTTTTTAATGAAATGGGTTGCCCCTCATCATCTAAATAATCAGCAATAAAGCACTTATGTCTATCGACAAAGCCTCTATCTCGCAAATAACGAATGTGTGTACTTGTTTGTGAAGAAGTAAATCCTGCTAATGCCATATACCTTCTTAACTGATTCTCATTCGCACATATAGCGTCACCAATTACTTTTAAAATGGTTAGACGGTCTTGATAAAAATCCTGATTCCACCTAGACGTATAGGAGATGCTATCCATTAATGAAGTTGTAGGACGATGTGCTGTTTTGGGTGTAGTTTTGTATGAACTAAAGCTGGGATGGTCCCACAATGAAAGTGAACCATCCTCACGAGGGAACGTTTTCATTTGAATAATGGGTGCATCTTGATTTGTCATGAGTTAAATAAAAAACCGCCTAAGTCTCTACGTGTTAGTTTTCCATTCGGGTATCCGATAATCACAACACGTCCCTGCACTTCTCCGTTACCTCGTCTAGTGATACGCTCCACTATACGACAACGTACTATTTCCCCCGCTACTGGTTCCTCTAGTTCTTTAACACGGCCCGCTTTTACATCCAGACCACTCTCCAATTCTACAAAAATCCCTCGAATTGGATCAACGTCAGACACTTTACCTGCTATCAGATCACCTGGTTGTAACTTTTCTAAAAACTCATATGGGTCTGGTAACGTTAGCTTCCGAGAAACTTCCACTAATCCACCTTCGCGATCGAAGCGGCGTACAATGACATCGATTTCTTCTCCTGTTATTACATTTAAAGAATCACGTCTATTCCATGACCATTCAGAAGCTGTAATGAAACAATCTTTACCGTGGACACGTACGTGAACTACTTGAGTATTTTCGTTAACTCCATTTACTATGGCTTTAAATTTGTGAGTACGTAATGCGTTTTCTTCTTGAAGAATCTCTAATTGATCCCACAATTCTTCAATCATAACCTGCTGCGCTTTCTTACCATTCAGTACTAGGATGCGACTACTCATGTCAATCCGGTCAATGTAAAATTCAATTGCTTGACCAATAAAACGGATATATCCTTTATATTCACGTACTGCAAACTGCTCTGCTGGACAATATCCTGTTACACCATTCGGTAAAGCAATAACAAGAATATCCTTCCTAACAGGCACATACTTGCCATCGACAACTTCTCGTGTTTCTGTGTATTTAATTGTACGAACGATTCCTTTTACTCGCTGTCTATAGCGCTCCATTTTGACAAGCTCTTCAAGTTGCTCTTTATTACTCCATGATTGGATTAATGATAATTCTTTCTCAGTAGGTTGATCTTGTGCATCTACAGTTTGTTCACCATGATGCACATCATGTTCCCCATTTATAGTTCCCGCTCCACCTTCACTTCCAGCTTGTGTTTGTAAGAATGTTTCGTTTTCAATAGACATTTACATTACCTCTTTCTTTGATTTTTATTTCAAATAGAAGACCTTTGAAGTACCTTTTTCTATTTGCTGTACATGGCATTTCCATGGTGTTTCAATACCATATTCCTTAATGTCGAATTCAATTTTATTTTGAAACCTTGTAGCATAACCTCTATCAAATTTTTCCAAAGCTACTACTTCACGATCTGTTGAACATGTAATAATAAGCCCTTTCTTTCTGGCTAAATAATGTGCGCTAATAAAGCTGTTTGTCCAAAAGTCTAAAAAATCATCAATGAGTAAATGATGAAAATTTTCCGAGTCATGATAACATCACTTAGTTCACCAAAAGTATTCTTCGCTGTATTAATAAGTAGCACCCCACCAGTTTGACCAAGATGTTTGTCAAAACTGAATCCTACATCATTAAATAAAATTTTACGAATCATTTCATTACTTGCTATATAGTTAAGCGTTTCACGTAATCCATTTGTATAAAAAGCTTGTTCATCCATATAGCGAGTGGTTGTTCTATTCGAACTTGGAACAATAACACTATCAAACCAGCGGTCTAAAAACTTTAGTAATTGCCAGTAGTTGTATTCCTCACGATTCTCTATGCGGTCAATGGTTTCAAAGTCGTTCGGAAAACGCCCTTTCAACTGCATGTGCATTTCATGGACTGTGTGTGGCTCTTTATACATATCCAGTAGCATATCTAAGGTTACCTCTTTTTCTGGTGCATGCATCTTGAGTAAAAAAACATGTTGTTTAAGATGATTACGTTGAATTTGTTCTACAAAATATTTTTCCTCCGTTGCACTGTTTGACAGCTGACTGACTAACTCCATCATAGCCTCTGCTACTTCATCCGCTTCCCCTTGCATTAAATCAATTGAAGCGGTATCTGGATTGCTAGGATCAATAACCGCTATGGCACCTTTAGGCAAGCCGTAGACATTTGCTAACTCTAAAGCAATTTTGCCTAATCGAATATTGTTTTCAAAAATGGTTAAGCCGTTTAAATGCTCGCCACCACTCTCAAAGTATTTGTAGGTATGGTTGAGGGCCATTAAGTCTTGTTTAATCATGGGTATTAGAAATTTAACTTTCTTCCCGCACCCACTCGGGCCTTTAATTAGAGTGCTTAGTCGTCTGTTTGCAAATGACAGTGTAATCGGTTCTTCATTGACAAGGTCAATTCCTAAATCAATGTCTAATACACCCATTCCTCTCCTCCGTTCGGCAGTACCTAGATACCTATTCGTAAACCATACCTAAACAAAAAAGAACACCCCCAATTCAAACGACACGTCAGATTACGTGTGTTTGCATTGAAAGGGGTGTTCCCTGTTCATATATTGTTTTATAGGTTTTATGATTTGGAATTTTCCGCTAATGTATTCCATCTGGTACCAATTTATTATTGGATATTTACATAATACTTGATTGAAAATCAAGATTGCAAGTTTATTTTTCTAATTTTACTGTTTATTGACTTCATTTGCAGTTTCAGCAAGTGAATTTAAAAAATTCTCAGTCTTTTCATCAACTAGATCTACTCGATAATCAATTGTTGATTCTGAGTCTGATAAAACTTCTGCTGCTGTATTAGCTTTTCGCCTACGAGGAACAGCAATATCTACTGTTTCGAGTTCAGGTTGTGTTGTGGTGGACGTTATCAACTGTGCTGGTTCTGTGAGCTTCACTCTCTGCCTTATGTCTACCACTTCTAAAGTGGTTTCAGTACCCTGGTGAGCAGCCTTTGACGTGATACTTTTAATAGCAGTACCCTCTCTTTCCTCACATACATTTTCTTTCTGAATTTCTTCCTCAGCATTCTTAACAACCACAGGCACAGCTCCATTTATTTGAATGTTTTTCCTCTCCACTGAAGGTATGGCCTGCTCTTCTTTATCTCTATTTACTACAGCTTGTGGAACAATAATTGTCTGCTGAGGTTCATGATTTGGAATTTGATTTTTAGACGGTCGGGTTGGAGTTGGTGTTTGTAAAGCACGCTCTATTTCAGCTGCATCTTCTTCATTTAACAAAGATAGTACCATTGCATTCTCTAATTTTTCATCAGTTGTTGGAAGCGGTGTATCAACTTCATCTTCTGACGAGTACACAATACCAAACTCATCTACTTTTAGTGTCTCACTACCACGTAGTTTCAACCACTTTTTAGCTGCCTTTGCATCTACCTGAATACTCGATTTTATAAAATCTTCTTTAGGGACAAAATTAGCTTGTATTCTTTGTACAGGCATAGTCTTATTATTTACAACTACTTTTACAGCACATTCAAATGCCTCTTGAAACAAGATATCACTTGCACTCATTGCGGCCTCTTTAACTTTTGAATATGTTGATCCGCTTCTAGAAACAGGATTTTCTTGCATTGGCGATACAGATTGTTCAGATTCTGATTCTCTATATACATCCTTTTCTCCAAACATGTCCGAGAAGTATTTAGCATCAAAATTTGATACATCTGCATACACCATTCGGTTACGCATGGCAGCGACTACTGTATTCATGTAATCTTCACCAAAAGCACCTTTTAATTGAGTTAATGTCTGCTGTAAAGTAGTAATGATTACTTTATACTTTCGTGATTGTGCTGGGAAAGTAGCAAATGAACTGTAGTAGTATTCAGGAGCTTCATCAATAAGGATATGATGAAACGCTGATACTTTAGGTGCTCTCCTGAATGTAGCGTTCTGTAAAGTCATTAAAATAATTTTACCTAAGACACTACCTAAAGCCTCTAATTCCCCTTTAGCTGTATTTACAAGTAATAAACCTCCTCCTGGTCCCATATGTTCATCGAAATTGAACTTGGAAGGTCCGAAAAGAACACGTCTTATTAAAGGATTGGCTCCAATATCATTTAGGATATTTCTTAACCCATCAACCCTATCCTCTTTAGTATCTACATAAACAATGTCTCCATTATCATCAGTGACTACTTGCATACTATTTCCAACTCGTTCTTTAAGAGGAACAATTACTGTATCAAACCATTTATCAATGTTCTTTAAAATTTGCCAGTAGTTATATTCATCCCTACGTTCATTTTTGTCAATATTCTCATAGCCATCTGGAAATCTAGCTTTTAATTGCACATGCATCTGTCTCACAATTTTAGTGTCACTATACATATCCAGCAGCATATCAAAGGTAACATCCTTATTTGGATCATGCATTTTTAGTAAATAGATATGGTGCTTTAAGTGGTTACGTTGAGCTTGTTCAAAGTAGAAACTCCCGCCACCACCACTATCCGATAAACCTGAAATTACTTGAGCAAAAACCTCAGCTACTTTATCCGTTGGTCCTTGCATGACGTTAATAGCAGGCGTATTTGGATTGGTTGGGTCAATATAGGTTATCGCTTCGTCTGGAATCCCATGTGCTTTAGCTAATTTGTAAACATCTTGACACAGGTCATTGGACGGTTCAATTATCGATATACCATTCAAATATCTACCCAAAATCTCTTCTGATTTAAAGTTCTTATATTTCTTTATTTTATAGTAATCATTAAGAAATCGAGTGAAGTGGCCTAAGTCTTGATTGATTATCGGTTTCCCTAAAGCAGCACTCTTACCTGTACCAATACTACCATTGATATTAGTATTGAGTGTTCGGTCCATCGCTGGAATTGTAACCATTTCTCCTTTTTCTACCTCAATCCCTAACTCAATGTCAGGAAGCGGCACAACCGAGTCATCAATATTACTTAACCTTTCAAATTTCCTTAGCCTTTCTCCTGTCCATTCATAAGTGAAAAATGCTTTTTTAAGATCTTCATCATGCTGTCTGTACTTTGTTAAGATAAACATGCCAATGAAGAGTATTAAAATAATCGGCATCATTAGGAGCATAAAGAAAAAGCCACTGGTTTGTTCAAATAGCACTTTATTTAGGGCATCATTTGCATCAATAACACGGGAAACTCGTACATAGAAAAATGGAAGGATGTAGTTCTGAATTTTTGTCATTCCATATCCTATTGCCAAGCCTGTATTTGTAATAAAAACGGTGCCAAATAATATTAATCTTGAAAATTTCCCTTTCAATAGTGGAACACGGGTACTCAATAACCATCCAAAAATGCTGATAATTGTAATGAACGGTATCCAACGAAGTGATATACCCATTGTTCGCCCAAATAATAATGGCACTAGAAAAATCTCTTTCCCCATATACTGAGAAATGGCCATTGACCCGATCTTGATCCAACTCCAAAGTAAAAAGTAAACTGTAATGGCGTAGAACGTAAAGACAGTTATTAAAGGTAAACGTTTTAACCACTTGTTCTTGCGCGATTGTCTTGCATCAGTTTTTTCATCTTCTGCCTCAATTAAGTCTTCTACCTCATCCTCGTCTATTTCAGCCACATTGCCTATTTTATCTGTTCGGTACAAGTTATACCTCCTTTCCTACTGAAGGTCCTAGCTTTGTTTACTTAACAAGTGAAGCGGTAATTCAAGTATTTGTTCTACTTGTGCTTCTTTTTGATACATTTCATGGAATAATTCAGAGCTTGTTGAATAGACAGGCACATCCAATTGTTTTAATTGACCTACACAATCAAGCTGTCGTTCAATTTCACTGGAATAAACCAATAACAAGCTAGCGGTTAAATTCGTCAAGTCAGAATCATTGATTAATTTCACACGTTCAATATTTGCTATGATTCGTTTATATTCTACTGAAGAACCTGAGTCCACATAGAGAATTAAAAAATGTCTAGCTTTCTTCTCTTTCTCTTTCAGATACATGTACTCATCTGCTTCCCATTGCCTGTCCCAATTACGACTAATTGGTTTATATGCTTCGTTAGTAACTGTCTCCAAAAACATAGTTTCTGGCTTCACACAACCTGCTAGATAACCAAACCATTGTGATACAAAAAAACTGCGTTCAGATGAATTGGCCATACTTATCCCTTGTATCCAGTTACCAATAAGCTCCTTAGCAAAAATTGAAAGTGCACAATATACACCCATTCTTGAATCATTCATCCAGTCTACATACTGAATACCAGTTCGATCTCTTAAAGTAACAACACGTCTCGTTCTGTCTTTCACAACTAAAGGAGCTACACTTTCATCCATAACAGCAAAGAGTATAATGAGCTTTTTATAATTGGCTTTAGAATGATTATTCAGCCATTTACTATATTGCTTCACCTTGTCAGCATTAGCTGTACCTCGTTGATTTCCTGTATCCATTTCAATTGCAATTAATGTCCCTTTAAAATCAATTACGTAATCTGGCTGTACTGGAACTCGATATTTTTCGTTTCGATGATCTTTAAATGCTTCGTGTGTTCCTCCTCTTAATACCAAGGGTACTTCGGTAATCTTCCCCTCATATTGCAATTTTAGAAAGTGCATGTATATTTCATTTGCCAAAGTGGAAGCGGCCTGATTATGCAATTTCGGAATTGATAACTTTTGCGCAGCTGCATAAGCAGATTCAGGATTAAGTGTATTGTCGTTTGTAAACTCCTTTAATGCACGATACCCTCTTAATCCCAATCGATAAAAGTAGCTATTAAATCTCATTCCTTGCAAGATCATCGCATCATCTTGCTCCAACACCAATATCCCAGCTGCTACTAGTCTTCGTAATCGTTTACTAATCGCGTTTTTTGTGGGGGCTGGAACACCTTCTAGCTCCCTTGCACATTCCAATAAATTAATGACATCCCTAGCTCGCATTAATCGATGGATTGCTAATTGCTCCAATAAAACAATATCGTGTTGGTAAAGTAATGCACTGTTGTACTTGTTGCTTTTAGATAACTTATAAACTGCTTTTTCTCTCACTATCTCACCTCCTAAAACGAAAAAAACTCGAACACATAACAAACTCATATGGAAATCCATAGAGTTAATTTGTGTTCGAGTTGTTCTCGGAACTATTAAGTTACATAAAAATACTAGCATGATTCTTTAGTTATCTCAAGTTGCATTTATGACGTCTTCTGAGAGAAAGGCTTTCAAAAAATATAGGAGGTGAAGGCCATTTGCTCCCCGTTAAATACACTTCCTACTTAGCTACTTACTTTCGCTCTTGGAGCGAAGCGGAACCCTTTTCGTTATTGGTTTTATATGAGTCCCGCTGAATGCCTCTTTCCGAATGCCTCAGTCACTTGGTGATTAGAGAATCAAATGACTAAAACTCTATCGTTAAACTGTTCTTTTAAATCAAAACCATTCAGTTACAATTGTTTTCGCTTCATCAGTTCCAAATAAATCTAACATTTCATTCAGAGCAATGTCATTTGGAATCAAAAACTTGGAAGGCTCAATAAAAAAAATACCATTTTTATGTTTTTCGATATAAGAAGTTTGATCACAAATAAAATATGGTTATCCATAATCCTCATATTGACCAGTTGCATTACAAGCACAACAAGGGACCATCTGACCTTCTTTTCTTATAAATATAGATTCATTAACAAAACTAAATATAAGAAAATCACCAGTTTCCAATTTAAGGTCGTCTCTTATTTTACTTGGAATAGTTACTTGTCCTTTATCAGTCACAATTGATTTACTATTTAGTGTATTCCAATTTCACTAACCCAACTTCCTTGTGTACATTTAGTAGATAAACTATAGTTTCTTTTGGTTTTAATTTAAGTATATTTCGTATTTCTCCTGGAATTGTAATTTCTCCTTTACTCAGAAGTTTTACTGTACTTATTACACGCCCTCCGTATCTAATCCTTAATTAATTTTTAATCCGATTATTAAAATATGTAAAAAAATTAATTTAAAATGGTCCAATTTTAAAGAGATTAAATAAACTCTATTGAAATTAGTGTCTTTAATTTTTAATTAAATTTTAATTAATGCAGTTATTGCAGCAATAATCGAAACAGTTATTGATGCAATAATAGATTCTATTATTTATGAAATAGTGAAGTCGACAACTAGATCAATAATATATCTTGATATATAAACGTTTGTTGGGTATTATTGATTTATACAAAATGTATTGCGGAAATAATAGATGAAATAATACATTAAATATATGCAGCTATTATTGCGGAAATTATTTAATCAATAGGAATGGTGGTGACAATTTTTGCATGAAAAAGACTTCTTGGAAATCCTTGAAAATAACTTAAGTGAAGAAAGTACATGGTTTTTATTCATTCTCTTTGAAGCAGGGAAGCCCATTAATAAAGCTCTTTTAAATGACATGGCTAATGAAGCATATGCAGAAAGACAATCAGAAAAAGGGCTATCGACAACTGAATTATTAATCCCATCCCGCCACTTTCTTGATATTCACACGGCAAGATTAGAAGGTGCCGGATTAGTTAATGTAGAGATATTAGGTCGAATAAGAATGTATTCAATTACTGATTTAGGGAAAAAATTACTCAATTATAAGTCAGAAAAAAAAATGATAAATAGAAACTAACTAAATAAAATGTTCAATGGAGGGATTAATTATGATAGAAACAACGAATTCAACATTAATTCAAAGTGGGAAAAAACTTAGCTTAAAATTCGGATTTCTTGGACTTGGGATGGGAGGTACATCAATCGCTGCTACCTGTGCTGACATAAAAACCAATATTCAGAATAATAACTTCCCTTATACAGCTCTACTCATTAATTCAAATGAGATCGATCTTGCTAAAGTCCAACCTGTAAATAAAAATACAGCAAAAATGCTAATTGGTACTGGCAAAGGGGCAGGTAGAGATATATTGATTGGTGAATCTATATATAAAGCAGACGCTGATAAAATACTTGAGAAAGCTAAAATGCAATTTAAAAACGTTGATTATGTTTGGTTAGTTGCTGGCTTAGGTGGTGGAACTGGTACAGGTGCCGTAATCTTAGCAATTCAAACTCTATTGAAAGCAGGTTTTGATGGGAAATTTGGCATGATTTTAACTTTACCAAGATTAAAAGAAGGAAAGACTGTTCTTGACAATGCAATACAACGATTACAAAAAATCAATAAATTCATGGATGGGTTAGGACCTGTGCTTCTGGTTGATAACGAAAAGTTATTTAAAGAATTTAGTGAATCAAAACCAAATTCTTTAGTTTCTGAGTATCTTGATTTTTCTAATAAATACGTTGCTGAGGCATTACATGAATTAAACACAGTTACTGCGAGCTACCTACCGACAAGTGAGTATCATTTTGATAGCTCAGAGTTCGAAAAATTGATCAAAACTCCAGGACTCTTACATTTTGCAAGGTTTACTGAAAAAGCCGCAGCTATAGATGCTTCACAAGATTTATCATACGCTCAGAGATTAGAAATCCTTATTAATGAAGGTGTTCTATCAAGTGGCTATGACTTAAATAAAGCAAAAAGACTCGCAGTAAGTGTTTTAACTGACTCTGCTGTTGCCAAAAGATTATTTACCTTTGAATTCACGAGAACAATGGAAGGATTAGTTAATAAAGTTTCTCCTACAGCACTTGAGAAACCAATTGCTACTTATCAATCCAATGAAATAAAGGGTTCCAATGTTTCGTTTTATGCTGTATTTGCTGGTTTACCATTACCTACTGATCGGGTTACTCAAATGGTAGTAGAATTTAATAAACTACAAGAATTAGAGGATCAAGAACGAAACGAAGATATTGATTTATTTGCTGGGTTTAAGAGTGGTACAGTCAATACTTCAGAAAGCAAAAAATCTCTAGATGGCCTATTCGGGGATGATTTAGATGAAAATGTTAATGAAAAAGAAGTAACAGATTTTAAAAAGCATCTTTTTGATTAAATAGAGTTTAAGAAGAACTTTTTAATTATTATACAATTAAGAGCTAATTCCTTTGAGTTAGCTCTTAATTTTTTTATAATCCAGTTCTAATCAACGTATTAAAACTAATGAATTTCTAATTCGATCCTAATTTCCTCAATAAAATAAGACATTCAATTAATTTTCAACTAATTATTAAATTAATTAATTTAATTACAATTACTTTAATTACAAATTAATTTGTTTAATTTAATTAATCAGTCTTTAATGGTTTTATATTTAATTATTTTGCAATTAAATCTTAATTATTTGTTCAAAAACCTTGTTTAATCACATTTGCTGCGATAATATGACCTTAAAAGTCTTAATTTGTTTTTAATTTTTTTTTAATTGTTTGGAAAGGAGAGTTGAAAAGTGGATGAGAGCAGAAAAAAGCTTAACGTTACTGAAAAACAAGCTTATGTTTTAGATACCTATAAGGATGATCCTTTATTACTTTATATAATAGATAGACAAGCTCAAGATATTTTTTTGAAATATGCCCAGGATTTCTTTGAAAATGTTGAATTAGATAAATACTATACTAATAATACAGCTACCCAGCTGCTTGGTTTTAAATACTCTCAAAAGATTCTTAACATGTTAAATGATAGTAAGTACTCTAATTACTTAAAACCATTTAAAAAGGGAAATCAATATAGACATAATATAGAGATACTTTTTAAATTGCTTTTAATTACTTTTCTTTCTGAGTCTCTTTTGCTCAATGCACCTGATATTTCTACGATTTTAGGTGAAGATGATACTTACACATCATTGAACGATGATAGTGAGCGTCAGAACAATTCATCCCGACAAAATATAAACCCTAGTTTCTTAAAGGGGCTTATAGAGCAAGAATTAAAAGAAAGTAAAATGCAAATGCAAGATGGTTTTAAAAATTTCGTAGAAGAATTAGAGAGACGAACACAAGTTAAAGATCAAAGTTATTTAAAAATGCAATCAACACTACTGGACCATATAACTTATAATGATGAAATTAATCGAAAAGAGCTTGAATTAGTCCAAGAAAAAAGCAAAGTTAATCAAATTAGAACTGAACTAAACTATTTAGAATCTTTTATAAGAACTGAAGAAAGGCAACTAGCGGAAAATAAAAGAACGATTGCAGTATTAGTCGATAGAGAGCAGGAAACTGCTCAACAAGCTAGTTTAAATAAAAAAGAAGAGATGACTGTAAATATCCCTGTTGTATCAGGTAAGAAGTACATTCCTCGATTCCTAAAAAACTTTCTTTTCATAGAAGAAGGAGAAGATTTACAAGAGCAGACTGTTAAAATTACGAAGGAAATAGATAAAGTTGAGGTAGAACAAATTAAAGATAGACAGGCTAATCTCTTGAAGCATATAGAGGATCTTACGTTAGAACAAGGTAATATTACAGCTTCTATAGAAAATAGTAAGACGCATAAAACAAAGCTTTCAGATGAGTTACAACAAGCACTTGATACAGTAAAACAATTAGAGGAACAGCTTCAGGGGCTTAAATCTAATAAGAGTATTGAAACATTGAAGAATCAACTTAATATGCCAAGTAAGGAATAAAAGAGAAAGTAAAAAAGCTACCATTAATGGTAGCTTTTTTGTGTCCTTCAAAAAAACGCTGTTCAGGGGTTACCTGAGCATTAATTTGAATACGTGATTTAATTAAGTTAATCATATCAATTTGTTTATAAAATTGCAACAAAGAGATTAATATTTAATTAATTTAATTATGACTATATAGTTTGTACGTAGCAAAATAGAGCTGTTTAAATGTAAAAACTATTGCAGACCGTTAATAAAATTTGGTACAATTGTGGTGTCCTTCTAAAAAAACGCTGATTGCGTCTATACGCCTTTATTTGCCGTTTATAGTACGATTATGTAATCCGACTACATATTTTGTGCTGAGTGCTAATAGAGTTGTATACGTTCGTAACAGGGTTTATTTGAGCATATTTATTTTGAGGACAAGAATATTAAGTAACATTTCTAAAATTTTAATTTGTGACAAGCAAATTAAAAAGCACACCACAGTTTCCGACGCTGCGATGTGCTTGTGGTCATAAGACCAATAATTTTTAGATGATACACCACACGATCCAAGGGTTACTGGTAATAACTACTTGGACAACAAGAAAAAGAAAGAAAGAAAGAAAAAGAAGAGAAAGAAGGGAGAAGATAAAATTCAAAACCATACAATCTCATATCAAAACATTCTTTTCAATGTTAGGGTGTTAATGCTAAGTCCATATTCATAAAAATATGAATATGCCTTTAAAGTTGCCTTTTTTTATAAATGCAATACATACTTTATTTTAGCAAAGATGCTGTTGTTTTGGCAATAGATTAGAGTCATTTAAAGTATGATAAATTATAAATCTAGTTAATTTTTTAGAGAAGCTTTGCCGTTACATCCTAACCTTGTCAGAGACTGAATTTTTTTCTAGCAAGGAAGTGCGACAATGGTTAATTCAAACATTTTAGATAATATATCTGCAGTTAATGAAACATCATATAAAAATCTCTTAATTTCAACTAACTATACTCCTAGATTTACAATTTCATTTATTAAGAGTTTAGTTCATGAAAAAATGCAACTAACTCCAACTGCGATTCGTATCCTTTTTAAGTTGATCACTTATACAGATGTCAACGGCCAAATTCATGCAGGTCCTAATTTTTCTGAAGTGGAAGCAACTATGGTAGTTAGAAAAGAGACGTTTTCTCAAGGTTTAGAAAGGTTATTTGAGCATGGTTTTATATTTTCTAAAGAAGGAGTGAACTTTTTATCTCCAGCAATCTTCACTGTATATCAACCAGAAGTAACTAGTAGAAGTTTTGTATATTTTGATAACTATGCGATTCTACAAGATGAAGTGATAATGGGACAACTTTCATTAAATGATATAAGATTACTTTTACATTTGTATGCAAATCGAAGTCCACAGATGTATTCAAGAACTCGTATTACGAATTTATACAAGAATAATTTTGTAAAGAATAGTAAGGGTTTAGACATTTTTGATAGCTTTCAAGACTTGGTAAAATCATTATCAAAACTTGCTTATTTAGGTGTGATCGATTTGAAGCTAAGTTACAGTACAAAATACTGTACTTTACTTCAACATCAAAATAAGCTTTCTGGGCAGCTTATTCTACTTGTTTCGCAAGATATGTCCCTTGCACAAATTGAATCTTGTATATTCAATTATTATGAAAGAAATACAAGGAAAAAATTAGGTAAAGAAACAAGTACTTACTTTATACTTGAGTATAGAATGCCAAGTACACTCTATTTAAACAAGGTGAGAAATCAGGCTAACTATACAGAGTTACGCTTACTTTGTGATGCTTACAATATTAGTTTTGATGAAATTCAGGACAGTGCTCAACTGGGGTTTGTGGTGGGGCACAAAAATATTCTTTATAAATTAGCTGGGGAAGTAGGGTTATCCATCTATAACAAAGCTCTTAATAAACTATTTCTGGATCATGAAGAACGTGTGGCTACATTTGTTATCTTAGAAAAGCTAGCTAATGTATTGGTTGATTATTATATATTACCAGCTATTGAAAACATGATAGTCACATATCTAGATTCTAAGCACCCTAACAAGATTATTTTGAACAATTTAATACATTATTATCATGATAAGGTAGCTAAAGAACGGTTAATGTTGTTCGTTTTAGAAAATGAAACTTTAGCTCCTTCTTTAAACATGGAATTAAAAGACAGTTTTTCTATCCTTTTTGATCATGGCTATAATTTACTAAAGAAATCTTATAGTACTGACATGGAAAATAGAGAACCATCTAAAATTATGTTATTTGATGAGTACAAATCACTAATCAAAGACGTGTTCTATGCTCAGCAATATTACGACTCTAAAATAGCCCAAATTCATTTAGACCATAAATATCTAGAAAAATTAAGAATGAATGAAAAAGAATTGATTGATGCCAAAGTAAAACAGTTTAATTTTGCTGCTAAATCACTCAAAAATACTTTTAAAAACAAAATATTAGAACAAGAATTAACAAGACTAGATGAAGCATATACTGATTTTGCCCCCTCATTAATAAAGATGCTTCATGATAAGATATTTGTAAACCAAGATGAAACACCTATGTCCATTGAAGAGATTTATGAGCTTACTGAAAATGAAACTAGGGCCCTTTTTAACTCGCGTAAAGCTAAAATCCAGATTTGGGCGAATGAATATTTAGCTAAGACATTAGAGAGTGCTGGTAACTCAGACGTGAATAAAGTTATTTTTTATAACTGGTTAGAAGAACGTGATTAACTTTTAAATTTTTTTAAAAATACGTACATACTTTCGGCTATTTCTATCTATATAGGAATGGCCTATTTGGCATGGGGCAATATCTGCTTTTATATAAAGAGATTTATTAAGAACATAAAAGGTTAATTTTTTTTATGAGGTATTATTTTTAGTATTTTTTTTAGGTATTAATTGTAAAAAATAACCACATAAAAGCCGCTATAGATATTGAAGAAGTAGTTATATAATATGATTATCCATTAAATGCAATCTATTATTACTATAAGATTATATGTTTTGTTTTTTGATTTTTCAGAATTTTAAAGAGATGCAGTGATATCAGCTTTCGTTGGACATTATCTTTATTTCTTTAATTTAGCCAATTACTCTGTTTTTTATTCTTTATTATTATTCTGTTATTTGTTATGAAATTTATTTAATATATTATTAATTAAGTTCTTTACCTATTATTTAATACAAATTCGAATACTACTTAAGATAATAAATGGTGTACTATAAAGATAAGTGATGGATTTTATCGTAATTTACTTGAGAGGAGTGTGATAATATGCCTTTTGGATATGAAAAGTACAATCTCAAAAATAGTAATAAAAGAGAAAGTACTTTAAAATTTGAGATAATAGTAATAAAGCAATTTCTTAGATTTGTTTCTCTAAAATATAATAAAACGAAAGAGCCCCATGAATTTATTCCTGAAGATGTAAGGGATTTTTTGCATAGTGAAAGTGAAAATTGGACAGATCATACTATCTATCGAAAACAAGGCCATTTAAAACGCTTCTTCGATTATTTATGGAGAACTAACCAAATTTCATATGATTTCATGGAAAAATTTAATTACTTTGCCGATCAACAGGACTCACCAACAACTAAGAAGAATTTTAAGTACATTCAATCGGAAATCAGTTATACTTATGAGAAAATGCTTGAACATAAAACAAAAATTTTAACTTCCGATATAGCTGACAACTCCAAATTATTAGCTGTTCTTTATATGAAGGGTATTCAATTAATAGATATGTATAGATTAACAATTGATAATTTTGATACATCCCGTTTAGAGGTTGTGGAACTAACATATATTTCGAAATTTAACATTAAAACAATTATTCCATTTACTGATCCACTAGATATAGAAATTTTAAGACAAGCTATTGAAGTAGCCATATTTAGAGGTACAGAATATTTGATTAGTGTACGTTCTAAAGAGCATGCTGGAGAATATGTTCAAACAAAACCAATATCATCAAGGACATATATTAATTACATTAATGAATTCATAGGGATGCCTTTTCGTTCTGATGAAATCCGTGTCACTTACGTTCATTACTTATCTGAACAAGGGAAATCAGTTAGTGAAATTAGTGAATTAATTGGACGGACTGAGAGTAGTGTTATCCATTTATTACAATCAGCAAAAGAAAGAATTAATATTTCAAATGGAAATAATTCGAATATACTTGAAAATATCTAGTTACTACAGTTATGATAAATAAGAAAACACATCAGAATATTTGATTTTGGGAACACCCTAAATGACCTAGCGATACAAGCAAAATGCAATTGTAATCGCATCATTTAGGGTGTCTTTTTTTATTATAAATTTGAAAAGGATAGTGATATTTTTGACTATGTCAATGGCAACTCTAAAAATGACAGAAGACTTACTGGTTGCAATTCTCCTTGGAGATAGCACTATAGATAGGAAAGGGGGTAAACATGAATTGAAATTTTACTTACCTCCAAGTAAACAGAAAATCTTGAAGTTTTATATTGATAAATCAAAATTACAAACTTTAATTGGCATTGATAAAATTTCGGGAGAAGATAATCTCTTTGTTATAAGCAATTCTTTAGTATTAGAAAGAATTATTCGGGATTGGTCAGATGGAAAGAATGTAGTTGCACTTGATCCTAGATTATTAAGGAATAGCACATATATGTTATGGCTGTGTTTATTTGGTAATAAAATTGATAATCAGGTTGTCATTCACCAAAACACTTTGACTTTAAATACAAAACATTCTCTTATTCACTTTTTTGGAAAAGCAATGAGAACATCCTTTTTAAGATTAAATTCGGAAGGTAATTTTAAAGTCCAGGCTTTAGACGAATTACTTCTCACCTCAATTATTGAGCATCGCCCTAGTTATGAGTCACTGGCGATACTTGAATTATTAACGGATCATGCTAAGAAGAGTTTTATGCAAAAGCAAGAAAAAATAGAAGAGGAAATGAGGGAGCACGCTTGTTTCTAGTGCAAAAAGGAAGTTTGTTTATTTCTGTAGCAGTTCTTTCAAGTTTTATAATAACAGGTTGCACGCCTACTAAATTCATTGAAAAAGGTACAAAACAAGATGAAGCCAAACAAGAGATTAATGAAAATGCAAAAGAAGATAGTAATAAAGAAGATAATATTAATGATAAAAAAATAGAGGATGCTGAATCAGGTTCGGAGTTTGATAGTATTGCAAATGATTATGAAATGACTGAGAGTCAAAAAAAGTCGCTAGAAAAAAGTGAAAGTAAAAGCCCAACTGAAGCTGCCAGTCAAAACAATTTAGATGAAAGAGTTGTAGTTAAGAAAAACGTGCCAGTAATCAAAGAGAATTTTACAAATGCAGATGAAGCGAGTCAGTTCTTTAGTTATGCATTATTCATGTATTATTCAGTAAATTGGGATGGCCCAACTTTCTATAAAACCATAAAGCCATACCTTCATAAAGAATTTTTAGATATGCTTCCTTCAATAGAAGAAGATCGTATCAAGATGTATAAATCACTACAACGATTATTTACTGAGCAGCTAGAAAATACTATTGAAGATTATGAAATGACTAAATTATATGATGGAGATTCAGAAGAAGAGAAAGTTTTTTTTAGAAAGTATACTCTTTCTAATAAAGTGGAGATATTTTATAGAACAACAATGAAGAAAATATCAAATGGTTCATGGCAGCTTACAAATGATGAACCTACAGCTGGTTACCATGCAGGGAAAGCTGAATTTAAACCAGCATTTTTAGAAAAAGAGGAGAATGAATAATGGATAAATTATCTGAAGAGCAATTAATCTTGGCTAAAAAACAAGAGGAAGAGATTTTTAAATTGTTGGAGAATAAATTAAAAAATGATAAAGATTTTGCACAAGAGTATAATAATCTTTCATTATTTTACACAAAAAAAATCATTCAACAAGCAAAAAATTCTGAGCAACGTGAATCATTTATTGAAATGATGGAAAATACAATTACTCAACAAATTTTCCACGGTTATTACCTAATGTCCTTATTAGATAAGGATTTACAGAACAGCCCTGAAAATATAGAAGATTATCTGTTAACCTTTAAAATTCCAAAGGGCATGTTGCGAATTGAAATGACTAATGTTATGAACAGAGCATTCTTGAATCATGATGATAGATGGTATATGAATACTGCTGTAAGTCAATATAATACCTATTTACTTAGAGAATCACCTGAGCTCTACGAACTATATCAAAGTTTACTTAGAGAAATTGCATGCTACGGTGCATATGTTTATGTAACAGATCATGAATTATATGCACTTGAAGAAAATTCAGAAGAAGTCATTTTTTTATTGGGATATCCGTTAGATTTAAAATTTGTCAATCCTCAAATTTTTTTAAAGGCTTCTTATTACTCAGAAGAACATGAAATTTGGGATGCCTTCAAAATCAGTGATGGTAAGACAGAAGAAAAGTGGGTAGGAACAGTTCATATTTCAGCTATTCCAGTGATCTTACCAGAAAATGAAAAGAAGACTCACTATATTATTAATTTTAGTCTATCTATAGACATTCGTGAAGAAGAACGAAATCAAATTATGTACAATTTACATCAAATATTACCAGATGAAATTAAAATTGATGCTGAATACCGCGTGTATACAGTAAATAACGTAGACATAGTAACTTTTAATCAGTAGACCCTTTTTACCCACAAGATATTTATATATCTCGTGGGTAAAAAAAGTTCTCTACATTGAGTTTACTAGAATTTTTTCTAACAATGTTTTAAGGAGGGGTTACGTCTTGCCTAATACTAAATTAGATGAAGTGGCTATAGGGGAGAGAATAAAGAAAATTCGTTTACAACTGGGTTTTACTATGGAAGATTTTGGTTCTTTAATCGATAATGCGAGTAAGGGGAATGTTTCAAATTGGGAAAGAGGTGTAAATATTCCGCGATATGAAAGGATTCGCAAAATTGCATTACTGGGTGGAGTATCACCGAATATGGTGTTATATGGACAAGAAAAATTGCCACTTTCTGAAGATATATTAGATAAAATAAAGAATATAGATTTGTTTGATTTTTTAGAGATAAACGAAGAAGTTTTTTTTAAAGGTAAAAAATTGTCTCAATCCTGCAAACGCAAAATAATTTTAACATTAGAAAACTTTATAGAGAAAAAAGCCAACTAATTCAATCAAATAAAAATAAACCCGAATTATTACGAATTGCTATTCGTAAATTCGGGTTTATTTTTGGCTAAAACCTTTGTCTCACTCTCTTTTATTGCACTGTCATAATTTAATAGTTATAGTGTTTTAACCCTGTTCTTGTTCATAAGGTACATAATCTTGAGTTCTCATGTATCCCTTTTTAGCGTGAAAAACGGTTATATGATTTTCAATATAATTATCTTCAAGTATTTCGCTCATATACATCATAACTGCATGAGCAGCCATTTTATTGACAATTAATCTCTGTGGATCACTAGCAGTAAGATCACTGCAACTAACTTCACTAGGCTTAATTGTATCAGCGGTAGATAGCATGTCGGGGTATACCTCACATATAGGTGGTTGTATTATTTGTGTACCATCTTTTATGCCACAAACAATTTGTCCCGTCCATCCACTTTCTTTGTAATCCTTTAATTCCTCATTGGACCATTCGTTTATAGGACGGTTTTGCCAATCTCTAGGGACTTTGACGCTCTCGTTACCACTATCTATATAAATACATCTAGGAAGCTCTAAAAAGGCTTTATGGAGCTGCTGTCGTGTAAAAGCATTATCAACGCTACCAATTAATATCGGTACTAACTTAACTTTATAATTAAAGTAACCATCTCCTGTAGATAGGTATTCGCTTGCAAATAGACTAATAATTTCACTTACAGACTCAACATATTTTTCGGTAAAGGTAGAAATGTTTAAATTATATGCTGCAGCATAACGATCAGCTAAAACTTCTGCCTTCTTTTCACCGATTTCTTCCTCCAAAAATAGTTGGTTTTTTAAATTTTTGCTCTCAATTGTATCAGGATCGACCAATACATAACTATGTGGACAATCTAATGTTCCTAGCATTTGTGCAAGATGTTGCACAATGTATCCTCCTGTACCCCCTGTACCGATTTGAACGATATAAGGGTAAATACTTTCATATTTACGAAATGGAATTTCTGCGTCTGCTCCTAATAAATTATACATAATGACCTCCTAGTAGATTCACTTTAATATCTCTTAGTTCTAAATCAGTAGGTAATTGATTGTACTTATGTGGTGTGTGATCATCTTCAAATATTGTTTGTAACTCACAACTTACATGCCATTCATTATCTCCATCTGATAAAAATGTTCTTAAATAGATTTCGGGAAAAGCAACTTTTTGGAAATTGCCTACGATCATATAAAACATACCTGGTTTTCTTTCGCTAGCATTATCAATACTTGATGGAAGGGGCCTATAGACGTGATGTGAATGAATTTCACATGCCAGTTGAACAAAGTGTCCATTCGTCTCCAATTGCATAACTTCAAAGTAACCAGGTTCTTCATCAGAGATTACCAGTTCAGGTGAAACAGTTTGTTTAGGTATATGAAGTAAGAATTCTTCCGTATCAAAGTTATAATAAAATTCTCCCCGTACCTCTAATTTAAAATCAGCATACAATCTAGCAAGGTTTATAAATTGCAATAGCAACTTTAGAGGAATTTTAGATGGGAATTTAAAAGAAGTGGGATCGTCAATAGACGATTCCACTCCTTTTCTAACTTCTCCTGTACAACCCTTTTTCTTGGCAATTGTAACAGGAATAATAAAATTCTTGTTTTTTCCAATGTATTTCATTTCAGTATAATCTTTCACTAACTCTGGAAATTCTTTCTCTAAGCGTTGACGTACCATCTCACCATCAATTTTTTTAATCTCAATCGTATCATCCTTCTTCTTTTTCTGTATACCGTTATTAATTTCATCTATTGTGAAATAATTAGTGATCGGTATAATTTCTCTGTAGTACCGAATAAGGGTTTCTTCGTTAATAGCAAAATCGTCTTCCTTAGCTTTCGATATGTTAGTTTTGCTTGTGGTACCATTCGCTTTTTCTGCTGCTTCTGCTTCTTGGATCTGTGCATCCACTTGGGCTGACAATTTCTCAAAAGTAGTAGCAGAAGTAGTTTGCTCGCTTTTCTTGAATGAATTAGCATTTTCAGCCTCCATCATGTTAATTTTATGAATTAATCCATAAACACTAGTCATGTTTTGAGGTGGTATTATCATTAATTCGTATTGATTAGCATTCGGAGTATCAGTTGAAATTGCTGGTGTACAGTGTTCTGAATTTGCCTCTATAATGTTATCCTGATTAATATCTACCCTGTTATCAGTAGATTTATTTGTAGTTTTTTCATTTTGAAAATCGAAAAGTGTGAATAAAGAATCAAAAGAATTAGTCATAATATATCCTCCAGTATTGGCTTATTATTTCTATTAGTAAATTAGAGTAGTTCCTAGAATATCGGATAACTTCTTTTTTGAAGGTAGAAGCCAATTATCATCAAATTGTTTTATGTTATTGTCAGTAACGTGTTGTATAAAATACTTAAATTGGCCAATATCTAACTTCGAAAAATCATTAGATTTTTTATAATCATAGTCAATCATCAAATGATAGTCTTCATTAAATGGGGCCGAGAAGAATTGTGTTAAAAATCGCTCACTCGCTGCTACAGAATCAAGTGTAAATGTATTAGTGCCCCAGCAAACTTGTCCACTTTCCTTTGACACATTTGGGTAAGGGAAGTAGAATAGCTCTGTATTTTCATCAATAACCGCATGGTTGTCCATGACAGCAAAGATATTTGTCTCAATAACTCTTCTTTTTAATGAATTTTCAACAGGGCGAAGTGCTAGTTGTATGATCATTTTAGGGAATGGAATTTCATAGAGTTCTTCATCCGAAAGATAACGGATAAACCAGGTTGCCTTATCGACTACCATTGTTAAACGTTCATAATTACCTTTTTCTGAATAACTAAATGAAAGGGTATTCCGGGGTAGTAGTGGGGTACATCTCTCTTTAGAATAGTCTGTTTCATCTGATAGGGAAGAACCTTCAACGGGACCAGAGGTAAGAGCATTAACAACGGATTCAATGGTCAACATAACCGATTGCCCTTTAGTACCGTTATCAAAAATTCTTTGGCCTATTACAGGGTAGTCAGGATTTACAGGGTTATCTGAAATTTCTAACGTCCATTTCATTCGACGTCACCTTCCACCTCAATAATTTTCTTACATTGTAGTAAAAACTCTATCAAATCTTCTTTGTTATTACTGTAGTAGAATTCTTCATCGATAATGATACAAAAACAATCCTTCTTAATTCCTTCTGCAATAACAAACTCTCCAAAGTGACCTTCTGTTTGTTCTAAATTAATGAAATAAGGAATGTTTTTTGTACTGCAATCTATGAATATTAAATAGCTTGTATAGAATAGGTCATCGATATAGTTTACATACTCTGAATCTGTGTTCTTAGAATTGACGGGGTATTTATATAAGTGTTTCATGTCAACCTTTTTAGAAAATGAAAGACATTTATCTAAATGAGTGGAATAATCCTTATCAGTTTTACTAATGGAATATGGTGTGAATATCTCAACACTATCGAATAGCTCGTTGATAATATCTATGCAGACATCATGTGGATATACAGTTCCCCAACCGCCATTGTAATCACTTCTATGGATATCTATTTTATTAAAAGCTGACTTATCTCCGACATGTTCATAGTACATTTTCATAATTTGGATCATGTGTAAAGTCTTTTCAAATGTATAGTACTCTTCTGAATGAATAATCATAAAATGCCTCCTATAAAAACTTATGTTTTCTTTTGAATCTCAAATGTGGTGTAGAATTAAGTAATGAAATTATGTTGTAAGTCGAAGCCATAGCATATAAGGGCGATTTAGAATTGATAAAATATTCTTCTGTATCCTCTATGAATTCAAAATAATCTCCGAATTCTTCTATGACATTATTAATATCCTGCAAACTAAATGAATCAAAGTTAATTTCTTTGACAGATAACCTATGATATAGAATATGGAAAATATAATTTTCCCCGTATCTTAAAGTATCAGTTTGTCTGCCATTCTGTTCTAAAATATTATTGAAACGCTCAAAATCTAACACCTATATTCCTCCTAATATACTTCAAGTGGTAAAAAACACTATATGTCAGTAAGTACGAATTGGCAGTATTAATTGAATGCGTTCGTCACTGCTACTAGTATCTTCAAATACATTAGCGACTAAAAATGGTTTTAATGTATCTACCACTTTAAACATTACCTTTTCAGTACTAATGGTCTTTAAGGATTCTAATAAATACTCAGCACTACAACTTAGGGTAAAAACATTCCCCATCTGACAATCAGAGATCGTCAAATCCTGCTGAAATTTAGATACACCGCCAGGATCAATGGAGCTTAAAGACACTGTTCCAGCATTGTATTGTATTTTGCATATAGCATCTTTTTTGGTGGAATCTTTCATTGTTTTGATAAGTTCTACGCCATCCTTTAGTTCAGCTGTAGAAACTGAAAAGTAGCTAGTAGTTTGAGGAATTAATTTGGAAGTGTCTGGATAAGAGCCCTCTAACAAACGACAGTACATAATAGTTCTCTGATTACCACTCACAAAAGCAATTTGATTCTTGTAGCAAGCAATTCCTATAGATGTGTTACCATTAAAACTTTTTAGTGCATGATTCAAGCTTGAAGCGTGGGGTGTCACGACTACTGTGTTTTCATTCGTATAATAATTCTTTGTCTGACATTGAGCTAAGCGGTGTGCATCAGTTGCCACAGTACTAAACAATGTACCTTCAGAAGTGTTTGTAAGTTCTAATTTTACCCCTTGTAAAATTGGACGGGATTCATTAGTTGCAACTGCAAAGACAGTATCTTCAATAAATGATTTGAACACTGAGTATGGTAAAGAGAATGTATTTATAGGTGCTTGATCTGTTTTGAGATTTGGAAATTCATCTGCGTCCATTACTTGAAACTCCAGATTAGTTTTCTTTTGTTTTACCGTCACCTTATTTTTACTTAGAGAAAAATCTATTACCCCTGCTTTTAGTTTTCTAGACATAGAAAACAAGCTACGAGGAAATACTGCTCGTCCAGTAACCTCAATCTTAACCTCATCAGATAGTGATATGCGTTCAAGTATTGTTTCATCATTATTAGAAACGATGAAGCTAATATAACTTTCAGTCGTTTCAACTAGCACTCCTTCAAGAATAGGGATAGGTACAGAACAAGATAATAATCTGCCAAATTTTAAGCAAATGGAATCAAGAATGTTTTTTGTGATTTGAAATTTCATATAAATAGCCTCCAAATTGTGTTGTATTAAGGAATAGAGGACTTGAGATGTCCTCTATTGTATAAGTCCTCTTAAGCGCGTTGTTGTGTATTTAAATCGTTTCGGATAATATCAAATATAATTCGAATTGAACTATCATCAAGACAACCAATTAACTGCATGTAACTACCGATTGATTGCTCAAGGAAGTGGCTTGCGTACCATAATTGATGTTCTACTGAAAGTTTGAAAGTATCTGTACAAATTAGTACATACATTTTTACTGGATGAAGTAATTCATAGAGTCCTAGTAATTCTTCTTTAGAAGCATGCTGTAGTTGCTTAGGTGGACAGTGGATGTAGTGAAATAAATTAGGAGCGTACTGTGGATTAATATTTAACACCTGGAGACAATCAAATATTTCTTTCTGTAATTGTTGAGGAGAATATTCAGTCGGCTCTTTCTTATTGCTCTGTTTAGTCGAAGGTTGTTGTGCTGCTGAAGTTTGTTTTCCTGTTTCTAGGGAAGCTTGATTTTGATTCAAATTTAATTCAGGCCGAGTATAGTAACCTTTAACATACTCATTTTTACCATTTACTTTGTACTGACCTCCAATGTATTCTGATTGACCTTGAGGCCTTGTGTTACTAATCGGAACCCAGAATTGGGGTAGAGAATAAAGAAATCTACCGATACCAAATTGTACTGCTGCTCTTTTCAAAGCATCTGAGTAACCGCCTTTTACAGACTCATACTGAGTTGCTTCGGCAGCATCACAGCGTGAGATCCATACATTATTGTGAAAAATAGAAATAGTACATTCGATTGCTGGTTTCTCGAAAATAGTCAGTTCCCGATATTTTGTCTGCCAAAGTAGACCACAAACCTTATCAAGTCTTGATTGAATCGCACGTGCTTGTACATAAGGAACAATTAAGGCGTTGAGTTGACCTTGATTATTTCTAGACACTGTTTGCACTTTCCATTCAATCTCGTTATCTTCCATTGGTTGGGCTAGGGCTTCTAAAATGGAGATACCTGTCATAATGATCACCTGTTTCCTCAAAGATTTAACTATTTGTTAGAAAACAAAAAAGCCTTTGGGGAAGAATTGTATTCAAACAGGCATAGTATACCCGTTCCTCAATTCAACCACAAAGGCTGTTAGTAGTAGTGTTGTGTTATACATAAATTCTATGCAAACAAAGTAAACAAATAGTTATATGGCTATTATACAATAAAATATTTGCAAATGAAATACAAAAGAAAGTAAATATGTTAGAATACAACCATATGTAATTTTTAAATATTCGTAGAAGCAAACACTGCTCACATGAGATGGCCAACTTATATTGGTCTTATTCATGTGAGTTTTTTTTGACACTTTTAAAGGAGTAAATACGATGATAAAAAAAATAATACTATTCACTGATGATAACGGTATTCCAATAAATGCTACAGCTATGCAGGAGCTACGAGCCTACTTAAATGATTGTATTACTGGTACAGATTATGGATTGTCATACGGAACACTAGCAATGGAATGGACAAATAAAATTGATCCAAATCACGTTGGATATGTCCTATTGTTAAACGCTACTGAAAAACAGATACAAAATGTACTATTTAATTGTCCTTCATTAGAAGCAATTTATAATATGAACATTGATAGTACAAATCACTGGGAATTTGAAATGTTTGAAATAGACGAAGGAGAGGTTATAAATAATGTAGAACACAGTGGTTTACCAAATTTAGATTTTCTAAAACAAGGTGATACTCAATGGATGAACCATAATCAACCGTTGCCCTATAACGTCAATAATGAGATACAAAAAAGTAATGTAAGTACACCTCTAAAAAGTGCGAGTAATCATAATCAATTGATAGATGATACAATTCCTTATCCAGAACCACCAGAAGTAGACTTGGAGCAACATCAGTCCTATGAGCATGAACAGATTGTACAGCCTGAGATTATAAGAGCTGAAGAGCCACTTGCCAATGAGGATGATAATAAGGTAAAAGTAGATCAAAATGAAATTGATGATGACGAAAATTACAAAAAAGCTCGTTCAATTCAAAAACAGTTGTTTGCAAGACAAGAATGGCAAACAAATAAGACAATAGGGGTGTGGTCACCTGTTCATCAGACTGGGGTAACTACTTTTGTTATTAATTTTGCTCTATATTTGGCAAAGCAAAGAATGTATACAGGTGTTTTGGAAGGTATTACAAGTAACCATATATTAAAATATTGGTTGAATCGCTATACGGTGGTTCCAGATAGTTGGGTAAGTTATGCAACAGTGATACATGATGAGATAGAGCCAACGAAAGCAAACTGGATTTATGGAAATGTGCTATTCTTGCCGTTACAAGAAGAGGATATAGATCATAAATGGAATAAAGAAACTATAGAATCATATTTTAAAATGCCCAGCCTTTTAGATATTGTTTTAGTTGATTTGCCAACAGGAGAAATGAATAATCACACGTTAGACTCTCTCCTGTATTTAAGTGAGCTGTGGATTATAGTTGATGATTCTTTTCATGAGATAATAGCTTGGAAAGAGTATATAAATCAGTTGAATGAGTTTGCCAATATACCTATAAAATTAATCTTTAATAAAAAATATGACTTTTCACAAATTGGTCGATTAGAGAAGGAACTGGGTTATTCAATCATTGCTTCTCTACCTTCATTACACGAGGAAGTGAAAAGAAATTATTACCAAACGAAACCTTTAATAGAAAATGAGTTGGTGTATAAAAAACTGGAATCAGGCTTCTATCAAATAAGAAATCACCTTTTTCTTAATAGTAATTTTAATACTAAATTACCTATAGAAAATCCGACTATGTTCAATAAGGTAAAAAGTAAATTAAGAAAATCTTTTCGATTCCTTATTGAAGATAAGTGAAGTGTAATGTTATGATAAAAACGTATAATATTAATTGTTTTACTGCGGGCTATTCTAAAGCTACTGCGAGATTTTACTACGATAAAGTCTTTGGGACTTGATGAAAATACACTACAATTGTGTCTATTTTCTCATCCCAAAGACTTTTTTTATTTTAAAAAAGGGGTGACGAAATGAAATTAACTATTATTAATGTCAGAAAAGCATTAGTCAATAATCAGATTGTTTTAAGTAAATTTGTTCAAGATAAAATGCTGCAGGTGGGTTATTCAAAACGTGATGTAATTAAGTGTATTTGGACAGCTGAAATAACAGATGTTCAGGTTCATAAAGGAATATTAAAAGTTATTTTAGAGGGACTAGATGCACACGATAACCCAATTGTTTGTGTTATTGGTAAAAATCACAAAAACCATAAACAATTGAAAATATATAACCTTTTCCCACCAACAAACGAGTCCTATAGGAGAGTTATCTAAACAAATAAAGGAGGAATTATGGATGATGGTATATCGACAAACGAAAATTAAAGGTTGGTTTGAATTACAACGTACAGTATGCCCAGTTTGCGGAAAATCAGGAGGGTGTATGATTCATGAAAGCGGAAATAAAATAGCTTGTATTCGAGAAAGAAGTGAAATTCAATTTGGGAAAGGAAGCTGTCAATCGTGGTTACATCAAATAAAAGATGGTGTAAAAGTAGATGTTGGTAACACAGTATCAAATACAAACTCTAGGAAAAAATTCCCTGTGCATTTATTACATGGATTTTTCTCTAAATTAGCAAAGGATTCTACTACAGAGTTATCTCATATGCATTCACAACATTTAATGAATGTAAGAAAACTACCTGAAAGAACAATAATAAATAGACAATATCGCAGTTTCCCACAACATCCTATGGTAACAGCAAAGAATGTACTTGGCCCTTTTGCAGATAGACTTGCTGATCCTAAAATGACAGTAGGGATTCCAGGTTTTTATATGAACCAAGATAGTTGGACAATTAATGGTCAATCAGGGATCTTGATTCCTTATCGTAACGAATATAATTTAATTACTGGATACCAAATTCGAGTTGACGAGGTAAAAAACTTTGTAGAAACAGATCAACTTAAATACCCAAATCTAAAGGCATATGTAATTAAACAGCCAAATTATGTGAATATTGTAGTGAACGGTAAGAAGTTTTGGGAAGGCGTATTAGAACAGGGAAAAATGGAGAAAGTTGTAGATGAAAATGGGGAAATTCTAGGGACTGTTAAATTGGCAAGAGGACAACGTTATTACTGGTTAAGCTCACCAAACAAGAAGTATGGGACAGTAGCTGGGGATCCTATTCCAATACATGTAGCTATTCCAAGTAAACAACTAGAATCCTGGAATAAAGCGGTTGAAGCGGATTTAAGTAATCCAGATAGTGATAGCCATACAACTTTGAGAAAATCAAAAGCGATCTGGATCACAGAAGGTGCTTTAAAGGCAGATATAGCAATTGATCACATTGCTGAGGCATTTTCAGATATTATAGAAGAAGTCGGAGATACAATGCTTGCAGCACCTGGAATTAATTCATGGAGAGCTTTACTACCTCTGTTAAAAACCATGGGTGTTAAACGTATCAATATAGCATTTGATATGGATGCAACAGTGAATGAACATGTAAGTCCATATTTTCATGATATGGTCAAAGAATTTAAAACACTTGGATTTGAAGTTTATGTAGCAGCATGGTCATTAAATAATGGGAAAGGAATAGATGACTTGCTTTTGAATGGTTTCACGCCACAATTGAGAAAATTATAAAATGTATTTGTTCAACAATAATAGAAAATCGTATTTAGGAGCGTTACCTCTTAAATACGATTTTTTTAGTGAGTTCAATTATTCGAAAGGACTTCTCTTCTGAAATTCTTCATAGTCCCAAATTTTTATAATGTTTTCTGGTTCCAAATCATTACCTTTTAATAATGAGGTGATAAGCACATCATGGGAGTCATCGTTATTGTAATCGTTTAAACGATTAAGTGCTGTAGCTATTTTTAATATATCATTTTCGCCAAAGATATCCTCAAAAATTACAAATGAACATGATCTTAAGCTACTTAGTAATAGGGTGAGTAATATATTTATCAATCTTTTTTTCATAGTGTCTTCATCACATGAGCTTGGATGATCATCATAGATTTTGATTTTACTTAAATGCTCTTTAAATTCAATTACATATGGTTTTCCATAAGTACTTTTCCAGTCATCAAGAAAATCTGTATCGTCTTCCAATACATCAGCTACATTTCGAATAAACTCAGGATAATCAGGAAAATCATTATTGTATTCACCAATATCTAATACACGAGCAAATGCCCAAACTTCAGGGTCTGTATTTAGTTTTGTATCAATCCAAAATAAGGGAGTATTGTTATCATCACCGTGGTCAAGAATATTATAAGTTCTATCTTCCACACGCATTAGTTGATTTTCTACATCAAAAGCTATGTTGTGCTTTTTTAAAAATATTTTTAATGATGTCTCTTCATTAACTAGATAGCGAAGGTGATGGATTGGATTTTCAATAATCTCTTCTTTATTATTTCTAGTTGTAAAGTGGTAATTTACTAACCAAAGGTTTTTAATATCAATACTTTCCCAATTTATATCAATATTATTCTCTAAATAAGATAAATTAAAAGGAGTGTCGTATTTTTCTGATTCGTCAAAGAGATATTTTGATAAGAATGTTATAAAAGGTGTGTAATTTTCTCCTAATAAAGCTTTAATACCTTTTTCAATACCTTCTTTATTTTGTAAATTTAATATAATTTGATTTTCCATGTTATAACTCCTGCCTATAATTAGTTACAATTGTTCAATTATAGCAAAAAAATCTATTCTCTAGGTTAGTTATAAATTTTTATTGCATACTTCTTCCATATTGGTTAATATCAATATATAGAAATTATGAAATTAAATATACAAAGACGGGAACACCCCGCTTTTTACATGACTTTACTTATAGCAGTAGCTATAGGTGAGGTGAGTCGTGTTTAAAGCGGGGTGTTTTTTTGTCCCTAAAAATGGAGGTGAAAAAATTTGAAATTAATCTCAAATGCTATGAAATCTACAAAAGTAAAAGCATTAACGTCAACATTATTAGTGGGTTCGACAATGTTTTTAATTCAAGCCCAAGCTTTTGCTGATAAAGCAGATGATGCCCTTAAAGCTGCAGGGATTGAGTCAAAAAGCATTAATGGTGAAGGTAAAGATTCCTTCTTCGGTAGTTTTACATCATTAATCTATATAGCGATGGGCTTTGGTGCTCTATGGTCAATATTATTCATAGTTATAGGTGCCATGCAATTATCTGGTAGTAACGGTAATCCACAGAAGCGCGCATTAGGTATTGGTTCATTGTTTACTGCGACAATTGGTCTATTCATTATCTACAAGGCTTGGGATATTGGCGGATGGGCAGTCAGCTTAGGTCAAGGTAAGTAATTTTGGTTCATTAGATGTAAGTTAACAGCACCTTCTATTTAGGAAGGTGCTGTTTTATCAATCTAGCATAGAGGTGATTTTAATTGCGAAGGGTGACAGTACCAGTTGATATGTCCAGTGAGCAAAAAAATCTGATGGGGGTTTTATCGACTAGGCAGGCCATTTATTTAGGAGTAGGAATTTCAGTGGTCTATTCATACGTACCTCCATTATTTGCAATAGTAAACTTGGTAGCTGGATGGGTTGCTGCCTTAATATTTTGCACAATTTCTATCCTTCCTGTGGCTTTTATCGTAGGATTCTTTGGTTTTACAAAAGTCTCAAAGTACAACATGAATCGAGACTACTTTATGTTAATAAAACTACAGAAGAAAACACAGTATGGAAAGTGGCGAAGAGGGGTTTAAAAGAAAGGAGAGTTATTTTTTGATAGATGTTCTAGTTTTCGGAGCTATAGGTTTAGCCATGTACATTCTTATGAGAGTGATGTTGAAAGAACCAATAATCCCTTGGAAAGAAAAGAAAGTAAAAGTAAATGACATTTCTTTAAACAAGCAACCCGATCAGAAAAGTAATAAGAAAAAGAAAGGTACACCATCTACATTAGATGAGGAAGAGGCTGCTCCATTTCGTACACTTTTTCCTGACATTGTGGGTTTTGAGAATCATATGGTTCGAAGAGTTAACAATGAATTTAGCATGATGGCTGAAGTGGAGCCAGTTAACTACTATCTTAGGGATCATGATGAGCAAGAAATAATCGATGGTGCATTCGAAACTTGGATTGCTTCTAATAGATACGATGTGCGTGTTTATATACAAAATCGATATGTTGACTTATCAGAAGCAATTGAGGAAATTCAAAAAACATTAAAATCTCAAGATAATTTAAATCACGACGCACGTGAATTCGGTGAAAACATGGTTCGAGATCTTCTATATTGGCAAAATTCTGAACCAAGATTTGAGGCTAAGCGTTTCATCATTTTTGATTACCGTGTAGATGTTAAGGAAATCAAAGCAGATGATAAAGAAGAATTAGAAGAAAAGATTATTGATAAAGCATTTAATGAATTACATCGTCGTATCCAAGCAGCAAAACAACATTTACGAACTGGTGAGATGGAAGTAAATATGTTATCAACTGATGGGATAGTAGAGGTCTGTTATTACGCTTTTAATCGTAAAAGAGCTTTAAAAAATCGCTATAAAGATGTTGAAAAACAAGAACAACTTTCCTTATATGTAACAGCGGATCAAACCCCTCAACGAATTGCCTTAGTGAAAGGAGAATTAGAAAAGTATGTTCAAAACGAAAAAGAAAGCAGCGGAAGCCAAACCAGCCAAGAAGAGCATCTTCAGTCGGTCTAAGGACAATCTCGATGATTCTCCAATTGAACCAGAAATGTCAGAAGAAGAATCAATACTTAGTATGAAACCAAATGTTTGGGATGTTATTTCTCCAGACGGAATAGGTATATCGGAATTGAGTAACGATTCGGGAATTATTAAACAATCCTTCAGTACAGAGACACATTTTTATCCTTTCTATATTTCTAGGGATGGTTATCCACGTAAGCTGCAAACAAATTGGCTAAATGACATTGTAGCAAGTGGCGAATGTGATGTAATGATTGATATTCAAAAAATACCTAAATCATTAGCCGTTAAGATGCTACAAAAGCAAAATACCATATTGAAATCCAACTTATTCTTTCAAAGAAAAAGAGGAAATCAAGATCAGATCTTGGACATAGAAACGAAGATTGCAGATAACGAAATCTTAGCTGAAGAAACTCAATTTGACGAGAACGACCTTTATCATGTGAGCGTTTCTGGAATACTTTACGGTGATTCCAAGCGAACATTAGATAAGTACCGTGAGTATCTAGAGGATTTATTATCAGGTAGTTTTATTAAAATTATTTCAACTTTTGGACGTGTTAAAAAAGGTTTTCGTTCAAATACACCTTTAGGGAAGAATGAAATCCCAGATTCCTTAAGAAATATTGACCGTCGGGCGCTTTCAACTTTTGCACCCTTTATTAGTGGTAGTGGGAAGTTTAACGGTGGGATTCCTATCGGAAACAATAGGAGAACAGGCCAAAAAGAATTTTATAATGCTTTTGGTACAGAGTCATTTCGTCCCCCAAATTACAATATGGCAATATTGGGGATCTCGGGTTCAGGGAAATCTATCGCAATGAAACTTCTGCTATCCAGGGAAACTACAGGTATGAATGTTTACTCCCGTTTAATTGATGTGGAAGGGGAGTATCTCCGCATTGTTAAACGATTACGAGGCATTAATATTACACTTTCAGAGGATAGTAAAATTCGAATTAATCCACTAGCAATTCATGTTTCAACTATTCCCTATGATGAAGATGATGAAGAGCTTGAGGATTTAGAAGATGGAGAAGAGCGCGTAATTATTGAACGTGAAGACGGCCAAAAGTTCATTCAATTTGTTCCGATTCGCGAAAAGATAAATGAAGCTACAGACTTCTTTGATATCTTGAGCCGAGGTAAGAATCAAGAAAATCCTGGATTAAACATATTTGAACGAAATTATATCGAGGAAGCTTTAACGTATCTTTACACAGAAGATGAAAGATTTTTATATCGCACACATCCATCATCTCTCTATGTAGAGGGAGCTAAAGAGGAAAATGGAAGGATCATTCAAACAAAAGTTAAAAAGCCTGAGCCAACTTTAACAGACGTTTTTGAATACTTATACAGTAAGTATAAAAACGAGGAAAAAGCTGAAAAGTTATTGGCAAATATAAGGCCGTTTTTATCTACAGGGTCAAAACCAGTCTTTGATGGACAAACATATTTTGGAAAAGAAAATGAGGGTGTGGATATCCATACTGCTAAACTGGTGAATTTCAATCTGAAGAATATGGAGGAAGGCTATCTTCGTCCAATTGCTTACCACGTGATCTTGAATTACGTTTGGGAATATTTTGTTAAAAATATCGATAACGAGTTAAAGAAGAAAGTCGTCTACGCCGATGAGTTCTGGACAATGGTAGACAATGAACAAACTGTATCTTTCTCTGAAAAAATGGCACGCCGAGCTCGTAAACGTAATGCTGGATTCCGTATTGCTTCACAAGACTTTATTCGAATTCTAGAGTCAAAAAAAGCAAGGGGCGTACTCCAAAACACTTACGCTTATATGTTCTTTGAACAAAACTCAGTTGATTTATCTGCAATAGATGAACACTTTAATTTAACACGAGGAGAAAGAAAATTAATTTTTGAAAACCCAGAAAAGGGTGAATGTATTTTACGAGTTGGAAAGTCTTCGGTTCACTTAAGAACAGATCCATCTACAAGTGATTTGGAATTTATAGAATCAAACGCTAACGTTTTAGCAGAGTCACGTAAACGAAGAGAGTTTGCTAGAGCAGGTTTGTAAAATAATTCAAATCTACAGAAAGGAGATGGAAAAATGTTCGAAGCAATTGGTGAGAAGATACTTGCCATATTTGAAAGTTTAATAACCTTTATATACAAAAGTTTCATTGAACCTTTCACAGGTCTATCGTCGCTAAAGGATTTAGTTTATGGACAAAACAAAGATGATGGTGAGACTTTAATTTGGTCAACATTTCATGATACCGATTTAACAAACGCTTTCTCACCTATGTATTTAATGATACTTACATTGGCAGGGAGTTTCTTCATTGCATTCATTGTGTTTGGAGGAATGAGAATATCAAGCTCACACTTCAATGCAAGTAGAAGAAATGAAGTTATAGAGTTTACGAAAGATTTAGTCCTTGTAGGTATGATGTTGTACTTTTTACCAACATTATATGAAATATTATTTCAGATTAACGATTTAATCATCAGCCTTTTTGCGAGTACTCATGATTCACAACTAGATACTATCCAAGAACAAATGGATCTAGACAATAAAGAATCTACATTAAAAGGTGTGATAGGGAAAATTGCGATAAACCTTGTGTTATTAGGTTTGGCATTATGGGCTAACTTCTACTACATGATGCGCCGTGTTACTTTAATCCTTTTAATGGGTTTAGGGCCTTTAATGATGGTTTTTTGGATGGTACCAAACCTAAAATCTATCACAGCAGCTTGGTTTAAAGAACTTACAGGCACAATATTCGTGCAATCTGTTCATGCAATGGTGTTCTGGACTATAGCTATGTTATCTACTTCGGGTTCAGGCTTAATTGAAACAATAATTGTCTATGTCATTTTCATACCTATTGCAGAGTCTATAAGAGGACTACTAGGTATGGGAGGTGGCATGAACAGCAACCTTTCAAAAGCTGGTGCTATGTTTGGAATGAGTGCACTAGCAGGTATGGCTGGAGCTGTAAAAGGTGCAATGGATGGTAAATCAGTTGCTAGCACATTACAAGGTTTGCGTAAAGGTACATCTGGATTACGTGATGGTAAAACAGGTGATGGAAGCGAAGGTAATGAAGCTACATCAGGGTCAATTACAAGCAGTAAAGAACAAGGTTTTGCTGATTCTAAAACAAATAGAATGCTAAAAGCAGGTGATCTAACGAGCCGTGCGGGTAAAGCGATTATGGGTATGGCAGGTTCTGTAGCAGGCTCAGGTTTAGGCCCAGCAGGTTCAATCGGATTTGCAGAAGCAGGAGCTAAGCTAGGTGAGCTTGCTGGGAACCCTGTTGGTCGGTTTGGTAGTGCCGCTGTTAATTTATTAGCATCAAGAATCAAGGCTGGAAAAGATGCCGTTACCTCTATGAAAGATCGTCCAAATGATGATGAAGCACTGGCGAAGGGTTTGAGTCATCACTATGCGAACGATTGGGCAAAAGTAAGTAAAGAAAAAGTCATGGATGATTTACGTGATCGATTCCCTAATGCGACACCGCAAGAGTTAGAAAAGAAATTTGGCGATTTGAAGAAACAGAAGGAGTCCGAGTATTACGCTTCAGCTTCAAGTCATATTCAATCTGCTAAAAAATTTGCCAAGGATATCGGTAACGGTAATCAACTAATTGCTGCATCAGCTGATGGTATGGCAAAGCAATGGGCTAAGGATAATAAAGAAACATTTATGCAAGATTATACGATAAGAAATCCTCAAAGGTTGGGTGAATCAGACGATGCCTTTAATTTAAGAAAAGAGGATGCGTTCCAGAAACGGGTCAATGACGTTAAGTCACATTTTTTAAGTGATGGACAAAAGTTTTTAGCTGCTAATAAAGGGGCAAGCGGGGATGTTTCTAGAGAAGCGGTTGCTACCTTTATGAGTGATGCCGCGAAACAACATATCGGTGTTGGCGATACTAGCAATCTACTATCAGCTTCAAAAAGTGGAATGACACAAGTAGAAGGAGCGTCTCTAATCAATGCAGCAGGTAAACCAAATCTATCTTTATTAGCAAATAGTATTGCTCATGTTAAAACCGCACAAGAAGGAGCAGCATTCATTAAAAATAGACCCCCTTCAATGTCAGAGGAGACAGCTAGGAAAGATTGGTTACAACAAGAAAAGTCGGTTTACGCAGGACACGTGGCTGCGATGAAAGGCCCTGACTTTTCAAATGCAATTCATAACTCAATTGAACCTTTATCATCATCTACCGCAAAGACTTTTATTAGTGGAGTAGCTGGCATTAATGCATTCAAAAATATAGGAAAACGTTTTGATGCAGGTTTTGGTGAGAGTCTATCTGCTTTTAATCAATCTAAAAACGATGGACAATATTTCAAATCTATTCCTAATGCTATTAATGGATTTACGACTGGTATGGTAAATGAACATATTGCTCAAAGTGGTGGAGATGCAGTTTTAGCACAAAGGAATTTTACTAATGCAGCAGGCTATACAGGAGCTCTAGTGTTAGGAAGAACAGGATTAAAGTTAGCTCAGAATGGAGCAACGAGAATGTCTTCTCCATACACTCAAGCAGTGCAGGAACAAATTGCTTCACCTTCTGAAGTTATTGGAATGGCTCAAACTATTACAGATGATTATGGTAATACAAAAATTGCACCTGGGGCAATTAGACAAGTAATTACTCGCGATTCCTCACATGTAGAAGTAAGGACTAATAGTGGTGAAGTAATGACAGTTTCTCGTATTGGCGCAGGAGCTGAGTCACTGAAAAAAGGTGACGTAGTTTATCAAGATCTTACTGCAGAAGGAGATTCTTTGGTTGTAATGCCTGGAGCTAAAGGTGGTCCATCTACATATCGTCTAGATAGTGGCGGGGCAAAGATTCAAACACCTATTGAAGTTAACTCATCCCACAATAGTTTATTAGGAAATCCAAGTGCTAGTTCAAAACATGCACCTGTACAACGGAATGAAGCACCTGTATTTAACCAGCGTGTAGATGCAGGGAATTTTTATACAGAGGATATTGTTTCTTCTGGCATGTTAAATCCTCAAGTAGTTGTGGAAAAAGGACGTCAATTTGTTACAGCTGAAAAAGATGGACAAACATATCGTATCTCTCCAGTTTACTCAGGAGATACACGCTTAAATAACAATGATGTTGTAACAATTCCAGTTGAAATTAATAATGGACAATTACAACCTATTAAAATGGCAGGGCAAGCTGCAGTTGCTCAAAGAGTTTCACAAGAAATACAAATGGCGAATAATGTCAATCAGACTGTTACTATGGCTAACCAAACAGTAGGTAGCCGTCTAGTTAGTCAATCAGTTCAAGTGGCTGGGAATGAAGTAGAAAACCAAGAAACTCAATTCTTTGATCAGCGTGGAGTTACAGGCTTGGTTACACAAAACCTACCAGACTATTTAATGACATCCCGTCACACAGAACGAGCAATGCGATCTGTCGATCGGAGAAATCAATTAGATGTAGTAAGAAGAAAGCAAGGCATATTAGGCTAGTTGTTTGATACAGAAAGAGGTGTATGTTTAGATGAATCATTCTGACAATGAGGAACAACAACCAACTGTATCGCAAGTAGCAAAAGAAAAGGTTAAAAAGGAAGTATCTAAACAGGGAAAAAAACTAGCAAAAAAATTCATAAAAAATGCTGCAAAAACAGCAATTAAAGTAGCTGTAAAAGCTATTGCTGCGGCTATGAAGGCAATAATGGGGTTCTTAGCAACGGTGTTAGGACCCTATGTACTTGCCATTGGAGCTATTTTGCTTGTAATCATTTTCATTTTCATAATGACAACAGTTATTCTAAGTGAAGATGATTCTCTTGGGGAAGATGCTGAAGTTATTAGGGAATATGCATTCGCTGCTGCAGATACAACTGTTGATCCAAATAGACCAGAACAACAAAAATATAAAGTACCCTTCCAGCTCATCATTGCTGCTGTTCAAATTTACTATACAGAACATGATGATATAGACATTGAAAAAGCAATGTTTGACATAGCAGAAGCTTTGAAACCCATTTTTACCTATGAAACTAAGCAAGGTTTGATAGAGACAGAAACCACAACATGTACAGATGGACATTGTACAACAACTGAATCTAGCGAGCCATTTAATGTTGAACTATTAATAAGAGTTGAAGCTTGGGATCATATAATGATTGGGACACCTGAGCAGGTAGTGGGTGATTGGGTAACTGAAACTTCAACCTCGGTCAGTGAATCGACAGACGAGGAAGGGAATACGGTTCAAAGTATCACTACCACAACAACATCTACACGTATAACTACTTATATAGTCAATGAAGATGTGACTGAAGACTATACAAGATTTGAGAAAGGTTTATTTGCTCCTCCTTTTAAGATGGGTGTTGAGGATTTAAAACTTATAGAGGTATTTTACCAAGCAACTGGTGGACGGGTAAACTATGCAGCTTGGAAAAATGGGACTCTACAAGGCGAGTATGAATATGATTATGGCAACGGAGGTATCAGTGTTACACCTGGTAGCAACGTACCTGAAGAATTTATGAAATACTATCTTGGTGCACAACAAAGGTTTGGGGTGCCTTGGTATTATCTAGCTGCTTTACATTGGGTTGAAACCAAGTTTTCTACACATAAACCAATGATATCATCTACTGGTGCAGAAGGGCATCTACAGTTCATGAGATGTACTTGGCATGGCTGGAGTTACCCAGGTTGTAAAGGTTCAATTGGCCATACTGAAATGCCCGCATCAGATTTGTATAATCCTGCTATTGTAAAACAATATGGAGGGTATGGTATTGATGCTGACGGTAATGGTAAAGCAAGTCCTTGGGATATTGCAGATGCCATTTATACAGCTGCTTATTATTTATCTAAAAATGGATTTTCGAGTAATAAGGATAAAGCAATTTATCAATATAATCATTCAGACTCGTATGTTGCTCAAGTAAATCAGAAAGCTTCTGAGTTTAAGAATGCTGCTACTGTAAATTCTAACGGGACAGGAGAGAAGCCTCCTTCAACTGTTAAGAATGGATTTATAAGACCTGCAGCAGGAAGGCTATCTTCACCTTTTAGTGAGCGTTGGGGTCAATTCCACTATGGTACAGACATAGCTAATGCAGTGAATACCCCAATACTTGCTGTTTCAGATGGTGTAGTAACAAATGCTAAAGGTGGATGCCCATCGATAGGTTACTATGGAAGTAAATGTGGAGATGGTTGGGGTAATTATATTTGGATCAAACATACGGCTGATGGGGTTCAATATGAAGCTGTTTATGCACACTTAAACTCAATTCAGGTACAAGTAGGTCAAACTGTTAAACAAGGTGATACTGTAGCACTTATGGGGACTTCAGGTAGTTCCACTGGTTATCACTTGCATTTTGAATTACACAAAGGAAGCCGCCAAAAGAACAAAAATGTTTTAAATCCAGCAGATTATATACCATTTTAATAAACGTTAAATCACCTACCGAATGGTGGGTGATTTTTTCAAAAGGAATGATAAACATGAGTAAAAGGTTGTTATATAGCGGTTTTATTATTTTCGTATTTTTAATTATATGCCTCTATTTGTATTTTTATTTAGCATCTAAAGGGAAAGAAGAAGAGGTACTTAAAGATAATAAAGCATGGATTGTTGAAAAAGCTTCAGACTTAAAGATGGAAGATATTGATAGAAAGAAAATAATTAATTTTATTGAAAGTTCTTTACCAAAAAACATCGATGCAAAAAATATGGGGGAAATGTTACACGACGCTATCAAAAATGAAAAAATGTCAGAAGAGGAATTACAAGAAAGCATACTTGCCGAGCTATACTACTCTATAAAAAACAAAGATGTAGGTATACTCGTGTCTCTCTTTGATATAAATTCATATATGGAATTTGTGAATTTATATCAAAGTCATGCAGAGTTGGTAGCTGCGCAAAACCAATTATTAAATTCAATTGACAAATCTGGTTCATTTGAATCTATTAGCTTCATACGAAGAGATGAAAGGGAATTTACTGTTGTATTTAATTATACTACTAGAGAACCATTAAAAATAAATCTAAAAGTTAAAAGGTATATAGAGGATGGCACCAAAAATGAGTATTACTACGCAATTAGTTCTTCTTTTATTGAATTCTACGAAGTATTTAATTAACCAATAGATTAATTAATCTTGTTGTTTTTTCAGATAATTGTTGATAAAATAAACACAAACAAGTAACTAGTAAATTTAATATTTTGAACGGGAACAACCTGTCGAATTGAACATACCAATAGTATGTTTTTTCGACAGGTTTTTTATTTTATTTGAAACTAAGGAGGTAGTTTAGTCACTATGAATCAACAAATAATCGGTATTATGGGTCAGAGAATAGAAGGGCATCCAATACATTATCTTAAAGGTGTAAAACAATTGCTTCAAAAGATTGATAATGTTCAGAAAAAACAAAATATATATGAAAAATTCAAGAATATCAAAGGGCAATGGTCTTTACCAACCTACTATTCCCCGTACATATCTGGTGCAGGTAAACCAGGAACAGTAGCTAGATTAATACGGAGTAATGTACTTGATGAAAGAAATATAGTTATGGGTGATATAGGTAACGGAATGTCCTATCAATCCATTCCGTTTAAATCTATCAAACGTGTTAGTGGTACAAAAAATCGTTTTTAAAATGAAGGAAGGTGAAATAAAATGCATTCTGCAATTCTTGCAAACGGAAAATTGATCACTGCTAAAGAATATGAAGCGGAGAGACATGGTGTAATCCTTCTTTGTATGGATCCTACATGTAAAGTACCAGTTCATTTTGTAAAAGGGGATGTATTAAATACCCCACATTTTAAAACAAGTGGTAAAGCCAATTCAATTCATAAGGAATCTTGTGGATTTGCAAAAAAGCTAACATTTGAGGACACCGTATCTAAGGTTAATGAATATCAAGAGGTATTAAGAGCTCAAGGGATCAGGGAATTTGTTGTTAAGTTGAATATGGATAAATTGGACCCAGATTATGTTGCCAAAGAAGTGAATCGCAGTAACAGCGAAAAAGAAGCTTCACCACCACCAGAAATCGATCAGAAATTACTTAAAGAAAAGCCTGAAACTCCTTCATCATTATCTTCGCTTAAAAGTATTAAAAAGCTGTATCAAAGTGTTAGTCCAGATCTACTGGCCAGTATTGTTATATCTATTAAAGGTAATCAAATACCAATATCAAAGCTAATATGCCATTATGATACCGCTCATCAACTATTTTGGAACGAACAGACATTAGAAGTCCCTTATTTTATATATGGAGTAGTTGAAAAAGTTGTTAGACGTGAAAAGGTTTGGTTTATCAGCCTAACTTCAGACAAATATTACTTTACACTAGTTATTTTCGAAAAGTACTTCAAACATTTTACTTATCGTGATGAAGAACTTCTAAATAAAGAAATCCTCGCTATGGGTTTTTTACGAAAAAATGAATATGTAAAAGAAAAGCCATCTACAGAAATGGTCATTAAATCAGATAAATATATTGAGTTTTTATAGGGAAGGAGGGGGAATTCAAGTGCCTTTAGTATTGATAAAAATATTACCTGGTAAGATTGTGATTCCTCTATATTTACGACAAGGAAAAATTACAGTTGAGTAATAGAATCCCTCAAAAGGTACTATTGCCAAGCTGGATATTTGAACAAGCTAAAGATGAAACCGAAAAGAATCTACTGGTTATGGATTATATGACTAGGTACCAAAATTATAGATTACTCGAAATTAAAGGGAGTTTCGCAATATGCGAGAAGATAGAAAGTTTGATATGAAAGAGTTTAATGAAACCAGATAAGGTAAAAGTAGCTGGGCGACTAAAAAAATCCGCTCAAAATTGAACCTATCAATTGCAGAATTTGGATATAGAATCGGTGATGTTAAAAAGTCTACAGTGAATTCTTGGTTACGTGGACTGGCAGTATCACCGAAAGATAAGGTACAGAAAATTGCTTTTATTGCAGGCACTACGACTAAATGGATTCTAGGGGGTGATGAGTATGATGCAGCCCATTGTAGTTGTTCTTCATCAGAAATAGGTACTTGTCTAAAATGTCTTATGGATAAAAAGGAAGGTATAACGCATTTATCTAATTTTATTAACAGTGATATAAGTATGACCTCTTATAGAAAACAACTAATTCTACAGACCATTGATTTAGAATTAGATGAAATCAACAGTGATATTAAGCAATTTAATAAAGGTTGAAAAAGAAGCTTCATTTGAAGGGAAATTAGGAAGGTAACGTTCATGATGAAAAAAGCGACTAACATTTAGCCGCTTCTAGTCACTATTAAGTGCTTTATTTATTTGTTCTTCAGTAAGATTACGAATAATCGATTTGTAGCCTGGTAGACCGTATTTCTGAGCGTAAGCGGTCCAATAAGTAACACCATTTCTAAAAGCATGAGAATGCTCCTGTAGGACGCGAATGTACTCTTCTTCGGTGCGATGCAATAAGTGGTTATATTTCAATAAAATCTCGCGATCGATACGAGCTTTCATCCATTGCATAGATGGCAAGGACTCGTTCGTTTTAGATTTATGGTCCTTTACATGTTGTTCCCAAACTTCATTGGTAGTGAAGAATGTTTTGTGCTCTTCTAGAATCTCAAGAAGTTTTTCATCCGTGTATACAACGGGATTCCCTGTCGCGTTGATAGGTAAATTCATAGCTTCACGAAATTGATTCCAACTACCAAAGTTACTAATGATTTTTTGAGGATTTGGCAGATGGTAATCGCTATGATTTCTACGAAATTCGTCATATTTTCGAACAGATACAACATTTTCTAAGAAGGGTTCCAGCTCATATTTAATGATGACCCTCTGATATTCCTTCTCTATATGTTTAGGTACTTCATCGGCTGTTACATTGTGCAAGGAGCAATAATTGTTAAGTAATTGGACCGAATACTCATAAACTTGTTCCCATTCATTAACCGAAAGGATATTCATAATGGTATCTGAGTAGGGTAAATTATGATGCTTCCTTCGTCCAAGCATCTGATCCCACTGGGTAGCTAGTAAGGTTTTATTAAAATAACGAATTAGAATTATATCTAATTCTTCTTTAGTAAGATTTCGATAGTGATAAGACACTTATTACACACTCCTGTTTATAAATTCTGTGCATTTGCTAGATAGTCAATTGCCCATTGGTTGTTACGAGCAGCAGCAGTCTTTACTTCCTGAAAAACATCTGCTCGGTATAAAGGAGCGAAGGCATCTACATAAGGTACTTTTTTTAGTTCTCGATAATAGGACGGTGTAGCAGATGTTTTAAAACGTTTCATCTCTTCTGGATAAGCAATAGGAATTGTGTAACTTAATACATGAGCTTTTAAACTCAAATTTTTCAATGAAGCCATATTCGCTGCTTGTTTAAATAAGTTTTCAATAGATTTACCCTTTAATATTTCGAACGTTTTGGCTTCTGAACAATTAAGGATAAAACCGCTTCCTTCATTAGTAACACTAATGTTAACGAAATTCGTTATCTTATTCCAGTTGATCGTTAATTTGGAAGCGGGTACATAAAAATTCGTTAGATTATCATTATTATTTTTAAAGGTTTCATAAAGTTCTCCATAATTATACGGAGTTCTTTGTGGGGAAGAATTCACTAAAATCTTAGACGCAAACGGTGGTATTGGATTTGGTGTTAATAAATACCAAGTTTTATTAGACTCTGAATATGCAAAAATAAAATCTTTCATGTCTTCTAATGAAGCAATTGCCCGATTTAAATGAGAAATGGCCTCTTGTTGAGAGATTACTGTTCTAGAAGCCGTAGGATCATTCTTTTGCTCTTGTGAGGTAAAGACATCTAAATATGATTCTTCAATGGATTTCGTATCAATTTTATTCTGTTCTTTATAAATCTCTGCTGTTGTAGGGCTAATTAATTTTAATTTTTTCATTAACTTTATGATTGGATAAAGCAGAAGTAAAATCGGTAACAAAATTAATGACACACCATATTGCAAAGGAGACGGACGGTTACTATTGTGATTACTTCCAAACAAATTCATTAGTGAAAGAATTATAAAAGTAGGGATAGCCACCATAGCTAAGAAAATGAAAATTAGGACCATTATTAAGCCTAAAACGTTAATTGTGGTAAGAATAGGTGACCCTGTGATCATGCCAATTCTATCTGCCAGAGAAACGATGCCAACTGACTCTAAAATTGGATAAAACCAATTGTTCCATTGCCAAATTATTAAGATAGTAACCAAAATACCAATTAGGCCAGCTAAGCCATTTTCTTTTTGCATTTCGTATTGGCGCTTAGTAGCGTATAACCAAAGTAATTCATTTAACATAGTATCACTCACTTTCAATAACGAGATATTTCTTTACTAATGTTATAAAATATGTAAGTTAATGATACTTCAACTATATACAATTGTCAATTTTTTCTTAAACCTTACTTATAGTCAATAAATAAGTAAAAATAAACGTAGCAAAAATATTCAAATAAGTAAGCACACCTCATAATTAATCAAATATCACGTGTAGTACATGCACAGACTGGCAAGGCAAAGTCAGGTCAGGTCATTTATCTAAATTAAAGAATATCAAAAGAAGATACAAGTGATTTGACCTGTTCTAATTCTTCTATGGAGAGATTTGCTAACATACTTGATATTTCATTTCTTAATTGGAGTTCATATATAAAGAGATCGTTAAAATTTTGCATGTTACTGACTTTTGAATTTTTATTATCTTGATTAGCTTGTACCATTATTTCGTTTTGTAGATGATTTATTTTATTTAAAATGTTACCCATATTGCTGTGCAATAACTTTAAATCTAAGAAAGCATTAACTAATTCAGTCCAGCTTGAGTTATCTTGGTTTTCGACATGTTTACTATGCTTAACACTGTCCTCAAAAGTGGCCAAATTACGAGATGGTGTAGTAGAAGAGGGCACATGAATTCGCTCTATATAAGCTGGCATAACAAAGTTCACATGATCTCTGCGATACTCAACTACTATAGATGGAGAAAGAATGTAACCAGGATATTCTCTACTTAAAGTAATAATGGTTTCAAAAAGGTCTTCCTCATCTTCAAAAAGAAAATTGAGACGATACGATTTCTTTCTAAATAATGCCTTAGCCCACTCTAATGTAATAAATCCTTTAAGTGTATTTCGTTGTAATAACTTATAGCATGCAATACAAACGTATTCTATTGGTGGAATTATCCTGCCACTCTCAATCCCAGTAAGGGTACCAAGGGGGATATTAAAAATATCAGCTGCAGCGACCTTTTGAGTAATCTTGATTTGTTTTCGAGCATTTTGTAATCTTTCTTTCATCGTTACTCCTTTAACAGGTAATGACATATAATCAGTCCTTTCGTATAGTTACAAGCATTTGAAATTTAGGGTGTTTAGTAATCTAAAATTTCTAATTCTTTACTAATTATTATACAGAATGAATAGATATAATCTATCACATCTGTATAAGTAGTTGTGGGTTAGCTGGAACTCATGAATGTATATTATCTCTAGTCAGAATTAGATTTGTAAATAGTTTCAATAGAACAATTAGAGGTTATAAGGAAAATTATACTTTTTATAGAGATGGATTACATTAAGAGAAGTATAAAGATGTATTTCTACCTAAAATCTAAAAATATCCTGTGATTGGAGTTGAGTAGATGTTTAGAAAGTTAATAAATTATTTAGTTGACTTGCAGAGAGGGGGTAGTTCAATGAATGAGGTCAATCAAATAGGAAAACTAAAAAGCGAGATAGTCTATGATGGAGATCTCATCTCATATTGTTGGTACGTCTTCTTTTCATAGAGGTATTTCAACAAGTGACAGTTCTGATAGTTCAGCAGCTTGTGAATAGGAGAATTAGTATGAAGAAACTAAAATTACTCGCTCTTATTAACGAAGAAAAGAATTTGAGAAATAGTATCGCTTTTCTTGAAAATGAGTATGGCTACGTAAATTATCAAATTAAATCTGAGTTATTAGACGAATTAGAGAGTTGTCAAAATCAAATTAAACAGTTAGAGAACACTAATCTAAATACAAATGAAAGGATGACAATATAAATGAGTTTATTATTTACAATACCAGTTAATTTAAGTGATATGGAGTTGACAGATGATCTTCTGCAGGAGTTTGAAAAAAATAAAAGTAAAGTTTTTCGGATAACTACAAAGCTGGCCACAGTTAGTGATTTACTTCCCCAAAGCGATATTGCTCACCTTAGCCCATTAACTAATGTGCTGGTTGTAGCTGATTATAATAAGGGATGCTTGAACATCGATATATTAGAAGACTAGAGAAAGAAGGTTGAATATGATTAAGTATTCTTACGATTTATTTACTATGATCTCTGAGTATTGTTCACCCATACCTAAATATAGTCGTTGTTCAATAATTTTACTGTTTATTTATAATAAAAAGAAAAAATATACTTCTGTTGAGGGATTAAAAGTGGATTATGAGGAAATGCATCTATACAATAATGTAGTAACTCCAGATTTACTATTAAACTTTACTGAAGCAATTAATTATCTTTTAAACAGGAATATTATCTACATATCTGAAAGTGGCCTAGAATTAAACGAGGAACAGTGCCTATTATTTTTATTAGACAATACTAACACTACTCAAATGCATCTGCTAAACTAATTCGCACCTTAACATGCAAAGTTGAGCTCTATGATTTATTTGAGTAGTGCTTTGGAATTTATATTAGGGAAGCAGCAATTCAAAGGTGCGATACAAATATATATGAAGGATAGGATAAATATAGAATTAATAAATATAAGTTTGAAAGGAGCGCCAAATGGAACGACATGTGATTCAGAAAAAATACGAGTTTTTAAGAATAATAGATAGACTAGAAGATGAGAACTTACTCATAGTAATAACCAGTATAAGAGATATTTCAGATGATTGGAAAACGGGTAATATTAATCTGTTATCACGTCATTCACATTCAAAAGAGTTTCAGTTAGATAATGTACCGAAAAATATACAAGGTTTAACTGAAGTAGCCCCAACACAGATAAGTCCTATAGAATTTCTAAAGCTCACAAAACTCTATAAAAATGATGTCGAGAGCTTTTTAATTTACAATCCAAAATAATGTAAAATTTCTGTTTCATCTCACTATTACAAGTATACTTGTAATAGTGAGATATTTTGTGTTATAATAGATAATTTTCCGGTATTTTAACAACTTCCTATAATATATGTTATGTAAACTAAATACAAATTTTACAAAAAATGTAAATATGAGATATTTTAAAACTAGAATCCATCATTTATACAAAGTTAGGGTATAAATGTGTTTTCTAGGTTCAGTAGAATTAAAAAATATCTTAAATGTTCAATTCCCCTTTTATAAGACTTCTAAACTTTTTTAGTTGCCTTTATTTTTTATTATACAGTATTGTTCTTCTTTTGAGAAGAAGGGGTCGTTCATTAGTTAACTATTTACTCCCTTTACACAAAAAACCGCCTAATAGACGGTCTAGGAATTATAAATTGAATGTATTAGCACATAACAACTACAACGTCTTTTCCTTCATTTTGTGCTTTTCTAATGATCTCTCTTTCCTCTTTGGCCAAAACATCTTCTTTACATGTTGGACAATACTTTTTTAATATTTCACCAAACAACTTACATCTACCTCCAATATTTTTAATTTATTACTTTTATACGTACTCTCTTAACTCCCCAATTTATTGCTTGAGTCTCACTTTGTACAAGTATATCAATTTTATTCCCCTTAATTGCTCCACCAGTATCCACAGCAATAGCTGTTCCATAGCCTTCAACCCAAACTTTTGAGCCTAGCTTAATAACAGAAGGATCCACCGCGATAGCTTTCATATCAGGGTTTAAGCGTAAATTAATACCAGTGGCTGATGTACCCGAACAACCCTTACAATAAGGGGTATAGGCAGTTGCAATTACGTAAAATTCACTCCCAATAGCGGGCTCTGTTGAATCATATGAAATAGTCGATTTACTATCCATACTATTTGGGTTAACTGTACTATCGCTAACTGTACTTTCCTTTTTGGCTGTAGTATCAGTACTATTCTTACTACGTACTATTTTTTTAGTACCTATTGCAACTACTTGATTCTTTGGTTCTTTACCTTTACTTTCAGATTTTAAATTTTTAGCTACAACTTTGCCATTCTCTTTTATGCTTTCATACGTTTTAATTATTAAACCTTTCTGGCCTTCTGTTACTACTGTTTCTTTTCCTTCTTCCAATGAAGCATCCTGCTCTTTAATAATTTCAAAATTTAAAGAGTTTTCCACTACATCGATAACCTTTTCTACGCGAACTACTACAATTTTACTCTGAGGAGTAATAGCATCCTCCAGGTTATTTTTAATACGATCAAATTCATTTAACTGTATTCCGTTTTCTTTTAAAAAGTTAGCAACCGTAGTCGAAGTGGACCATACTTTTCTTTTATTTACGTCATCGACAAGAGTAACTTGAAATGCTTTTTGAATAGATATTTCGTTTTCTGCTCCTAGTTCAGTATCTAGTTCTTGTGATAAAGAATCATGCTCAGATACCTCTATATTTGCTTCTTTTAAAATGTCTTTCACTTTTGTTTCAGTTGTCCAAACTTTTGATTGATTTCCATCAACTGAAATAGTTACTTTTTTCGCCTGCTTCCACGAAATAGCCATGTCATTAACAATGGGGGTGCTTGGAGAAGGTGATATTTTGTCATGCGCTGCCACATCTATATTTTGTTCTTGTAATAATTGTTCTACGGTTTTAGCATGTGTTGATACTTCAATTGTTTCTCTGTTCATTTCCAACATTATGGACTTTTTTGTACTTAGATAATATACAACTGAAAATACAGATACAAACAGGACAAGTGAAATAATGCATATTATCACTGTTTGCTTATTACACCATGATCTTAAGAATAATTGTTTCATTAATTCCTCCTACCTCATAGAGCTCAACTTTGCAAGTTTATATTAGTTGCTACGCCCTTCTTGTGATATAATTCATTACTGACAAACCGTAAAAGGGTTACCAATTCTTAAGCAGTACTGTAGTTAGCACTACTGTTTTATCAATTCCTCATGTTCTAATGCTTCTTTATGTGCCAAATCCAATGCCAGCTCCTTTGCTCTCTTGTACTTTTGCCATATTAATTCAAATCCATTTACTATATCCTCTCTATAATTATCAGAGATATAATTTTTTAATTCTAAGTAATGGCAGCATGTACTGGGAAATTTTTTATCTCGACACATTTGGTTTGCAAAGTGGTACATCATGTCACAGTTTCGTGCATGGAAATAATCACCCCTATGTTCTTTTCTAATATGGTCATGCCTAAAAGTAATAGCAAATTCGTAAAATGACATCCAGTTTATCATTATTGATCCCCTTTCACTTACTCCTACTTATTTAGTATTAAGCTCTAATATTTCTTTGTCTAAATCAATTCCTAAAGCTTTTGCACGTATTTCTAATTCTTTACGTTCAATTTCTACTGCTAACCTCTCGTAATATTCACTGATTTCAAGCTTTTTCTGTTTTTCTTCATGCGAAGCTTTTAACTCCGCTTCATCTTTTTCCCATTTTTCTTCTACCTGCTTATAACAATTAATACATAGTGGGTACCTTGCTAAAGGTCCATGAGAAAACCTCCTATAAGTAATCTTTTCATAATGTTTTCTTGATACAATCAGGTATTTGGATTTAATTAGGTGTTCCAAAATCTGTTTACCCAGTGGTATTTCATTGACATCCTTAGTTGCTATTTCACCACAGCACAAACATGAGGGATGAATTAATTTCTTAAACCATTTCATTATAAATGCTCCTTTTGTAATTTTTACCAATGTTCTTATAAAAATCCTAAATAAATAGGTAGAGAAAAGTAACATCTGAATTTCCCTACCATGGTTTATCATCAATAACTTGGAACTTTACCAAAGTTAACGATTATCGATATGAATAACAGTTTGTTAAGAAGTTACCTACAACATCTCTTTTCTTCATTTTGTTTTCGTGTAATTGATCATCTCAAATAAATGATGCCATTCTTCATTGATGTAAACTTCAAAATCAGTTGTTTGAACAAAATCAAATAGTAACTCCAACAAACCTCTCCCTATAACACCTAAATCTTTTTCTTGCCTTGTATATACCTCTAATATTTCCCCATTTTCATATTGTGTATTGTCATACTCCCAGTTTGTAACTTCAATAATGTAGTACTTTTTATCTTCAATGCTCTCAAAAACTAATAATGGACGCCCATATTCATTAGTTTTTTCTAAGAATACGAGCTCTTTTGAGATATTAGTACTTTCTTCATTACAACCTACCAACAATAGTGTACAAAATAATATAGAGAAGAAAATTATTTTTCCCCTGTTAAGTGTCTTCATAGGCCCTCCATTTTCCAAGTTAAATTTTCTGGATGACTTGCCATAAACTTAGATTTAGTTCTCTTGAACAATAATGAAAAAATCTTTATTTCTACATGCAATATTTCCGTTATCCAATTCGACTTCATAAACAGAATCATGTTCAAAAATAACTGTATATTCTTTATCTTCTGTTAATCCAAATCCATTTATAAGAGATTTTACAATCAATTTTTAACACCTCCTAGTTGCGCACTAAATCTGTTGTACAAAAAAATGTAGTCCACCATGTCGTTCATGTCGTATATTCAGAAGGTCTAAGATTCACAATTCTAATTTCATATTTTTCTTATTTTAAAGCGAATTGAACGGGCTATTAGAAACAAAAAGAATACACCAATTAAAATTGAAATAATGGGAAATTCTTTAGCTAAGATAGTAGTAGTTTTAAACATAACACCCATTGTTATAGGCGTATTGGGTGCTTCAAAATGTACAACATTAAATAAAATTTTCTCCATATACAACGTTAATCTCCTATTGATTTAACAGTAGTTTGCTCAAGTCTATCTGCGTGAGTGGGGTCTTGTTCGTAAAAAAATACTACCCAATTTAATCAACTACATGTATGCGTACTTCGGTATTAAGCCATTTTTCTAATTTATTATGCCGAACTTCATCCTCACATATATTTAGTAATTCAATAGTATTAAGTCTATCCCTTTCAGATAATAAATTTTCTAAAGCATTTCTAGTTTCATAATTCGTAATACCCAACTGCTCATTTAATGCTTTAACAATGTTAGGGATCATTCCCTTATCAAATAAATCAAATATTTCTTTTTCTGCTTCTTCTTTAGTTAGATTATAATTTAAAGCAGTGTTTAATCTTTCTAATAAATAATTATCCATTTTAATTAATCTCCTTTTTCTTCTAGTGTGTAATATCCTCATATTGTGCAGTTGTTTGTTGTATTCGTGTGAAATATATCAGGTTTTTTATGCTATAATTTACATACATTACATAAAGAGGTGATATTATGGAAAATAATAAATTAGTTTGTAAGACTTGTGGTAAGGATTCCTTTATAAGCGGTCAAGTTGGTGGTAATAGTAGTTCGGGTAATATAAGACCGATTGGTTCAAAAATGGCTTTTGGTTCACCAATTCTTATGACTTTTTGCAAAAACTGCGGAGAGATTGCATCACTCAAAGTTGCTAATCCTAAAAAATTCATATAAAACTTCTGTTTAGGGTCATTTCCAACCTAGTGACCCTTTTTCGTTTCTTTCTTTTCAACTAATCTCTGCTACGGTTTTATCAATCTTTTCTGGCAATTTCTTCTTTACTTACATAGTCAATACTCCGTTGAACGTAACAATGTTCACTTTTGAATTATTCATTTCTATGACGAACAATTTCAATTGCTTCGTTCAGTAATTCATCATCCATCGCTGGCAAATGCATCTTTTGAATATAAATTGACTAATACTACCGTAATTAAGAATTTAACCTTTTTTCTTGCTGCACAAATTCTTTCGATTAATACCCATACCCAAAATTGAAGTAATAGTTTAATCAATGAATTTCGTAATCACATAACTATGAGTAACTAAGTCACCGAGTGGTGTAATGATACCTCTAAGTTCATCTCCGTAATCCAACACGGACATCTCAACCCCATCCCTATTTCGATTATGAATTAATTCTCCAACACTTTTAAATGAGCTATTTTGATGATATTGAGAATCTAATACACTTCCATCTGCATTTAACATTTCAACCTTAACTGTACAAATTTCATCTAGTCTTTCGTCATTTGATGTTAAAAATATAGCGAACATTTTCATCCACCCTTCTAAACAAAATCTTTCGATTAACTAAATACTTATTACAATTCCTGTCCTAAAATTTCAATCATCATTTGTCCATCTGGCATAGGTTTTACTTCAACGATACTCATCACTTTAAACTTTAGCTTTCTACCACCTATCATCGTTATTGACTCCATCGTGCTGTATAAAGTAACTGGTTTATCAGTGATTAATGTATACGCTTCATAAGTTGCACCCTCACAAATCAGATCTTCATGAAGAGCCTCTTGTACTTCTAATAATCCATCCAATAAATAAGCATCGTTGATTTCGGGTTCTCTTGGTTGATTGTTTTCAATCGCTTCTTCCAATTCTCTTGAATAATCCTCAAGCATACCAACTAATGAATCAGTGATTTTTAAGGTTTTTTCGTGTTCCAAATTAATTCCTCCTACTGTATAAAATCTTTCGAATACCGTATTGCAATTAATTTACTCGATTGCTATTTCTCTAATCCTTTTTAATTTCTCAGCATTTTTATCTGCTAATGAATCAATATCTAGTGAGCAACTTCCCTGCTTGTAATTACCGTAATTCTGCATACCTATGCGGTTATTATCATCATTTACAAACGAAATTCCGTTAAATATCGCCCACTCGAATTCCAAACGGTCATAAAGATCACCAAACAGCGCTTCCCAACGTTCTTTGAAAAATAGTTGCATTGTATTCTCAATATCCTCTGCACATCCTACTTCCACTGACACTTCATCTTCACTGTGCTCATTGTTAATAGTGAACATAAGATGTGCTTTAATATTTGTTAGCTCAATTACGTTTTCTACAGCCATTCATATCCCTCCTGGTACTGATCAATATCTTTCAATCAAAAATAGTGCCAATTATCCTTGATCTGAAATGCACGTTACCGATAAAATTTTCATCTCCAGCCATAAAAGCACCCATGTGCATACTTACATCTTCATTCCAACCATCGTCCGAATCTACATCATCGAATATACGAATAATGTGACCGTCATAAATCTCTTTACCGTTCATATCTTTATAGCCACTATATTGCAAGAGCTTAAATTGATTTTCTTTTGCATGTTCAACTAACTCGCCAAAACCCATTTCAAATGCCACACCATTGAATGTAATCTGTTTGTTTTTTGAAGTCAATCTATTCCACATCAACAATCTTTCCAGCACTTAAATGTGATTCATCAATAATTTTTGCGCGAAACTTTATATTATCCATGCTCTCACTCCTTGCTGCACAATATCTTTCAGTCATTCTTAAATTTAAAATGAGTTTTTCGTTTGATGATTTTTCTTTCACACCATGATTCATTCCATGTGGCTCGCAATGTAGCAGCTAATGATGGTTTGGGATTCGAATAATGTGTATCTACATGTTGTAAGATTTCTTCAATAGTTACCCAATCACGATCACGCATAAAAGCTTTTACAGCGTCTATTGTGATTGAATACTCTGTTGGCCCATCACCTGACTTTACACCACCAATCATAATTTTATTGTGTGGCAATACATCCTCACGAATATTTCTCCAATGAATATCATGTTCGGCACTTGGTATCTCAATAGAGGCGCTATCACTATCTATATAAATCAAACCAATACCATAATCATTTAAAATTGTTCGAGCAAAACGATTAGGTATTTCGCTTTTTGGTTTAGGTATAGCTATATAAACATACTTTGCTCTGCCGATTCCTTGGTGAGCTTGTTCTATGACTTTGAAATTCATATTTTTTTTCATTTCAACGATGAACTCGCTGTCTGGTGCAACTCCTACCACATCGTAGTTGCATACTTCTCCATAAACATCTTTACAACCTTGATTTAAGAGTAACTTCTTTACAGGCGTAAATAATTCAGATTCTTTCACTTTGCTCCCTCCTGGTTCAGAACAATATGTTTCACTGGTTCATTAAATTCACTGTAGCATTTCCTATACTAAGAACAGCAACATATAGCGTAATAACAATGACACATAATGTAATCACAGGGACATAAGTCCTTTTATAGCGTTTACGCTTAACTTCTTCTTTCGTTGATTTCAAACTAAAAATTAATAAAAGCAAGGTGGTTGTAAAAACAATTCCTGTAATACTTAGAATTACAAAATCAATAATTCCCATATTAAATACTCCTTCCCATTTTTTAATTAATAATCCTTTTCTATAATCACTTTTACGATCGAATTTACCTTACTTCCAAAACTAACTAGTGTTCTGTATACGATCTTAAATCTGAAATCTTGTAGATGGATACGATGCTCTTGCTGTATTTAAGTATTCTGACCGCTTCTAAAAAGTGGAAAACAGTACGAATACGACTAACTGCCAGTTTCGTTTCTTCGCTTATTTCGGATATATGAATAGGAATTGTCATGGATCGATCCAGGCGCCCTGAGAGGAAGCCTAACAAGATGATTGCATGATCTACAAGTAACTTCTTTTTGGACTTTGTATAGGGTAAATTGAGGCTAACTAAATGTACTGCCTTTATTCGTCTTAATAAAAACTCTTCTTTTTTTGTGGGAGAAAGCAAATTATTTAAACTGTGACATTGTAATATTCCTCTATCTTCTTGTACTGGCGGCATCAACAACTGACGATTCATTATGTTCATTCCTCTCTTTAATAATTGAAAATACTGGATCCTAAAGCAAAGAGCCTCCATAAAAGAAGAAAGGTGCTGATAAATGCAATTAATCTTAGTAAGAAGGATCTTATAACAGAGACAATTTTCCAAGTTAGAATAATTGCAAAAACAAGTGCGAGTATTGGTAGAACATCTGAAAGATTATTAACCACGTAATTCACCTCCTGATGCTGGTCTAAGGTTATCTGAAGGAATCACTTCGTAATTCTTATGGTTAACTAAAGTTAGTGGGGATTCTAAATGAAGTTTAGCTGCATCTTCATCACTGATGGAAACAATTACAGTATTCTCACGGTATGATTCGACTTGGCCACAGATATTAATACCATTCCTTGAAAATCTAACTGTATTACCTACAGCAACATGCCCTTTTTTACCTTTCTTTGGTGAGCATTTTATTTGTTGCATATCCCATGAATTCGCAAGATTTATCATATCTTTTCTCTCCTTTTATGAACAAAAAAACCCCTTCACTCACACGAAATAGACCACAATATTATTGCAGTTTCGTGTAGATGAAGGGGTGTTCCCATTCAAGATTAAATTTGGAAAATATAGTACTTTATATGGGTATTATATCAACATGATTCACAGTGTTCAATCATATTTTACTAACAACATAAAATAAGGAATTATGCCCGTAAATTACTGATGTTGCTTATTTAAATAATCCTCAATGATTTTTTGTCCCAGCTTACTTTCGGTTTTGTTTTGTTTTTTTGCTAGTTCAGATAATTGTTCATAATATTCTTGTCCTAACAGTACAACCACACGTTTATCAAAACAAATTACTTGTAACTCATGATTTATCAATTGCATTTCACCATTTAGAGTAAAGCTATTTAATTCTAATAGCTTTTGGATATGTTGTTTGAGGTCTTCAGTTACTTTCCAATTAGCCATCTTTATGCGGCCATTAATACTGTCATCTGTCAATAGTAACTGTGCGTTTTCAATACCGAAAACGTTGTAAATTGCATCCACATATGAATAAGCATCCTCATTATTTTTAGGTATAGAAAAGTTTACATGAAGAGTGGATCTGACAGTCGGCTTATGGATATCATAAAGTGGAATTGCCTCCGAAAAATTCTCAAAATCAATAAAACCTGTCTCTGTATAGAAGCCCCAACGACGACCTTCAATCATAACACGGTAGGTTCTTCCACCTTCAATAACAAAAGGCTGCAATAATGCAATGTTGAATTTACTATTATAGTAGTTTTTTTTATTTCTGAAATGAGAAAAACTATTATCTAATATAAGCTTGTCCAGTTTTTGTCTAAGTTCAGGTGATATTAGGTATGTTTGACGTAATCCATGAAAACCCTTTGGTATTTCTAAGCCATTATCAGCTATGATTTTCTTCAATGACTCAGGACTAACTTTCTTTTCTTTTGCATAAGCATTCAAACTAATTTGATCACGTGTATCCGTCATTTGGTCCTTTAAAGAAAAGACACTTTCTGAAGTAAACAAACGTTGACCATTAATAGCATATTTTAAGTTAGGTTGTTCAATTTCTTTAAGAAGTCCTTTTTCAATGTACTTGTAAACCGTAATTTCAGCGACGCTCAAAGTCTTGGCTATTTCTTTAATAGTTAGCCCTTCTTCAAATTCTTTATTGTTGTGCATCACATTTCATTCCTTTCAAAATTAAACGAACTATAAGACCCGTATTAGGTCTTATAGTGGAAGAAGTTCTTTATATACCGCTCCAGTTGTTTATCTAAATAGAACACCTGAGCAGGCTTATAGCGGCTCGTAAAATACTGATTTATATAGGCTTCAGTTACATGTTTCGACTTATAGTGGATATAGTCGCTGCTTTCGTTATTCCAGATAGTCATAGATACACACATGTCTAGTGTGGCCACTTCCACTACCATCCATGTTTCATTTATATTACGAACACATACTTGTAACTGATCTATATTTGCTCCAGCTCCTCGCAATAATGGTAACACATGATTGTTCAATAATATATCTTCAGATTGACGGATTACTTTGTTCTCCGTGTCCATTTTATTACAGAGCGCTGGTTGAAGAAATGGTAGTTCGTCATCAAACAGTTCTAGTTCAATTTGTTCAAGGACTTCCATAAACACAACTCCCTAACTATGGTTATATGTTTAAAAGTATATTTATAATAGTATCATTTGTGAGTTTTACCTATTGATTCTGTGACGGTGAATTTTACACCAGTAGTATTTCCTACTTTTTTAGCAGCCTTTTCAACAGCATTTACACGTCCCCAGGCTTTCAGTGTTAATTTGATTGCTTCTCCTGTAGGTGTAGTTGCGACTACTATGAATGTTCGATAATGTATTACATCCAGTATAGAACTATGCTCTAACTGTATCGATATGTACATTAATAATAGTAATAGGAAAAAGCTGATAATAGTAATAATAATTGATTTGGTTGGGCCCAAAAATTCAACAATCGATACTATATATAGAATAAAGTCATCCATAGAAATCTCCTTTTAATTTCAATATAAAATTCAAGATTTTCCTGAGTCTGTAACAATAAATGTATTCTTTAGAAACCATTAAGGGCAAAAATTTGAGTAAACAAAATTCTATTAAAATAAACTAAGCTGAGTAAATTCTTGCTTTTTTGTATGTACTAATATCTTTTTTTTAGATTCATAAGATACTGGCACCAAATCGTTCTCTTCTGCTCTGATTTTTTTAGCAGCTGAAGGCTCCTCTCTATATCGTTCGATAAGTTCGAAATATTCGCTTTTTTTGTATGAACCTATTGGTGCACAATCTGGTTGAGTTTTAAAAAATACGTCATAATAACCGTTTGCATTTGATTCACTAACAATATACTCTTCACCAACGATATAAAACTTAGAGGGTGGCATTACAACACGTGCTAAAAATTTTTTAGGAGACTCTGCTTCATTCCTAAAATCTATTATTTTTTGTTCGTCAATGATTTGAAAACGACTTTTTTGATATGTTCCAAAATGCGATTCAGGGTGTGGAAAAAGACTAGCTTCAACCGCATGGCTGCCATGGGGAAACAAATAATATTCCTTTCCATTGATAAGGTTAGATTTTTCAGGAGCCTGTATACATATTCCTCGCACGCTACTTCACCTTCGTTCTTAAGGTATAATTTTTTACTATGATTTCTTTGCAAAGCAAGTACTTACGCATTCCTCTAACAACAATTCAACATACTATTATTCGCTCATTCATTTGTATAATTGTATTTCACTGCTATTTCTATTAATTCTTCATCCAGTTTGCCTTCAAACGGCAATACCGTTGAACTTGAGAGATAAACATAAGCATTACGAGTAAGATCAACGACTTTTACAAGGTTATCGGCACTTACAGCATCTTCAAGCGCCAAGTAGACTTTAAATGGGCCTACGCTATGTCTATTTATATATAATTCGTCTTTGCGAATAAACAATTTAGCACCTCCTAAATACAAAAATTTTTGTCCTTATTATAAATTTCTTGTATTAAGATTTCTTTAACGTTTCAATAGCGAAAAGTAAGGCTTCACTGTAGCCTTGATACCATTCAGCTTGTCTAATAAGCTTTTTCTGTTCATTTTCAATGTATTTTTCTCCAGAATAAACTTGTCTTTCTTCCAAAATTTTTAACACTTTTTCTTTATCCATTCAATATCACCTTCCGTTACTAGTACATAATCTTTCAATTACTGTTTACTACATTCTTAGTCCCCCATCATTTCTTTTTCGGAAGATACCATATAAACAACGGCAATAATATGATTGCACCGATAATTGAGATCCCAAAGAAATAGATTACTACTTCCAGTGAATTTATTTTATTTGAAAAAGTTGCTGGATCTAAATTCATTTTCCACCATCCTTACTATACTTTTCCTTATATTGTGCAGTAACTACTTTTTGTTTAAAATATCTTGCAATTTCTCTTTTTCAATGTTGACTATGCAACAAATCGCTGATTACAAAGCCTCTCGAAATTGAGTCCCTTTTCTTGCACAATTTCTTTCGATTAAACCTCATATAAAGCTAATGGTATACAGTAATTACATAGTTTGCATTACCTTCTTATTACAATTTATGTAGCATTTTGATTAATGCAAATAATTCCTCTTGATTATAATTATACCATATTTATCTATATAATTATTTAAAATATTTTATTTATAATCAATAATATAATTCACATTAAAAAAGAGAGATTCAATTCTCTCATCAAATTACACACACCAGTATTTAAGGACTATTTTTTTTTGAAAATACAGAGGTTTCATGTTATAATTCTTTATGAAACAGTATATAAAATAAATAAGACCATTCGGCGTTCCAGCGCCAAATGGTCATTGTAACAAGACGAATCGCTTCAAAGGCGATCGGCTAAGAGAAAAAGTAAACTGCTCAAAGCATGCGAGGCTGTCGGCGGTTTACTTTTTTTGTGTAAAAGTAAATGACAATGCAAGTACCGATACAATCAGCGTGGACATGCTAATTGCTATCATCATACCTTCATAAACTGTCATGGCATCAACTCCTTTCTCTTCATAAAATCTGAAGGAGAATAGGTGTAATTTTTGCCAAACCGCCCATGAAACCTCTATCTAGTTACCTTTTAATTATACCATAATTTAGCTAGATTTTATTTACTTTACCCTTAAAAATAGTCAAAAGAGTTTAAATATTTCTTGCTTTTTTAATGTTAATTTACAATTCTAATTCTGCAAATCGGTAAAGGTGCTGCTATTAACATATTGTGTCTATATAGAATATTTTCTACCAATTATATGAGTCTCTGTTTTCTGTTCATACTTATTTTCAGTATATCTTGAAGAATAGAGGACAAGGTTAACATTAGTTGTTTGTCTCCGTGAAAAACATTTGATTCAAGGTAATTTAAAAAGCATCGCGACAATCGGAATGCTCAGTTTGTTCATCATAGCTATTTATAGAATGATTGAAAATTTATCCATGCATAATGTTTTCCAGTATCACTTGTATCATAGTCTAACTCTATTCTTTCTATATCCAATTTTGTTACTCTCCATATATGTGTGATTTTCTTTTGTAAGAAAAGATTATCACCATACATTTTTTTATCAAAGATATACCAAACTTCTTCACTTCTACCTTCAATTTTAGGAAAAATTCCAAAGTTAACGATTAATACATATGGTAAAGTATTTGTATTTAATCCTTTGTAATACCAAATTTTATTCTCTTTAGCTTTCTCTAACATGGCTGAGAACTCTTTAAATTGTAATCTGTTTTTAAGAATCTTTTTACATTTTGAATACAAATGCCAGATATTTATTTTAGTCCAATTAATTAGTTGATTACCATTGGTAGTATCCAAGGTAGTTGGTGTAAGCAATGCATACTTAGAATGATTCTCTATAATGCTTGGACAATTTGTACCTTGTGTTGAATGGAAAAAATGTGTTTTCATTACTGTTGACCCTGCAGCCCTAATTTCTGTTACTTCACCACACACGGGACAGTAAGGGGTAACATTAGTTAAATTTCTTTCCCAATAGTCGATTGTGTAAACGATGCTGTCGCATATATTTAGTGCTTTAAAACTCATCATATCCCTCCTAATTTATGTACTGCCTCATACTAAATGTTTAAAATAATTCTGTTCTCCTTATCATATCCACCTTCAATAAATGACTTTTTGGCAGCCTTTCCAATAATGTAGGTAGCTGATGAGTCAAATGTGGCTCCTACTACCCCACCTATTAGTGGTACCATTTTACCTAAGTTCACAACGCCTTTTTCTCCGAACTTTGTCACTAACCTGAATCCTACCTTTTGATTAATTTGTTTGATCACTTCACCTGGTATTCTCTTAATTTGTGCTTCTCCCATTTTCGCGGCCATTAGCATACCTGTCTGTTTTACTACATCTGAAGCGGATTTACCTGTTAAGCAAGCATAAACAAAGGTTTGTACTTGATCATCCTTTAAGTCATATCCTCTTATGTGTGCAATCGCAGCGATCATTCGCATTTGCATATACATAACAGAGGCAAGGTTGACAGGTAATGTAATTGGAAGGATTACAATGCCACCTAAACCAGCAGCAAATCCATTTGCCCCTACTTTACTTTGTTGATAGCGTATTAAACTATCGATTGCCTTATCTTTAGTCGGATGTTTTGACAAGTAGCTGTCAGCAAGCTCGTAAACTGAATCTGAGCCTGGCACACCTTGTAAAACCTTATCATATGTCCAATCTAGGACCTTTTGGATATTCTCTACGTTTTGCCCCATTTTAATCTGCCTCCATTAAATTTAACATTTGTAAATCTATTCTAGCAGAACCAGAAAAATTAGTATATTTGATTCAATATTTAGCTTGTTCAATGTCTTTTTGAGGTAGGTTTATTGTAATCAGGCCTATATCAAGTAGATAATTCAAACTAGATAAAATATTTTTACTGATTACCATTGCTGTCATCTCATAGGCCCATGTGGATTCTAGTAGGATTATTATGGCAAGCATCACTGATGTACTCGCCTTTAAATAAATAATAGTTATCAATAACAGTTGTCTCATCTTTTATATCTCTCCTTAATGTTTGAATGTCTGAGACATTATAGAGTCCAAAAATTGATATTCTAATAGTAAAATAGACCCCTTTTGATTATTGATAAATTTTCGTAAGGAGAGGTACTTCGTTCTCTTTAATAAAAAAAGCAGCATACTCTGTGTATGCTGCCACTTTCGGTTCCTCAGATAATCTATCTGTAGTAGTTACTCTTTTATTAATTTTAATTGAATTTCCTTAATCAATTGTTCAGCACCTTGTTCACTTAAAATTAGTTTTCCGTCTAAAATTCTTAAGTTATCGTTTGATACCTCACCTGTAATTGCACAAGTCATATTTGGTTCATATTTTTTTAGTATGATTTTATCTTCGTCAACGAAAATTTCTATCGGATCTTTCTCCTTGATACCTAGAGTTTTACGTAACTCAATTGGAAGTACTACGCGACCTAACTCATCCACTTTTCTTACAATACCTGTTGATTTCATAATTATTTCTCCCTTGTAGTTTATTTGCACTTACACATACCGTAACTGTTTATTTAGATTGTGAGCATATTTATTCTTCTTACTCAGGCTATAAACTATATGTACACAACTATTATGTCATATTAATAATATAGTATAGCATCTAGTTATACACCTCCTGATTTTGTTACTGTAGTTATCTCCGTTTCCGCAAAATTTCTTTCATTTGTCCTCGTTTCCCGTATAACTCACATATTCAATATCATTTACTTCTTGGTTACTTGTCCATCTAACCGAACCTTGATTTCTAATGCCCATCTACTTAGTTCGTGTCATTCATTTCATGTAAAACAAATTCTGGATCAAAAATTGTCATTTGTATTTTTAAAAATTCAAGATATGCCGCTTCCTCATGTGTTTTCTTTTTAAATAACGGTCCCATGCCATCTACAATAGACTGTTGCGATTTCAACTGTTTTCCACATCTTTTACAGCGGTTCATATATTCGAGAGTATATTCCTTCTATTAAATAAGGGACGTTATTATCTTTAAGTCTAATAATTAATGTATGCAGTTCATTTTCACAGCGATAGTAGTGAATAATTGTATTTTTATGCCGACCATTTTCTTTTCGTTCATATATATCACCCTCAAAGAAAATGGTGGCTGCAGGTATATACTTTTTATATAAATCTGAGAAGGTTAAATACACATTCTCAGATTTAATCGGCGTTGTATGCATGTGGGTTCTCCTTTTGAATCAAAATATCCTATATATAATTATGTCTCAAAATGACAGGTCAACGGCACCGCTATTATTAGTTACTTCCTATTAAATAGGTGTTATATTTAAACACCTAATCTTTATCAATAATTTTTATCCATTTCCCATCTTCTCGGATATACAAGCTTTGACTATTCTTAAATTGATATATTGTCAGCTTGCAAAACAATTTTTTGGACTTGCTACTGTCTGTTGATACGTAGAGGGTGTAAATAGAATAAAAATCTGATGGTAACTCATCTATTTGACTGTATTTTTCGTATACGATTGGAACATAGTTTAACAATGCTTGAGTAGCATGGTTATTAAAATACATTTGTTGCGTGATTGAGAGCGGTTTACCAGTAGGGTTCTTTACAGAGAACAACTTTGTCATTCCACAAGATAACTCCATATAAGTAAGTTTGCCATTGAGGATACTTTCATCTTTCGTATAGGAATGTAAATGACGTTTTATATTAATTAAGTTAGTCAATCCATGTTTCTTCTGAAGGAACGGAAAATGAAAATGGTTATTTAATTCCCCTTCTTCTAACTCTTCCAACTTTCTTAATTCTTTCTTCGCCTGTTTGATTTTTTGTCGTAACTTCATGTAAATCCCTCCCCTAAAAAATTAATTCAAAAAAGATTAATCAAATAAAAAATCTCCTCCCTCTATAAATGTTGATATATCAACGGTCTGACCCGTTTTTAAAGTGATGAAAATATTTTTTCACCGCATAG
>NZ_SJDS01000148.1:0-243 GCF_004332175.1 Lysinibacillus sp. OL1 | reverse complement strand
GGGGGACGGATTCGAACCGCCGAACCCTAAGGAGCGGATTTACAGTCCGCCGCGTTTAGCCACTTCGCTACCCCTCCAAGGGAATGGTGCCGGCGATAGGAGTCGAACCCACGACCTACTGATTACAAGTCAGTTGCTCTACCAACTGAGCTACACCGGCAATAATAATGGCGGTCCCGACCGGGATCGAACCGGCGATCTCCTGCGTGACAGGCAGGCATGTTAACCGCTACACCACGGGAC
>NZ_SJDS01000147.1:0-244 GCF_004332175.1 Lysinibacillus sp. OL1 | reverse complement strand
GGGTCACTTTGCTCAGGTCATCGATGGAAGTCACTCAACGCACATTACGGGTGTCCGACAGCCATACGAAACACGGGGACACATAGATACAGCCACATAGATACAGCCACATAGATACAGCTCTGCCCCCGTCACCGAAGTGACGGGGGCAGAGCCTGCAATAGTTTGTGCTCGGGCAATCAGCCCCGAGCGACCTTGCCTGCCTTCAGGCAGGAGGTGCACACGTTGACCTTACGGGTGTTAC
>NZ_SJDS01000146.1:0-244 GCF_004332175.1 Lysinibacillus sp. OL1 | reverse complement strand
CCCCGACGCAACCGACGACAGCAAGGACCCAGCCGTCCGGTCTGGAGATCGATGCCCAGATTCCAGCGGCGATCGCGGTGAGCGCCGATCCGACCAGCGGAAGCATCAACGCACTACGCGGCGCTTCGACGTTGATCGCCTGCATCGACGTGATCGCGGTATGTGCATCCACCGACCGCAGGGCGGGCATCACGAAGGAAGAGAAGGCAAACAACGCACCACCGGCAACGAGCGCGCCGAGCGC
>NZ_SJDS01000145.1:0-244 GCF_004332175.1 Lysinibacillus sp. OL1 | reverse complement strand
GGTCCCGACCGGGATCGAACCGGCGATCTCCTGCGTGACAGGCAGGCATGTTAACCGCTACACCACGGGACCAAAATGGTGGAGGATGACGGGCTCGAACCGCCGACCCCCTGCTTGTAAGGCAGGTGCTCTCCCAGCTGAGCTAATCCTCCACAAAAAATAAGCGAAGCGACGTCCTACTCTCACAGGGGGAAGCCCCCAACTACCATCGGCGCTAAAGAGCTTAACTTCCGTGTTCGGTATG
>NZ_SJDS01000144.1:0-245 GCF_004332175.1 Lysinibacillus sp. OL1 | reverse complement strand
TCTCATCGGACGTGGATTTGGTCCCGAATCGATCGTGCCGCTGGTTTTTTCTAGGTCGTATGAGATGGTGCTCGCGGTATGGGCGGTTGCAAAGTCGGGGGCGGCCTACCTACCGATCGATCCCAAACATCCGTCAGATCGAATTGAGCACATGCTCTCGGATTCGGGTGCATCCTTTGGGCTGACAACCTCCGCTATCTCGGAAACATTGCCGGAAATTGCTCAATGGCTGATGATCGATGATG
>NZ_SJDS01000143.1:0-245 GCF_004332175.1 Lysinibacillus sp. OL1 | reverse complement strand
GCACACGCGCTGTGATCGGGTCGGCCATGATCTCCGACCCCGGCCACCCCGTCAGCGACGGGACGGGCGGACGGGACGACGACGGCACCGGGCCGGAGGGGGCAGCAATATCGGACGACGAGGCAGTAATGCGCATGACGAATCAAACCTTTCGTGAAAAAAGTCTCTGAACTGGCTATTTACCTAAGGCAGGTATGCTGCCGGTGCTATTCCTCTGCGCCCGCTATGAGCACGTCCAACGGCAC
>NZ_SJDS01000142.1:0-247 GCF_004332175.1 Lysinibacillus sp. OL1 | reverse complement strand
AAACGACCGCTAACCCCACCGGCGAGGACGCCATCGTGGTCCGCCAGCCGGAAGACAAGGTCGCTAGCGAAGTCTGGCTGATTGGCCAACGGATCCGCGAGCTCCTGGCCAAGGAAACGATCTTGGACCCGGAAACCAAGCGGGTCCGCCCGATCACGCCGGGCGACATCGCCATTTTGTCGCGGGCCAAGCGGATTCACTCGGTGATCGCCGAACAGTTTGCCAAGCTTAACTTACCGGTGATGGT
>NZ_SJDS01000141.1:0-247 GCF_004332175.1 Lysinibacillus sp. OL1 | reverse complement strand
GAGGCCACCCATTACGAGCGCACCGTCCCAGGCACCCCATGCAGCTCCACCGGTGAAGGCAGCGCTGGCGGTAGCCAACGTCGAGCTACCCGAACGCCACACCGCCGCAATTGCTCCCGGCACTCGCACCGGGTCGGTCATCGGCACGGATTCGTCGTACGTTCCGGGAAGCCGATCCGGGCGGTAGCCGTAATTTCCGCCGGGGGTAAGCAGGTTGACTTCGTCGTCGACGCTTGTGCCCTGTTCA
>NZ_SJDS01000140.1:0-248 GCF_004332175.1 Lysinibacillus sp. OL1 | reverse complement strand
ACGAGCGTGCATCACCGGCGAAACTCCGCTCCACCTGGGCTTCTGCTTCGAGACTTCTACCGTGACCTCCGCCCGCTTTTCAGCGCAGAGTTACTCTCTCCGGCACTATTTCCAGACGGTTGACGACAGCAATCGCGTTCGGTCAATCGGGAGTAGACCGTCGTCGTTCTTACGAAGCTTGGTGTAGACCTCTCGCATACTTCCCCTGTCAGGAAGATGGATGCCTCCAGCAGCTTTCTCAAGGATGG
>NZ_SJDS01000139.1:0-249 GCF_004332175.1 Lysinibacillus sp. OL1 | reverse complement strand
TGACGAACTGGAGGACTCGGAGGACTTTGTCAAAATCGTTCAGTCCGAGCTCGATGTTCGGTTCAGCGGGTCTTCGGTGGACGAATGGGGCTAGTAAGCCGGAAGTGGGATCGACTCCGACGACACGCACAGCGGGATTCGATCCAGCCTGTGCGAGCAGGTTGTAGGTGCATTGAGATTTTCCGGAACGGGTTTTGCCTTGAATGAGCCAGTGAGCAGCATCTTTGGCTATATCGACCAGGACAGGTT
>NZ_SJDS01000014.1:0-121415 GCF_004332175.1 Lysinibacillus sp. OL1 | reverse complement strand
TTGTTCACTAACCGAAGCTAGTTACTTAAAACTTTATTGATTACGTTTTGCTTGTTCAGTTTTCAAGGTTCATGTTTTGCTTTATTTTAGCGTGTCACCCTGGCGACTTGTATAATACTACACCCTTATTTTTAAAAGGTCAACACTTTTTAATAAAAAACTTTATTATTTTTATTACCAAAGTAAAACTTCCTATATTAATAACTATAAAATCTATTCACAAGCTAGTTCAATATTAGACCATGAACTAGAAAATAATTTTATCATAATTTCCTACAAAAAAATAATAGATCTTTAAAAAAACAAAAAACTCGGTAAAGAAACCGAGTTTTTAAAATGGGAAAAAGAACGGGATGGCTATCATCATCACAATAAACATAACAAGCTGTAACGGAACCCCTATTCTTACGAAATCCATAAATTTATAGCCCCCCGCCGTCATTACCAGTGCATTCGTAGGGGAAGCAATTGGCGTCGCAAATGCCATACTTGCTGCAACTGCGACTGCAATCATAAATGTTGTGGGACTAACCTCCATTGCAATGGCTGCACTCATGGCAATGGGTGCAAACAATACAGCAGTTGCCGTATTACTAATAAATTGACCGAAAATAGCTGTCAAAATATAAACTCCTATGAGTACACCGTATGGTCCGAAACCACCTAAAGCATTAATAATACCATCAGATAAAATGGTCATGCCCCCTGTTTTTTCTAACGCTGTCGCCATTGGTAACATCGCAGCCACTAACACAATACTTTCAAAATTCATATTGCTATAGGCATCTTCCATGTTTCTCAAGCAGCCTGTTAAAATCATAAGTACAGCACCAATCATCACAGAAATGACAGCAGGGAAAACTTCAAATGCCATCAAAATAATCATGAATAACATAATAATCCCCGCAATTCCAGCTTTGCCTGTAGCTGCTGCCACACTTGCGTGTTCTTTCGGCTGTCCTACAACCACGACATCTTGCGTTTCTCTTGCTAACAAAAGAATTTCATCCCATGCTCCCTGTACTAATATTGCGTCTCCAAATTTTAATTTGTGAGACACCATATCCTGAAGCTTGTAACCACCCTTACGATTAATACCAATGATATTTAGATTGTATTTTTCCCGGAACCCAAGGGAACTAACCGTTTCATTGATAAAGCTCGAATTTGGGGTAAGCAATACCTCTGCAATACCCAGATGCTTCGATACCAATTCATCGGCTTCTCCTTCAACTAATCCTTGCATCTCAAGATGATAATCCTCAACAAAACGCCGAATATCCTCTATTTCTCCTTGAACATATAACTCATCCTTGGCATGAATGACACTAGTTGGTCCTGCCATTTCTTGATAAGTCATCGGTAGTAAATTAATGCCCTCCTGTGATTTCCGATGAATTTTCATCATACAAAGCATATACTTAGCTGGTAGTTTTAATTCCGCTAACGATGTTTCAATAATAGGTGACTCCTCAGGAACGGAGATTTTAAATAGACGATTATTTAAATCATATTGCTTAATAATTTTTTTCGGCGAAAGTTTATAGCCTTCATTAGTCTGTGTACGGTTTTGATCCTTTGGTAATAAAATATTTCTTACAAGTACTAAATAGGAAATGCCAGCAATCATCCCCACGATACCAATAGGAGTTACTTCAAAAAAGCCAAGTTTGTTATAGCCTCGATCAACCAATAACTGACTGACAATTAAATTGGTTGGGGACGCAATCAGTGTCATCAGACCAGAAAGACTTGCTACATAGGAGAGTGGTAGTAGAAATTTAGAAGGGCTGACTTTCATACTTATTGCTATACTTACAACGATTGGCATCATTAAGGCGACAGTACCCGTATTACTCATAAATGCACCAACCGACCCTACAATAATAAGCAGTAGCACAAATAACTTCAGCTCACTATTGCCTGACCATTTTAGTAAGAGTTGCCCCGCCATGCCTGCCAGGCCCGTACGTAAAATCCCTGCACCCACGACAAATAACCCTGCAATCATTAAAACTACAGAGTTTGAAAAACCAGCTAATGCCTCCGCGGGCGTCAAAATATCCATAATAACAAACGCTAATAGTGACACAATTGCTACAAGATCTGCTCGTATTTTATTGGTCACAAATGCGAAAATCGTTGCTCCTAAAATAAGAAATGTTAATGTAAGCTGCACATTCATGAATTCCTTTCTAACATTAATCATTACAAAAAATTGACAGCAAAAAATTGTACTTCATTACTATTTTTATTATAGCTTACCCTGAGCTCTATATGATAAAATTCACCATCTTTTCAAAATTAAAATAAGTGTGGTAGTCATCCACACTTATTAATGATAGCTTCACTATTTTATTTTTGGTAAAGATGATGTTCTTTAATATAGTTGTAACAAGCAGTAGGCAAGAGATATCTCGGTTCTCCTCCCATTGCGAATTCTTCTCGAATATAGGTAGAGCTAATTTCCATCGCTAGCCCTTTATCGATAAGATGAAATCTTCCATCATCATTATTTCTTAAAATCGGAGAACGACTAATGGTTGAGAGCATATCAATGCCATGTCGTGCCATTACAATAAATTTATTCTCCGCTACTAATGCGTCGCCCTTTTTCCATAAACCCGCACCAATATCCACTAATAAATCAGCACCCATAATAAAATGCACCTCATCCTCTGGGTTCTTCTCTCTAAAGTATTTCATAGTGTCATATGTGTAGATATTCCAGCCTTCTTGATCCATCTCATAGGAATCTGCTATAAAACGATCGTCTTTAGCAATAGCTAACTGAAGCATATTCCAACGATGTGTATCAGCTGTTTTGATGGTTTTATCTTTGCGTTTATTTGAGCAAGGCAAAAAAATAACCTTATCTAACTTACATCGATGTGCTACAGTGCTTGCTGTCCAAAGATGGACATTGGTAATAGGATCAAATGATGAACCATAAATACCTATTCTCGCCATCGTCTCTACCTCCTAGCAGTTACTTTTAAATACGTTGTGAAACCTTTTCTTTTATTGCCTGTATGCTTGCCATTTTATTGTCCCAACAAGCTTGACTTAAATCGACTGGATATTCTTCAGGATTCATTGTTCGCTTATACTCACACCACAATAAATGTAAGTTTTCCTGTACATATTTTTGTATTTCTTGAATAGTTGGCTCCTCATAAACAACATTTCCATTTTCTACAATACTTTCATGTAACTCTTTCGCGGTAAAATTTGTAACAAATTTACTAATATACGTATGAATAGGGTGGAACATTTTCAATCTTTCTTCTTGCTGTATGTTTTCATTATCTAACGCAATATAATCTCCTTCAGCATGACCATTCTCTGCATTAATAATACGGTAAACACGTTTACGTCCAGGTGTAGTCACTTTCTCAGGATTTGCTGAAATTTTAATGGTATCAACTAGTTCTCCACTTTCGTCTTCTATCGAAACTAATTTGTATACTCCACCAAGAGCTGCTTGATCATAGGCTGTAATCAACTTAGTTCCGATTCCCCAAGCATCAATTTGCGCCCCTTGTGACTTTAAATGCATAATTGTATATTCATCCAAATCATTCGAAGCCATAATTTTAGTTGCTGTAAATCCTGCATCATCTAGCATTTTCCTTGCCTGTTTTGAGAGATAGGCTAAATCTCCACTGTCTAAACGGATACCAATAAAATTAATTTGATTCCCTAGCTCCTTCGCTACGCGGATAGCATTAGGAACACCAGAACGTAGTGTGTCATAAGTATCTACTAGGAAAACACAGTCTTTATGGGCTGCTGCGTATTTTTTAAACGCAGTATATTCATCTCGATAGGTTTGAATCATCGCATGGGCATGTGTTCCTGACACAGGAATACCGAATAATTTTCCTGCTCTTACATTGCTTGTTGCAGAGAATCCGCCTATATAAGCAGCACGAGTTCCCCAAATAGCAGCATCAAATTCGTGTGCGCGGCGGGTTCCAAATTCCATTACAACATCCTCACCCGTCACTTGTTTGATACGTGAAGCTTTTGTCGCAATCAGGGTTTGGTAATTAACGATATTTAACAACGGCGTTTCAATTAATTGAGCCTCTGCTAATGGTGCTTCAATTCGCAGGATAGGCTCGTTTGCAAAGACCAATTCTCCCTCTCTCATCCCCTTAATTGTCCCTGTAAATTTAAGTTCTTTTAGGTATTCAAGAAATTCCTCGGGATACTTCCCCTCTTCTCGTAAATATTGAATATCGCTTTGAGAGAAACCAAAGTTATTAATAAACTCAATCACTTTTTTCAATCCAGCGAAAACTCCATAGCCATTGCCAAATGGAAGCTTTCTAAAATATAGTTCGAAAACAGCTTTACGTTGATGAACACCATCTTGCCAATAAGTTTGAACCATATTAATTTGGTATAGGTCCGTGTGTAACATGAAACTATCATCTACATATTTCATATTTTCCCCTCCATTCATGTCAAATAATAGTTGCACCTAGAGTATGCTCGAAATGATTTAACGCCCACTCATGTCCAGCTTGATTAAAGGAGGCGACAGCATTTTTATGAATGACGATATCGAACCCTTTATTATAAGCATCTACTGCTGTATGAAGAACACAGATATCTGTACAAACGCCGATTAAATGCAGCTCAGTAATTCCTCTTTCACGCAATTTCAATTCTAGATCTGTCCCTGCAAAAGCAGAATAACGCGTTTTATCAATGTAATAGACGAAATCTTGATCTTTATTTTCTTCATATAATGCGTTTAATGCACCATATAACTCTCTACCTTCTGTATGACGAATATTATGAGGTGGGAATAGCTTTGTTTCTGGATGATAAACATCTCCCTTTTCATGAACATCTATCGCAAATACTGTAAAATCCCCCCTCTTAATAAACTCCTTTGTTAAATCAACATTTGCACGTTCGAGCAATTGCCCAGGCTCTCCGCAAGTAAGAGCCCCATCCGTCGCAACGAAATCCACTGTATAATCAATATTAATTAATGCACGCTTTTTCATCATTTCATCACTCCATTTAATTAATTAGTAATACTAAAATTACAAATTACATTTATTAAAATAAACAGGAAAGACGGATCTTTCCTAATGATAGATAGACTCTACCATTTCAAAATCATTAAATGTATAGAGCTGGGAAGGCCGGAACGAATTTCTTTTTGTTTTCTTCGGTTTTCCTTCTTCATCCAATGCTTTTTCGATAAATGGTAATTTAGGTGCTTTTGTAAAGAATACGGAATCGTTAGAGATTCGTGGATCTTCTCCAACTGTTAGAAGTACTCGTTGCAATTCGGACAATGTAAACTCTTGTGGTAAAAAGTTTTTGGCAACAGTTGTTTGTATCATATCCCTTTTAATAAAATGCAACGCATCGGAAATGATTTTTCGATGATCGAAAGCTAATGGAAGCGTAAATACACTTTCTATATCGAACAGTTCTACATCATCTGCATCATCATTCGCTTGTCGTTGCTCAATATATGTCTCAGGAACAATGGCATAAAATGCATTTGAAATCATCCAACCGCGTGGATCTCGATCGATCTCATCATAAACACCAAAATGTTGAACATGTAAACCTTCTACATTTGTTTCTTCTTTTAATTCTCTCTTTGCTGCGATAAAGGCAGTTTCTTTTTGATTTGCATCTACAAAGCCCCCTGGAAGTGCCCATTTTCCTCCTTCAATATTGGGATTTCCTTCAGCATCCTTAGTAGCACGTTTAATGAGCATAATCTTTAGCGTCATGTTCGGCGGTGCTTTTTCTTCTTTTTTTTCTGAGACAATTGTAAAAATAGCAATATCTGCGGTATATCCATCAGGTGTTAGATATTTTGAGGAATCATAATGTGCAAGCACTTCTTCTTCAGTACGAAATTTTGTCATTGTATAACCCCTTCTATAATTACAAGCTTTAAGTAATTTGTAATTCTATAATTACTATTTATTAGAATTATAATCTTTCAGCAAAGCATTTGCAACTAATTTATAAAAAAAAGCATAAATAAAGCTACTCCGCCTTATTTATGCCCATTATTATTATTGATCTTTCAGCAGAATTCCGTTTTTTACAACAACTTGCCCATTTTTGATTACTGTATGTGTATGATTCATGCCGTAGAAATATTGCAGTTGCTTGTAATTCGCAACATCAAGGATAAGTACGTCAGCTTTTTTATGTGCTTCAAGGGAACCAATTTGCTCGCCTCGATTTAGGGCATATGCTGCATTAATTGTTGTTGCCGTTAATACTTCCTCCAATGTCATACCCATATGCATGCAAGCTAAATTCATAATGAAGGGTAGGCTCATTGTTGGGGATGACCCAGGGTTAAAGTCTGTTGATATCGCCACAGGCACTCCCTCGTCAATCATTAGACGCCCTCTTGCAAAGGGTGCACGTAAAAAGAATGCAGTACCTGGCAGCAATACAGCAATTGTACCCGCTTCAGCCATTTTTTTAATTCCCTTATCAGAAGCAACTAACAAATGCTCCGCAGAAATGGCCTCTACTTCCGCAGCCAGCTCTGCGCCTTGATAAGGTTCGATTTCATCCGCATGTATTTTCGGGGTTAAGCCTAGTGCTTTTCCAGCCTCTAAAATGCGTCGGGATTGTTCGGGTGTAAAGACGCCTTTTTCACAAAATACATCATTAAATTCAGCCAACTCTAGTTCTGCTACTTTTGGCAGCATCTCATTGACCACCACATCCACAAATTCATCCTCACGCCCCTTATAATCACGAGGAACTGCATGAGCTCCCATAAACGTGCTAATGACATCAATATGATGTGCAGCGTGTAATTCTTTTGCGACCTCTAGCTGTTTCTTTTCCGTTTCCCAATCCAAGCCATACCCTGATTTTGCTTCAACTGTTGTTACGCCATGCTTTAAAAATACATCTAAATGCTGCATCGTTTTTTCATATAATTCATCAAAGCTTGTTTCTCGTGTACGCTTTGTTGTAGCATGAATGCCACCGCCTGCATTCATGATTTCCATATAGGTAGAACCATTTAATCTCATATTAAACTCTTGCTCGCGTGTTCCACCATGCACTAAATGTGTATGACAATCCACTAAGCCAGGCATAACAATCTTACCAGTAGCATCAATCGTTTCTGCCTTCTTTATTAATTCTGGGAAGTCAGCTTCTAGTTGCTCATACGCTCCTACTGCTACAATACGCTCTTCTTCAATTAGAACACTGCCATATTCTATTACTGCAATTTCCTGCATTTGTTCTTTTGTACGTGGTCCTTGTACATTACTTTTCAAGGTAATTACTTCATTTGCATTTTTTATTAGAATAGTCACTTCACATCACCCTTTAACATTGGTATATGGACACCTTTGTTTTTTGCTGTATCGATAGCAATATCGTAGCCTGCATCAGCATGACGAGCAACGCCCATTCCAGGGTCTGAAACTAATACACGTGCAATTTTTTCAGCGGCAAGCTCTGATCCATCTGCTACTAAGACTTGACCTGCATGCTGTGAATAACCCATTCCTACACCACCACCATGGTGTACGCTTACCCAGCTTGCACCACTTGCAGTATTAACTAGAGCATTTAAAATTGGCCAATCCGATACCGCATCCGAACCATCTAGCATCCCTTCTGTTTCACGATTTGGTGATGCTACAGAACCTGAATCTAAGTGATCGCGACCAAAGACAATTGGTGCTGATAATTCACCATTTGCAACCATTTCATTGACCTTTAATGCAAAACGATGACGATCACCATAGCCTAACCAGCAAATGCGTGCAGGTAGCCCTTGCCATTTCACCATTTTTTGTGCCATATCAATCCAATTGACTAGCCCCTCATCTTCAGCGAACATCTCTTTTGCCAGTGCATCTGTTTTATATATATCTTCAGGGTCTCCTGAAAGCGCCGCCCAACGGAATGGGCCCTTTCCTTCACAGAATAACGGACGAATATACGCTGGTACAAAGCCTGGGAAATCAAAGGCATTTGTCACACCCATTTCTTTGGCATAGGCACGAATGTTATTCCCATAATCAAATACTTCTGCGCCTGCCTCTTGGAACTCTAGCATTGTACGAACATGCTCTGCCATTGTTTCTTTTGCTTTACGCTCATATGTTTTTACATCCTCTTTGCGAAGTTTTAGCGCTTCTTCAAAGGTCATGCCATTAGGTACATAACCATTAATCGGATCATGTGCAGATGTTTGGTCTGTCACAAAATCTGGAATAATTCCACGATTCAACAACTCACGATTAACATCAGCACAGTTACCAACAAGGCCAATGGATGCTGGCTCATTTTGGTCACGTAATTTATTAACTAATGCAATTGCTTCATCTACAGTTTCTACAATATAATCACAGTAGCCTTCTTTGATTTTACGTTCAATGCGAGCACGTTCAACTTCAACAACTAAGATTACAGCACCAGCCATTTTCCCTGCTAATGGCTGTGCACCACTCATACCGCCCATACCACCTGTAAGGATGAATTTACCCCGTAAATCAGCAGTACCAAATACCTTTTTTCCTGCTTCTACAAAGGACAGATAAGTGCCTTGTAAAATTCCTTGAGCACCAATATAAATCCAGCTCCCAGCAGTCATTTGACCATACATCATTAAATCTCTTTCTTCTAATTCATAAAAGTGATCCCAATTTGCCCATGCTGGTACAAGGTTTGAATTGGCAATCAGCACTCGAGGGGAATGCTCATGTGTACGGAATACAGCTACTGGCTTTCCAGATTGGATTAATAGAGTCTCATCATTCTCTAATTCTTTCAAAGAGGCAATGATTTGCTCATAGCTTTCCCAGTTACGAGCAGCCTTACCAATACCCCCATAAACAATCAGTTCATCTGGATTCTCTGCCACCTCTGGGTCAAGATTATTCATTAACATACGCATTGCAGCTTCCTGTGTCCATCCCTTACATGTGAGTTCATTTCCACGTGGTGCACGAATATCTGTCTTAAATACCATTAAAAACACGCTCCTTTTCCTATTAAAAATAACGCTGTCTAAAACTCTAAAATAACTGAATATTCAGACTTAATTGCATATAAATATCTTCAAAGCAGAGGCTACTCGGTGTATAACCGAGCCACGCCTTTGCTCTTTCATATTAAATTAATCTAATTTACACATATTCATTTACTAATTCATTACTTGATAGTAAATATTTCGCCAATGCTTCAATTTCATCGCCAATTGGTTGATCGGCTAGTAATGGTGGACAAAATTCTCGCACTTTCTTTAAGAATTTACTTGTAGTAGGAGATAATTGCTCTTCTGCCTTGTCTAAATGAATAGCCTGTGATGCACAAATCAATTCGATAGCTATAACGCGAGCAGCGTTGTGAACAATCTGACGTACTTGTCGTGCCGAAGTTGTTCCCATACTTACATGATCCTCTTGGTTACCTGATGTAGGAATAGAATCCACACTCGAAGGATGTGCTAAAACTTTATTTTCTGAGACAATAGAGGCTGCTGTATATTGAGCAATCATAAGTCCACATTCAATCCCAGGATTTGTTGCTAGAAACGGCGGAAGCCCTTCATTAAGCTGAGGATTTACCATACGTTCTGTACGGCGTTCTGAAATATTGGCCCACTCACATACACCTATTTTCAAAAAGTCCATTGCCAAGGCTATTGGCTGTCCATGGAAATGCCCACCCGATAAAACCTCCCCGCTTTCTAAAACGATTGGATTATCAGTTGTTGCATTCATTTCAGTTTGAACACGATCCTGCGCGTAGAAAAATGACTGCCAAGAAGCACCATGTACTTGTGGTATACAACGTAGTGAATAAGCATCCTGCATGCGAATTTCACCCTGCTTTGTCACACGTTTACTACCATCAAGCCACTTACGAATACGCCCGCCCACTAGTTCTAACTCAGGATGTGGTCTTACTGCTAAAAGTGCTGGATCAAATGCAGAGGTAATGCCCTTTAAAGCTTCCAGTGTTAAGCTAGCAGCCATATCTGCTGCAAGACCAATTCGTTCAGCTTCATTGACCGTTAATACACCTATCCCCGTCATAGCTTGTGTACCGTTAACTAACGCTAGCCCCTCTTTAGCTTGAAGTCTAACAGGGGTTAATCCTGCTTGCTTTAGCGCGTCACTACCACTCATGATCTCTCCGTTAAACTCAGCCTTTCCTTCTCCCACTAACACTAATGCCAAATGTGATAAAGGCGCTAAATCACCACTTGCTCCTACTGAACCTTGTGACGGAACAATTGGATGAACACCTTTATTAATAAAATCCAACAATAGTTGGACAGTTTCCTCACGAATGCCAGAAAATCCTCTGGCCAAAGCATTGGCACGTAACACCATCATTGCACGTACAACATCTGTTGGGAATGGTTCACCAACACCGGTTGCATCTGATCGTAATAAATTTAGCTGCAATAGCTCAATGTCTTCTTCTTCAATTTTTATATGGCTGAGCTTACCAAACCCTGTATTCACACCATAAATTGTTTGGCCTTCAGCTAAACGCTTTTCGATACGCTCTCTACTTAAACGAATACGTTCTAAGCTCTCCGTAGCAAGTGCAACTGTTGCTTGCCCCTTCACGATTTCCTCTATTTGTTGTCTTGTTAATGTATTGCCATCAAGCTCGATGATTGACTTCACATGACATCCCCCTATTCCCTATATGGCTATGTAAATAAATTATCTTCATTCATATTTTCGTAATACGAAAACATCAGTATCAAACTTTCTAAGCGTTTTTATATCCAAAGTTGATTGTTGCTGATGATCAATTACTCTATTTACATTGTACTAACTACCTTTTTCAGAATATAGAGAATTTTAATAGAGAAAACAAGACTTTTTTCAGATTCCTATGTTATTTTTATTAATATAATCGTACTTTTATATGAAACTGTATTTTTTTAAGAAAGGTTGATGGTATGAAGCTGTTATTAATTGATCGCGATCCTACTGACCTAGCAGGAATAAAGTGGTTTTTACATACATACTTCCCTGGAGATGTTGTTATTGAAATGTGTACAAGTATTTCAGAAGTGCCTCAAATTATTCGACAATTTGAACCAGACGCCATACTGTTAAATATCGATTTATTTCCTAATAATCGCTTAGCAGGTCTTTATCGCGATTTACAGAAGCTTTCTGGTGCCATTTTAGCAATGACAACAGAGCCATTATTTAAAAATGCTTTGAAGGCAATTGATTTACAAGTGGCTCATCTTTTTGTGAAGCCTATTGATTTAGAGCTATTAAAGAAAAAACTCACAACCATTTCTCTTCGCACACCCCAGATTACAGAAGATGCTCAAGAGGCTACAAACGATTCCTTTTATAATCAATTATTTTTAGATAATAAATCTAGTTCAATTGAGACCACGATACATTTCACAATGATTGAACCCGAGCATACTGAAACCTTCAATAAGCTTTACAATTGGCTTCAACAAACACCGATTCACTTTCATATGAAAACCTACCCTCTATCTAATAGAATCGTATGTCTTTTTCAAACAAATGATATAAGGATTGTGGAAAAAGATGTACGTACACTTATGAAGGAATGGCGTTTGATTAGTAATAGTTCTTTAAATATCGGCATATATGATGGAACACCTACAACCATTAAAAATATGTATACATTAACAAAGCGTGCACTACATCAAAGTTTTTATGAGGGCTTTGGCCATATTTTTTATGCGAGCAAACAATATGAAACTCAGCCCTTTGATCCCTTACTGACACCTGAAGAGCAACAATTACTAATAAGTAGTTTGGAAGATGGAAACCTAGAGGCCGTTAAAACATTTTTATATCGGCTTTCTAATGAAGGCATATATTATGAGCAAGATGATTTACGCATTCATCTGACGAGTGTCTTAGCACAAATTAGACGCTTTATGCTGAAATATAAATTACATGAAAAAGCGGTTATCGAACAAAACTACCGTCAGCTATTTCACTTAATCATTGAGCATCCTATATTTTACACGATACTCAATGAGATTATTTCTTTCACGCAGACATTAATTGAGTTAGCAAGGGTAGCCCGAATAGAGAAACGAGCTGATTATGTTGAACTAGCTATAGAAATAATTGATCAACAATTTAAAGATAGTGCACTGTCTCTTCCCTTTGTTGCTCATAAGCTTGGAATAAGCCCCAATTATTTAAGTACGATTTTCTCAAGAAAACAAGGCTTGCCATTTAAGCGCTATTTACAGCAAGTAAGAATTCATCATGCCACAAAAATGCTGCTAGAAACAGATTTTGCTATTAGTGAAATTGCTCATTTAAACGGTTTTGATGATCCAAATTATTTTATAAAATTATTTAAGCAACAAATTGGTATTACACCTAACCGATATAGAAAAAAATAAAAGATTGATTAAAATAGTTTTCAATTAGTTGATTTTATTTTCAATAAAGACTCTTATCATGATGCCATTATCCTAATCTTAACGTGAGAATTATCTATAAAATTGAGATTAAATAAAATAATTTTAAGTTAAAAACTATGTATAAACCCTATGTCTAGCGCATATATTTATAGTTTATACTTAAATATAAAAATTCTTTAACGATAATTATTATAATGTACTAGCAATTCTATTTTATATTTGTTATAGTTATAGACGAAGAGTTTGACTCACATTTTTTTCAGGAGGTAAACTAATATGACAAACGCAAATGATCGTAGCCGTCGTTTTACAACAGCAGGTGGCGCTCCAGTAGTAAGTAACCATGACTCTATGTCAGCAGGTCCACGTGGCCCTCTTTTACTTCAGGATGTATGGTTAGTTGAAAAACTAGCAAATTTCAATCGTGAAGTAATTCCGGAACGTCGTATGCACGCAAAGGGCTCAGGTGCATTTGGTACTTTTACTGTAACGCATGATATTTCACAATATACTAAAGCGAAAATCTTCTCAGAGATCGGCAAGAAAACTGAAATGTTCGCACGTTTCTCTACAGTAGCCGGTGAGCGCGGTGCAGCAGATGCAGAGCGAGATATTCGTGGCTTCGCCCTTAAATTTTATACAGAAGATGGAAACTGGGATTTAGTAGGGAACAATACACCTGTATTCTTCTTCCGCGATCCTTTACACTTTACAGATTTAAACCATGTGGTAAAACGTGACCCACGTACAAATATGAAAAATGCCAACTCTAACTGGGATTTCTGGACTTCATTACCTGAAGCACTTCACCAAGTGACAATTGTTATGTCTGACCGTGGTATTCCAGCTGGTTACCGTAATATGCACGGATTTGGTTCTCATACGTATAGCTTTATCAATGCTAATAATGAACGTGTTTGGGTTAAATTCCACTTCCGTACAGAGCAAGGCATTAAGAATTTAACTGGTGCCGAGGCTAATGAGATTATTGGTCAAGACCGCGAATCTTCACAACGTGATTTATATGAAGCAATTGAAAAAGGCGATTTCCCTAAATGGAAAATGTACATTCAGGTAATGACAGAGGAGCAAGCTCGTGAGCTACCATACAACCCATTTGATTTAACAAAGGTATGGTATAAAAAAGACTTCCCATTAATTCCTGTAGGTGAATTCGAGTTAAACAAAAATCCAGACAACTACTTTGCAGAAGTTGAACAAGCTGCATTTGCACCATCTAACATTATACCTGGCATCAGCTTCTCACCAGATAAAATGTTACAAGGTCGTATCTTTGCATATGCGGATGCACAACGCTATCGTCTTGGTGTAAACCACTACATGCTTCCTGTCAACGCACCAAAATGTCCATTCCGTACTTTCCACCGCGATGGAGCAATGCGCTTTGATGGCAATCTTGGTTCGACACTAAGCTATGAACCAAATAGCTATGGCGAATGGGAGCATAATTTAGACCATAAAGAGCCTGAATTACGCATTGATGGTCATGCAGGTATTCATGATTTCCGTGAAGACGATAATAATTACTTTGAACAACCAGGTAAACTATTCCGTCTATTGACTTCGGAAGAGCAGCAACGCTTATTTGAAAATACCGCGAACGATATGGCTTCTGTTGAAGAATTCATCAAACGCCGTCACATCCTTCACTGCTATCTAGCTGACCCAGCATATGGTGAAGGTGTCGCTAAAGCGATGGGTCTTTCCTTAGAAGGTATGGACCTTACAAATCCATATGTAAAACAACCAACAAACGTTTAATATTCCACGTTATTATTGATATCCAAATCCAACTTTTACTCCATGTGAATCCACTATTCACATGGAGTTTTTTGATTAAGAAAAGGCCTATGTCTATTTTTCTGACATAAGCCTTTTCTTTCATTATTGATAAATTTGACTGCCTGCTTTTTTAAACTCCTCAGCCTTTTCTTTCATACCTTGATGGATCGCTTCAGTCGTATTCAAATCCTTATCTTTCGCATAATTACGAATATCCTGTGAAATTCTCATGCTACAGAATTTAGGCCCGCACATAGAACAAAAGTGTGCTGTTTTTGCTCCCTCTGCTGGCAGTGTCTCATCATGATATTCCACTGCACGCTCGGGATCTAGTGACAGATTGAATTGATCACGCCAACGGAACTCAAAGCGCGCTTTAGACAGCGCATCGTCTCGTTGTTGTGCACCTGGATGACCTTTTGCTAAATCAGCAGCATGTGCAGCAATTTTATAAGTGATAACGCCCACACGAACGTCCTCGCGATTCGGTAAACCAAGATGCTCTTTCGGTGTCACATAACAAAGCATCGCTGTACCAAACCAGCCAATCATGGCTGCCCCAATGGCTGATGTAATGTGGTCATAACCTGGAGCAATATCTGTTGTGAGTGGTCCTAATGTATAGAAGGGCGCTTCCTTACAAACCTCTAATTGCTTGTCCATATTTTCTTTAATCAGATGCATTGGTACATGACCTGGTCCTTCAACCATCACCTGAACATCATGCTGCCAAGCAATTTGTGTTAGCTCACCTAGTGTTTCAAGCTCTGCAAATTGTGCCTCATCATTGGCATCTGCAATTGAGCCTGGGCGTAAACCATCACCTAAGGAAAAAGCAACATCATAGGCTTTCATAATTTCACAGATTTCCTCAAAGTGTGTATACAGGAAGTTCTCTTGATGATGATATAAACACCACTGAGCCATGATAGAGCCCCCTCGTGATACAATGCCTGTTACACGATTTGCTGTAAGCGGTACATAGCGTAAAAGGACACCTGCATGAATAGTGAAATAATCCACACCCTGCTCAGCTTGTTCAATGAGAGTATCACGATAAACCTCCCACGTTAAATCCTCTGCTACACCATTTACCTTTTCTAAAGCCTGATAAATTGGCACTGTTCCCACTGGCACTGCAGCATTTCGAATAATCCATTCTCTCGTTGTATGAATATGTTTACCAGTCGATAAATCCATAATATTATCTGCGCCCCATCGAGTTGCCCAGGTCATTTTCTCAACTTCTTCTGCAATGGAAGAAGATACAGCAGAATTCCCGATATTCGCATTGATCTTTACATGAAAATTACGCCCAATAATCATTGGCTCTGCCTCAGGGTGATTAATATTAGAAGGCATTATAGCACGCCCAGCTGCAATTTCTGAACGTACAAATTCAGGATCCATATTTTCACGAATCGCTACAAACTCCATTTCAGGGGTTATAATTCCCTTTCGTGCATAGTGAAGCTGTGTCACATTTTTACCTTTTTTAGCACGCAAAGGCTTTCTCGCCAACTCAGGAAAGACATTTTCTTGAATACGCGGGTCATCAACATGACGAAAGCCATTATCCTCAGGTTTAATGGAGCGTCCCTCATATGCTTCTACATCCCCTCGCTCTTGAATCCATGCATTTCGTAAGGCAGGTAAACCTTTCGTAATATCTACTTGGTAGGCTGGATCTGTATAGGGCCCACTTGTATCATATACTCGAATAGGAGCATTTTCTTCATTTCCAAAGCTGCCTGTTGTCGGACTTAATGCAATTTCTCGCATAGGTACTAGAATATCTGGGCGTGATCCTTCCACATATACTTTTTTGCTTCCTTCAAAGCTAGACATAATGGTAATATTCTTTTCACTTATTGCTGACATGAGCTACTTCTCTCCCTTAAATATATTTTGATACAAGGACCGAATCTAGCTCACCCAACAATCCAAAAAATAAAGGCCGAATCCAAAATAATTATTTGGATCCGGCCACGAATGTAAAGGTCTATTGATTGCATACTCTGCAATAGCTTCTTAACTTTCCCACGCTGGTATGAGCCAGATCAGGTCCAAAGGGTCAAGAAACTTCGTAGCGTTTCCCTCTCAGCCTGACTCATCAGACTCCCCTAGTTAATACTATTTAGTTTGATGCTAGTGTAGCAGATAATACTAAGAGATGGAAGTTATTTTTTATCTTACTAGGTAAATAATATTTCCGCAAAATAGATCACAATGGTTACAGTTATACAGCTTACAATGGTTGAAAATAAAACAGCTTGCGCGGCTGTTGCTGATTCTACATCATATTCCAATGCTAGACTAGAACTATTACGAGATGTTGGAAAGGCACTAGCTATAAACAGTGATTGTGCGACGACTCCATCTAATCCCAATATATAAATAATGGCTAATGCAACAGAAGGTCCAATAATTAATCGCGTAAAACAGCTGATAAAGACGGTTTTATTAAACATTGATTTCATCTCTAGTTGTGATAATTGCGCGCCTAATGTAATTAAGGCCACAGCAATAAATCCATCTGCCACATGTTCTACTGGTATTTTGATAAACTGTGGAATACCAATATCAAAATAATTCATAGCTGCACCTATAATCAGCGCATGAATAATAGGCATTTTAAAAAAATCCTTAATGATTGTCATACCTGACTTTGTAGAAGAAATTAAATTGTATAAACCATATGTATACGTAGTCATATTTTGAAAGATTACGAGCATGACCTGAATGGCTACCCCAATAGGTTGCGTGGCAAATATCATTTGAGCCACTGGAATACCGTAATTGCCCGAGTTAATAAGCACCACACTATTTTTAAAGACAGCTGCCTCTGTTCTAGGTAAACCTAACCCTTTTGCCATAAAATGACTGAGCAACATTTGACTACCGATAAAAAGTACAATAAATAATCCGACCTCTGCCAGTACAGATAACTCCACATGTGTTTCATATAAATTTATAAAAACAGCTGCTGGCATAAAGCAATATGTGATAAGCTGAGACAATGCTTTTAAATTAAAGCGAAATTTCTTTTGTAGTATAGCGCCTATTACAAGTAACACTAAAATAGGTACAACAATTTGAAAGAAAATCATTCCGAGATACATCATTTCAATGTCCCCCTTCCAGTGTGAATAGTAGTGTTGAATTCCTTCTAGGTCAATTTCTCTGGCTTTCACCATAAAGAAGACTGCCTCTATATTGAAGGCAGCCTTTCTTTTTAAGCAAGCTTAAATCGGTTTACAACTTCTTGTAGCTCGTTTGAAATATCGTTCATATTTTGAATAGACTCAGCTACTTTTTGTAATTCTACTTGTTGATCCATTGCAGAAGCACTTACTTGTTCCGCAGAGGCTGCTGTTTGCTCTGAAATAGCCGAAATACTTTGGATAGCCATGATTGCTTGATTTTTATGCTCTAACATGCTAGATAGTTTATTCATTAATTCACTAATAGAATTTGCAATTGAACCTGACAAGTCACTGCTATCTTTAAATGCTAGTTGCGTGCTTTGTACGGACTCATTTTGAGATTGCATTAAATCTGCATTAGATGCAATCACAGCAACCGTCTGCTGAGAATTTTCAAGAATGCTTTCTACTGTACTCTTAATAATTTCTGTTTCATTCTTAGATTGTTCTGCTAGCTTTCTAACTTCCTCTGCAACTACAGCAAATCCTTTACCATGTTCACCAGCACGTGCAGCCTCGATACTTGCATTTAAAGCTAGCAGATTAGTCTGCTCGGTAATACTTTGGATCGAAGCAATAATCTGATTAATATTGGCAATATTGAAAGCTAATGATTCCATTTGCTGCTGAATACGCCCATTCATTTCATTTGTCTCCATATTACGCTCTCTTAAACTTTCAACCTCATGCAATCCTTTTTCTGTTGTTACACCTGTTTTATGAGATAGCTCATCCATTTCATTAGATAGAGCCGTAATCGCATCAATCTGATCTGATAAATCCATCATTCGATAATTTGTTTCTTCTGTATCCTCTGATTGCTTCGAGGCTCCTTGTGCAATCTCGTTGATAGCTACAGAAACCTCTTGACTAGAAGCAACTACCTCATTAAATGCCTCATTTACCTGATTAGAAGATTGGTTCAATAACCTCGTGGAATTTAGTACAGTTTGAATCGCACTATTGGTTTTATCTAACATATTATTATAAGCCACAGCCACTGCACCAATTTCATCAGGCTTAATATATCGCTCTTCTACCTTTTGTGTTAAATCCCCTTCGGCTGCAGTTTCAATCGATGCACGTAAAAATTTAAGTGGTTTTAGTTGTTTATAGATGAATAACACACTTGCAGCTGTCATCAAAACCACCATAATAATGGAAGCAATAATCGTAAATACAAATACATGATTATATGTTTCTAGAATCTTTGATTCAGCTAACACGACTTGAACAGTCCATGTTTCGTCAATACCCTCTAAAATCATTGGAGCAAAAACATTATAGGCCTTTTCCTTCAGTTGATTAGAGTCAACGTACATACTTGTTAGTTCACCATTTTCCATTGTCTTACTAATACTTGTCCAAGTAGGATCCTCTTGCATATTGCGCCCAACTAGCTCATCACCAAAACTGTTAGCTGTTAGCACACCTTTATTCGTAATAATTGCCGCATAACCGCCCTCTGGGGCATTCGATTTTGTTAAATCATTTAAAAAATCTATTGATACATCGGCTGTCAATACACCGAAAAATGATCCGGAAGCATTGATCAATGGCACCGAAATCGTTGTCATTAATACGGATTGTCCGTTTACATTATAATCATAGGGCTCTGTCAAAACTGCACGTCTCTCTTCTTTTGGTACCCAATACCATTCAGAAATACTCTTATCATCAATACCTTCGATTAGAGCAGTCGAGATATCATTTCCGTTCTTACTTAAATAAGGGATAAAGCGATTTTTACTATCTACTAAAGAAGCCTCAGTTGGTTCTAAAATAATAGATTCTTGCTCAAATATTGCTCCTACTCCAAGAATGTCATTATTGCTAGCTAAATTTTTTTCCATTATGTCTATGACACTTTTGGTAGACAACGTATTATTCTTCTCCATGCTTTCTATGATACGCTTTGTTGTTTGTAATGTCGTATTGGCTTTCTTAAATCTTTCACTCATAATAGCTGCAGAGGATTCAGCAGTTTGCAATGTTCCATGCTCTGCGTCTTCAACACTTTGCTTTTTTATAATAATTCCCGTTATGACAGTATAGGATAAAAATAAAATGAGAAATAATCCTATTATAAGGGAAGAAAGTTTTAAGGCAATTCCTCTTGATTTTTTCATAACTAACACCCCCACTTTTATACTAATAATAATAGATGGATGATTGTATCACAATAAATTATTTAGCGAATAAAGTAGAAAATTTACAGAATTATAGAGAAAAATACCGATACTTTGCTAATCAATTATTTTTCAATATGAATGACTAATGACTTATTTGAATTGAGGTTCATAGTAAAACATCCTCTTTGAATTCTAAATTATAGAAAAATATGATATATTAACTATTAAATAGTATGATTGGAGTGACTTACATGAAAAATAAAGCGCTATCAACATTAATGGCCACGGCTATTACAGCGACACTAGTATTACCAATGTCTACTGCGAATGCCGCATCATCTCAAATACAATCAAATTCATATGAGACACATGTAGCAGCAGCCAAAAAAGTAATAGGTGAATCCGTAACGATCAAAAATATAACAAAAGATACTGTGATAACATCTAATGGTACATTTAGAATTCAATCGGCATTAAAGCCCCTATTTGATACTTCAAATAAAGCTGCATTAACCAATGCCCGAGCTACCATTGTAGTAAAAAATGGTCAAATTACGGACGTTACCTCATTAATATTAAACAAAGCAGGTACTAGCAAAAAAACTGTCTATTTTGATGGAGGTGACGCACTAATCTCGGGAGATCTTACTGTAAACGCTGACTATGTAAAGGTTCAAGATGTTAGCGTGGATGGACAGCTTATCATTACAAACAGAGTAAAAAAAGCCGTTACACTCGATGAAGTAGTAGTAGATGAAACAATTACACTAAAACCAATTGTCACGAAAAAGGTAAGTTGGCTATACGTCAACCTAATCGATATGAAATCATCAAACATCAATTTGGGACGTACTAAAGTCAATATATCTTCTGACCAAACTCTTGCCAAAGTAGATGTAGTAGGTAAAGTGGAATCTTTTGAAGCAATGACTAATATAGAAAAGCTTACAATTGATGTAGCGAAAGATTTTAACCTTTATGGTGAGGGTAAAATTGAGCAAATTGTTGTAAAAGGCGGTACTAAAGTAGCTTTAGATTCAGGACATCTGGTAAACAATGTACAGGTGGACGATAGTCGTGTCTCCGTGACGCTTCCTGTCATTGATAAAAAGGAACTTAATACACTTATCGCATCCCCACCATATGTACAAGTATCTGTGAACGGCTATGATGTTTTAAATACGGACAAATGGACAACACAAGCAGACCGTACAGTGTTTGATTCTGCTGTAGCAAGTGCGAAAGCTATAGCAAATAATTCAAATGCCTCACAAGAACAGGTGAAAAATGCCATCAATCAGTATAAAAATGCACTAGCAGTCTACCAAGCTGCTCAGAAGAGTGGTACAAAATATGGTTATGGTGATAAAGCTTCCCTTCAATCTTTAATTAATTCTGTTCAATATGTTACGGTTTCATGGGACGGTTCAAATGTCCCTTATAATTCGCCTTGGACTACTCAGACGGAAAGAAACGCCATCGAAGCTGCTGTTTCGTCTGCACAGTTAATTGTCAATAATTATTATGCGACTCAAACTGATATTGCCAACGCGATCAATAATTTAAACAATGCTATTCGCACTTATAAAAATGCTTATAAGTATGGCACAAATGGTGGTTATAATGTCGAAAAATCTTATTTAGAGTCCCTTATCACTTCAGCCTATAATGACCTTGTGTCAATATCGTACAACGGAGATGGCAGTGATGTACCTTATTACTCAAAATGGACTTCACAAAATGACTGGATCTATATAAATAACTATATTGAACAAGCGAAATCTATTGTAAACAATTATTACGCAACTCAGCTTGAAGTCGTAAGTGCTTATAATAATTTGAACAGCGCATTGAGCTATTACAACTCTGCTAAACGTGATGGTTTATTACACTAAAAGAAGGACTCTGCGTCATGCAGAGTCCTTAAAATTTTAACTAATTAAAAGCATCTACTTGAGACATGGTATTAATCTGTTTCCAGCTTCTATACCAATTCTCAATCTCCTCACTTGGTTCCACTGCCAAATGCTCTTGAAGCGTCTTTTTTAACAGCCAATATTGCTCCTCAACGGCGGCTGTATTATTAAGTAGATCGTAAAGTTTCATTAAAGTAAAATAACCAACCTCAGCATCTTTAATCTATTAACTTCTTATATTTTTTTCCAAAATAACAAAAATCTCTATAACAATAGGCAATTTTAAATTATTCTAGCATTCAGAAATATACATCTTCTATACCACACATCTAAAAACCTCTTCAATCTTATTTCATGGTAGATATTAAGCACATTTGCATATGGTATTTTAAAGCAAAAGTACTTGAAGAAGTTGCAATGTTCCCTTTGTCTCTCCAACCTTTTTCTACTTACTGAGCATTTGCAATATAAACAGCACAAGTTCAACTAATAAATACAAAAAAGATTCTAGACTATGTTAAGATTAAATTAACACCATATATTGTATATATTGCCTTCAATTAACCAAGAACATTAAACACAGGAGGATTCTACATTATGAAATCTAAAAAGAAACTTGTCTTACTGTCTTTAGTGGCAGTGCCTTCACTTCTTTACACCGCGCCAGTATCGGCTGCTGAACTACCAAACTCAGCCTACATAACTGCTAACTACAATGCTAACGTGGCAAATGTTGTACAACTTATTAACAACATTAACAATACAACAGCTACCTTTCAAACAAACTTAGAGGCCGCTTTAAAAGCTTATAATGCTTTAACGGGCACGGAAAAACAGTATGTCACGAACTACTCCACTTTGTCAGCACATCAGCAAACAAGAATTGCTTATCGTAAGCTGGCAGCACAAATTGAAGAGAAATTGTATTCTGTGGATTCTACGTCCCCTAATTATTATCAAAATGTTACTGATACAAAAGATTGGTATAATACCCTGAATGCAGCGCAAAAAACATTTGTAAGTGCATCTGCGCAAAAAATTCTAACTTCCTATATCGCGCCAAATACATCTGTTGACAAGGTGGTCAATAAAATTCAATTGATTAATTCATCTCGTCTCTCGTTCCATAAAGATGTAGCCAATGCCCGAGCAGAGCTTAATGCATTACGAAGGTTTTCAAATATTTCTTTACCTGCAGGTATCGAGCAACAATTACTTGATGCAGAACAGCTGGTTGTAAAGGATAAAGCAGCAGCTAAAGAAGTTGAAAACGCTATTGCAGCTTTATCACCAAAAACATCGACAGCTCAGGATGTGCAGGCAGTCAAAACTTCTTTTGAAGCATTAACACCTGTTCAGCAGCAACTCGTCCCAAATGTTTGGACTTTAGTGGATTTTGTACAAGGAAAGCATACACTTCCTACAAAAGACAACATACCTAAAAAACCTGATTTATCAGATACGGCAGCTATTCCAGGAAAAACAACTGCGATGACAAAAAATAAAAATACTTATAGAGCCAAAATTAATGTAGCCGCATCAGAAATTGACACGGAACGTTATATTCTTACAACAAAGGACAAAATGACCATCATCATTCCGCCACTTTATACACTTGTCAATGAAGATGAAGGAATAATGGATATTCAAGTAACTAAAAAGGCAAACCGAATTACACTTCAAGCGACATTGAATAAAAAACCAGTAACCTTTGATGCCAATATGGAAATCATAATTGAAGGTTTAACAGCAAATTCATCCATCGTCCGCTCAAATGATTTGGGCAAGCGAGTTCCTGCCGATTTCATTATCAGTGGAAATCGCCATATTATCCAAACAACTATATCTGACACATTCCAAATCCTAAACAATTAAAATAAAAGCACTAAAGAAATACCAACCTGAAACGATGTTGGTTTCTTTAGTGCTATCTTTTGAAAGTGGGCTATAAAAACAATAGACAAAGTCAACTAATCGACTTTGTCTGATCGTAAATGAAAATATCTGCTCCATAAATGTTATGTATCAATAAATATTTATGGGGTAAACCATCCATTTTTTAATTTAATTTGTTGTAGCAACTAGTTGATCCACAATGAAATCTAGCTGTTTTGATAATGAATAAATGTCGTTGTAGTAACAAAAACCAAAATTCATTTCAATAAGCCTTCCTTCTTTAATGGCTGGAATATCAGCCCAAACTGGATGATCTGTTAAATCTACCATTCCTTCATAAGATGAGCGGAATACATAATCTCCTGCATAATCTGTTAAAACTTCTAAAGAAACATCGATTGCCTCATTGGTGTTGTATTTATCATCTATTTTCTTTTGAATAATATCTGGTGCTTTCATTCCTAAATACTCATAAATAGCTTGAGAACCACGTCCAAAGGTATAGCTTGTCACAACGGACATTTTTCCTTTGCCGCCCTCCATAATACTAACCGTTTTATCCGAAATACCTGCCTCTTTTAGCTTCTTTTGACTATCCTCTACTTTTGTATAGAAACTAGCTAAAAGCTCTTTTGCTTCTTTCTCTTTCCCTAGTACTTCACCAATCTTTGTTAAACGTTCATCGAGTGAGATTGAGAAATCGATCATGATTGTAGGTGCAATTTTCTGCATTTGATCGTAAAGCTCATCCTTACTTGGAATAATGATGACATCAGGTTTTAATTGGATCACTGCCTCGACATTTGGTTCAAACCATTCACCTAAACTTTCAACTGTTTTTAATTCTTCCTCAAATGCTGCTCCCTCTTGTATTTTAGAAGAACCCACTGGTGTCACATCAAATGCTAGTACATCACCTGTATAATACATCACCACTACTCGCTCAGGGTTAACAGGTATTTCTACGTCTCCTTTCATAGTAGAGACAGTTTTTGTTTGTGATTCGCTTACTGTTTGAGTGGTAGAGGCTTGTTTTTCCCCGCCCTGTGTACTGGTTGATGCCCCACTACTGCAAGCACTTAATAAAAGCGTCAGACATAGAAAGAGTGTTGTAAAAGCTGATAAACCTCTTTTATTCATTGGTTCATACTTCCTTTCATTATATTGATAACCATTCTCAATATAATCTTGGAAGCTCCAATCGACAATGGAGTATCTTTCAGACATTGAAGGACTATCTTTTATCAGATCACTTACTTTTTGCTTTTGACGGAATTTTGTAGGAGAAACGCCTACTCTCTTTTTGAAAAGTCTACTAAAATAATAGACATCACTATAGCCGACACCCAAAGCGATATCGCGTAAGCTAGCATTTGTCCTCTCAAGTAAAATAGAAGCTTTTTCAATACGTAGCTGAATTAAATACTCAATCGGGCTGCAACCTAATTGTTGCTTGAATTGAATGGATAAATGAGATGGACTATAGCGCAATGCCTTCGCAATGGATTCTAAGGTTAAAGGCTGTGCATAATTTTGCTCTAGATAGGCTTTAATTTGACTAGAGACATTTAGCTTTTGAATGTCGTCACTGTCCTGATCTAACTGCATGAAAATTTCATTTAATAATTGATAGAATAGCGATTTAACAGTAAATTTGCTGAGGTTATTGGCATTTTCCCACTTCTTATACATAAAATATATTTTTTCAAACATTGTAATAGGTGAGTTAGGAACAAGACTGTATTGATAGTTGAAAGGATTATTTGTTTGTAACGCCCTTGCTATCATTTTATTTGAGGTTAAAGGAATGGAAGCTCGATAAAATATTAAAAAATATTCAAAGCCTTTGTCTGTAGCCATTATTTGTAGTGTGGTGCCCTTTCCACCGTGAATAAGATGAAAGCCCTCTAGTGTATAGTTTATTAAATCGATTTGAACTTCCGCACCACCACCTGTGGCATAAAGAAACATATTTGCAGGCAATTTATATGATTTTCCAATTTCTCCAGGTTTGAATAGCTCATATCTTATATCGAGCACTTTGATCGTTGCTTGATTCCAAAGAAATAGAAACTCCTCTTTTGGTAGCATCCTACATCATTCCTTCCAATTCTTCACTACCTACAAGCTTATTATAATTGATAATTATTCTCAATATAAACCTGTATAAGCATAGAAAAATCACTCAAACAATCCAATGGCTGAGTGATTTAATGGAATTTCACTTAATTTTGTTTAGTATGTTGTACTAGCATATCCAATTATTTAGCTTATTTTTTATTCGTTAGCCAGTTTGTTAATTCCTCTACCTGAGCCAACACGGCTGTTGGGTCATATACCATGAGCGCTCCTCTGGCCAAACATAAAGATGATCATTTTTTACGGCTGGCAAGCTATCCCATATAGGATCTTTCTTAAAATAACCTAAAAACAGCATTGTTCCTAAGTAACCAGATTGAGTGGTCTTGAAACTCATTCCCTCCTGCATAAACGGCAATATAACTCCATATACCATTCGACCAAATCTCCTAGTTGTAACAATTAATAGCATTCCTGTTATGACAAACCCCAATAATTTTTCATTTTTACCCCCTTTCATTACACGAATCTTAGTCCAATGAAAGGTCCATTCTCCACCAATGGAAGGATACTTATACGGTAAAACGGATTTTAATTTAAGGTTACAGTTAGATTTTTGGATAAACCTTAATGGCCCTTTTTCATTTTATCCATTGTTCTAGGTCACTGACTAATTTATGCTAGCCTATATCGATAATGATTATCATTTACGGAGGAAGAGACATGAAAAAATTAAAGCGACATATGCTCATTTATAGCTTATTACTACTGGTTAGTATCATACTGGCTGCTTGTGGTTCTACCAATGAAGAAACGAAGAAGGAAGAGACAACAGCATCAGCATCAACCACTCGGGTCTATAAGGATTATTTAGGTCATGAGGTTGAAATTCCTGTAGATCCTGAGAGAGTGGTTTATCATGGAGAAGGATACGGTGATTTACTTGCATTGAATATCAAAACAGTTGGTGCTGGCTTCTCTTGGATTACAAATTACGCTTGGGAAGATCGCGTAAAAGATGTGGAGGACGTTGGTTTTCCTATTAATGTGGAAAAAACATTGTCATTAAAGCCTGATCTTATCATTATTGGTACTTCAGATGAAAAAACATATTCACAGCTTTCTAAAATCGCCCCTACTATCGTGTTTGATACTTTTGCACCCTTAAACCAACGCTTAACAGAGCTGGGCGATATACTTAATAAAAAAGAAGAAGCAACTCAATGGATGGATGCTTATACAGAAAAAGCGGATAAAATGTGGGAGTCGCTTGTAGCTGATGACATCATTAAACCAGATGAAACGGCATCGGTTTTAACATATTATCCAGGAGATCGATTATTTGTCATGGCACGTGCTGGACTTTCTCAGGTTTTATACGATTCAAATGTGCTTAAGCCTGGCGACAACATACAAAAAATTCTTGATGATGGAACAGGCTTTGCTGAAATCTCCACAGAACTTCTTCCTGAATATGCTGGTGATCGAATTTTCATCCTTACACCAGTCGATGATGAAGCAAAACAATCGACAAAAGAAATGATAGAAAGTCCAATTTGGAAGAACCTACCAGCAGTGAAGAACGGTCATGTCTACACATTTGATATTGAAAAAAGTGATAGCGATGCCTCAACAAGAGAATGGCTGTTATCACAATTACCTACTATGTTAAAAAAATAACTAACAAGAGACATTTCATCTTTGTTGAAATGTCTCTTTACTTTTTATACAATACAGTTAATTGATAATCATTTTCATTTACTAAGGAAGTGAACAGATGGAAGACAATAAATCAGCTTCTATTAACAATGATTTACTATTTCATTTAGAAGATATTGACTGTATTTCGCAGAGCTATCCGTTTATCTCGACTTCTCATCATACGATGATACTTTTTACAAATGGCTGTGGGACATTAACGATTGATGATATACCCTATTTGGTGACGAAAGGAAAAATTTTTCTTGTTCAGCCCCATTCTATGATTGATTTATCGGATATAAATCATGGTTACCGTTTCTATAAAATTGCCTTTTCAGCCTTTCAGCTAAAACATAAGCACCCTTCCCCACATCTAGGATCTATTTTTTCTGATGAAGTGGAATATACAATTTATCCGTATACACGATTAATTCGTCTTAGCGAAGATCTGTATAATTTAAATCCTAAATTGGATTTTCTTAAACAACAAGGAGTCTTGTATGAACTCTTAAATTTATTATTTGAACATCAGCTTCATATGAACTACCAGTTGACAATGACAAAGGCGGTTGAAGAAACTATCGACTATATACATAACTATTTTCGACAGCCTTTAACAGTGAAAAAGCTAGCGGAACTCGCTCGTATAGCTCAATGGCAATATAGTACGATCTTCCAAACCTTAACTGGGAAGAAACCGCTTGATTATATTACAGATTTACGTCTTACAAATGCCAAGGAATTATTACTACAAACAAATGAGCCATTAAAAGATATTGCGCAGCAAGTGGGATTTGATGATGAATATTATTTTAATCGCCGCTTCCGACAGGTAATTGGAATACCTCCAAAACAGTTTGCACGACAATATAAACAAAAAACTGTTGTAAAAGATTGGACAGGACACGAGGTAGCCATTCCTCGTTCACCGCATCGTGTTATTTATCATGGAGAAACGTTTGGGGATATGTTGATTTTTGATGTGCAGCCAATAGGTGGTAACAAAAACTCTATTAGTAAATCCTTCTATAAAAACCATGTTCCTTATATTCAAGATGTTGCCTTTCCAATCAATCTTGAAAAATCTTCGAAGCTGAACCCTGATTTAATTATCTTTACAAATAATGACGAGCAGCAATATCAAGCACTATCTTCTATTGCACCAACAGTTACTCTAAATTCCTGGGATTCATTGGAGGAACGCGTTCTTTTATTAGGGCAGTGGCTTAGCCAACAACAGCGTGCAGAAGATTGGCTAGAATATTTTAAAATCCAAGAAAATACTATGTGGCAGCAGCTACAAACAGTTGTAGAGCCTGGCGAAACAGCATCTGTTTTGACTTTTGATCATGGCAAACGCCTTTTTATTATGGGCTGTACAGGTCTATCCCCTGCCCTTTTTCATCCAGATGGTTTTCAGCCTCACCCACAAGTCAAAAAGCTACTTCAAGCAGGCGAAGGGTATAGAGAAATACCAATAGATCACTTACCTCAGTATGCTGGTGACCGCATCTTTATGTTGTTATCTGATAAACCCGAATCGCAAATGGCTACGATGGAGTTGATTAATAGCGATATGTGGAAAGGACTCCCTGCTGTCCAAACTAACCATACTTATTTAGTGGATGCAACAAAGTGGAATTACGGAGATGCCTTTACAAGAGAGAAGTTACTCGGTGCATTACCAAAACTATTGGTTACTGCCAAGTAATTCTCATACCTATAATAAGGGGTGACATTTATATGAAAACGGGAAGTATAACAGATACGACAACTCAAATATCATTAAAGGATATTCGAGATTATATTGCTAAAAACCATCATCAACCTCTCACGATTAAGCATCTAGCACTCATTTCGGGTCTGAGTTCCAGCTACTTTGGAGAGGCATTTAAAAAGGCATTCGGTCAAAGTGCCACAGATTATTTAACGGCGCTACGTATCGGACATGCCAAGCAATTACTGCGTGATACCGATTTATTACTTCGTGAGATTGCTAGAAAAGTAGGTTACAGTGACGAATTTTATTTTAGCCGAAAATTTAAAAAAGAAGTTGGGATTTCACCTTCTGCTTATAGTAAGATGGCTCGCCAGCGTATTTCTACTTTTTCGGTCTCCGCTACCGGAAATTTATTAGCGCTTGGTATCATACCAGTTGCAGCTCCGCTGAATGCTAAATGGAGTCCTTATTATTACAATCATTATCAAGAGAAAATTCCCGTGCATGTTAATATATTCGATACAGAATCAGAGGACAACTTCAAAAAATTAGCCTCCGTTAAGCCAGATATTCATATTTTTCAAGAGGAACCCTCCCTCTCCATGCTTAATTGGCTTCAAACTATTGGCATCAAAAGTGTCTTTATACAAGCGAAGGATTGGCGAACACAGCTGAGAGAAATAGCTGTAGCTGTTAAAAAGCAAAGCGTAGGTGAGCACTTCATTCAAACATATGAACAAAAGGTATTACAGGCGAGATTAGAAATTAATCAAGTTGCTGAAAATGATACGTTTGCTGTTCTTCGTTTATGCGGTGATCAATTATTTATGTATTGTAATAAAGGGATTCAGGATGTACTGTATACAGATTTACAGCTTCGCTCTGTCGATGCTCACCAACAAACATATAATGAGCATATTACACTTGATCAGCTAGTAAATATAGACCCTGACCGTTTGCTATTTATCATTTGTCCCGATTCACCAACCCGAAATTATTGGCTTACTCTACAATACCTTGATCGTTGGAAAGAGCTCCGTGCTGTAAAAAATGGACATGTCTATGTTTTACCTTCGAATCCTTGGTTCGAATACTCAGCTATTGCTATAAGCCGAATGCTAGATGAAATGTTACTTATGCTAACCGGAAAAAATCCAAATCCTTTTCCTGTCCCCGTCCATGGTAACGTATCAGACAGTGATTTATAATTTCATTTGAGAATGATTATCACTGGAAGGAGACTTTGATGAACAATGAAACAAAATTGTCCTATTCAATGTCATACAATTATAAAATCTGCCTATTTATCAGCGATGTTTTTGCTTACTATCGGCATACTTTCCGCCTGCAATACCCAATCAAGCAATAAAGTGGAACAGGTAGAAACGCAGGCATCCTCAGAAAGTACAAAGGAGCAAAGTATTTATCCGTTAACACTAAAAGATGAGGTTGGTAATGAGGTAACACTACCAGCTAAGCCTACTAAAATTTTTGCACCTGTCATGGAGGATTCATTACTAGCTCTTGGTATCAAGCCTACTATGCAATGGTCTAATGGTGTTAAGCCACAGCTTTATTTACAAGATCAGCTACAGGGTATACCAGAAATTAGCTTTGCAAGCGGTCCCCCATCAGCCGAAGCCATTATGGCAGATAAACCAGACTTAATTATTTTGCACAATTCATTTTATATGGAAAATGGCACCTATGAAAAATATGCAAAAATCGCACCAACCTATGTTTTTAATAATGCTGCAAGTGATTTAGAAGGCTCTATTAAAGTTTTAGGGCAACTACTTGATGAAACAGACAAGGCTGAGCAAGCCATACAGGATTATCAAGAAAAAGTAGATGCAGCAAAAACAAAGCTATCCTCTATAACAGAGGGTAAAAAAATTGCGTTAATTCGCTTTAATGCAAAAGGTATGTTTTTCATGACAGATGAGTATTTTAGTGGGTATGTCTTAACACATGAATTAGGATTTGAACAAAGCAGCTACGTGAAAAATGGTGCCTTCGAAGTATCATTGGAGATTCTACCTGAACTGGATGCCGATTATATTTTCCTAATCAATGATGGTAATCTTGGGGATGAATTTTTAAATGAGTTGAAGAACAGTAAAATTTGGCAAAGTACAGCAGCCTTCAAAAACAATCAAGTATTTGAGACATCCGCGGATTACTGGCTAAATGGCGGTATTCATGCTCAAGGAAAAGTGATAGAAGATGTATTGGAGTTTTTAGCGCCATGATAACAATGACAAAGAAACCTTATACATCAGAAAACTACTTTGAAGTTGCCATGACATCTCGTCAACAGCTAGATTATCGCATTTTAATTGCAAGCCCAACAGATGAACCACCAGCAGATGGTTATACTGTCATCTACGCCTTAGATGGGGACGCCCTTTTTCCAACACTTGCAGAGGCAGTGAAATTACAAACACGTAAACCAAAAGGCTATGATCCTATTCTTGTTATTGGCATCGGTTATCCCTCAAAGGAACCTTTTGATATGGAGCGACGCTGTCTCGATTTTACACTACCTGTTACCAAAGAACATCTGCCTCCACGTCCAGATGGAACGCCTTGGCCTCCAAATGGCAAAGCTAATGAGTTCTTAGATTTTATTGAACATGAGCTCATGCCTGCTATAGCAAAGGAATGGCCTCTCAATAAAAAGAAGCAAGCGATTGTTGGTCATTCCTTAGGCGGTCTTTTCACACTATATGCTTTATGTGCAAGACCTCACTTATTCAGTCATATTGTAGCTGGCAGTCCCTCTGTTTGGTGGGCAGACAATGCAGTACTAAAAGTAATAGACAGATTTTTTGAAGATTGGAACGGTCAGCATGCTATTAATCTCTTACTTACAATCGGTGCTAACGAGTTGCCAGATATGTTAGAGGGAGCTGATCTAGCGGCTGAACAACTGAAGCGTTTAAGCGACCAAAACATTCTTACTAATTATGTGAAGTTTGATGAGGAGGACCATGTGAGCGTTCTACCCTGTATGCTTGGCCGCCTTCCTCGGTTTTTGGATTCCTAGTAGAAAAACCCAAGTGGTAATCATTCCACTTGGGCATTTTTATAACATTTACTTCTCTTTCTCTAAATGATCCTTAAGTATGCTAGCGATTTCCTCAACTTGTGATTTTAAAGCAATGGATCATAAGGCCAGAAACGCACTGGGTTTAAGTTGATACGCTATTATTTTTGACAGCTTCAATTGTCAATAGTAAAATTGTGAGGAACCAGTCATGTTAGTTCTAAGATCATTTAACCAAGATTAATACTTTTTTAAACTAAATGAATTATTAATTTTTCGCATTCTTTATTTTCTTTTTACGGATAACCTTAAATAAAATTGCTACGATGATTATGATCATTATAAAACTTAAATATGGGATCCACCATTTAATAGTTTCAACTATTCCCTCCGATAATCCAAAACCCATTAGAAATTCAGTCATAATATCTTCTCCTTTTATTTAAGTCTACTGTCTAAAATTACCTGTTTTGCACTCTGATAAGTTGCCATGAAATATATTACATATAGCAACAAAATAATACCAAAGCTTAAAAACATATTCTGTTTGATAGAAACTTCAAAAAATGGTTCTAATTTTTCTAATACAACCTTAGTAGTAAAGATCGATATGAAACTAGCTAAAATTAAAGGTGAAATAAAATAAAATCCAATTTGTCTAAATAACAACCTATTAATCATTTTTTTATCTGCACCAATTTTCGATAATGTCAGGTATCTTTCTTTGTTATCCTGTGTTTCTGTTAATTGCTGTAATGCTAGTATGGATAACGTGACAATCATTAAAATTATTCCTAAGTAACTACTAATAAAAGCTATTACTCCAAATACGCCAAAGTAAGTGTCTTGTATCACACTCTTAGTTACATAATAAATCTCTCCATCAAGAGATTTTTCGACCCATTTATTATTCATTATTTTATAGACCGTACCCTCAATTTCTTGAGAGGGAAAAACGCCATTCAATAAGAAACTATCAGGATTCATATAATTTTTCATATTGTCTGGAACAACCACTGTTCCTACATCATTTGCCCTGGTTGAATTTGTTAAGTAAGTAATGTTACCAAATATTTTTTTGTTTGCAGGAGTGAGCTCCTTATCACCAATTCTTATTTTCCCTTCTTTATTTAAGAAATATTGAATATGTTTATTAAAGGGTTCATAATTTGCATTAATAATGAATTTATTTTCTCCTAACCGAATTCCCTCTTCTCCAGATAGTTCCAATATTTTATTGTAATCTGTTTCAGTTATTAAAGTAACTTGTGACATAAGTATCTCTTGTTCTAAATCAGATAGTTTTACTTGTTGCTCTTTAAACAATTCTCCATAAGTTAAATCTGCATTAAACAACATTATCTCTACATAACTTTTAAGATTTTCTTTAAGTGGAATGCCATCTTGTTTTGCTGTTTCTAAAAGATTTTTGTTATCCTCATATGGTTTTACAATTGTTAAGTCAAATGGGGTAGCCGTGGTAACTTGTTTATTCATAGAACTTGTAACACTAAATCCTGTACCTAGAACAACCAGTGAAGCTATCAGTAATGCACTTAAGATACTTATTACTAGAAAATTGATTTGCATTTTACTTCCGAATTGTCGAAACAAAAATGAATTTAGTTCTTTAAAATATAGCTTTTTGTTTCTTTTAGCCAAGAACACCATCACACCGGAAATTGTATAATAAAACAAAATAATACCAACACCAAGAAGCGAGACTATTACAGTTAAATAATTCTTATCAAGTCCGAATTTCATTAACAATAGTATTCCAGTAGTTATTAAAGTAATTGCTACTAAAAAAAGGCTACTTGTCGCCCATTTGTTATAGACCTTTAACTCTTGATTTTTACGATTCGCAGTTAATAAATCGATAAGTTTAATGTTCATAATATTACGAGTATTAAAAAGTGCTACTATAATATAAATAATTGAAAAACTTATAATAGTTTCTTTTATAGCTTCTTTTGATAACAGCAATTTATATCCTACTGCATCACCTACAAACATTTTTAAAGCTAATATCGAAATAACTTGTGACATTAAAAATCCTAGCCCAAGGCCTATAATTAAAGCAAATAACCCTACCAAAAAGGTCTCACCTACAAAAATAAAGGATATCCGCCATTTACTCATCCCTAATGTCATATAAATACCCATTTCTTTTTTTCTTCGCTTCATTATGAATTGATTGGCATATATGATGAGAAAAGCAAACACAATTGCAATGAACCTTGTTAATAGTCCAATATACGTAACTAATGCATCCCCAAAAATCTCCATAGAATAATTTAAATCATTTAAAGCTGGTTGTGATGATACTGAATTAAATGCATAAAATAGGCTGACACCTAAGACAAGAGTTAGAAAATAGATAGCGTAATCTTTAATACTTCTGCCTACATTTTTATATATCAATTTAAAACTCATCATTGATATTTCCTCCTAGTAGTGCAACGACCTCCATTATTCGATTAAAGAAAGTTTTACGATCATCTTTTCCTCGTATTAGTTCATTAAAAATTTCTCCATCCTTTAGAAAAATAATCCTTCTGCAATAACTAGCATTATAAGGATCGTGAGTAACCATCAAAGTTGTAGCATCTTGTTGCTGATTTAATATTTCTAAATTTTTCAGCAGCATTTTAGCAGATTTACTATCAAGAGCCCCTGTTGGCTCATCGGCTAATAATAATGTAGGCCTTGTAACAATGGCTCTTGCTGCCGCGATTCTCTGCTGTTGTCCTCCTGACATTTGATATGGATATTTGTACAATACTTCCTTTATATCCAAAGCGGCGGCAACTCTATCGACTTCATGTTCAATTTCATTCACTGGGTAATTAATTATAGATAATGCCAAAGAAACGTTTTCAAAAGCAGTTAGTGTATCTAGTAAATTATATTCTTGAAAAATAAAACCTAACTTCTCACTTCTAAATTTTGACAATTTATGTCCCTTTAATTTTGTGACATTTTCGCCATCTATAAATACATGACCAGCTGTAGCAGTATCAATGGTTGAAATACAATTAAGTAAAGTCGATTTACCACTTCCACTTGGTCCCATAATTGCTATAAAATCGCCTTTTTGCACTTCAAATGAAATGTTTTTTAATGCATTGGTTACGTTACCCTTATTACCATACACCTTTTCAATATTCTCAACTTTTAATATTGTATTCACTTCCCATTTTCACTCCTTTTATGGATGACTTATCCTTTTACTACCATAATTTTACCATTCAATGAATTTACAAAAAATCGATTATTGTATCATAATATTACCGTTTTGTAAGATTACTAACTATGCACTATAATATAATGAAAATGTATAAATAATGGAAATAAAACCAGCCATTGGTTCTGTTGGGGAGAGATTAAAAATGAAAATATTCATTATCGAAGATGATCCAATTATCAGAAAGGAACTTTTTGACTTTCTAGAGAGGTATGGGTATGAATGCATAAGTGGCGATGATTTCACAAAAATTGTAGAAGATGCTCTACTAAGCATGCCTCATTTAATTATTTTAGATCTTAACCTTCCTTTTCAAGACGGTTTTCAGGTGTGTCGTGAAATTCGGAAATTGTCTTCTGTACCCATTATTATAGTGACTAGCCGTGACACTTCCTTTGACGAACTATTAAGTCTCCAAATAGGAGCAGATGACTTTATTACAAAACCATATGATTTACAAATCCTTTTAGCTCATATTCAATCCGTTTTAAAGAGAACTTACGAAATTTCCAAAAGTGCTATTCTTTCTTATAAAGATTTAACACTGGAAATATTAAAGAGCAAAGCTATTTATAATAATATAGAAATAGAACTTACAAAAAATGAATTATGTATTCTTAGATTATTGATGATGAATAAAGGAAACGTAGTTTCTAGAGATGAAATAATGAATGAGCTTTGGCAAAACGGAGATTTTGTTGATGAAAACACCTTAAATGTTAATATATCGAGGTTAAGGCGCAAATTGGAATCAATCGGTTTAAAAAAATATTTATTAACGAAGAGAGGACAGGGTTATCAGTTATGAGTTTAATTGAATTTTTTAAGGAAAAACAGTTAGCAATACTTTTTCATTTACTATCATTGCTAATTATCTCTAGTATCCTCTACTTGTATAATGAAAATGGAAGTTTAGTAATAGTAATAGATTTACTTCTTCTATTTTTCTTTTTCACACCAATTATAGTTAAATACTATCAATTAAGGAAATATTATAATGAAATAAAAAATATTTCAAAACAAATCAAAGAAAAAACATATATCGCAGATATTGTAGAGGAGCCCCCTTTTTTTTCAGGGAAATTCTTCTACAACATCTTAAATGAAGCAACAAAATACATGAATGATTGTATGTTCTCTTTGAAAAACTCTCAACGTGATTATACCGACTACATTGAACTTTGGGTGCATGAAATAAAAACACCAATCACTGCCCTAAAATTAATTATAAGTAACCATAAGACACCTGAAAACATCCTTATTCAAGAAGAACTATTAAAAATAGAAGGTTATGTTGAACAAGCTCTATACTATGCAAGAAGCAGTACTTTAAATCAAGATTATAGAATAGAAACATTTACACTTGATAAGGCTGTAAATTTAGCCATTAAATCACTATCTCTAAGTATTATTCGTGCCAACGGTAGTATATATAAGGATAACCTCGATTTGAAAGTCACATCTGATTCAAAATGGATTATTTTTATTTTGAAGCAATTAATAGATAATGCTATCAAATATCGTCATAATCCACTTAAATTATCCTTTATTGCTAAAAAAGTAGAAAACGGTACTTTATTGTTAATATCAGACAACGGTATAGGTATAGCTTCATCTGATATTGAGAGAATTTTTAAACGTGGATTCACAGGAACCAATGGTAGAAACTATGTTAAATCTACTGGTATGGGTTTGTACCTTTGTGAAACCTTGTGCAAAAAATTAGGGTTACGCATAAGTGTAGATTCTCAAGAAGATACTGGCACTACATTTAAAATATATTTCCCTGATAAACTGCGATTATTCCAAGAATCTAAATAATAGAGTTTATTTATTTCAAATCTCTTTTTTTGAGTACATAGAGACCTATTATATAAATTACTACTGAAAAGAAGCTTAAGTAAATAATATCATTAATATTGTAGTATAGAGTAGAAAAACCATCAGAAGCAATGTAAAAAGGTGTATTCTCCATAATCGTCTTTATCCAACTGTCATCTCTTTCTACAATTTGTATACCAATGTTATATAAAAAAATATATAGAACATATCCAATTATTAATGAGTAAACGCGATTGAACGTAATAGAAATTGTAAATATACCTACTGATAAGATAGAAGCGAAATAAACTATATATACAATCCAAACTGAAAATAGCGTACTTAGGATCTCCATACTAGAGAAATGTTTACCTATGAAAAGTTGAACAGTTAATCCAATTAATATATTAAAAATGCCATATAAAGAAGTATAAAATAAAAATGAAACACTTTTAATATGAATTATTTGACTTCGACTGAACATACTACTAAATACCATTTTCGAAGTTCCAAAACTAAACTCGGATCCTATCATATTACTGCCTAAGTAAATAAAGTAAATTTGTATAATAAATAAGGAAATACCAATATTTCCGCTTAACTCTACGCTTTTACTTAAGTTCATCTGATAATAAAGAACATTATCAATAATTGTAGCAATAAATAGTATTATTAAAAAAACGCATGTTGATGTATCAAATATTTTCTTTATTTCCATTCGGCTTATAGAAAACATACCAGTCATATTATCAATCTCCTAAATTTCCCTTTTATTAATAATTATTAAAGCTATTAAAAATAATACTAAGCCCGTTAATGCTAAACAAATATTATTTGACATTGATAAATTATTATATTGCATTCCCTTATAAACCAAAGCCAGTGGATTCTCTTTAATCCAAAGAGCTAATTTTGTTGTAGCGTCTAATTTTATTAAAATAATACCTCTAATCATACTCTCAAATGAAAACATAGAAATAATGGAAACTATTGTTGCAATTTGACTGAACGTAATAAACCCAATGATGAAAGATAAACTAGAAACAAAAAAGGAAATAAGTATATAATTTGTTAGATTAGTAAAAATATCGTGTGTAAGGTTATTCAGAGTAAATTTATTATGTTCCAATATCCACAATAAATTGGCTAGTAATCGGTGAATAGTTCCTACAATACATCCAATTAAAATCAATGAAAGTAATTTTGATAGGACTATATTTATACGTGAAAAAGATCCTGTGAATATAATTCTAGAAGTTTTTAATGAAAACTCTCTGGACATAATAAAAGAAGGCATAATGAGAATAATATAGTATGAAATATCACCAAAGTAATTGAAATATGTATCCAAATCCGAAGGGGTTGGGTACATGGGCCTTTTTAGATAAATTGTAATAGTGTACAAAACTGCAATAAATAAACTTGACCAAATGCCATATCTTTTGAATAATTGTTTAACCTCTAATATTGATATTCTTATAGTGCTATTCAATCTTATTTCCTCCCATTAACTCAAAAAATCTCTTTTCTAAATCTTTGCGAAGTGGATAAATAGCATTTATACTAATTTTATTTTTTACTAAATCTACTATAAGGGAATCAGAATCTTTATAAAGATATTGAAATTTTACTTTATCTTGATCAATTTCTATAAAAGGAATGTTTTGTATATCATTTAAATAGTTTTTTACCATTTCTATTTTTTTAGTTTCTATGATAAATTCATGTAGCTCTCTATCACTCTGTTTTTCTGTTTTTAAATCAATATAATCTACTACTGTTCCCTTCTTCAAAAATAAAACTTTATCACAAACAGTTTCAATTTCTGATAAAATATGGCTGGATATAAGAATTGATATCCCTTTCTCTTTTGAAACTTTTCCTAATATTTCTCTTATTTCAGCAACTCCTTCTGGATCTAATCCATTTGTAGGTTCATCTAAAATCAATAATTTAGGATTATTAACTAATGCCTGTGCAATTCCTAACCTCTGTTTCATTCCTAAAGAATACCTTTTTACCTTCTTATGAACAAAACCTTCAATCCCCAATAAATGGACTACAGATGAAACATTATCTCTATCATATCCCCCTGAAATCTCTGCAAAATAAATAAGGTTATCCATTCCACTCATATGGGGATAAAAACTAGGGTATTCAATCAGTCCTCCAATACGTTTTATATGTTGTAAAGGTTGCTTTTCAATATCAAACCGAACCTCCCCCTCAAACTTCGTTATTAATCCCATAATTATTCGCATAAGGGTTGTCTTTCCTGCACCATTTGGTCCAACTAAACCTATTACTTCACCTTTTGGAACTGAGAAAGAAACATTATTAATTACTTTATTATTTCGATAACTTTTTGTGATATTCGTCAATGTTAAAATATTACTCATTTCTTCTCCTCCTTGTAACGCATTTTATCAATTACACGCAACAATTTTACTGATTTCCCATAAAAATGGTTTATAATAACATTTTATTAAAATAAGTATTTATTGTAAAATAATAACATTTATAAATATTATTCTTTCATAAAAAAGATATAGCAAATTGTAATTTAGTAGTCTTTCTCCCTAGCTGAAAAGCCCAAGTGGATACATCCACTTAGGCTTTGTTGTAACTTCTGTTTGTAGGAAAAAATAAGGTCTAACCTTGCCTCTCCTTCACAGTAGGTAAGGAGTTCCACAATTTCGTATAAATTGGTATATAACTATATTGCAACTGAAAGAGATTACATCATGAGTTTTGCTATTTCTTGATTTGTAGGACAGGCATGGTCGCTTTAAAAAATTCAAATAATACTCCAGCTCATCCTCTTATAGAACAATATCTTAGAGCGTTCCTTTGCTACCATGTATGACTTAAAATAATATACTCAATTTAATCTTCCTAACATAAAGCACTTTGATAGCAGCATGAGCCCACAGATATATAGAATTCAACATCCATAATGCACCTAACTCCTCCTATCTCCTTTCTTGCTACTACTATATTTGAAATGATACTCGAATAAAAGTCTGCGAAATGTTCACAATTTGACAAACGATTGAGCACTGTGAAATTTAATTGACTAAAAAAGCACCCCTCAGTATACGCTGAAGGGTGTTGGTAACTATTATGGTTTAATATCAGAGCCAATTTCAAAGTAACTATTATTCATATTATTTTGATTTTTGGCTAATACAACATTACCGAATTTATCTAAAGTGAATATAAAGAAATTATTTCCTTTTCTAAAGATAGGATTATATCCAGGAGTAGTCGATACAGGAGCAGTTAAATCCAATGTAAATTGCTTTCCTGCAGGGTTTGTTGCTGATAATACACCAGTTCCATAGACTAGTATAGAATTGTTAGGTGTGTTAGGGTCTTTAACCAAATCAATTACTAGCTGTGGATCAATTTTAGTTGCTGAGCCCGTAACTGCATAATAATATCTTTGTTCGTATGATAAATCGGCATCAATATTTACAATAGCACGCATTGTTTTTGAAGCTGGAACATTGCTTGTACCTATATTTGTACCCGTCACTACTGCATCCTCAATGCTATTTGTAACTGTACCTTGATGTACATATTTACCAAAGTCATTGATATCAAATTTATTACCAGTAAAGCCTGTAATTTGATAGTCTACTGCATCATCCTTCATTTTCACTGTAAACGTTTTGTCCATTGTACCAGACGAAGATGGTTTTATAATTAAATAACTTTCATCTGTGGTTTTTGTACCTCTTGTGTAAGAAACAAATTGATATTCTGATGTTATGTCATCACCATTTTCATTTTCAATACTTAACAAACCTAAATCATTTATAGTAGATTTGCCACTTGAATCACGCATAATAGCTTCACTAAATGTGATTGTAAATGTTTCATTAGGATTACGATAAACTATGTTCTGTTTCTTTTTCCCATCGACAATTTTTTCAAACCGTGGTGGTGTACCATCTGAATAAAAGTTTTGTTTCATCCAGCCATTTTCTGATTCATCATGATTATTACCGCCAGAATCAGCTGTGTAAACAGTAAAATTACCGTACGTATCTTGTGCACCAAAGTAGACAACATATTCTGTATGAGGGGTTAAGGAAATTCCACTCATATCTAATATACCCGAGGCACCTTTACCACTCTTTTTAATAGAAGGACTGGATTTTAGTTTATCTTCTAATTGTTTTCTTTCTGCAGCTGTGTTTATTGTAAGTTTTGCATCTGGATTTTCACTACCGTCAGCATTTTTCTTTGGAACAAACCAATAATGAAGTTCTGTTGTCTCATCAGTATTAAAGCTAATAGTAGCTTGTTTATCATCGGGTCCTTTTATAGTACCTGATTTTAACACTAAATCAGAAATTAAAGGCGCCTTAGAATCTCCAATCATTTCTCTCGATGTGATTTTAGAGACTTCTCCACCACGATCTTTTAAAACCATATAAACAGAGTAGCTTATGAATGGGTTAAGTTTGTCTTTCGAAATAGTAATTGGGAATTTTTTTGTTTTTTCTTCTAAATCAGCTGGTCCAGAGCCCATTTCAATATAAATATCTTTTCCATCTATTTGGAAATATCCGGATTTTGATGATGAATCTGAAGCAAATTCATTTACAAAATCACGCTCTGTAATTCCTTTGTCCGTTAAATATTGTTTAAATGTTTTAGTTTCACCATTATCAACAACAGTATCAGGTAGCATCATATAATAGTACGTACCAGCCTTACTTGGTTTAAACTCAACTTCTACTCGTTTGAAATTATCCGATTCATCCGGTTTATTTACAATATTCTCTATTTTAATGACAGGCATTTCAAATTTTTCATGTACGTATTCCGCAAAGTTACGGATATTTTCACCAGATTGTACTGTATTCGAATTCTCAAAGTCATTCCCTGCTAAATCCTTGACACCAGGTAAAATCGTTACACGTAATGTATCCTTGTAAACAAAACCGGTTCCTGAAGGGATGGTAAATAATACTTTTTTGTCACCTTCTTTGTATTCCACAGAAGAAGGTTTAATTTTTTTCTGACCTGTTGTATTAACAATAACTGTTCCGGATAATTCATAATTATTTATATCTCGCGCACTTTCAGGATCTAAAGCCTCATTAAGATAAACATAAAATTGGTTTTCCTTACCAGCAGGTTCGAGTTTCACATTGTCTACAAACGGATGAATACTATCAAGCTCTTTCGTTGTAAAATCCTTTGCTACAGCAGGGTCTACTGAAAAGTTGCCAGACTCATCTTTCATCACAACATAAAGCTGATAGCCTGTTTCAGCCTGTAAGCCTGTTAAAATTTCTGTTATGCCTAATGCGCCAGCCTTTGCTTTCCCTTTACCCGTTGGATTGGCAACAATATCTGCTGTTGTTGGGTCAGGCGCTGTCGTTTTTGGGCGTAAATAATAGTAATAGTCTCCAGGTTCACTAGCAGTGAATTTGAATTCAGCTCTTGTTCCACCATGTAAAGGCGTAACTTGTAAGGATTTTACTGCTGGTGGTGATGCATCTTTCATTTGGAAAGACTGTGATGCAATATCTGATGCATTTTTCGATCCATCCACTACCATAATGTAGATAACATATTCTTTTTTCTCACCTAAATTAGAAACCTTAATAGTATTCTTATCTTTAATGGCTGCACCAGTTCCATGTGCTACGTTCTTGTTTGAAAGACGGTTGACCATTTCACTTTTATTTGGTGCCTCTACATCCTTTTCACGCACAATATAGTAGTAAGTACCGACCTCATCTGAAGTGAAATCTACTTGTATCTCACTACCATTTAGTAATTGGAGTTCCGTAATACTAACGAGAGGTTTTGTTTTATCATCAGGATTCTGGTTCTCATTATCATCTTTATCGATTGGTTTGCCATCTGGATCAGTAATTTCTCCAACATTATCTTTATCATCTAAGAAATCATCAAAGATATCATTTGGTGACACGTCCTTAGGTAAAATAACTTTATCAATATACGTATAATCTCCAATATCAATCTTGCCATATGAATTATCAACAAATAATGTGCCAATTCGGCCATCAATATACAGCTCAAGATCTTTGTAGCTATTGTAATTGATCCAATCGATATTCCCTGAACCATAAATTGTAAGCTTTGTTTCGGTATTTAAATTTAAAGTGCCAATATTCCCTTGAATTTCAAACTCTCGTACATTTCCAATGATATCTACACGTGGTAATTTTGTATTTGTTTCAATTTTTGTACCAGTTTGAGATACTACTAGTCTAGAAACACTGCTGTTATAGAATTCAAGATACTTTTCAACATTTTTCATTTCCTCTTTTTCTTTAGACCAGTTGACGAACGGCTTGTCATTATCATTATTGGGTTTTGTCCAATTTTGAAGATCGTTCGAATTGTTAGTTGACGAATCTTCTCCTTTATTGTTATCTGGATTCGACCAATTGATGAATGAGATATTGTTACTTGCCACACGTCCAAGAGCTAATGGTTGATGGTTTGCAGCCCCTATATGCAATGGTGGGCGAACTGTTTCATTGACAAACATTGTCCCTGTCAATGTCATATTAGAGAATTCGATATAATTACCATTTACTACAATCGTTGCACCTAAAGAACCGTAATTTCCATCAAAATCGAGAGAACGAGAACTTGTTCCACTTGCATTCAGCGTTAGCTTTGAAATGGATCGAATTACTTTCCCTGAAAGATCACCCTCAATATAGGCACCTTTTAAGACAGGTGCATTATAGTCGTTAAAAATATGAGAAAGGTGTTCTGGAATTGTGTAAGATTCACCATTTACATAAACTGTATCATCTTCAACACTTGTAATTTTGAAAGATGTTTCATTGCTCTTCTTCTCCTGTGAACCTACAACAAACGAAGCAAACTGTCCACGGGTTACTGGAGCAAACGGTGAGAAAGTAACTGGGGTTGTACCCTCGGTAATATTTAAGTCAATAACTGTTTGAATATAGAGGGCGTTACTTGTTTGGCTATTAACATCCTTAAAAATATTATTATAATTTTGGGATACCTCTAGATGGAATCCAACCACTACCATTTTGGCAAGTTCGCCTCGAGTAATAACTTCATTTGGCATAAATGTTCCGTTTGAATAGCCCGACATGATGCCTGCGTTTTGCAATGCAGCGACATATTTATAATATTCGCTACCTTTAGGTACGTCTTTAAAATAAGGATCTTGGATATTTTTCGTATCCAATTTTAAAACAGTTGCCAACATTTTCGCTGCCTGTCCACGTGTTACATTCACATCTGGACGAAATGTATTGTCAGCAAACCCTTTAATTACGCCTTGTGAATATAATTTTAAAATATCGTTATAATGATCTGTGTACTGGTTAATATCCGTAAAGGGAGAAGTAGCCGCTGCTGCATTTGGTGGAGGTACTACAACAGCAATCCCACTTGAAGCAAATACTGTTGCAATCAAGGCTTTATTTACTTTTTGGATTTTAGATTTATCCATTCCACTCTTCCTTTCGCTTATGTATTTTGATACGCACAAATATCATTTTGCTCATATCCTTTATATCGACCAAAGGCTAGTGTACCTTCATAGATAAATCTAAAATAGTAGGGTAAATTTTAGGGTATTGCTAAGGAGCAACAAATTTGTTGTCATCAAAAGGAAAGCTAAGTTTTCCTTAAAGGCTCCTTGTACTAATCACCTTTCTATAATTCGTATCAAAACCACAGCTTGCCAGGCTTAGAATATTCCAAAATGCAAAAAAGCCAAGGAGCATCGGTGCTCGCTTGGCTTTTGACGATATATAGGCATACATCTAGTCGTACTTGGGGTGTCATAAGGGAAAGGGGGATAACCTTACGTCTTGTCAAGTCGATCAAGAGATGTGGCCCGAGTTACATATCATTTGAACATAATTTAAAAGTCATGTGGCTGATGACTTATACACAGCTTGCCCAAATGATGTTTGCATTAATCATTACCCCAAAAATTTGGGTTGTAAGCTCTTTTGTTATATTTTTTTATTCTTTTTTTGAGACGCCAACTTTTACCTGATTTCGCCCTTCTTGTTTCGCAAGGTAAAGTGCGTCATCAGCCGCTTCAATTAGCGCTTCAGTTGTACTTGCCATTGCTGGATAGGCCGCTATTCCTGCAGATAATGTTATTGGTCTACCACATGGACTGACCGTATCAGCCAAAGTTTTTCGTAGTTGTTCTGCGACTAGTGTGGCTTCCTCTACAGTCGTGTTCGGCAGAAGCATGACAAATTCCTCGCCACCGTACCGGCAACATACATCGCCTTCACGAGCTACTGATTCCATTTTTTTAGCCAAAAATTGTAAAACTTTATCACCTACTGCATGTCCATATGTATCATTCACACTTTTAAAGTGGTCTAAATCTAGCAAAATAATGACATGTGGTACCTTACTTGCTAACCATTCAGCAAGCATTGAATCCATTGTACGTCGGTTTGTAATCCCCGTCAGTGGATCAACAGTAGATTGATCCTTGAAAAAGGAGACCTGTCCATGTAGAAACGATAAACTTCGAACCAATGCATTCTTCAAAGAATAGGCTTCAAAGTACCATCCACTAACAGATTTTAAACCTTCTACATTTTTCTTATCTAAACTTTCTTCTGTTAATGATGCTAATTGTTGTAAAGGATTCGCAATACGTGCTGCAGCCCAAAGTACAATGATAATGGAAACAAACATAAGAGGGACAGATTTTATAATGACCTCCTGTACACGATCAAAGGAAGGGGCTAATGCTACCTCTAAAGGTTTCTGCGCAACAACTCCCCACCCTGTCGATGCCACTGCACTATAGCCAGCTAGCATTTTCACTCCTTTTGTATTCTCAACTAGTTGGGCACCATCCTTGCCAGATGTAACAGCTTGAACGACTTTGTTTTTTGTTACAATGTCATTAATACGACTTGGATCTTGATGATAGATAACTCGTCCTTCTGAATCAACTACATATACGTAAGAACCATCCTTACTATAATGTTCTCCCAACAAGGTTTTAAAGGCATTAGGTTCCTTTAAATAAATAGTGCCAGCAATCATTCCTAGATATTCATGGGACTCCGAGAAAATAGGATGCGATATAAAAATGATGAGCCGCCCTGTCATCGCCTCATATGGCTTAGAAATAATTGGTGTCTTTTTGGCTAATGCCTCTTTAGCGCCAATTGATGTTAAAATCTCTCCTTTAATTTCTATAGAGGGCGGGGAGACAGATAAAACAAGTCCCTTTGCATTTGTTATAACCACCGAATTGAACATTTGATTTTGCAATCTCAAACGCTCTGTTTCCTGATTCAATACTTGTTCATCATCCATTTTCGTCCTAACCTGCTCCGCGCTATACCCTAATATTTGGAAAGCTTCGTGTAGATAAGAATCAGCAGTTGATGCTAATTTTTGAGCATAAACTCTATTCGTTTCTAGCGCATTTTCCTTAATGGAATCAATGTTCATCCTATATCCGCCCCAAACACTTCCTATGCTTGTTAAAAAGAATGCTGCCATTGCTACGCCCATTATAAGATGCTTTAACTTTAATCGGTGCGATTTCATTTTTCCCCTCCTATTTATGATTTTTTATATGTATATTTTGAGATTCTAAACAATTAGTGCCTATTATAAGCAAAGACTCCTATAGGTAAAAGTAACATGTATTAATTGTGTAAGAAGAATCCAACACACCTCTAGGATTGTATCAATAAACGAGATCGTATCATATAGAATCTGGCAAACAAAATTCCAACTTTTTAGTTACTTAGATTAAAAATTGCAACAATTGACGCTAATTTTCTGAAATTTGATAGAAAATCTAAATTCTAAATTTTTTTACTTTTATTGTTATTCTGACATATAAAAGTTGAAGCGTTTATTTTATAATAAAAATTAGCATAGGCAAGTTAAGATTCAATCTGTTATAATACTCATTAAAATATAATAAACTGTAGTAATACAGTATATAGAAAACGCTTTTCACACAATGGGGATTATGAGAAAAGCGCTACTCGCCATCATCATACAGATGGTTGTGTAGCCTACACAAAAAGGGGTTGGAAGATTTGGGCATTTTAAAGGGGTTAAAAATTCTCGATTTTTCTGCATTACTACCAGGACCAATGGCGACAATGATATTTGCTGATTTAGGAGCAGATGTCATCCATGTTGAATCTTCAAAGCGGGTTGATTTAACACGAATTATGCCTCCCTATGACGATGATCACGAGGCATATATCCATCAACATTTAAATCGATCAAAAAAATCGATCACGCTAAATTTAAAATCACCAGAAGCTATCGACATTGTTAAATCACTTGTACAGGAGTATGACGTTATTATCGAAGGATTTCGACCTGGTGTAATGCAACGACTTGGCATCGGCTATGAAGCGCTTAAAGAAATAAATCCTAAGGTTATTTATTGTGCGATTACTGGCTACGGACAAACAGGGCCTTATAGTAATCGACCAGGACATGATAATAACTATCTATCCTTAGCTGGCTTACTCGACTATTCCCGCCATAAGGATAAAAAGCCTGTTTCCATGGGCGTTCAACTAGCTGACATAGCTGGAGGGACAATGCATGCAGCGATAGGCGTACTGGCTGCTGCCCTTCATCGTGAAAAAACAGGAGAAGGACAGTTCATCGATATTAGTATGACAGATGCTGTCTTTTCACTTAATGCTATGTATGGTGCAGCATTTATTGGAGGTGGACGTGTTCCACAGCCAGAGCAAGAAATTTTAAATGGAGGCAGTTACTATGATTTTTACAAAACAAAGGATGGGCGGTTTTTCTCTGTCGGTAGTTTAGAGCCTCAATTTCGCAAATTACTCTGTGAAGCACTCGATATTCCTGAATTGATCGATAATACCTTCAATGACTCCTACTATACGCAAATTCGTTTTAAAGAGGCTGTTCACGACGCCTTCTTGTCCAAGACATATGAGGAATGGCTTGAAGTGTTTAACGAGGATTTCGAAGGTTGTGTAGAGCCAGTTCTAACATTTCCTGAAGCATGTGAGCATCCACAGCTAAAGGCACGAGAAATGATTGTGACTATACCCAAAAGCGATGGCACTATGCAAAAACAAATTGCCTCTCCGTTTAAATTTGATGGTACGCAGCCTGAATACAAGCATGTTGGTGCTAAATTAGGCGAGCATAATGAGGAAGTTTTACTATCACTGGGCTTTGATGCTGAACAAATCGAGGCTTTGAAGGAAAAAGGCGTTTTAGAGTAAAAAAGGTGTCTAATACTGTGACGTATTAGACACTTTTCATGTTGTTGAAAAAGATCATGTCACTAGCAGAAAAAGATCTTTTAGCAAGGCGAGGGGTTGATTTCCGTTCCGCCAGCGTCCTTTCCAGGGGGCGTCCGATGAGCCGCTTCACTCACTTACGTTCGCTCCAGGGTCTCATCTGTGACGCTAAATCCCCTAGGAGTAACGCTGGCTCCACTCCAATCAACCATTCTGCAAAGTGTCTTTACTTTTCATAGAGATTAAATCTCCCATTATCTGTATTCTTAGAGGGGATAAGCTTTTATTTTCAATGTGGGAAAGTGAAACCATCAATGACATGGGTAGTGAACACTCCATTTTATTTGTGTAACCTTTGCCAAAAAGAAAGCACTTTTGTGGGTTGGAGTGGAGGGCTACTTGACTCCCGTGGGATAGCGAGACAGGCGAAACCCTGCACGGAGCGGTAGCGGAGGAAGCGATTCGGCGCTCGCCCACAGGAAAGCAAGTAGCCTGCAACAGAAACCATTTTCACCTTTCACAAAAATTCTATGGATGTTTTGTTTTTCAACACTATGAAAGGTGTCTAATACTGTGACGTATTAGACACCTTTTTTATACATACGCACTAATAAACATACGAAGGCTTTCAAAGTGATCATCTATTAGTAGATATTTTTTGTAAATCTCCATTAACTTTTCAAAAAGCTCGTACTGCTCTGTTACAAACAAAACTCTTAAAATATTTAACATATGCAGGGAGGCACTTTGTGCTACAACATAGTATGGTGCATTTGGTTGACGATAATTGCGTCGCCACTCTTCCACAGACAAGCCAATATGTTGTAGAGAGTTATTCACATGAAGTGCTATATCCTGTTGAACATATGCTTCAATTGCAATAAGCTGTTCACTACTAAAGTTTTTTTGTACTAATGAAGAATTAATTTTTTTATTCGATGCTAAAACATGCTCTTTTAATAAAAGTAAGCCATCCTCATAACGTGCCATTTTTACATAATGCTCTAGTAGAATGGCATATAAATTTTCTAAATAATTTAACTGATAATTTTTAATAATGGCAGGTGGTGTTGGTTTACGATTTGGTAATAGCTCTTTATACTCTAGTAATATTTCAATGGCATAATTATTTATTCGTTCATCCTCTAATAAATATTCACCATAATGTATAACGTTTTCACTCTGCTGTTCTCTATTTGCTATATGAAATAAAATATAGGCAATTAACACTTTTTCCTTCTCTGATAGTGCATACATTGAGTAGCGCCATTCCGCTTCAAATGAGGTAATAAACGATTTGACACGATTAAAATCACCTTCTGATAAGCAATAATGAGTAACAATTTGATAAAGACGTAACTGTTTCTTTGCCAAACAGCTAGCATTATGCTTATCCACATGAGTTATACACTTATCCAGTATCGCTTTATAGTTATTCACAAAGTTATCCACATGTTCACAATTTTCTCTCACAGAATGCTCGAAATGTCCCATTATTTCATAAAGAAATGTGAATTGCTCTAAAGGTTTGTGGATAAGCAGTGAATAAACTTTTTTTGTGAAAAGCCAATGCCAAAAAGATGCATGCTCTTTATACATCATATGCACTAAATATTCATCTTGAAATTTATATAAAATAATTGATTGTAGCTCATTAACTGGCATAGCTATTTGCATTCTTTTCCCAAAGACTAACCAAATTAATCGTTCTAAGTCTATTGTATGTTGTGCAAAAAGCTGCTCAAAAAAAGTATCTTTACCTTTTTGTGTATAGAAAAAAGCACTGAGACGCTCATTCACAAATTTTGAATCTAAGCCATATTTGTCAAAATATATTTGCATTTCTGTTGATACATGACCCCAATATTTACGTGCTGTGGAAAAGGCAATATTCTTAGCCGTTTCTTCGTTTACTAAAAATAGATTGGGTGAAAGTGAAGTACCAAGTATTTTTGGATCTTCTTGCAGATTTGACTCTGCCTCCAGCCAAGTTGCTAGTATATTTTCAGCACCCTTTTTACTTCTTTGTTTATAAGCCATGAATAATTGCTCATCACAGTCCAACAGCATAAAAATGGATCCTCCCATCAATTTCTACCAACAAAGATCTTCCCCTATCATTCAAATACATGATTTTTACACTCTTTCTTCAATATAACAAATCTTAACTAACATATGCTAAAAAAATATGGGTATGCATAGCAAAAACGTTAACAAATATAAAAAACCATCTATATAAGTGAACACACTACATAGATGGATATCATCTTTACCAAAACAACGGATATTTTCTTTTTTCTCGTAAATTATTGATCAACAAACCGAAAAATACAATGATGATTGCTCCAATTAATACAGGGGTTAGTAAATAACTCCAACCATAACCTCCTAAAATAATAATTATAGGATTGGCGCCTGCTGGAGGATGGATGACCCCTAAAAAGGCCATAAAAAATATAGTTAATCCAACACCAAGACTAATAGACAATATATTGGAGCCTAGTAATGAATACATGGCCAACCCGATAAATGCCGAAATGAAATGACCTCCAATTATATTTCGAGGCTGGGACAAAGGTGCATTCCAGACGACAAATATAAGGACACAGCTACCGCCTAATGATGCCATTAACCATGGTGAATCGGTAAGGTTAGTTAACCATAGCAACACAAAAATGCATATTAATCCTCCCAATGCTCCAGTAAAGGCATCAGCGAAATTTGTTCGAGAAGGAGCATGACCTCCTCCTCTCATTTTTAATATAAAAGGTTTTATACTATTCTTTTTCTCTATTTTGTTTTCTACACCTATAATTTCTGTCATTAGACACCAACTTTTCTCTTCTATACTCATCTATTTTATATAAGGTCCTGTTAATCATTGTTAAACTTTAACTATTATATCAACACAACAATAGATTTCAATCCAAACTTCAAATTTCAGACAAACATTTACTTATCTGACTTGTAGCTCATACAAAAAAGCAAACTTTTAAAAGTTTGCTTTTTCAAGAAATCATTATTAGTCATATTGTTTTTTAATAGTTTTATATATTCTTACCTTTTTCAATACAGTTTTAGGTACTTGGAAAGTGGCTGTAACAACCCCTGGATGGCGTCCGATTTCAATGGAGCCTGTGATAGTTGCTCTGTTTAAAACCTCTGGTTCGCTCATCTCAAATAGCTTCGCAGCTCGACTAATCGCGTTATCAGTCGCCTCATTTAACGTTTTACCAGAACCAACCACTGACACTGGGAATGCATCCTCTACCTGCTTAACACCAAATTCCTCCGCTAGCTCACGTGCGCGACGTTTTTCTTCCTTGGTAAAGGGCTTTGCTGTATAAGGTAAGTCTTCTACGTTTGGTAGTAAAATTGGGCCTTCCAAAGCTACTTTCTTCAATACCTTAACTTGAAGCTGCACAATACCCGCTACATCGGTTGTATGTCCTGCAATCTCGCCGTCCCCTTGCATAGCATGCATGTCTCCAATATATACACCACCGCCTGGTACCTTGACTGGACAAATAATAGTCGCACCTTCTCGTACTCGGCTGATATCCATATGTCCATCGGTACGATGTAAATCCAATTCTTCTTGAGTAAAAGCATATTCATGTGGTGCTCCAATTAAAAATGAACCAAAGTCACCTGCATTATGTGAATCAGGCATCGCTTTAGAAGGGGTTGTCCCAAGCTGACCTAAAAATGGTCGCATTCTCGCCAATACACCTACTAAGTCGCTTGGAGCCAATGCAACAACAGGATTTTGTACAGCGTTTTCAGGTGTTCTCATGTAGTTTCTAGCATCAAGTGCAATTCGTCTAGCACCCTCTCGCCCAACAGTTACACCCATTTGCCCTTTATGATCTAGTGCCATCGTATAGCCGTTTGTCATTTTAAAGGGTGCCGTTTCTGTATCACATGTAGAACATCGAATTGCATGTGGGCCTATTCCTTTTACAACTGTGCTTGGATGAAGCTTGCCACAGCCTGGACATTTTACAGAAACAAATGGATCACCAATGAATCGATCTACAATTGCTTCATCATGGCCAGACGAAGTTGCAAGAGATGTGACCTGAATAGATTTAATTTTTATAACAATGGCGTCTCCCACCTCTGCTCCTTCTACAAACACGGGCTTCGTTACTTCATGTCCTCCACGAATAGTAGGAGTAAGCATGGGTCCCCAACATCCAGGTGTTGTATTGGCAATAATCGTTCCACCATCCTTAAGCGGCCCTAACATCTTCTGTGATGGATCTAAAATACCATCAATAAACTCATTTACGAACAATGTTTCAGCGGCTTGAGGTTGCTGTATAAAATCATCACTTTCTACTTCTTCTTTTTCTAGCACATGCATGTCGTTTGTCATTTTCTAATCACGCTCCTAGAATAATTTTTATGTATATCGTTATATGTTAAAAATGCTCTCTACACTTGCAGAGAGCTATTTTTATCAATTGTTCATATATAAATCAAAAATATGTGAGAAGTCTTCTTTTTTATACTTATCTTTATGATCGATCATCCAAGTATTCGCAAAGCTTGTAATTTCTTTGAATGACGACGCAGGAGATATATTGTCATTGCCAATTCGACCAAGTGATGATGATGCTATGTTTAAACTTTTTTCCGCTACTTCTAGCTTATAAGCATTGTTCTTTTGTTCATAGCTAATGGCATGTAGTGCTTTATATAAATCTTTAATGTCATCAATAAAGCGTTTATGAATGTCGATGGATAGTGGGGAATTGGCGATTGTAAACTTAATTTCGACATCAAGGTCGATTGTTCCTGCTGTTTCGAGAAAAACTTCTGTCACAGTATACATTGAGTAGTCATAGCGTCGCAGTAATCGTTTCTTGCTCATAGCACTTTCGCCATCTACATGAATAATCGCACGATTTGTAAAGCAATACTCATCTGCCTTCGTTTTAATTAAAAAGTAAATTTTTTCATCAATTTCATGTAAGATAAAATCATCTGCATCTGTCTTATCATAGTCCTCTCTTGGCACAACCACACCAATATCTGAAAGTCCAAGTGCATCTGCTGCTATTTTTTTAAACATCGTCATTCCTCCTAATTTGTCATACTCTTTTTACGCTTTAGAATCTGTAAAGGTTTCATCAGGTATTGATTTATATAAAAAATGTTCTTCTTCTCTTGTAGAATAAAAGCATTTACTGGTTAAGCTATATAACCCAACATTTCCTCTTTTCTATACATTTCATTTATAATAATTGTCAGTAAAGATTCTTCCAAATCGAAAGGTCGTGTGAACAAGTGCAAGAACCAACCATTTTAGTAGTGGATGATGAGGCAGATTTAGCGAATCTACTAAAAGTAAGTTTACAAAAAGAGGGCTACAAACAAATTTATACAGCTGGTACCATTCACGATGCTTGGACAAGCTTTCAACAAACAACACCCGATATTATACTTCTAGATGTCATGCTTCCCGATGGTGAGGGCTACGATTTATGTAGACGTATCCGTGAAGTATCCCATGTCCCTGTGCTCTTTATGTCTGCTAAAAATGAGGAAATTGATAAAATTTTAGGACTAGCCATTGGCGGAGACGATTATATTACAAAACCTTTTAGCCCGAAAGAAGTAGCCTATCGTGTGAAGGCGCAATTACGTAGAGCTGGCTATCAAACACAAGATACCCTAACGAATATTGTTGAAAAAGCACTCCAAATTGGGCCATTTCAGTTGAATGCCGATGAAACTGAAGTGCATAAAAATGGCGTATTATTGGAGTTAACAGCTAAGGAAATTGGATTAATGGCGTGTTTTATGCACAATCCCAATCGAATCTTAAGTAAAGAAACATTGTTTGAACGTGTATGGGGAGAGGATTTCTTCGGTTCCGATAACACTGTTATGGTGCATATTCGCCGATTGCGTGAAAAAATTGAGGAAGATGCCTCTAATCCTCTATATATCACAACGGTAAAAGGACTTGGCTATAAGTTTGTCATGCCAAAAGAGGCACAAGAATGAAGTGGAAATTAACCGCTCGCTTTCTCCTTTCTGTACTTTCTATCGTCATCATTGTTATTTTCGTCAATACAGCTATCTTCATGGGACTCCTTACTTATCGGCTAGCAACTGACTCTGAAGGCGTTTCTGCCACCAAAGAGGAGCACTTTGTGCGGGAATTTCAAAAATATATCGAGTTAAAAAATGGAGCAACCTCCATACGTGCAGACGGAATCGAAGAATTGCATCAAAGAAATGCTTGGATACAATTGCTTGATGAAAATGGTCAAGTGATTGATGCTCATTTTGCACCAGCTAAAGCACCATTGCACTATGCACCTATCGACTTAATTCAAGTATATAAATATAAAGAATTCGATTCTGATACTACGGTGTATATCGGCAGTAAGGATTCCATTAGTTATTTAATCGGTATTAAAGGTAGCGGTGTTACAAGGTTTGTTACGCATGTTTCTGGCACATCACTTTTACAGTTTATAGGGAAATTTGGCCTGTTCATCGTAATTGCGGACTTGTTAGTAGCTACATTAGTAGGGTGGCTTTTTGGTCGCACATTAACGAAACCTCTTTATGCGATGATAGATCGCATTCATCATTTAAAGAACCATGATCATACGTCTATTAAGTCTCCTGGTGGTGTCTACAAGCCGGTTTTTGAAAACTTAAATGAAGTATCACGAGAATTGGCAGCCCATGAACAGGAGCGAAAGAGACTAGAGATTATGCGTGAAGAATGGATTAGTAATGTCTCACACGATATGAAAACACCACTTGCCTCTATTCGAGGTTATGCAGAACTATTGAATGATGCACAAATAACAAATACTGAGCAAATGGAGTATGCTCAAATCGTAGAAAAGCAATCATTGCATATGCAAAATCTGCTGGATGACTTAAATTTAACGATGCGTTTAAGACATCAACAGCTTCCACTTACACTAAATGAAGTGAACATGGTGCCTTTTATTCGAGAGATAGTGATTGAAACATTAAATACACCACAATATGAACAAGCTAATCTTATGTTTGAGGCGACAACCGAGAAAAGTCTGCATCAAATCGATGAACATTTTATGCGCAGAGCTATCATGAACTTTTTACACAATGCATTGCTTCATAATGCTCCCGATGTATCTGTCCATGTGTCTGTTGATGAGCATACTCTTACAATTTCTGATAATGGCAAGGGAATAGACCCAGAGGATCTAGAACATATTTTTGAACGCTATTACCGAGGCACAAATACAGACAATACTGCTGGGACTGGTTTAGGTACAGCTATTGCTAGAGATATCATTGAGGCCCATGGAGGAACAGTGACCATCACCTCGGAAAAAGGAAAAGGTACATGCGTTATTATTGATCTACAAAAGGAATACTAAATAAATAAACCAAATTTAACCAGTTGAATTTAAACGCTAAATACTTTGCACTGAACTTTCGTGTGGAAAAGAAGGAGTCTCAAATGTTGAGACTCCTTCTTTGTGCTATTTCATTTGATCCTGCACTTTAGCAGGTAATTCATGGAATTTCACTTCATCAAATGAAGTAACTTCTGTTTCCTTTTTCACGTAAAGCTTTAAATAAGCATCCTGGCGTAAATTTTTATGAGCAGAAAACTTTAATGTTTTCTCTTCCCCATTTTTATCGTAAGTAGGTAGCTCGTACCAATACATTTTAAAGATTTCACCACTATCTGCTTTATACTCCTCTACCTCACCATCAGCCGTGATATGAACATAGTAGGTATCTTTATTTAATCGGTTAAAATCTACAGTCATCAATACAATTAACCCTGCTACGAATAAGATAAACAATGCACCTATTCCGAAAAATACTTTTTTCATATTAATTCCCCTGTCTCACTATTTTATAAAACGAACGAACGGTAAAGATATAATAAATAAAGTAAATAGCTGAATATGCAATCATCCACAAGATGACTGGTTTTGTAATATTCATGTTAAATAGCTGTGAAAATGCTAGTAATGCAAACACACTATGTGCAATACCCACAATAAGCGGCGCACTAAAGATAACAGCGACCTGTCCTGCTACTGTCTTTAAGATTTGCTTACTATTTACACCAATTTTATTTAAAATAGCATATTTTGCCTGATCTTCTTCGGCTTCCGTTAAAATTTTGAAGTAGATAATACTGCCTGTTGCCGCTAGGAAGACCAATCCTAGGAAGCTTCCCACAAACAATAGGGCACCAACTGTTGCTAAACTATCCTCATAGCTTTGCGGTACACTAGAAAATGATTCTTGTTGTTCAGAAGACAACTGCTGGTAAATGTCTTTCGACACGTCCTGTTGTTTCAAATCATTGTCCAATCCAACAACCTGCATCATAATCTCATCGGCATCAGTAGCTTTAAACTCTTGATCATTCACAACGAGAACTGTTCCAGCTGCTATAAAGTTTAATACGCTTTCCGTGTACATCTTCTCTACATGGAAGGAGTCTCCGTTTTGTAGCTTAAAGTCCTCACCTGTAAAATCATGTGAAAATCGTTCATCATAGGCTGCATCCAGTAAAACCGTAGAACCCTCTGGAATGTGTAGCTCTTTATCCTTGCCTTGTAATTTCGCTAAGCGATTATAGTCCGATTCCTTAAGTAATGTATATTCGAAAAATGAGAATTCATTATCCACACGTAAATTTTTCACAGCCAGTGCTTCATTATATAAGACATCCTGTTGTGAAAATTCTACTGTCTCGCCTTTCCACATAAATGTGTTTGGCAGCATCTGACGTACAGAAGCTTCTGCATTATAATACATACCGAAGACACCGCCACCTGCTGTAATCGTAGTGGCACTTAAAATTGCAATGATTGACAACGATTTGGCATTGGCTCGAATACGATACAATAGCTGAGAAACACCGATTAAATTTAAACCCTTCCAGGACCATGATGTTGCTTTCTTTAATGCTGTTAATACAAAGACACTCACACTATGGAATAGAAGGTATGTCCCTGCAATTGTTACCCCTATAACCATTAATGGCGTACCTAATACCGTAAAGAATCTCCATATTTCACTCGTAAACATATCAGAGGCAGCTGTATAATAACCAAATGCAATAAGTACAGTGCCAAGTAAAGCAGCTACTAATGATGCACGTGGAATTTGCTCTCCCTGTTTGTCTGCATGGAATAAGTCAATTAGTTTAAATTGATAAATCACACGGTAACCTTGTAAGGATGTGAATAAAAACAGTAGTGTAAAAATGCCCGTTGTATTAATTAGCGCCTCCATTGAAAATGTCAGGCTACCAACCACTTCATAGCCCATTAAGCGTACTAGTATCATTAATAGCCCTTGGGACATAAAGAAACCTAGAAGGATACCAAACACAAGAGAGACAAGCCCTATGACTAAATTTTCAAAAAAGAGCATTAAGCCAATTTTTTGCTTACGTACACCTAGTAACGAGTAAAGGGCTACTTCCTTTTTCCGCTTCTTCATAAAAAACGAGTTGGAATAGGCCATAAAGATGACAATGAAGAACAGAAGTACGACTGACGAGGCACTCATTAAACCTTTAATTTGTTGTGACGATTGCTTTAAGGCTGAAAGATCATCATTATATTTGAGCGTCACAAACGTAAAGTAAATAACGATACTAAATACCATTGAGGCAATATATAAAAAGTAATTCGATAAATTGCGTTGAATATTTTTACGCGCTAAACTAAATAACGTCATTTACTCCACCCCCGATGCTAGATAGCACCTGCAAGATCTCTTGGAAAAATTGCTTCCTCGTTAGAGTCCCACGTTGAATTTCCTTAGATAGCTGTCCATCCTGAATAAATAGAATGCGCTGGCAGAAGCTAGCGGCAAAGGCATCATGTGTAACCATCATAATCGTTGCGGCTTGAGATTGGTTTAAATCACTTAAGCTTTCTAATAAATCGGTTGCAGATTTTGAATCTAGCGCACCTGTAGGCTCATCGGCAAAAATTAGTTTTGGTTCTGTCACTAATGCTCGCGACGAGGCTGTACGCTGCTTTTGCCCACCTGAAATTTGATAAGGATATTTGTTTAACAAATCACTAATTCCAAACAATGCAGCAATTCGATCAACTCTTGCATTAATAGCCTTTGTCGGCATTTTTGCAATCGCTAGTGGTAAAACAATATTTTCTCGCACTGTTAAAGAATCGAGCAAGTTATAATCCTGGAAAATAAACCCTAAATTGTCTCGACGAAAATCCGCTAATTCAGCATCCTTCATACGTGCCAAATTAGTATCTTCAATAATAATTTCACCAGTTGTTGGCGTATCAATCGTTGCTAATACATTAAGAAGCGTAGATTTTCCAGCCCCAGAAGGACCCATTACTCCAACAAACTCTCCCTTTTCTACTTCAAATGATATATTCGATAGCGCTGTAAAAGTATTTGCGCCTTTGCCGTAATTTTTCCCAACGTTTTGTACCTTTAATAATGGCGTCATATACGCTCACCTCTTCTTTCTGACTTTAGTATACGACCTCAAACTTACAGCAAATTTGTCGCAAACTTACAGCAACCTTAAATCATCTGCTTTTTGAAATGTGTAGACAAAAAAAGATTCATACACAAACTGTGCATGAATCTTTTTAATCTATTGTGCTAATACTTTTTGAACATCTTCCTCAAAGCTACTTGGCTTATCTGCTGAAGCGTATCGTCCAACAACCTCTCCATTACGGTTTACAAGGAATTTTGTAAAGTTCCATTTAACACTATTGCCTAAAAATCCTTTGGAGTGGGAAGTAAGATAATCGAAAATAGGATGTGCTTCTTTACCATTCACCTTAACAATCTCATGCATGGGAAATGTCACACCATATGTTAATCGACATTGGGAGGCCGCTTCTTCAGCTGTCGCTAGCTCTTGTTTAAATTGATTGGATGGGAAACCAAGTACAACCAGACCTTGCTCCTGATACTTTTCATAGAGACCTTCTAATTCTTCAAATTGTGGTGTAAAGCCACATTTGGAAGCTGTATTAACAATTAGCATCGGCTTTCCTTTATAACGTTCAAGGCTATAGATAGTACCATCTTCTAAAGTTACATTAATATCATAAATGCTCATCTCTCTACCTCCTATTATAAACGTCCATTCATTCTTGCCACCTGCTGCAAAGGGTCCCAAACACCATTGAATGGTGGTGCATAGGCCAAATCTAAGTCTAGCAAATCAGGTAAGGTCATTTTACTATATAATGCTGTCGCAAACACATCGATACGCTTATCGACTCCCGCTGGTCCCACGATTTGTGCACCCAATAACAATTGATCACGCTTGCGAACGACCACTTTTATAAACATACGTTGTGCACCTGGATAATAGCCGGCTATGTGGCGTGCAGATAATTTAAATGCCTCATAGTCAAAACCAAGCTCTTTAGCATCGCGCTCATTAATACCTGTTGTAGCAATAGTTAAATTGAAAAATTTTAAAATAGAAGTGCCCACAATTCCTCTAAACGGGGCAAATTTGCCTGACATGTTGAGACCTGCTAAACGGCCTTGCTTATTGGCAGTCGTTCCTAAAGGTATATAATCTAAACGTTCTTTCACAATATTAAAGTGAGTTGCACAATCGCCAGCTGCATAAATATTTTCAAGGGAAGTCTCTAAATGGCGATTTACAATGATCGCTCCATTTTTTGCAAGTGCAATCCCAGTATCCTTTAAAAACTGTGTATTTGGTTTTATGCCAGAAGCGACAATGACTAAATCCGTCTCTAGAACGCCGTTATCTGTAATCACACGTTCCACTCGTTTATTTCCTTCAAAAGCTTCAACGCTCGTATTTAATAACAGCTCTACATCGGTCTTTTTCGCTTCCTCATGAACATGCTGAGCAAGCTCTTCATCTAAAATACGAGCCACATGACTTCCGCGCTGAATAAGTCTTACCTTTTTCCCACAGGCTTGTATGGTTTCAGCCATTTCTAAACCAATATAGCCACCACCTATGATTGTTACCTGCTCAATCTCTGGTGTTAAATCTGCCATCAAATCTTCCAGTTGAGGAATTGTTTTTACCGTATGGATACCATCTAGCTCATTCCCCCTTTTCACAGGCATGACTGGACTAGCCCCCGTTGCAATAAGAAGTTTATCGTAGGCAATCTCAAATTTATCGCCACTTGCTTGTGTACCTGTAATAACCTTCTTCTCTATATCTACATTCTCTACCTCATAGCCAACTCTTGCATCAATGCCATACTTATCTCGAAAAGTTTCGACATCTCTTGCAATTAGACGTTTGGTTGATGAAATACGACCATCTACAACATAAGGCAATCCACATTGCCCATATGAATAAATAAAACCACGTTCTAAAGTAGTTATTTCTGCTCCTGGAACATTCCGATAGATTTCCATTGCTGCAGACATACCTGCAGCATCTCCCCCAATGATGACGTATTTCATTCTACAAGCCCCCTTATTTTTTCCTTGTTGCCATTAAATCTGCATATTGATCGATATACAAACGTCGTTTTCCACCACTTACGATGACCCGTACCACATGAATAGCTATTATCATTGTAAGTGCAAAACCTGCTATTGCAGCAAGTAGAGAAATGACAATTTGTAGAACATAAAATGGTGAATCCATATCTAATTGGATGTCACCTAATGTTGTAATGGCTTCTGATAAACACAAGGTAGCGATAATAGCAATACAACGACGCCATGATTGCTTTACAATACTTTTGCCATTCTTGTTGACCATTGTAAAACGCATCACCTTCATACCGAGTGTTGCACCATTCATCATACTTGGTAACACCCCAAAGAGTACCACGTACAGAGCCATTTGCACTAAGAATTCAAAAGTACCGCTATACCCTGTCAGAACACCAATAATCATCCAAACTGATTGGACGATAAATAAATCAATGGCCAAAGCTAATAAAATAGAAATCGGCTTAACAATATCATTTTTTTCCATTTCAGCAGCTTTAGCCTCAACCTCTTCATGAGAGGGGAATAATGCCCAAACAATTGGTGCTAAGAAGAAACCTAGGAGCGCACCTACACTGTTTAGTAATAAGTCATCAACATCAAAGATTCGGTATGCACAATTAAAGATGCCATATATGCCTGTTCTTTGTGTGACCTCATAAAACAATGTTAGCAAAAAGCTAATTAAAAATGCACGTTTCCAGTACCTTCTTTCTTTAAGAAAATATCGCAAGTAAACGCCGAAAGGCATTAGTAGTAAGAAATTAAAGAAGGCTTGAAAAAATGCCTGTTGTTTTGTGATAGCAAGCCATGTAGATGGATTTGTTACTACAACGCCACTATCCTTTAAAACATCATCAACAAATTGAAAAAGTCGCAAATTAGTATGAACGGTGTCCGCGGATTGAAGTGAGCAAGTATCTCTTGTAGACGGAAATGGTAGTAATACTAAACAAAGCGCAGATAAAAAGTAAAAAATAAATGAGAACATGATAATGGTTTTGGACATCGATAAGTATCCATACTTGCGATACGTATAAATCAGCCATGGTATAAAAAGTACAAAGGATAAAATAATGGTTATGAAAAATGCTATAAAAATGGATTGCGTGTACGTTGACATAGAAACACCTCTCTCTTTAAATTGCCCTATTTTCTGAACACTAAAACTAAGTTTAGTCCTTCAATACGACATGTATATTTCATCAAGCTTACATAATCCTTAATTCAATAAAAAAACAGGTAAAGAATATTTACTCTCTACCTGTTACTTACTATGCTTTCGCTATTTCTTCTTTACAGAATGTCAAAATTCCTTCTAGTTCATCATCCTCTAATGCAAAGTCTAAATATTCACCTTCAGCCTTTTCCATGATGAAGTAATTTAATATAAATGGTTCTTCGTCTTTTTCACCAATTAGGACACGAATTTCAATGCCAGCTTCGTGATAAAGCTCATCCTCTTCATCAATTTCTACATCCAGAATAAATTCATAACGCTTACCTTCAATAATATTTGTTGGGTCTAAAATTTCTTCCATTGAGAATTGTGTAATTTCCATTATATTTGCTCCTTTTTCTTTAGCTGTTCTTTTCTATATTAAATCAATTTCAGCATGGGTCAACTAGAAAACCCGTATACACTTGTAGTTAATTATGCCACAATGAAATGGAATTAATTTAGAACTAAATTTCCCTACATACAAGGAGGCTTTTTCATGAAAGAGCTATTATATTATCAAGACGTTATGTTACAAGAGTTTGATGCAACTATTATTAGTAAAGGAACTGACGAATCCGACCGTCATTATGTTGTACTATCGAACACCGCTTTCTATCCAACTGGTGGTGGTCAACCTCACGATACAGGTACATTGAATGCGTTGGAGGTCATAGATGTTGAAAAAGTGGATAATGAAATTCGTCACTATATTGAAGGTGATCTATCGACTTTAGATGGTGTGGTACATGGCAAGTTAAATTGGCCAAGACGATTCGATCATATGCAGCAGCATGCTGGGCAACATATTTTAACAGCTGCTTTTGTAGAGCTTTTTAATGCGCAGACTGTAAGCTTTCATCTAGGCAGTGAGCAAGTTACAATTGATCTTGCTATAGAAACGATTTCTGAACAACAGCTTGCAGCGGCAGAAGCAAGAGCCAATGACATTATTTTAGAGAACCGCCCCATTCAAACTATCTGGGTTACAGAGCAAGAGCTGGGCAACTATAATCTTCGTAAAGAAGTTGCAGTGACGGGAGACATTCGACTTGTGATTATCCCTAATTTTGATTACAACGGTTGTGGTGGCACTCACCCTACATCCACAGGGCAAGTTAGTACCATCAAAATATTAGGGACCGAAAAAATGAAGGGCAATGTGCGCGTTTCTTTTGTGTGTGGTCAACGCGTTTTGACTGAGCTTGACATGCGGAAAAAAGTATTAGCGGACGTTGCTCGCCAATTAAGTGTCCCTGAGATTGATGCTGCCACAGCACTTACAAAAGTTTTATCTACTCAAAAAACTACAGAAAAAGCACTCGCTGCTGCGAAAGAGGAATTACTCACGTATGAAGCAAAGGCACTTGTTAATAGCGAAGGTGTCGTAACGGCTGCTTTTAATCAGCGAACAATGCAAGAGCTACAAAAAATAGCCCGTATGATTGTTACGGAACAGAAAGATGTAATAGCTCTACTTGTGTCTGAAAATGAAGGCAAACTACAATTCGTTGCAGCAAGAGGTAATAATGTTTCAAAAAGCATGAAGGATGTTGCCCAAAAGGCACTGCCGCTTATTAATGGTAAGGGTGGCGGAAATGACCAAATGGTACAAGGCGGTGGCGATTGCGCCATTTCTAAAGAAGAATTATTAGCAGCGATGCAAGACGCTTAATTGCATTATAATAGAGGAGCTGTTATTAATAGACAGCTCCTCTCTAATTTAATATTTAAATTTTTGAATGGCTTCATATAAACGTTTTGCCATTTCTGATAGTTTTTCAGTTTGATTGTTCATTACTGCTACCGTCTTCAACTGTTCCGTTGTTGCATCTGTTACCTCATGCACATAATCACTTGCCGCATGTGCAGTAGCTGCCATTTCTTCCATAGATGCGGAAACTTCCTCCGTATTGGCAGACATTTGTTCAGCTGAAGCATTCATTTCTTCAATTTGACCTGCTATTTCTCCTACTGCTTGAACCATTTCCTCGAAGCGTTCTCCTACTGCCTCAATGGAAGCTAAACCACGCTCAACATTATCTTCACCAGATTCTGCTGCTTTCACTACTTCTAATGTATAAGATTGAACTTTTTCAATGAGCACATTAATTTTAGTAGCTGATTCTGCTGTTTGCTCCGATAGCTTGCGAACTTCTTCTGCTACAACGGCAAAGCCTTTACCAGCATCTCCTGCCCGTGCTGCTTCTATAGAGGCATTCAATGCCAATAAATTTGTTTGATCGGAGATATCGGTAATCATTTTTGAAATTAAGCTAATTTCTTCTGACTCTTTTTCTAGCTTGTGAATAATTGATAGTTCATCTGTTGTGCCTTGCTGAATCTCATTCATACGTAAAACGGATTGTTGAACTGCATGATTGCTTTCACTAATTTTCTGGGAAATAAAATCTGTATTACAAGCAATTGTGGAGGCAACTTCAGCTACGTTTTGTATCCCTATCGCCATTTGTTCCATTGCTGAGGCACTTTCCTCTGCCATCACAGTTTGGCTTTGTGCCCCTCGATCTACTTCACTTATTGCACCAGCAATTTGCTTTGAACGCTTTGTTACTCCATTTACATCTCCCATTAAATCACACGCAGCTTCATTCACTGCCGTTGCTTCTCGACTCACTTTGGCTATCATTTCCCGCATATTATCAGTCATGCGATCTAATGCACGTGCCATCGTTCCCATTTCATCAATACGTTTCAAATATTTTTCTGGAATTTCCTGTGTAAAGTCACCTTCCGATAAGCCCTCACTAATGCGAAGTACATGTCGAAGTGGTCTACTAACAGAGCGAGAAATGGCAAATGAGATGCATAGCCCAAGTATTGAAACTATGATCGTAGTGACAATGAAGTTCGTCTTAAGCTTAGAAAGCCCTGAAAACATCTCATCTTCTAATGCGATAACCCCCATTTTCCAACCATTATCGAGGGTATGATAGCCCATTAGACTAGTTCCTGTATCTTCCGTTTCAAAAGAAAAATAACCGTTATCATTAGCAATCATTTCTTTAGCAGCCATTGCTCTGCCTGTCTTGATACCTGTTTCGTCTGCTTCCTTAATTGGATTGTATTGCTCCTTCACATACGAGTGATTATTATGTCCAATAATTGTTCCGTTAGCGTCTAACATAAATGCATAGCCACTGTCTCCAACCTTAATGCCTTCTACAATTTTAGATAGGTAATAGCCGTCAATACGTGCTAATAATAAAGCTTTTTCACCTGTCACTGTGTCAATTGGAGAAACGATTAAAATGACTGGTTCACCTGTTACACGACTAATCGTAATGTCAGACATGACAGACTTACCAGTAAAACCTTCTTTTACATAATCACGATCCCCTAGATCAGCTGTTGTATCATCCAGATAATGGGCAACTCCATTAGCATTGATAATGCCAAAACCTAAGTAATTTTCATTACTGGCAAGACGTTTCGATAGATACTGTTTCTGCTTTTCAAAGTCCATGCTCCGAACTGCCTCTTGCTCTGCAATTGCTTCCACCTCTACAAGTGTTAATTGGAAGTGTTCTTCTATGTATTGGGAAACATCCTCTGCTCTAGATACCAAATTAGATTCCACCTGCTCATTCACAGCTTTTGTACTATTTATCCAAGTAGAGAGCCCAAGCGTGCCACATGTTACAAATACAAGAGCTATAATTGCAACTATTAATTTACCGCCAATACCTTTTAACCACATTTCTCTTTTTCTCACTTCTTCCATTATTAGCTATGCAATTCGCAAATTTTCACATAACTTCAGAGTAAAGTCACTAAAAGTAGAAGTCAACAAAAGTTTTCCAATATGATTAATAAATGTATAATAATACCATTTTCACTATCTTTATAGTGCTAACAATTTTCTACAAAATTTTCAATTCATAGATCCATCTTGTCATTAAAAAAGAGAGTACATCATGCTAATGGAGGAAATTAAAACATTTTCCAACAAAAATTGATTATAATTCACATTTTTTGCTGATTATTAAAGATAGGATCCGTTTAACACATTTTGAGGGGAGGATTTCCATGAGTTCAGACAAAAATAATGTTTCTCGTCGAGATTTTTTAAAAACTACTGGTATTGCTGCTGGTACATTAGTCGGTGGTGGTCTAATTGGAGGATTAGTAGGTTACAACATCAATGGTAAAGGTACTTCTACCCTAGAGCATGGTGGTCATGAAACAACGAATGAGGCCACAGGCTCACCAAAAGCTAAGATGTTTTTCAGAAATGAAAAAGATTTTAGTATCTTATCAAAGGCCACGGAACGTATCTTCCCAGAGGACGATTTGGGACCAGGAGCTATTGGTTTAGACGTTCCCTATTTTATCGATCATCAACTTGCAGGAAATTATGGGAGTAACTCTAAAGAATATATGCAAGGTCCATTTGATGTAGGTGCCCCAACTCAAGGCTACCAGAGCCGTTTAACGCGAGCAGAAATTTTTAGACAGGGTATTCAAAAAATGGAGGATGAAGCACAAAAGCGTTATAAGAAAAGCTTTAACGATTTAGATGGTAAACAAATGGATGAAATATTAACTGCCTTCCAAAAAGGTGACATAGAAATGGTTGGGGTTACTTCCGCTTTCTTCTTTACATTATTACGAGCGGCTACATTAGAGGGAGCTTATTCTGACCCTATGTATGGAGGAAATCGCAATATGGATGGCTGGCGTATGAAGGGCTTCCCTGGTCACCAGATGGCTTATATTACACAAATAGAAGATGCCAAGTTCCAAAAAATTGAGCCTAATCCATTAGGCAATCACTAAGGGGGGATACAAAATGGCTAAAACATTACCGAGTGTAGACGTTGTAACAGTTGGTGTAGGTTGGACTGGCGGTATTGTCGCTGCTGAATGTGCTAAAGCTGGCTTAAAGGTAGTTGGTTTAGAGCGAGGTCAAAAGCGTGGGACCGAGGATTATTTAAATGTTCATGACGAATACCGTTATGCCATCCGATATGATTTAATGCAAAATCTTTCTAAAGAGACCGTAAGCTTTCGGAATGATCGCAATATGAAGGCATTACCAATGCGTCAGCTTGGCTCCTTCTTACTTGGAGAAGGTCTGGGTGGATCAGGAACACATTGGAATGGAATGACTTATCGATTTTTACCCTATGATTTTCAAATCAAGACATTAACAGATAAACGTTATGGACCAAATAAGCTTGGACCAGATTATCTGATTCAGGATTGGGGATTAACATATGATCAGCTTGAGCCCTATTTCGATAAGTTCGAGAAAACAGCTGGTATTTCGGGTGATGATAAAAATAAATTTAGTGGAAAGCGTTCGAATCCCTATCCAACACCGCCTATGAAAAAAACGCCTATGCTTTCACAATTCGAAAAAGCTGCAACAAACCTGAAGCTAACACCTTATATGGTTCCATCAGCTAATGTATCAGAGGTTTATAAAAATCCTGATGGCGAAACAATCAACGCTTGCCAATATTGTGGTTTTTGTGAACGCTTTGGATGCGAATATGGTGCAAAGTCGTCCGCAGAAATTACTGTTGTCCCTACAGCCCTGAAGACAGGGAATTTTGATTTACGCTTTAATTCCAATGTTGTTGAAATTTTAAAGCAGGGTAACAAGGCTACAGGTGTAAGATATATCGATACTGTTTCGGGAGAAGAATTTATTCAGCCAGCTAATGCTGTTGTATTAACTAGTTATGTCTTTAATAATGCCAAGCTATTAATGGTCTCTGACATTGGTGAAAGGTATGACCCTACTACTGGCAAAGGAACACTTGGCAGAAACTATTGCTATCAAATCTTGCCTGGTGCCGCTGGGTTCTTCGAGGAACAATACAATACATTTATGGGTGCAGGTTCGTTAGGCATGTGTATAGACGATTACAATGGGGATAATTTTGACCATAGTGATTTAGATTTTATTCACGGAGGTAATATTGCACTTACACAGACAGGTACGCGACCAATCGGCTCAAATCCAACACCGCCTGATACGCCTACTTGGGGACCAGAATTTAAAAAGCAATCCATTTATTACTATACACGTTCATTTGGGATTGGTGCGCAAGGTGCATCTATGCCACATAAGGAAAACTATATATCACTGGACCCTACCTATAAGGATGCTTATGGGCTGCCATTAACTCAGTTAACATACAATTTTACTGATCAGGATCGAGCTCTTCATAAATATATCTCTGCACGTGCAGCTGACATTATGAAGGAAATGGGTGCAAAAACAATTGTCCCTAACGCGGAAATTACTGATTACAATATCGTGCCTTACCAAACAACGCATAATACAGGTGGTACGGTAATGAGCTTAACACCAGAACAAGGTGTTGTGAATAATTACTTACAGCACTGGGATGTTGATAACCTTTTCGCAGTAAGTGCTGGCAACTTTGCACACAATAGTGGTTATAATCCAACAGGCACATTAGGGGCACTTGCCTACCGTTGTGCTGAAGGAGTCATTAAATACAGTCAATCAGGTGGTTCATTAGTATAAAAAATCATTCTAAAGGAGGCAAGACTTATGGGAGGTCTAGGAGCAATTGGAGTACCTGGGTTAATCATTATTTTAGTGATTGTATTAATTGTATTTGGCCCAAAAAAATTACCAGAAATCGGTGGAGCGGTTGGTAAAACGTTTGCCGAATTTAAAAAGTCTACTAAGGGACTTATAGATGATGAAGATGATACCGTGAAAAAGGCCGAAAAAAAATCTGATGCTTCGTAGGAGGGTTTCCTATGGATCCATATGAAGACGGAAAAAGAAAATATTTAAGCCCCCTAGATAAACCACAAGCCGAGCCTCCAAAGCCAGTGGAGGCTTTAGTTGAAATACCTACGGTAGCAATTGAAGAGGATCATGTGTCAGATGAACCCCTGATACCTGTTACCTCATTATTGGAGCATCTTAGTGATTTACGTAAGCAAATTATCAAAGGGTTAACGGTTTTTATTTTATTTTTCATTGTTGTCTTTTCTACTATTAATATTTGGTTTCCATTCATAACGCGAGGCCACTCACTCGTTATTTTAGGACCACTAGAAGTAGTTAAATTTTACATGACGATTTCAACAACTTTAGCTTTTGGTCTTGCAATGCCTTTCCTCGTCCACTTTCTTTGGAGCTTTATTAAACCAGGCTTAAAAGAAGAGGAAAGTCGATTTTTAGGCCTCTATGCACCAATCATGTTAGTTCTATTTTTAGTAGGAGTAGCTTTTGGCTATTTCGTCGTTAACCCACTTAGCTATACATTCTTAGTAAGCATTGGGGCTACCAATTTCGATGTCATGGTATCAGCAAATGAATATATGCACTTTTTAATCATGACTACAGTACCGCTTGGTCTATTATTTGAGTTACCGATTGTTGCCCTATTCTTATCAGCCATTGGTGTACTGACTGCTGAATCCATGAAAAAAATACGAGGCTGGTCTTATATCACAATGGGCGTAGGCTCCGCTGTTATCACGCCACCAGACTTTATAAGTCAGTTACTCGTATTAATACCAATGATTATTTTGTATGAAATAAGTATTTACCTCGTTAAACGTATAGAACGCAAACAAATTGAAAGCACTGCGTAAATTTTACGCAGTGCTTATTTTTTCTTTAGATCCATCACAATAATTTCTGGTAGATTAAAAATGCGATATGGTACTGAGCTATTACCCAGCCCTCTACTAACTACCATTTTCGTCGCGCCCGCTTCGTAGACACCAGCTGTATATTTTGGGAACAGACCCTGTCCTGGTGCAACAAGTCCTCCAAGCCCAGGAATACGAACTTGCCCACCATGCGCATGTCCCGAAAATACTAAATTTATGTGATAATTTACATACGTATTAAATATTTCTGGTCTATGTGCTAGTAACAACTTAAACATATCGTCTGGCAAATTGGCCGTTGCTATGTCCAGCATATCTTCTGTTGTTCTACCCATTAACGGATCCTCAATACCAACAATCGCCAAGCGCTCCCCGTCGCGCTCTAACACGGTCGATTCGTTGGCCATAATATGTACCCCTAACGATGACAGCGCCTCATAAATTTCATTCACCTTATTCGTCGCTACCTCATGGTTTCCTAGTACATAATAAACATCCGCTATTTTTACTAGTCCTTCCACTGCTTGTAGACTTTGTTTTAAATTATAGCGATTACTATCGATTACGTCACCTGTGATAAAAATATAATCAGGCTTTGTATCTTTTACCTTAGCAATCAATTTTTGTTGCTTGTCACCAAAGACAGCGTCATGTAAATCCGAAACTTGTACAATGCGTAGCCCATCAAAGCTGTCAGGCACACTTTCTGATTCAAACACATGCTTACTTACGACTAGCCAGTGATTGTTTACGTACAAAAAAATGACTATAAAAACAACAAAGAAGATCCCATATAATAATTTTTTCAATCGCAATCGCTCACTTTGTGGCTACTTTTTTCAGAAATATTTCTGACTTTCTTATTATAAGCAAAAAACAGAGTGATTGTAAGTATATGCACTTTAAATACACAAAATGCACAAATACACTGAGCTTTAAATTTTTCTCATTAGCTTATGATACACGGTTTAATCTATTTTTTGTTAACTATTGCATGCTATACTATGGGTAGAAAGGCATATTTTATTATCCACTCATAATACGCCACGATTTGGGAAATGCATCTCATTTACTAAAGTGCGAGAATACTAATAAACTTAAATCAGTTAAAGGAGAAAAAATTGCTGTACTGTAGGTAATGATCCAATTAGATTGGACGGTATATGGTGTTTTACCACCTAATAAATTACATAATTTTCAGAATTGAGTGATTTCAGAGTCCAGCTTCCATCGCTACATGCAAGTAGAAAATTGATGAAGAAAAATTATTTAAAGCCAGTTACGCTACATAATATTCTAAATTTAGATGATAAGAGGTGAAAAAATGTTAAAAGCCATCATAGTAGATGATGAAATTTTAGCAATTAATTTATTAGAAGCCACGTTACATGATAATAGCGCTGTTACTATTATTGGAAAATTCATAAATCCACTAGAAGCTATAGCAAACATTCCTACACTTAAACCTGATATTCTTTTTTTAGATATAGATATGGCCGAAATGAATGGTATTGAATTTGCTAATAAGATTGCAAACTTTCCTTTTTTAATGGACATTGTATTTGTCACTGCCTATGAGCGTTTTGCAATAGAAGCTTTTAATGTACAGGCTGTTGACTATATTTTAAAGCCTATTGAGAAAGAGCGTTTAATGAAGACAATCAAGAGAATATTCATGCGTAGAAAGCAATTTCAAGTTAAAGCTGCTGTACACCACATAGAGGAAGATGCTCATATAATAGAGGATTTTCACTTTCATGTTCATTCTGGAAGAGTATATATCGGTAACACAGCATTAGCCCTATCTACAAAGGAATTTCAAATTTTTTTCTTTCTAGCACAACGACCAGGACAAATTTTTCCCCCATCAGAGCTGTATAAGCTTATTTGGGCAGAGGAAAGTATCGGGCATACACAGGCATTGAAGGTTCATATTAGTAATTTACGAAAAAAGCTAGAATCCGTTGCGGGCCATAGAGCAAAGATTATAACAGTGAGGGGTTCGGGATATAAATTCCATTTCGAGCCATGAAAAGAAGGGCACTGCGATTACATTATGAATCGCGTACCCTCTTTTTTGGTTATTTTTTTGCGGCTTCTTGAATCTCATAAAATGCCCAATGGTGTTTTGGAACATCTTTAAATAATGGTGTTTGATCTTCAATGAGGACTTGACGTTCAAACAGTCGATTTAGTACCTTCACTGCTTGTGCACGTGTTAACAATCCATCTGGATTGAATGTATCTGCTGTTATTCCTGTCATAATTTCCGCTGCATTGACAGTATCAATTGCTTTTGCTGCCCAATGATGGACGCTCACATCTTTGAATGCTGCACTTTGTGAGGTTGGTGGACAGAAATCTGCATCAGGACGTTCTACACATTGCTGTTCTATCCAGCGCGCAGCCACTGTAGCCATCTGTGCACGTGTAATCAAGCCGTTTGGATTAAAGTTAGTTGCTGTAACCCCTTTAAACAGACCCTTCTCCTTCGCAAATTCGATTGCATCTTTAGCATCGTGTTGGAATGTATCTGTATAGGTTGCCTTTGCTTGCGGAATGGCATTACCTGTTAATTGACGAGCAAACATACTTGCCATCTGTGCCCTTGTAACAGGTGCATTTGGACGGAAGGTACCATCTGGATAGCCTTGAATGTAAGGTAGATGTGTAACACCCTCAGTAGTTGGTTCCTTCACTTCTTCTTCCTTCTCTAGTAAGTAGAGAATGGAGAAGGTGGAGAACTTATTCACCTCAAACTGTAAACCTGTTATTCCCTTTTGATATTCTACACTCTTCCCACGCACAACTTCTTTTGTGCCATCACTATGCTCGATAAAGATCGCCAAATTGGCAAGTTGTTCATCTGTTAAATCTGTAGGCAATGGCAATGTTAATTTAACAGGACGGCTTTGCATATTGGTTTCAATGGTCATTGGGCGACCAAGCAACTCAACAACCGCATTTCCTGCCAACTGCTGTACAACCCTTTCCTTTTTAGCTTGTTCTTTAATATCCAATTGATCAGCCAGCCCTTTTATAGGGACAAGTCGGAAATAGAGATTATCATTAAACGTTTCCAACGAAGTTTTCGGCACTTCAATTCTAACGTTATCGGTAACAATTTCGAGATGGACTGCTCCATTTTGCAGAAGTGACAGCACATTTTTCGGAATGGACACCTGGACTTGATTTACTTGATCCTTCTCATCTGGAATGATAATCCTTGCTTTATCATTCCCTTGTTCCTTTAATTTCCTAATTGTCTCTGTTGCGCTCTGGGCCGTTAATGTCACTTCATCGTTTATAGTGTTATCTACATTTTTTTTTCGTTTTATTGTTGTTTTAGAAACTAGGTCGCCATCACCAGACTCAACATCTACCACAATTTCCTCTACATTGGTTGAAGGTGTTGATGCACCAGAATCAGGATTCGCTGAAGGATCGGTATTACCGCCACCTGTATCATTACTAATCCATTTTGCATAGATTACTGTGCTAGCTGTAATTGCAGTATCAAATTTAAATGGTGTTGTATAGGCATTATTTGTATACCAGCCAACAAATGTATAGCCGGCTTTCGTTGGCTCAATCGTAGGCTGACTTGCTTTTTTACCATGTTCTACCGTTTGATTTGAGATAGCACTACCGCCGTCGACATCAAAACTCACTGTATACATCACAGGATTCCATTTTGCATAGATGGTTGTGCTCTCGGTAATGGCACTATTAAAATCATATGATGTTGTATAAGCATTACTTGTATACCAGCCACCGAATATATAGCCCGCTTTCGTTGGCTTTTGGGCTGGCTGACTTGCTTTTTTCCCATGCTCCACCGTTTGATTTGAGACTGCACTTCCTCCGTTGACATCAAAACTCACCGTATACGTTATTGGTATCCATTTTGCGTATATCGTTGTGTGCTTAGTAATGGCACTATTAAAATCATATGGTGTTGTATAGGTAGTACTCGTATACCAGCCACCGAATGTATGTCCCGCCTTGGTTGGAGGCGGTGGCTCCGTCGCCTTCTCACCATGAGCTATTGTTTGTGAAGCAACCGTACTTCCTCCGTCTACATTAAAGCTCACTGTATGTGTCACAGGACTCCATTTGGCATAAATCGTTGTGTCTCCTGTTATCGCAGTATCAAAATTAAAGGGTGTATTTCCCGTACTGCTTGGGTACCAGCCACCGAATGTATGACCCNNNNCGTTGTGTCTCCTGTTATCGCAGTATCAAAATTAAAGGGTGTATTTCCCGTACTGCTTGGGTACCAGCCACCGAATGTATGTCCCGCCTTGGTTGGAGGCGGTGGCTCCGTTGCTTTTTCTCCATGAACTATTGTTTGTGCTGGGACTGTACTTCCTCCGTCTACCTCAAAGCTTACAGAATATGCTTTAAGTGTAGTTACATTCACCATAGTATAGGCTGTTTTATTTCCTGCTGAATCCTTCACTATGATGTTAAAATAGTAGGTTGTATTTTGTAATAAATCAGGTATATCAAATGTTGCGATATCCTTTGAATAGTTTCCTAAAGCAATGCCATTTGTCTCTATATGACTAACTGTATCAATATTGTTACTTGTAGATTGATAAACTTGATACTCTAAATCTTCTGTAGAAGTAATATTATCTGTTGCTTTTAGCCAGTTTAATCTCACGCTATTATTACTATTATTCTTAACAAGAATAGATGGATTGCTTATTTCTGGAGGTATTAAATCTTCTATACTCGTAACTGGTGCACTTACATCCAAATGATAAATCCTCACAAATATATCTGCAACTCCATCTGTTCTACTAATTCTAATTTCATCGATATTTTGCCATGGTTCTCCCGTTAATGGAACTTCAATTTTTTTAAAAGGCATGTACTGATTTATAACTACAGCTCCGCTAACAAATGTATTATCTCTATATCCTTCTATTTTGAGTTCTACAATTTCATTAACCGCACTTTCTAATCGTAATGAGTTTAGCTTAAAATTTCCTTTAATAGACTTAATAGAAGCTGTAGTAACAATACCAGGGTAACCCGACATCCCTAAACTCTTATCAGTTGGATAAAAATCGTCAATATCATTGTTACTATTATTTGAATCATCAAAAGTACCATCAATTTTTAATAATGCAAATTTCCAATCTCCTATAATACGGGGATTTGTTCCCACGCCGTCACTAGATTCAAAATCCTCGCTTGATGGAAATGTAGTTGCTGAAACTCTTGGAACCTCTACAATTGTCATCGAAGAAAGATTTAGTACCATCATACAAATGCACAGAATGCCTATCTTTAACCTAGAAAATATTTTCATCATAACACGCCCCTAAATTACTAAGGTCTCGGTGGATATAGTCCTTCGATACAAATAATATAGTTCACTGCTAAATAAGGTTGGCGATTATCAAATGAAGTACCACTACCTGTCTCTCCTATTATCCCACTAATTGATACATCACCAGTTACCGGGGCATCAAAGGACTTTAGAGTGCCGTTTGAAGTATTCTTACTATAAATATTAGCGTCCCTGCCATTAGAAATGCCTTTTCCGAGGGTACTGTTATCATCTGGAATATTAGTCGTACCATCATTATTTACAACTGGAATAGCCACACTAGCACTAGCGTTTTTAAGGATACCACCTGCGCTACTAAAAAGATGATTGTGTCTTGGTAAATTATTTATACTTAAAGTCGTCTGCTCTGTACCACCCTTACTACCATTCGAATAAGATGATATTCCTGCATCTCTTTGTCCCCCCATATCGGCACCTACTGGAACACGGCCATTAAGGTTGGGCAAATTAAAAACCGTTTTTCCATCCCCTCCGTATTGAAATCCAATCACTGCATACAAAGCTTGGTATTGATTAATTTGTAATTGTTGTCCATTACAAAATAACCATCCTCTTGGGGCATATGTTCCTGCCCAAGGTAAAATTACACCTATAAATGCTTCCATAAATATCTCTCCTTAAGTTTATTTTCTCCAGTACATATCAAATGTTGCTTCTTTATCCATGACAATCTTAAACCCTAGCTTTTTATATAACTGATAGGCAGCTATATTAAATTTAGCCACTTCAAGTTCTATGCCCTTCATATAATGAGTTGCTTCCTTCATCATAGATTGAATAATATACTTCCCAATACCTTTGCTTCTCCACGTATGAAGGAATCCTATCCAAATTAATCGATAGTCTGTATTTGTTTTATCAATGGTATATCTCCCGATTGGCTTCCCTTTATATTGAACAATTATCTTTTCTGCCCTCGGGAACATCTTCTTAGTTTGCACATCATCTAATTCATATTGTTGTTGTACAATACTTTTCCTTACATTTTCATCCTCTATATAGGATAACTCCATTCGTGATTCTTCAAATATTCGATATAATACCGCTTGGTCTTCCTTTGTAGCGAGACGTAAGCTTATTTCACCAAAATTTATCGAATTATCAGAAAAATTAGATGTAATTCCTTTCATATTTATCACCATACAATCAATTACTCTTAGGAGTTCTTATTTGTAACAATGATGGAACGCACAAAGTTATGCCCTTTTTCCGGTAGTTTTTCCCAACTATCTATATGAAATTGATGATCAGCCAAGCATTCAGCTCTATTTTGACTTTTTTGCGGTACGTCTAATGATAACGAGATGGTACCATAGGATTTTTCACCTGGCTGTACCTTATCTCGCCAAGAGCACGAACATTCATAGCCATTAGGCCCTGTTGAAGCCTTAATTCCTAAAGCCTGAATAGTTGTATTAGGCGGAACATTCATAGGCTCTTTGCCCTCAATATCCTCTGTATTCCAAATACCCCAAGTTCTCTCCTTATGAAAAACTTCTAATTCACGATCTGTTGCATTTGTTATCATTAACGAAAAAGTCCAAGTTGCCATTTTAATTCTCCCCTCCTGTTGTTACTTTTATCTTTGCATTATCCATAACATCGAATTCATGTGTACGGTTCAAAATTGCGTAATCCCATTCGGATGCTCCGATTAAGGTTGTCACATTTTCTTTATCAGTTCGATATAAAAGAATCATCTTACTAAAAATCCAAGGTATAACATCCATATCTTTATCGTTTGGTGCTTCAAATTCTCTATCAATTGACTTTCTTTCTGTTTGTTGTTGTTCTGTAGTCACAGAATTTAATATATTAAACTTCGCTCTTAATTCCGTCTGTAATTCTTGCTCAACACTCGCCTTCACTATCTTATCTTCAGAAACTGAAGCTTTTTCCGAAAATTTCAGTGCGGTTTCAATCGTGCTAACCTTTTCTATTACTTTTTTACTTGTAGTCGATATAAATCGTTCATCTTTTACTTTTATTTTTCCTCTTCTAGTGACAGTTTCAATTTTTGAAGCATCTGCTCTTATGCAAGTAACCTCAACAGAAAAATAATCATTAACTTCACGCTTTTTTAAATAAAGGCTATCAAAATCTACATCATTAACCCCATCCCAAAGTTTTTTCGAAATTTTAAATATAGATGTTTTAAATATTGCTTTCTTTTCAAAGTTAACTCCGCTAGGAATATACTGATTTAGATCAATAGTTTCTACATTCTCGACAACTTTTAATGAGTCTATTTTGGACCAATCTGTATATAAACTATTAGGTACTTCCTTTTTTCTAATCCTGTCCATCTTATTCGAAATCTGTATATCTCGAACAAAGTTATGTCCATCATGAGTAATACCCTTCCATCCATTCACTTCAAAATACCCATTCGCTCTGCAAGTTGCTTCATTGGGATTGTTATATGGCACATTAACATAAAGGCTTACTACACCATATGGTTCCAGCATATTCCCTTCATAATTCTTGTTATTATCCTTCCATGAACAAGAAAATTCGTAACCATTCGGACCAAAGGCAGATTTGACCCCAACGGCCTGTATTGTTTGTCCTGCTTTAATTGATTGGGGTGCTTTATCCTCTTCACCATTTGTATTCCAGTATCCCCAGTGCAATTGTGATTCCACCAATTCTAAATCTCGATCTGTGTCATTTGTAACGTTTAAACTAAATGTCCATGCCATAGCTTGGTACCTCCGATTAAAATATTTTAATATTCAGAAATCGATTTATATAAAAATAATTCTTATTACCTAATAAAAAATCTGAATGTCATATTTTTTAGTTCTTTATAACTTTTTTTCATTATATTATAGGTCCATAGATTCCGCTATGAGTTTATTCCATTTTTTAGGTTAATTTTTCTTAACCTTTTAACTTCTAATCAGAAATCTACTGATTAAAATGCTAATAAACAAAAGAATCTGCTAGAGAGCTAGCAGATTCTTTTGTTCAACTTATTAATCTAATTGGAAGCGGGAGAAGATCTTCCATACTAGCTCATTCCGATTTGAGACATTTACTTTTTGAAAAATTACCTTTAAATGATCTTGTACCGTGTAGGTTGAAATATCAAGATTATAAGCAATCTCTTTTGTAGGAATCCCTTTAATAACTTCAAATACTACTTCCTTTTCTCTAGGGGTAAGATTATAGGCCGTTATTAAGAAATTGAGCATTTCTCTTGATGGTGCTTCATTTATTAATAAAGCAATTTGCTGTTCTTTTTGGCTCGTCAGCAAAAGTGATGCCCGAATAGCGATATAGCCTGTATCTTTGATAGGTACTATTAAAGAAGTATTTGAATTGTAATTGTCAGCAAGTAGTTTTGCGCAGATAGCTTGAATAGGCTTAGGAACTTGAATTTCTGCTAAACTTTCATACTTTCTTAAAATGGATAGCAATTCACAAGCTTTGGTATTACTTGAAAGAATTTTTAACCCTTTATCAAAAATAACAATGCCTTGTTCTCCTTCTACAGCTGGAATTCTCTCCTCAATAATATAATGATGGAACTTCTTTAATGATTCGCCCATAATTGGCATCAGTCTTTTTAAAAGCACTAGATCTTGATCTTTAAATAAAGACTGCTCATTTTTAGCTCTTTTGAAAAGTGTTAAAAAACCATAGCATTGTCCTTGGTAAGTTAATACGGCTCTTACTTCATCACTAAAACCATTGGGCATTAAAACTTCTCTATAGCGAAAGCTTCGACTTGAGGAATCACTTAACCTGCCTATGTTTTGCCCACTGTGCACTAAGAATCCATATTTATTTACATCTTCTGTCGTATATTCCAAATCCATAATTTCCTGATGAATCGCCTCTATTGATTGTTCAGTGACTGCTCCTACAGAAAAAAGTGTATGTGTATCCGTTAATGTACAGCAATACGCATCAAAATTTATATGTGTCCGTAGAGCTTCGATCATCAATTGGCGATATTCGAATGAATTTTTGCTGTGCTTTAAGCAATGGTCAGATTTTTGTTGCCAATATTGTGTTTCCTTCATAAACACCTACCTCCCCCCAGAAATATGGGATAGTTCTTTTTTTCTGAAAGTTTATAATTGAGAATAATTCTTAATTGAATTGTACAGAAGTTCAACAAGGAGGAATACTATTTTGAAGTAAATGTTTACTTTTTATTGTCTTGCTAGCTACTTCCGTTATTAGTGGCTGCTCAGAGAAATCGTCTCAAGCAATTGTGGGTGGTGAGAATTCAGATTAAAGCTACTATTAGTGCCCCTAACTCACCTGCTATTTTTCCAAGCATCCTGTTGGCAGAACAAAAGAGGATATTGAACTTATTACCTGGGAAACAGTAGATACCCTTTTAGCTCAAATACAAAAAACAAGCACAATTTATGGTACTTCCTCTTAATATGGGAGCTAATCTATATGCAAAAAGAGTGCCATTACAACTTATAGGAGGTTTAGCACATCAAACTATTTTCGTACCTAGTCAAGGTGGTCTACCAGATATTTTTATGGAATAGTCCACACAAATACTAGGTGACTTCACTAAACAATCATCAAAATGATTGCTTAAAGATGAAGAAATTGCTCTCAAAATCTTAACGCATAAAAATAAATTGTTTTGGAGGTATTTTAATGAATAGATCTATACATAGCTGGGACAGTCCTTCTGTCAACAATTATCAACAGTCCATTCGACAAAAAATCATAGGCTATGATCTTATTTATGACATGATGGTCAATATACTTCAGAATTTCACTCTTGCAAATAAATTTTTAGTGGTAGGTGCTGGAGGTGGACAGGAATTACTCACTTTAGGCAAATCATTTCCTTCTGCCCATTTCACAGCAGTCGATTCCTCAAAGGAAATGCTGGAGCTGGCTGCTAAACAAATTGAATCGCTACCACATCGACCTACTATTATGTGGGTTGAGAAGGATCTACTATCCTTAAGAGTAAATGAGGTCTTCGATGTAGTTAGTTGTCATTTGGTTTTGCATTTTATAAAAAGCCTTGATCAAAAGAGAACAATGCTTCAAAAGATTGCGGATAGCTTAAAAGAAAATGGAGTGTTATTTATTTCATCGATAAATGCTGATTTAACTTCACAAACGTTCAAACATGAGCTTTGTTATTGGCGAAGCTCCATGCTTCATAACGGAATAGGTGAGGATCATTGGCAACGCTTTGAGCAATCCTTTAGCGTCACAACCCATCCTATTAATCTTGAATTGCTTATTAATTTACTGAAAGAGGCTGGCTTTACAACAACCCTTCCCTATTTTAAAACACATATGATTGACGCTTTAGTCGCTATTAAGGGAGAAACTACTATATGAAAAATGGGAATATCTTAATCATCGGAGGCTATGGTGAAGTGGGAGGGAAAATTGCAAAATTATTGTTGCAAAGCTATCCCAACAGAATATGGATTGCCGGAAGAAATATAGAAAAGGCTAAGGATTTCTGTGTCCAGCACAAAAACTTAGTAAGACCTCTTCAATTGGATGTGTCAGAAAAAATGCATCCAGAGCAATTAGAAAATGTAGCAATGGTCATTATGTGTCTAGAGCAAAAGGATACTGCATTTGCACAGCTCTGCTTAAATGAAGGGATTATCTATATCGATATTACTGCAAGCTATACCTTTCTTAAAAAGTTAGAGGCACTCCACTCACTAGCGGTACAAAAACATTCTACAGCCATTTTTAGTGTTGGTATGGCTCCAGGATTGACCAACTTAATGGCCATGCATGCTGCAAGGCAATTATCCTCCCTCGAGAAGATGCATATTTCCATCTTACTTGGGGCAGGCGATACACATGGCACTGCGGCAATTCTTTGGATATTACAACAATTAAATAAACCCTTTAGTAGCTACAACAATCAGAAGGTTGCTAATTTTACTAATAAGAGAACCGTGAAATTTAAAAAGATTGGGAAACGAAGTGTGTATCAATTTAATTTCTCTGACCAGCATACATTAACAAAGCATTTCCCTTCTATTCCTATCGTCACAAGATTAGGCTTTGATGTTGAGCCACTCAATAAATTCGTATCCTTTTTACAAAAGAGTAGAATTGCTTACTTATTAAAATTTAACCGTATACAAATCTTGCTCGCTTCACTTATTCAAAAATTTAAAATTGGTTCTGATGTGTGTGGCATACAAATTGAAGCCATTGGGAAAAAACACCATAAAGAAGTAATATTTACATTAGACTTTCTTGATCGCGATGAATCTCTCGTAACAGCGAAAGTAGCAGCATTTATAGCTAAAGAATTTCTTAACAATAAACATCCAGCAGGAGCCTATCATATTGAGGAATTATTTACATTAGACACCTTACAGACTCAATTTGATATGTCCCTTCAATAAAAAAGGCATTTAGCTCTCATCTAAACGGAGAAGCTAAATGCCTTTTGTTTTTTTATAAAACCTTCTCTAAAAAATCCTTTGCACGCTGTGTTGATGGCGCTGAAAAAAACTGTTCTGGAGGAGCATCCTCAATGAGCTTGCCGCCATCAAGGAAAAGAATACGATCAGCAACCTCACGAGCAAAGCCCATCTCATGTGTCACAATCAACATGGTCATCCCAGAATCTGCGAGGTTTTTCATAACAGCCAATACCTCTTTAACCATTTCAGGGTCAAGTGCCGATGTAGGCTCATCAAATAATATAACTTTAGGGTCCATGGCAAGTGCTCGCGCAATAGCAACACGTTGCTTTTGTCCTCCCGATAAACGATTTGGATATTCTAGACGCTTCTCAAACAGACCTACCTTCTTTAGTAACTCTTCTGCTTTGTTGATAGCTGTAGCCTTATCCAAACCCTTCACATTGATTGGCGCATATGTTAAATTTTCAAGCACAGTTTTATGAGGGAAAAGATGAAAATGCTGAAATACCATACCTACTTCTTCACGTATTTTCATTATATTTGTCCCTTTATCTGTCAGGACATCCCCTGCAATCGTTACCTTCCCACTTGTCGGAGTTTCCAATAAATTTAAGCAACGAAGAAATGTCGATTTACCTGATCCTGAAGGTCCGATAATAGCAATTACTTCTTTTTCTTTAACTTCAGTTGATATACCCTTTAGTACTTCATTCTGCCCATAAGATTTGTGTAAATCTTCTATTTTAATCACTTTTTCTCATTCCTTTCTCGATTCGTTTACCAAGGAACGTTAAAACAAGCGTCATAATGTAATAGATTATCCCTGCAAAAAGTAATGGCTCAAGATAACGGTATGTCGAACCTCCTACAATATAGGCACGACGCATAATATCTAATGCACTGATTACTGTCACAACTGCTGTTTCTTTATTTAATGTAATAAATTCATTTACTAAGGATGGTAAAATATTTTTTACTGCTTGCGGAATAATAATATCCTTCATCATTTTTGCATATGGAATACCCAATGCTTGTGCAGCTTCCATTTGTCCTTTATCAACTGCATTGATACCAGCACGGATAATCTCCGAAATATATGCACCTGAATTTAAACCAAAGGCAATAATAGCTGTTGGTATAGGCTCAATTTGGATATCTAGTAATTGCGGTACTGCATAATAAATAATTAGTAATTGTAATACAAGAGGTGTACCGCGGAAAATCGACGTATAGAAATCAGCAAACCAACGTAAAAAATTCACTTTACCAATTTTACATAATGCTAAAAGTATACCTACGATAAAACCAATGATGGATGCACCAATTGCAATTTGAAGTGTAACACCTATCCCTTTTAAAATATAAGGAATAGAGGGAACGATAGCTGTAAAATCTAAATTCACAGCGCTCCCTCCTTTCTTTTTCATCATGATGAGCTTTGTTTTTTGTACCAAACACAAATTTAGAAGAGGCTTAAAGGATAATAATGAAAAGCACAAGCGATAGCCCAAAAGTAGAGCTATCGCACGCAATTATTATTCAGCTTTTTCTAACCATTTTTCTTCTAGCTCTTTGATTTTGCCTTCTTCAGCTAGCTCTTTTAAAGCTTTATTAATTTTATCTTTTAAATCGCTTCCTTTTGGAACAGCGATTGCTTTGAAATCTTCAGGCTGTTCTTCTACAGGAAAAGCTTCTAATTGATCATTCGTTTTTAAATAGCCTTTCGCAACGCCACCCTCTAAAATACCTGCGTCTAAACGTTTAGACATCATATCTTGCACAATCTCAGGGATTCGCGTACGTCCTTCTACTGTTACATCAACCTTTTTCGCAATTTCATTACCTAAGTTTTCCTGAATAGATGCAGTTTGTACACCTATTTTTTTACCAGCTAAGTCAGCTTCTTTTTTAATACCGCTATCCTTTTTAACAAGGATTACTTGCTCTGTTTCATTATATTTATCTGAGAAATCTACCACTTTTTCACGCTCTGGATTCGGTGTCATACCAGAAATAACGACATCAATTTTCCCTGCTTGAAGTGCTGGCACTAAACTGTTAAAGTCCATATCTTGCACTTGCATATCAACGCCTATTTTTTCTCCAACTAATTTGATTAGATCAATATCAAATCCAATAATTTCTTCGCCTTTTGCTGCATCCACATATTCAAATGGCGCATAGTCAGCTGATGTACCAACTTTTAATACTTGCTTACCCTCTGTATCCGTAGTAGATCCTGTATCGCTTGCATTATTGTCTTTAGTGCCACATGCTGCAAGTACACCTATTACTAGTACCAGCATCATGATGAATAACTTGTTCTTCATAAACTGTAACTCCTTTTATTTATAATTTATTGTGTATGAGAATACATTTCTCGAATATAGTTGATTGGATATTTATTCATGTTGAAGAATAAAAAATCTATCTGCTAATTAAGATATACTCTTTTGAAATAATAATCAAGATAAACTAAAAAAATTTTAGCTAAATATTATATGCATAATTTTCTGATAAGTCAATTTATTTTTGTTTTCATTCATTTTACATAGTAACTTTACTATTTTCCGTTTTAGCATTATTTATTCCTCCATCATAAAAACAACTTAATTTCAACAGTTCAGAGATAGAGATTATCGCCATCCTTTAAGCTCGCAATATTTAGATTTCATCGCTAGTAGGAATTTTGTATAAATGCCGTAAGTTATCTTGTATAATCCAAATAAATCATTTGAAAGGGATTTTTACGATGAAAAAATTATCGTTATTGCTCGCAATTATTATTGGCTCAGTGCTGATAGCAGGCATTACCTTTTTCTTAACTCAACCTAAGTCGCATGGGCCGCAAGCGATTGAAGGTGTGATGGATTTACGTCATCATTCATTTCACGATAATACGCCTATCAAATTAGATGGGGAGTGGGAATTTATCCCGAATCATTTAGTGGACGGTGAAGCCTTTGATTCCTATCAAAGCTATCTTGTTAATGTCCCTTCAGCTTGGACAAAATATACAATTGATGGGCAACAAATACCTGTATTTGAAAGTGGGACTTATCGTCTCAAGGTTTTAATCGATGATACCGAAGATATTTTAGGAATTAAAACGAGTAACATTCGAATGTCGAACGCATTGTATATTAATGGAAAGCGAGTTGGACATAGTGGAGAGCCAGCTGAGGATAACAGCTATACACCCCACAATACCCCATATACCGCTTATTTTTCGCCTGATAAAAAAGAACTTGAATTAATTGTTCATGTAGCCAATTTTGATTATGCGCCAGGAGGAGGAATTATTAGCTCCATTTTTTTAGGGGATCAATCTAGTATTGCAAAGCTTCGAGAGGGTGCCATATTCTACGATTTAATTACCCTAGCAGGTTTTTTAACAATGTTTATCTACTTTTTTGGCTCATATCTTTATTCAAAATTTGGTATAGAACAGCTTTACTTCTCTATATTTTGTTTCGCAAGTGGGGTTTACACCCTTACTCATGGCGAAAAGTTATTACTAGACTTTATAAATATTTCCTATGCTCCATTTCAGAAAATGCAAATGATCTCTAGTATAGCTGTAGGCCTTTTTATATTGTTGTATTTTTATCGTGCTCTAATAAAACATATGAATCGTTTAGTTGTGAAAGTGTTTTGTGCAATAGGTACCCTTCTAATGCTGGTTGCATTGCTTCCAACATCCATTAATTCACTATTTCAGAATATCAACTCATTGTATGTATTCGCAAATATTGTTTATATCTTCTATGTACAAATTATAGCAATTTACAAACGTGCTACTGGAGTAATGTATTTAACATTAAGCTCTCTAGCCATTTTGCTTTATTTTATCGTTGCTACTTTAAATACAAATATTAATCTTGAACTGAGTGCTCTACCACCATTGTTGCCATTTATTTGCCTGACAATGCTTTCCCTATATATTTCTCATCGTTTTGCAGATTCTTATTTAGAAAAAGGCAAGCTAACGGAGGCACTGATACGTGTAGATAAATTAAAGGATGAGTTTCTAGCTAAAACATCTCATGAATTCCAAACGCCCTTACATGGCATTATAGGCATTTCACAATCTATGCTGAAGGATAATAGTTTACCTATCTCAGCGGACGAACAAAAAGAAAAAGTATCACTTATTTTCAATATTGCAGAACGTCTATCCTATTTAGTCAATGATTTACTTGATTTTTCAAAGCTGAAGGAGAATGAATTAACATTGCGGATGGCATCTGTTGATTTATATGCCATTACACATATGACTGTTGAAGTGCTTTCCTACACGATTAGCAAGAATGTCAAAATTTATAATCATATAGAACGGGGAACCTTTGTCCAAGCTGATGAAAACCGTCTTCGCCAAATTTTATATAATTTAATTCATAACGCAGTGAAGTATACAAATGAAGGAAAAATTGATATAACTTGTTATGAGAAACAGTCATTCCTTGTGGTTGAAGTTAAGGATACTGGGTGTGGGATAGCACCAGAAAATTTAAAAACCATTTTTAACCCGTTCCAACAATTCAATTATTCAATCGGTGGCAGTGGATTAGGTTTACATATTACAAAGGAGCTTGTCGAGCGGCAGGGTGGAAAAATATTTGTGGATTCTATTGTCGGACAAGGTACTACCTTTTCATTCAAATTACGAAAAGGTCTGCCGACAAATGAGGAATTACCTTCAATGCCAATCCAAACATACCAGCATCCTTTCCTAACATTCCCACATATTGTTGAAAAAATAGGAAAGAAAAAAATTCTTATTGTGGATGACGATGCTGTTAATTTAAAGGTACTAATAGATATATTGACCCAAGGAAACTATTCCATTATAGCAATTGATAATGGACATCATGTATTTGAGTACCTTACACAACAACCTAGTATTGATTTATTAATTTTAGATATTATGATGCCCTCTATTTCTGGCTATGAGATATGTCAACAGGTTAGACAAAATTACACGTCTACAGAGCTACCTATTCTAATGTTGACTGCGGCGGTTCGACCAGAGGATATGATTGCAGCCTTTCAATCTGGTGCAAATGATTTTTTACATAAACCTTTAGATGCTACCGAGCTAAAGACTAGGGTTCGCAATCTTCTTTTATTGAAGGAGTCTGCAGAAACAGCTGTGAAAATGGAGACCGCGTTTTTACAAGCACAAATTAAACCTCATTTTATTTATAATGTCTTAAATTCCATTCTGTCCCTAAGCTATTTAGACTTAGATAAATCACGGGCAATGATTACAGATTTTGCTACATTTTTACGTAATAGCTTTGCCTTTGAAAATGCCAACAGTCTTGTCCCTTTGGAAAAGGAGCTTAGTCTTATTGAGGCCTATGTAAATATTCATCGCACTAGATATCCTGAGCAATTAGAATTTAATATTTGCATGGATGAGCCTATCCAATGTCTTATTCCTCCTTTACTGCTTCAGCCTTTAGTTGAGAATGCCCTTCTTCATGGTTTGAAAGTCAGAAAAGAGCTTAGCGAGCTACAATTAGTTATAAGGCAGGAAGAGCATATGGTGATTTTCCAACTGATTGACAATGGCATTGGTATATCTTCAGAGCTTTTAAGACAAATTCAAAATGGTGAAAAAACAGCTAGTCAAGGCATTGGTATTTTAAATATTTCCAAACGATTAAAAAAATTCGACAAAGCTACTATCCATTTTGATAGCCACGAAAACAAAGGAACGACTGTTGAAATAAGATTTCCAATAATTACTTTATAGAGGATGTGAGCAGCTTGTTAAAAGCAGTTATTATAGATGATGAAATTTTAGCCATTCGTTTATTAGAATCCATGCTAAAGGCAAGTGGCTCTATTGAGATTATTGGAACCTTCCAGAATCCAAAAGATGGTTTAGTAAATATCGGCATGTTAAAACCTGATATTTTGTTTTTAGACATTGAAATGACTGAAATGACTGGTCTTGAATTTGCTTCTAAAATAGAAGATGTCTCAAGCTATATAGATATTGTCTTTGTTACAGCTTATGAAAATTATGCGTTAGAGGCCTTTAATGTTCAGGCTATAGATTATATTTTAAAGCCAATTGACCACACCCGACTCTTAAAAACAATTGATAGGCTACTTGAACGAAGGCAGCAAAAAAAGCTGATACAACCAATTGATCATGCTTCTGTAAATGAAGGGACCAAAATTATTCATACATTACACTTCCATATACACTCAGGAAAAGTTTCAATTGGTGATACTGTATTAACTTTATCAACAAAAGAATTTCAAATTTTGTTCTTTTTAGCACAGCATTGCAATCAAGCTTTTCCAGCTGTCGAGCTGTACCGACTTATTTGGGACGAGGATAGCTTTGGACAAACACAAGCCTTACGAGTTCATATCAGCAATTTAAGAAAGAAACTCGAAGCAATTCCAGGACACACAGCTAAAATTTCTATGGTAAGAGGCTCTGGCTATCAATTAATTTTTCAAGCTGAATAATTTAAAAGGGAAGTTGATTAAACCGAGCAACTTCCCTTTTCCTCTTGAATTGCCCAATGATTACTGATTAGAATCCACTGCTCTCTCATCTAGTTCAAAAATTTTATCCCCTTGGAACAATCAATTCATCAATTTTACAATTCTATTTTTCATTTTTTTTGCACTAAAAAGACTGTTTGCTTTAGGGCAAACAGTCCTCCTTCTATTTTATCGTATGTTCTTCAGGGAACAATTTTGACTTTAATTCATCTTCACCAGAGCCCTTGGCTAGTGGAACGCGAGAACGATAGGCTGCACGACAAATTAAATGCCCTGCAACGGGTGCTGTCACAAAGACGAAAAGAATACCTAAAATGAGCCGTACACTAACAAAACCATCATGTACCCAAAAATAGATAAACGCTCCTAACAAACAGGTTAAAACTGATAATGTAGAGCTTTTCGTAGCAGCATGTGATCGTGTATAGACATCTGGTAGGCGAATCATTCCAAATGCGCTAATAACACTCACAATGGAACCTATAAGAATAAGGATAACTGCTGCCCATTCAATCATTTGATTTACGTTCAACAATCACACCTCTTTCTATATATTTTGTAAATGCAATCGTTCCGATAAACGCTAAAATGCCCAAAATAAGAATAGCTTCTAAATATGCTTTAGTCTTCAATATTATAGAGACAATCGCAATAGCTGATAATAAATTAACTCCAATTGTATCGAGAGCTATCGCTCGATCAGGCAGTGACGGACCACGGATAACACGATATAACGACAGCGCAATGGAAATACTGAAGAAAGCAAGTGCAAGAAGTAATATATTGTTAATCATTAGCGTGTCACCTCCATTATTGCTTGTTCGAATTTTCCAATTGATCGTATAACTGCATCCTTTGACTGTTCGATGTCCATAGCATGGATATAAAAGACATCTCCCTCTTCCGATACCTCCATGACGACAGAGCCAGGTGTTAATGTTAACAATAAGGCAAGAGCTGTAATCTCCCAATCACCCTTTAATACAGTTTTATATGTGAAAATACCAGGTGTAATATTTAGCTTAGGCGTAGTGATTTGTCTTAATACACTATAGCTTGATAAAAATAGCTCCCAGTTAAACAGCCATAATAACTTGATAATGGAAAAGACTCTCCGCATGTAAAATTGAGTACCATAAAAGCGATGCATCGCATATAGAATACCCATACCTACTACAAAACCCATTAGAAATGTCGAAAATTGTGGTGTCACTTCATCCTTTAGAAGTAACCAAAGTGTTGCGATAAATAAATTTAAAATAAACTGCATCGCCATTATTTATTCACCTCACCTTGCCATTGTTCGCCATCTAAAACTGCATCGATATAGATAGATGGTGTATAAAGTGTTTCAGCTGCATCTGTGACAAATGGTGCCAGTTTTTCTGCCCCAATCCCTAATCCAAATGTGCAAACAGCCAGTAATGTTAAAGGCAACAATATACGTTTAGGTAAAGGTTTTTCATCCTCTAAGCTAATAATGGTTTCGCCGAAAAAGGAAGAAAGAAATATCCTTAACAATGAATATAAAACAATTAAACTAGAGAAAAACCCTAGACCTAATAGAACGAAATGGCCACCTTCTATCGCACCTTGTCCAATTAAAACCTTTCCTAAAAAACCACTCAGTGGGGGTATACCAGCTAGTGAACACATTGCTATAAAGAACAACCATCCAAAAATGGGGTAGTTACGAATAAGTCCACTCATCTTATCAATTACTGTTTCCCCAGTGAGATATATCATCATGCCAACAGCTAAGAACAACATAGCCTTAGCTATCATATCGTGCATTAAATAGTAGATAACACCTTGTAAGGCTGACTCTGTGCCTACAGCTAGCCCAATTATTATAAAACCAACGCCAATTAGTACATTGTAAGAGGCTATTGTTCTAACATCACGACCTGAAAGTGCACCGATACAGCCTGCTATAATTGTGAGTCCAGCCATGATGCCAAGAGCTGTGTGTGTGACTTCAGGATTGTTAGGGAACAGCAATGTAAAGGAACGTACAAGTGCATACATCCCTACCTTTGTTAATAAAGCAGCAAATAAAGCAGCAATGGCAGTTGGTGGTACACTATACGAGCCTGGCAACCAGAAGAATAATAAAAGCCCAGCCTTCAAGCTAAAGACGATTAAGAAAATAAGCGCTACTGTTGTAATAAGAGGATTAGCTCCTGCCTCCATTACACGAACTGAAATATGTGCCATATTTAATGTGCCTACCGTTCCATACAGAAAAGCTAGTGCCACTAAGAAAATCCAAGAGGCAACAATGTTGATGAGCACATATTTCAATGCTTCACGTAGCTGAATTTTTTCGCCACCTAAGCTAATCAATGCATAGGAAGCGAGCAACATTACTTCAAAACACACAAATAAGTTAAAAATATCGCCCGTCAAAAATGAGCCATTGACACCTGCTATCATCAGCAAGGTAAATGGATAAAAATACATTTTTTCATATCTTAGCTCCATTGTAAAAATTGCATATAGCATACAAATGAGGGCTACAATATTTGCAACTAACACTAATAGTGTCGCAAATGAATCGGCTACAAATGAGATTCCAAATGGTGGTGCCCATCCACTAAAATCAATGCGCATCACTCCCTGTTCTTGAATCTCTACTAATAAAATGACGCTAATGATAATAATAAAGCTCAATGTCAATAAGCTGATGATACGTTGTAGCGTCACATGCTCTTTTAAAAACACCAGTAAAATAGCCGTAATTACTGGTACAATTAATGGTAAAACAATCATATTACTCATCAGGCGTACCTCTCAATTCATCAAAATTCCCTGAACCATTTGTTTTGTACGCGCGATACCCTAAAACGAGAACAAAAGCAGTGACAGCAAAGCTAATCACAATCGCTGTTAATATTAATGCTTGAGGTAATGCATCTGTATATGGTCCCTCTGATTCTCCTAATAACGGGACATCCCCTTTTTTTAAACCTCCCATAGTCAAAATCAGTAAGTGGGCAGCATGAGATAAAACAGCGGTGCCTAAAATAACACGCAATAACTGCTTCGAGAGGATTAAGTACGTCGCAACAGCTACTAATATACCTACTAAAACAAGTATTAAAGACTCCATTGGCTACTCATCCTCACTTATACTTAAAATAATTGTTACAACAACCCCCACCACTGTTAAAGCCACACCTGCTTCAAAAATAGTGACAGTTGAAAAGCCCATTTTCCCAAAGATAGGAACATCTATATACGTATGTGCTTGTGTTAAAAATGGGACATCAAAAAACAACGAACCTATTGCTGTTCCAGTTGCTAGCAATACACCAAGAGCTGCAACTTTTTTGAAGTCGAAAGGCATCCCTTTATGAACAGTTTCAATATCATAGGCTAGATATAACAAAACAATGCCTGAGGCTAACACCAGACCACCTATAAAGCCACCACCAGGAGCATGATGCCCAGCAAAGAATAAATACACGCCGAGTGTTAAAATAATGAACACAACGGCTTTGGTGACGGTTCTTAAAATCACATCATTAATTTTCATGATCTGCTTCCTCCTTTCGTGGCTTAAGCTTTGTCAGAGCATAGACCCCTAAGCCAGCAATTAGAAGAACAACAACCTCTAGCATCGTATCAAAAGCACGGAAATCCCCTAGTATTGTATTAACGATGTTGGAACCGCCAGCCAATTCATAGGCATCATTGAAGTAAGTAGCCACTGGTTCAAAGCGATCATAGTGTACGACGGCTAAACCAACAATAGTTACGGTTGCACCAACAAAAATAGAAATTAATGCTTTTGACCATTGAACCCTTTTACGTGGTAGCTCTGGCATTAAATCTGGCAAATATTTAAAACATAAAAGGAATAAAGCTGTTGTGACCGATTCAACAACTAGTTGTGTTAAAGCTAGGTCTGGTGCACGGAAAATAACAAAGAAGAAGGCAATAGAATAGCCTAGTACACCATTTAGCAACATGGCTGTCACCCGACCCTTTGCGAAAATCATCCAAACAGCAGCAAAAATCATGACAAACACAAGGATTAACTCGTAGGATTCTATAGCGGAATCTTTGTCAAAATTAAAGGTCATGGCATCTGACCAAACAAAATAACCAGCGATAAGTGCAACAAAAAATACATATATATAGACAAAATAATGTGTTAAATTACCTGTCATATATTTATTGGTAAGCTTCTGTGAGCCATTTTCACTCATCTCTATCATTCGATTGTAATACGTATTAAACGTATACTTTTGTGAAAATAGACGATAAAGTGGCTTCCAGCTTTTTAATGTTTTAAATAGGATAATTCCAATAATAATGACACCTACTGTCATCAATAACTCTGCATTGATGCCATGCCATGCATGAATATGTGGTGTTAACTCACTTGTAGTTGGGAATGTTGGATAAATACTAGCCATAGCAGGCTCTAAAATATAATGACCTAATATATTAGGGAAGAAAAAGATACCAACTACCAACAAGCATAAAATAATTGGCGATATTAACATGCCAAGTGGAGCCTCGTGTGGTTTTTTATCAATCTTCTCTGGCTGTAGTTTACCCAAAAATGTACGACTAATTAAAATCAAACTATAGACAAAGGTAAAGATACTTGCCACCCATGCTACTATCGGGAAAAACAGCCCTATATCAGCAATAGAGAATGCTTCTACATCACGAATAGCCAATACTGCTGCAAAAAACATTTCCTTACTTAAAAAGCCATTAAATGGTGGCAATCCTGCCATTGAGAAGCTACCTATCACTGCGATTGTAAAAGTGATAGGCATGAAAGACATTAAGCCACCTAAACGACGAATATCACGAGTACCTACTTCATGATCGACAATTCCAACCATCATGAATAAAGCTCCTTTAAAGGTCGAATGATTCACAAGGTGGAATAGCGCTGCAAAGCTTGCTTGAGTGTAAAGAATTGAGTTTTCCTCATAGCCATAATAATGACCAACAGACCCAAGACCAAAGAGACTCATAATTAAACCAAGCTGACTCACTGTTGAAAAGGCTAATAATGCTTTTAAATCCGTCTGACGGACAGCATTAAATGAGCCCCAGAATAATGTAACAAGGCCGATAACACTAACTAGCCAGAACCATACTGCCTCTCCTCCAAAAACTGGTGAAAAACGAGCAACTAAATAAATACCTGCCTTCACCATTGTTGCGGAATGTAAATAAGCACTAACTGGTGTTGGGGCCTCCATAGCATCAGGCAACCAAATGTGGAATGGAAATTGTGCAGATTTTGTAAAGGCCCCTAATAAAATTAGAATAAGGGCTGGCGTAAATAAGGCATGATCTCGTATAACCTCTACATTAGCTACAATTTCACGAATACTAAATGTATGAGAAGCCACATAGAGCATTAAGAAACCCGCAAGCATTGAGAGTCCGCCAAAGACTGTAATCATCATCGCTTTTTTAGCTCCTGCGCGAGAAGCCTTTCTATGATGCCAAAATGCGATTAATAGGAATGATGACACACTTGTTAATTCCCAAAATGTGTATAATACCATTAGGTTATCTGAAAAAACAACGCCAAGCATAGCGCCCATGAATAGTAATAAATAGCAGTAAAAATGATGAAGAGATTCTTTCGTTGATAAATAAAAAATAGAATATAAAATGACTAAACTACCTACACCTGTAATCAGCAGACCAAAAATCATACTGAGTCCATCTAGGTAAGTTGTGAAATTTATATTAAAAGAGGGAATCCACTCATATGTATGAATAACGGTTTTACCCTCGGCTAATTGAGGAATATAGCGAGCGAGTAAAAGAAACAAGATGAATGGAACAGATAAAACAAACCAGCCAAGATGTGTGACACGCCTTAGTCGCCTGTAAAGCAATGGAATTAGAGCAGCACAAACAAATGGCAAAAGTATCGCAATGAGAACTGTGACCAAATGAAAACCTCCTACTATCTAAATCATCTAGCAAATTTTTGTGGTGATGGGCATGTAAAGTGCTAAGACTTTAGAAATTTGTTCAAGCTAAGTAACATATTAGATGTATTCTTGAAATTATTTAATGGAATATGGTGGGGTGTTAAAGTGCTTAATTGTTTATTAAAAAGGTTATTTTAGTTATTTAGTCACTTCTAACCCGATGCAAGCCTAAATAACTTGTGGAAAATCAGATAATTTATACAGTTACAATTCAGTTAATATCAGCATGATGAAGACACTTGACTATCTATTTAACTCACTGCATAATAGTGTGGCATATGAAAGCAAAGTAGCATAGATGCACAGAATGCATAAATTAAATATTCTCTAATTATCGATTTAGGCTTAATCCTTCAAGGGTTTTCCAATACATTTTCGTTAACTTTTATACATTTTTAAGTATACAATATAAATGAGCATAATGCACTGTAACAGCATCGATTTTAGCTGTTTTAGGATAATTTTTTCAAAATCAACAGTGAAATTAACAAAATACCAACAGATAAGAGGTGTACATTTTTTATGAAGCATGTAAAAGGGCGTTTGGATGAAAGTATATTAGTTTGTGTTTACTACGGCTTAAATGGCGAACGTTTGATTCGTCGTGGTCATAAGATGGCCACAATGCTTGATTGCCCACTCTATATTCTTTCAGTCGATTCGCAACCCCTTGATGCATTTGACGCAGAGAAATCTAGTTATATAGAGCAATGGAAAAAGTTATCAGATGAACTTGAGGTTGAAAAATTTATTTTGCAAGATAATGAAAAACGCCCCATACAAAAGGTTATTGCAGAGGTCGCAAAGAATTATAGTATTTCGCAAATAATCGTAGGGCAAAGCGCACAAAGCCGTTGGGAGGAAATCACTAAAGGCTCGTTCTTAAACGTACTGTTAAAGGAAGTTCCTTTTGTTGATTTTCATATCGTAGCTGTTCAACGCCCAACCGATGATGATGCAAATGAAACATATGAAAAAGGAGTACGTGCTTACTTAATTAAAGAACAGGAGAACTTTAAAGTAGCATTTACATGTCCTAAGTATGTATCGATTGAAGGTATATTCTTTAAAGAAATTGGCACAGATTTTGACAACGGCATCTTTAAATTTACTTACAACGATAAAATGCATGAAGTTCATATTTCAGAGGGCTATGTAATTGATCAGGAAAAATTGCCAGCAGAATTTTTAGCTCCATTAAGACAATAAAAAAACGCGTAGATACGCGTTTTTTTATTAGACAGCAGCTGAAGCAGGTTTATCTTTCGGTAAGAAGAAGGCAACTAGTAATAATAAAGGTAATAATGAAACAACAATCATTGTAAAATCAATGCCTTTATGATCCATTAAAACGCCGATAACCATTGCCCCTATTGCGCCCATACCAAAAGCAAATCCTGTTGTTAAACCAGCCATTGTGCCAATTTTTGTTGGGACTAACTCTTGCGCATAGACCACTGTTACGGAGAAGCTAATCATAATCAACGTACCAATAATAATCAAAAATATCATAGCCGCCCATAATGGTACATATGGCAATGCTAAACAAAATGGCATAGGGCCAACTACAGAAAGGATAATAACATTTTTCCTACCAATACGGTCTGATAAAGAGCCTCCGAAAAAGGTACCTACTACACCAAATGCCATGAAGGTGAAGATTAATATTTGCCCTAGTCGAAGGCTGACTTCATAGTGATCCATTAGATAAAACACATAAAAACTTGTTATATTTGTTGTATAAAATGATCGTGCAAAAATAATTGTAAATAATAATGTTAATGCGATTCCAACTTGTTTTTTTGTTAATGGAGGCAATGTTGAAACGAGTACACGCTTTTTCTTGGTTGTACGCTCCTGCTCCAATTGTTTTTTATACCATGTAGCAATTTTACTTAATAAAAGGATACCAAACGTTGCAATGACTAATATGATCGCAGCCCCACGTTGTCCGAGAATATCAAAGATGTAAGCACTAATTAATGGTGCTAGTGCTTGCCCTGAATTTCCCCCCACTTGATAAATTGACTGTGCAAGTCCTCGTTTAGATCCAGCTGCCATAAAGGAAACTCTCGATCCCTCAGGGTGAAAAATAGCTGACCCAAAGCCTATAAATAATACCGCAATAATAATAATCCAATACTGCGTTGTGAACGCTATAATAGCAATCCCTATAAATGAACTAATCATACCGATAGGTAAAGCATAAGGCATTGGTTTTTTATCACTGATAAAGCCTACCGCAGGCTGCAATGCAGAAGCAAATATGTTTAATACAAAAGAAATCATTCCAATTTGTGTAAAGGTCAATCCTAATTCACTCTTAAATATCGGAAACATCGCTGGGATAACAGCTTGCATCGTATCATTTATTAGGTGAGCAACACCGATTGCAATCATTATTGGATAGATTGGATTGGTTACATTTAATTGTTTATTCATGTTGCCACCTCACTCTTATTTTGTTTAAACATGATTGTCGCATACTATCGACCATTTTGCACAAGCTATAGTTCGACAGCTGTAAAAGGAGTTGATATATGCATGGAAAGCTTTATTCATGCTCACTTTTGGGAAATGATTCTACGAACAACACTTTCGTTTTTTGCCTTACTAATTCTGGCACGTCTACTTGGTAAAAAACAATTAGGCCAGTTAACGTTTTTCCATTACATTACAGGTATTACATTTGGGTCGATCGCTTCAGAAATTGCCTCTCAGGAAGAAACACCTTTTTTAGATGGTTTGATTTCTCTCGTTTGGTGGAGTGCTTTAACGTATTTGATGACCGTTATTACGATTAAATCTAAAAAAGCTCGCGTTCTCATTGATGATAAACCAACAATTGTTATTCAAAAGGGTCTTATTTTAGAATCAGCACTACAAAAAAACCGTCTTCATCTAGATGAGCTTACAATGATGTTACGTGAACAAGCCATTTTCTCCGTACAGGACGTTGAGTATGCTTTACTAGAAACGAATGGAAAGCTCAGTGTGCTACAAAAAACCTCTGAACAAGTGGCTACAAAGCAGGATGTTAAAGCCGATGTATCACCACCTACCTACCTTCCTACAGAAGTTATTTCTGATGGTCAACTTATTACCGAGAATATTGTTGAACTTGAGCTGACAGAAGACTGGGTAATAAAGAAATTGAAAAAGCAAAATGTGCATTCTGTAGAAGAAGTTTATTTTGCTCAAGTCCAAACAAATGGTTCCTTGTACATCAGCTTAAAAGATAAAGCGAGACATTCAAGCCCTTAATTGCTTGTCTAGTCTCGTTTTTTTGTTAATCAATTTTGACAATATCTAAGGGCGTAATAATACCGAGTAATCTTTGATGTGGTTGACCATGCTCCGTTATTAATAATGCCTCAAAGCGTCTCCCTCTTTCGACTCCTTGTTTAAATATTTCCTCAGCCTCATAGATGGATATCGTTCTACTGACAAATTTGTAATTCACTCTATTTTTCTCATGCAATAAGATATCATGCAGTGTTGGTATTCTTTTCGGTAAATGATCACCACCCATCTTTGACGCAAGCCAATTTGTGATTCCTACTGTTGTGATGAGCCCCTTAAACTGCTTATTATAATAAACAGGAAATTGTGTATATTTGCGCTGACGTATCACTTTTAAAACATGTTTTAAAGAATCATTTTCTTGAAAAATCAATACTCTTTTACGGAACATTTGCCCCACAAGCGTTGGCTTAGCAAGGGTAGCATCTATGTATTCAATTCGTTCTACAACATCAGTATGTGGCTCTGCAATCACATAATGTAATGATGTACGATGATGCACAATCGCATTTCGTAAGTCTGCATATGAGCGGAGATCATCTTCATATTTCTTCACCAAGACATCCTTTTTCTTTGCTTGATCAATCAGCCGATAAAAAGGCATAAAATCCTTCGCACCTACAATATCTCTCAGTCTATGATCTATTCGATTAAACGCTGTCAGGAAACGATCGGAATTTTCAGTTCCCACTTTTCATGTCCCTTCTTTCTATAGTAGTCTATATATTTTCCGAGTTATTTGACAAATTTCGAGTTACACACCCATTATATTCCTAAGTTATAGAGATTCCAAGAAAGGAGTTTTACAATCCCTCTTGAAAGTGACGTTACGTCATTTTATATAATGTCATTAACAGAGAGGAGGAGTGATTACCTTGCTTACGATTCACAATGTATCAAAACAAACTGGCATTTCTGTTCGAACGTTACGTTACTATGAGGAGATCGGCTTGTTACTTCCTATAGCAAAGACTGAGGGGGGACATAGGATTTACGGAGAGAACGAGCTCAAAACGTTACAACAGATTGTATTTTTAAAGGCATTGGGCTTCAAGTTGAAAGAAATTCAGACACTTATCAATAATTCATGGAACTGGGAAGCAAGTTTAGACCATCAGTTAGCTTTTGTAGCAGAAGAGCAAAAGAAACTACAGCAAATGAAGAACACTATTCTTGGATTAAAGAATGCTTCGTCTATCGAAGGTGGGTTGACAGAGTCCCTTATCCAAAAGTACATTAAGCTTTCAAATCAAGAACGAGATAATAAGCAAGCCTTCCGCCAGCAGATTTTCGCAGCTACAGAAATGGAACTACTTAGAAAATTACCCAATTTAAATAAAAATGATCCTAATTCTTTAGAGTGGATTGGTTTATTAGGTCAATTAAAGCAGCTTCATAAGGAAAGTCCTGAAGCCGATTCCGTTCAGTTTATTATTAAACGAATGATGGAAAAAGCCGAGGTAGAATATAACGGAAATGATGAATTTTTAGAGAAGATGTGGACCATAAGAAAATCTACTTATAAATCCAAACAAATTGGATTATATCCTTTAGAGGAAGAATTTCTACATTTTATAGAGCAGGCTTTTCATGTTTATGAAACAAAAAAACAGGCGTTAGGAAAATCACAATCATGAACATAGAAATGTTGCTACTGATTGGTACTTTAGCTTTGTTAGACATGTTTAGTCCTTCTATAATTGGCGTATCCGTCTATGTATTGCTTGTGGCTAAAAAACAGCAGTCCCGCCTTTTATTAACCTATTTAATGACTGTTGGGTTGTTTTACTTTAGTACTGGGATTTTTTTAATGTTAGGTCTAGGTGTCATATTCAACCCTATTTCTAATTTGCTAGATAGTTACTCAGCTCGATTAATCATGACCATGGTAGGGGGAATTTTATTTATTGGCAGTTGGTTAGTTCCAAAAAGAAAGGCAAATGAATCCCCTAAACCAAAATCTTTACATGTGAGCTCTATGGTAGCTTTAGGTTTCACAACTTCTATTTTAGAAGTTGCAACTGCTCTTCCTTATTTCGCGGCAATAGGTATTTTAACGAGTAATCAAATAGTGTTTTATGAATGGTTACCTTTATTGGCAGGATACAATTTAGTAATGATTGCACCAGGGATCATCCTACTATGCTTTCATCTATTATTCCGCCGATTTATGAATAAACCTTTAAGAAAAATTCAAACGCTTTTTGATCAAAGAACAAGCTCGACACTTTCTTGGATGATGTTCTTTGTAGGATTGATTTTGCTTATAAATGGTAGGATGATTTAAAATAAAAAACGGTAAAAATCCATTTTTACCGTTTTCTCTTCAGATTTTTGTCATAGACGCATTTCTTTTCATCATCACGATACCAATGCCGATGCAGATAATTGTCAATGCTAGCGTAATGACTAAGCTCCACCAGTAATCTGATATCTCTATTGTTCCTCGAAATTTTGCAATTCCGTAGCTTGCTAGTTTCCACGGTGATATTGTCCAAAAGATTCCTATAATCATATCGATAATTTGCCCAACAAAGATCACTGTAAAGGCACATGTTGTAGCAATAACTGTTTTAAAGCTGGCACTCATCATTAACGTAACAGCTATCACAAATAGCAACCAAATATAGTACGTAGAAAAGCTTACTAACAGTGCACCTATATCCAACGTTCCATATAAAATAGTTGTATAATAGACACTTGCACCAAACCCAGCTAAAATACTAACAAAACAAATGGTGCTCATAACAACAAATTTACTCAAAAAATATGCGCCAAATGAAATAGGCCGAGCATATAGTAATGTTGCCATACCATTAGCACGTTCCTTACTAATAGCTCCTACAAACGAAGCCATCATCACCAATAAGCCAATTGTTTGAAATTGCCCGATAGATGCTTGAATTAAATCCAGTGGCATTAATTCTGGCATCAACATTTCAAAGCCCTCTGGAACATTCCCAACAGCCTTTAAAATATCCATCATATAATAGTTTGTTAGTGGATCACTCATTCCAAGCAAAGCAAACACTAGAGGAATCCATAGAAACTTCCAACTCCGCCATGCTTCTCTAAATTCCTTTTGAAGAAGTACATTGAATCCTAATCCTCTCATGCCTTTTTCGCCACCTTCATGAAAATTTCTTCCAAAGATGCTGTCTGTCGCTCTACCTTTCTAATTGTATAAGGACATTCACTTAACCGTTGAAGCAACATTTTCATCGTCGGCTCTTCATTCACGATCTCAATATACACATTACAACCTATTACATGATTAAATGGATTTGCAAAAAGCTTAGCCTCTTCTTCACTGCCAAATTCAATGACATAATTTTGCTCATCATAACGTTGCCGTACTTCACGTAATGTTCCCTGCTCTACTAGTTTCCCATTTTGCAAAAATAATAGTTGATCTGTCATTTCTTCAGCATCATTTAAAATATGCGTTGAGTATAAAATAGTCGTCTCTTGCTGTAGTCCTTTTAATAAATCAAGTACTTCTCTACGACCAACTGGATCTAATGCTGAAACAGGTTCGTCTAATAGCAGTAATTTAGGCTTATGCACTATTGCTTGGGAAATACCAAGTCGCTGCTTCATTCCACCTGAAAAAGAGGCTATTTTTTTATGTTGTACGTCCCCTAACCCTACAAATTCTAAGGTTTTTTGTGCTTCTAATTTAGCTTTTTTGGCTGCTACACCATTCAACTTTGCAGCCATTTCTGTAAACTCTAACGCAGTTAGCCAAGGATGAAATTGTGGATATTGGGGTAAAAAACCTATATTCGCACGTAAATCATTACCTAGCATCTTTACATTTCCAGCAGTCGGTCTTAAAAGCCCCGTTAACATAGATAAAGTGGTTGTCTTGCCAGCTCCATTTGGACCAATTAAAGCCGTAGAGGTTTTTTCCTCTAAGTTGAAATGAATGGCATCTACAACTTTGTGCTCTGCAAATTGCTTGGTCAAACCTATAACTTGAAGTAAAGTTGTCATGACTGCTTTCTCCCCACTATAAAGTACGCAATTGACCCTAATAGATTAGCAAAAAGAATTATAAACACCCAAAGAATTTTAGGGCCATTTGTTGCATGAATTTTTCGTAAATCAATAAGTGCTACGATCATCAAAATAATTTGAACGATGATGAGCGGTGCTATAACTGCCCATGGAACTTTTGCTAATTCCTCCATCATACAGATCACCTCATTATTTGTTATATACTAACTATAACAAATTTGTTCTAATATGTATAGAACAATCTATCTCTTACATCATAAAAAAAGATGTACCTTAATTAGTACATCTTCTCAATTATTTATAAAGTTTTTGCAGAGCATCTTCCATTTTAGGGCGTATAGTTACCACTGGACGAGCTTTTTTGACAGCTGCCTGTGCTGCTTCTAATGAATCAGCTATTCCCAACTCCATTAATATAGCGGTAGCTGCAACCCCTGCACGTCCACCACCACTTCCACAGTGAACATATATTTTCTGCCCTGTCTCAAAGGCTTTAGCAGCTTCTTGCGCGACTTGTTGGATGGATGATGCTACCTCACTATCTTCATCTGCTATAGGCATATGTTTATAAGAATAAGGAACTGTCTCCTGGTCTTGAGGGGATAGCCCTTGAACACGAACATCTATCACAACATCAATGGATTCTTGTGTAAATGCAGCCTCTGCATCTTTTGCACCGCCAAAGAACAGTTGATCCTTTACTAAAACATCGTAGTCTTTCCCCATATTCTCCACGCCTCACATGTTTATTTTAGTAAATGCTTAATATCCTCATAATATGGTAGAGCCGTCAAAGCACCTGCTTTTGTTGCGGCAAACGCTCCTAATTTGTTGCCAAAGCTTGTACAACGCACTAGTTCTTCTTTTGTTGTAGGTAAACCATTGTAATGGACATCACGTAGGACACCTGCCATAAATGCATCTCCCGCACCTGTTGTATCCACAGGCACTACTTTCTCAGTCGGTACATGTATAACTTCACCATTAAGGACTGCATAAGTCCCGTTTTCTCCTACGGTAATTAAAATAATAGGCACTAAATAGCTATTTAATTGCTCGATACCTTCTTCTAAGCTACTTGTCTCTGTCAGGAAGAATAGCTCATCATCCGTCACCTTTAAAATATCGACATCCTCAAAAAATGATGTAATCGTATCTCGACAAATTTCTTCACTGCTCCAACGTAAAGGACGAATATTTGCATCCATTGCAATAATCGCACCCTTGTCCTTAGCCATTTCTACTGCAGCTCGTGTTGTAGCAAGAGCTGTTGGATGGAACATTGTGCCTGAACACACCGTTAAAGCAGAGGCATGCTTAAAAGCTGCTTCATTTAGCTGTGATGGTTCAACTTGTAAATCAGGTGTTTCATCAACATAATCCTTAAAAATTCGCTCACATGCTTCTGTTAGATGCACATATACACCACTTACTCGTTTTGCTGGATCAAATACGGCATAATCCAGTTTCACACCCTCTTGGGCAAGCCCATCTCGCACAAATTGTGAGCCCTCGTCATCCCCCGTAATTGTAATCAATGCGGAAGGTGCACCAATGCGGCTAATACCCGCTGCAACATTAACCGTTGCGCCACCCATATATTTAGTAAATGATGTGTTTGTTACATCATCAGCAATATAGTCAATAAAAGCATCTCCATAGACTAATATAAAATCCTTCTCTTGCTTTGTCATGATAGTCCTCCTGAAAGTCTAGTCATTATAGATTAACACGAAAATTGTCATTCTATAAAGGTTTTTACTTTTGGCATTTCTTTATGAGAGGATGGATAACTTGAGTCATCCCCTATCTTTGTTATACTTGCCTATAGAAAGGTAGGGATTATCAAAATGAGTATTACAATTCGACAAGCGCAACCACAAGATGCCCATGCCGTTGTGCCTTTAATTATCGACGCCATTGGCGATATTGCTAATCGCTTAACTGGTGAGCAATCAACGGAGGCTGTTATGCAGGAGCTGACTGTTCTTTTTCACCAAGAAGACAATCGACATTCTTATTTAAATACTTTTGTTGCTACTGAAAATGAACAGATTTTGGGGATTCTCGTTTATTATCACGGCGAACAAGCCGTTCACATGGACGCTAACCTTGTTAAATGGCTTGAAGCAAAAAATGCGCCATCCATTGTTATTGACCAAGAAGCCCATGAAGATGAGGCTTACATTGATACAGTTTGTGTTGCACCAGCTGCACGTGGTAAAGGAATCGGAACATTGCTATTACAATTTGCCGAAGAGCTGACAAAGCAACGCGGCTATACAAAATTATCATTAAATGTTGAAACCCAAAAAGAAGAAGCGCGCCGTCTTTATGAACGACTAGGCTTTGTTATTACGGAGCCTTGGTCAATTATTGATGAGCCTTTTCATCATATGGTTAAACAGTTTTAGGAAGTGAATAACTAATATATGAAAAACAATTTGATTTACCCTCTTTTGATTGTTATTGCATCTAGTAGTTACGGGATATTGTCGACTATTGTCAAAGTAGCTATGCAGCATGGCTTTACATCAGCGGAGGCTGTATCAAGCCAGTATATTATTGGCTTTTTACTCGTAATATCCATCTTTATTTTTACTGACAGAAAATTACCAAGACCGTCCAAGAAGGGCTTACTTATTTTAATATGTGCAGGAATTTTTACAGGGACAACAGGTATCGTATACGGAGAATCTTTAAAGTATCTTCCTGCTTCTCTTGCAGTAGTCATGCTATTCCAATTTACATGGATTGGTCTACTGATTGATTGTGCCCTCCATAAAAGATTACCAAGTAGACCTGAAGTAATTTCGATCGTGATCTTATTTATCGGAACGATTCTAGCTGCAGGTGTATTAAATGTAGATTTAAGTGACATTCCTATTCAAGGATGGCTATTCGGTTTTACAGCAGCCGTTACTTTTGCATGTTTCATTCAATTTAATTCTCGACCTGTCGAGGGCGTGACTACCACATCAAGGGTATTAATCGTTTCCTCTGTGGCGCTTATTATGATCAGTATTTTCCTAAGTCCTGAGGTTATTTGGAACGGTAAACTATTCATGCAAGGCCTGTGGAAATACGGACTAGCACTAGGTCTTTTCGGTATCATTTTACCAATTTATCTATTTTCAATTGCTATCCCTAAAATCGGTGGTGCGCTTGCTTCTATTTTAAGCGCCATTGAATTACCAGTGGCTGTTACTGTTTCTGTTATTGTTTTGCATGAACCTTTAACTACTGTACAAATTATCGGGATTGTACTGGTGATTGCTGGCATGATGCTGCCAACCATTGTTGCACAACGTCAACAAAAGGATAGCTTATTAGAAGCACATTCATAAAACGACAAAAAACTCCCTAAAAATGGAACGATTCCTTTTTAAGGAGTTTTTTTGAACTTTAATGAAATGCCATTGCTTACCATTATGCACTTCGCTATGATGAATGCAAATGTAATTTTTTAATAATTCTAACATTAATGTTCCCCTTCAGTATTATACTGCAATATGCAAGTAACTTACTTTAAGAAAGGGGAAGTTGATGAAAAAAGCCTATGTTCTTGGTTTTTTCCTTATGTTAATGCTTTTCGTTTTAGCTGCTTGTAATGGCAAAGATCAGCAAAATTCTACAAATGATGCAGCAAGTAATGACGAGGCATCGGATGGTAAAAAAACAGAAGTAGCAGCAACGTCGCCTTCAGGCAAGCTAGTAATTTACACTGGACGTGACGAAGAAATGGTGCAAAATGTGATCGATCAGTTTAATGAAAAATATCCAGACATTGAAGTAGAATTTCTAACGATGGGTGCTCAACAAATTTTAGAACGTCTTCGTGGAGAGAAAGCCAATCCTCAAGCAGATTTTTGGTGGGGCGGAACGCAATCAGCGCTCATTGTTGGCGCCAATGAAGACTTACTACATGCTTGGCAGCCGAGCTTTATTGACGCTATTGATACCACACACAAAGATGTAGATGGACGATGGTTCGGCGAGATGCTGTTACCAGAAGTAATTATGATTAATAGTGATTTACTAACAAAAGAAACTGGTCCACAGGACTGGGATGACTTATTAGATCCTAAATGGAAGGATCAAATTTTAATCAGAGGTGTACTTGCGTCAGGCACAATGCGTACGATTTATTCTTCCATGATCGTACGACAAGGTGCAGATTCACCTGATAAAGGCTATGAATGGTTACTACAATTAGATGCCAACACAAAGGAGTACACACAAGACCCTAATGCCTTGTATTTAAAGCTAACACGTCAAGAAGGCAGTGTCTCCCTATGGAATCTACAAGATATTTTGTTAAAAAAATATACGACAGATTATCCTTTTGATTATATTTATCCTAAAAGTGGAGCACCTATTTTAGTAGACGGTGTAGCAGTTGTAAACAATGCGAAAAACCTAGAAAATGCAAAACTATTTGTAGAGTTTTTATTTGAAAAAGAGATGGTAACACAATTAGCTAATGATTACTATCAAATTCCTACACGTTCTGATATCGACAAAGCCTCCATGCCAGAATGGTATCAGGAATTAGATTTAAAAACATTTGATATTGATTGGCAGCTAATGTCTGACAAAGAAGCAGAATGGATGGAATACTGGGATAACAATATTAAAGGGCGCGGTAAATAGTAGAACGGGTAAAAATTCGGCTTATACAGCGAATTTTTACCTTCCTGTATTATCTAGATTCTTTGTTAGAGAGGAGTTAATGATTGAGAAGTGTCAGAATCGAAAACGTCTCGAAACAATTTGGTCAAGTGTATGGTGTGAAAGACTTAAACCTTGAAATAAAAGCTGGTGAATTTTTTACTTTTCTCGGTCCTAGCGGCTGTGGCAAAACAACCACTTTAAGAATGCTTGCAGGCTTTTATTATCCTACTAAAGGCAAAATTCTTTTTGATGATCGAGATGTCACTCGACTTCAGCCCAATAAGCGCAATATCGGCATGGTATTTCAAAATTATGCCCTTTTTCCCCATATGACGGTTGATGAGAATATTGCATTTGGTTTACAAGTTCGAAAATTTTCAAAAGCTGAGATTCAGCACAAGGTTGATCGAATTAGAGGTCAAGTGCATCTTGCTGCTTACGGCAACAGAAAAATAAATGAGCTATCTGGTGGGCAGCAGCAGCGTGTTGCTTTAGCTAGAGCACTCGTGATAGAGCCAGATATTTTATTGCTTGATGAACCTCTCTCCAATCTAGATGCAAAATTGCGTGAGGAAACACGTATTGAAATCAAACGAATCCAATCTGAGCTTGGAGTCACAACGATATACGTTACTCACGATCAAATGGAGGCCATGTCTATGTCGGATCGAATTATGGTCATGGAAAATGGCTATATCAAACAAATTGGGACTCCTCAGGAAATTTATCATCAACCCAAGGATCGTTTTGTGGCAAATTTTATTGGGGAAACTAATTTAATTGAATGCTCAATCCAAGCTATTGATGGGGAAAATGTACAAGTACGAACAGTGAATGGACATAATTTAACTGGGCGAAAGCAACAAAGCTCTCCCTCCTTAACGCATATGATTGGAGACAAAGTATTTATTTCTATTCGTCCAGAATCGATTCAACTTGGTACTGGTGAAAACACATTAACAGGAAAAATTACATTTGTTGAATTCACAGGTATTAGCGTTAATTACATTGTAGATTTTACTGCGTTCTCACTTAAAGTAATGCTTATTAATTCTTATGACCAAATCAAAAAGATCGGTGAAGATATTACAATCCATATGGCACAAGATTCACTATACTTTTTAGGGGAATAGGAGGAAGCCAATATGGGGAAACAGTCTGAAAGTACGTGGACGCGAATTTTTCATGCTAATTGGTTTGTCTATGTTTTAATATCGCCATTATTTTTAGTGTTATTCGCCTATGTGGTTTATCCCTTCTATCAAACTTTCATCCAAAGCTTTGCTGGCGATGAAGCATTCTTTCACTATAAGAAATTTTTTGATATAGCTAGTCCAGCAAATTTAGAGGCCTTGTGGACCAGTATTTATATTTCATTTATCAGTGTTATTTGCTGTGCACTTGTTGGGGTAACAATGGCCTTTTTACTAGAACGCTATAATTTCCCTGGGAGACGGATATTGTCTGTTTTAGTTTTGGTTCCAATGGCACTTCCTCCTCTAGTAGGTGTTTTGTCCTTTTCATTTTTATATGGTGATAGCGGGATTTTTCCACGAATTTTTCAGCATCTATTTGGGTTGGATCACGTTCCTTTTGCCTTGAAGGGAATATGGGGCGTCATCGTTGTTCATACATTCACAATGTATACGTACTTCTATTTGACTGCCTCTGCTGCTATTAAGGGGCTTGATCCTGCTCTTGAAGAGGCAGCTACTAGTCTGGGTGCAGGGCGTATTCGCGTATGGACAAAGGTTATTTTACCAATGCTCACACCTTCTATTGTTGCCTCATCCTTATTGGTGTTTATGATTTCTATGGCTTCTTATACTGCACCTTTGATGTTTGGTGTAGAGCGTACTATGACGATGCAAATTTATTTATCACGTACAAATGGGAATCTTGAGATGGCTGCAACACAGTCGATGATATTATCTTTTGTATCTATCACTTTTTTAATCATTATGCGCTGGTATCAAAATCGCAGAAATTATCAAAATCTAAGTAAGGGAATTAGTGTTCATCGTTCAGAGGTATCCTCAAAAAAAGTAAAAATTATCGCAACAATTGCTTCTTTTGTTGGCACATTAATATTGATACTGCCTATTTTAGTGTTGATATTGATCTCTTTCTCTGTGGATGGAGCGTGGAAAACGCAAATTCTCCCAACCGACTATACAATCGATCATTATATTGCCCTTTTTACTGATGAACGCACATGGCGACCTATTTGGAACTCCATTCAAATGGGTGTTATTGCAACACTGGGCAATATCATCTTTGGTGTCGCGGCTGCTTATGCTATGGTGCGCTTAAATTTTAAAGGGAAAACCATGCTCGACATTTTGATAATGGTACCTTGGGCTTTGCCAGGAACAGTTGTTGCTGTTAATTTAATTGCTGCCTTTAGTACAGAAAGTATCTTTAGTTTTAATCAAGTATTGATCGGGACATTTTGGATTTTGCCATTAGCCTACTTTATTCGACATTTACCACTTGTTTTTCGATCAACATCCGCCTCTCTTGTACAGCTAGATCAATCAATTGAAGAGGCATCACGTGGCTTAGGGGCCAACTGGTGGTATACATTTAGACGTATTGTCGTGCCTTTAACATTCACCGGGATTTTAGCAGGGACACTCTTAGCCCTCGTGCAAAGCTTTGGTGAATTTGTTGCATCCATTCTAATTTACAGTACATCCACTATTCCATTGTCTGTAGCGATATTCCAAAAATTATATGCATTTAAATTTGGGACCGCCTGTGCTTATGGTGTCTTACAAATTTGTTTAATTTTAGTTGTCCTTATTATTTCTGAAAAACTATCAAAAGGCAGTGCTGGTACAGCCATCTAGCTGCCAATCTATTAGGGGGCCATGACAATGTTTGAAGATTTTCGCAATAAAACACAGCTGGAAGATGGGATGATATTCCCTTCTAACATCTATCGAAAAATTGTTTTACAGCCAGCTTATGATGAAGCAAAGAAAAATTTTTTAACAATTATGCTACAAATCAATATTGCTCATTTAAAAATGTTAGAAGAACAAGGACTTGTAAAAAAAGATGAAGCAAAGCAAATTGGGATAGCTCTAAAAAAAATTGACTTAAACTATTATCGTATAGAGGATTACAGTCCCCAATATGAGGATTTATTTTTCCGCATTGAAAATAAATTAATAGAGCTTGCTGGTGATATTGCTGGAAATCTTCACATTGGCAGAAGCCGAAATGATATGGGTATCGCCATCTATCGAATGACATTAAGAAAAAAATTATTATTATTAATGCGCGAGTTACTAACATTACGTGATGATTTAATCGCTGCTGCAGAGGAACATGTCGATACCATTATGATTGGCTACACACATACACAGCAGGCCCAGCCTACAACCTTCGCCCATTATTTAAAGGCCGTCATCGACCAGCTAGAGCGTGATTTTGAACGAATGCAGCATGTCTATAAAACGGTCAATCGTAGCAGTATGGGAGCCGCTGCCTTAACAACGACAGGCTTTAATATTAGTAGAGAACGTATGCGTGATCTACTAGCCTTTGATGATATTATCGAAAATGCATGGGATGCGGTTGCAGGGGCAGATTATATAGCTGAGGCTGCAAGTATTATACAGCTCGCTGCACTCAACCTTGGCCGTACTTCTCAAGATTTTTTATTATGGGCTACTCAGGAGTTTAATGCGTTTACACTCGCAAGTCCATATGTGCAAATAAGCTCTATTATGCCTCAAAAGCGTAATCCTGTTTCTATAGAACATACACGCTCATTACTATCTGCGGTTGTAGGAGATGCAAGTACAGTATTACAGATGGTACATAATACACCTTTTGGAGATATCGTAGACACTGAGGATGATATGCAGCCTTATTTATGGCGTGCCATTGACCGCTTAATTGGTATTTACAAGTTGTTTGGTTCGCTTGTTGTTACAATGGATGTCAATAAGAAGAAGTTAAAAAATCGCGCTGAAAATAGCTTTGCGAATGTCACTGAGCTAGCTGATACATTAGTCCGTTCAGAGGGAATTTCCTTCCGGCAAGCACATAGTATTGTTAGTAAATGTATTAAGGTTCTACTTGCTCATGGAGAGGAATCATTAGCTAGTCTTACATGGGGACTTGCAAATACACAATCGAAATTGATCACGGGCAAGGAATTAACTATTTCAGAAGAGGATTTCTATAAGACATTAAAACCAGAATCTTTTGTTGGTGTACGAACATTACTAGGTGGACCCGCTCCAGCCACTATGAAAGCTGCTCTTGAACGCTCCAAACTGAATGCCCACGATTTTTATGAATGGATTCGCTTAAAGGAAAATTCCATTATTGAAGCAGAAAAAGAGCTAACAGCCTTTCTAGAGGAATGGAATCAATGAAGCAATGGTTATTAATTATTGATGGTGGGGCGACAAAAACAGCATGTGCAGTTGTTCATGCTGAATCTGGTGACATTGAATATTCTATATCCGCTAAAGGCTCTAATTATCAAGCCATTGGTGTTGAATCAGCTACAGCAATTTTACAAGAGCTTTTAGCAAATGTTGAAACATTTTTGCAAAAGTATCCTAATTCTCAAATTGCTGTAGCTACCTTTGCTCTAGCGGGTATTGATTCTCCGAAGGATCATGCAGCTGTCGTAGCTATTGTTCAAAATGCTCTTAAGTTCACACAGCTACAAATAGACACAATGATTATTGAAAATGATGCGGAGGCTACACTATTAGGTGTGACTGCTGGACAGGCAGGTGCACTACTCATCGCTGGAACAGGAGCTATTGCCTATGCCTTTGATGGGCGGCGGATTGTACGTGCAGGAGGTTGGGGACATCGGGCTGGCGATGAGGGAAGTGGATATTGGCTAGGGCAGGAAGTCGTAAGAGCTATATTTAAAATGGAGGATGGTCGCGGGAAACCAACACTCTTAAAGGAAGCTGTCTATCAATCTTTAGGTATACAAGATGTTACAGAGCTCGCTGAATGGCTCTTCCGCCCTTCCTATACAAATGCACAATTGGCCAAGATGGGTTCCTTTGTGGCAAAGGCAGTCGAGCAAGAAGACGCATGCGCCATCCAAATATCTCAGCAAGCAGCCCATGAACTAGCTATTCTGGCGAATGCTGTATTGAAAAAAATTAACTATCAGAATTCACCATTTACTCTATATTGTAATGGTGGAGCCATTAAACATAATCCACTCATTTTAAAGAATTTCACAGATGAAATAACCTGCATGTATCCTCAAGTGGACATTACCCTTTGTCAGCATCAGCCTATTACTTATTTAATTGAACGAACTAAAAGGGCATATGACTGTTTATAAGTCATTGCCCTTTTCTTTTTAAAGTGCCAGTCTCTTCAATTCATTCGTCGTAAAATAGAGATACCCATCCTTTATAAATAAATCCTTCGAATCCTCCCTATTTAGTACCTCTTCTCCACTACCATCCGGACGAATCTTTGTTAAATACGCCCCTCGGGAATAATTACTAAAGTAGAGCCAACCATCCGAATAAACAATATATTGTGCACGAGAATTTGTGACACGCTTCGTTTTACCAGTTTTCATATCTAGTACATATAGCTTATTATCATCTGCAATATTACTATAAAACAATTGGTCTCCAACCTGTGCTGGGAAGTCTATATCATGATAATAACTATATAGTGTGCTTGTTGCTTTTGGATAGTCTTCAGCAATCCACGTGTGATCCTTCGCCATTGTACGGTCATCTACTAAAAAGTATTGATAGCGTATTGCGCCCTTACGATCTGGTACTGGATCATTCCATGTTGTATCAAGATGATACCACTGTCCATCCAACTTGACTAGGTTCCACGCATGTCCCTCTTGACCTACATAGCCCACGATATATTTTGTTTCAATACCCAATTTTTGAAGCATAGAGTGAGCAAGTAAAGCATAGCCCTGACATACTCCCCCGTGCTCGGCAAGAACCGTATAAGCGCTGTGTGGGCTAGAATTCGTTTGTTCTGTATAGGAAGTATTGGCCACAATATAGTCATTGACAGCTCGTACCTTTTCTACATCCGTCATAGATTTTTTACTAATCTTAGCGATAATTTCTTGAACATTCATCTCTACATATGCCGCCTGCTCTGGCGTCATTAAATAGCTCTGTTCTCCAAAAATAGTCGCTTTATTTCGCCCATATTCATATCGAATTGAATGTTTACTTACATGGCCGTAAACATAGTCATCGCGTTTGATAGCATTGTTATAGGCCTCTTCTACAATTTGTTCAATTCGCTGTGTATTCCCTTTATATTGAATTTCAAACTTTGGTGAAAAGCTATTATAATACGCATACATCGCATCAGCTAGCTCCTTGGCATTTGTCACCACTAACTTTGTTTCAGGTTTCTGTATAGGTGGAGCTGTAGGGGCTACCTCCGCTTCATGTACATCTTCTATAGGTAGGGCTGTTTCAATTGAGGCATTATCTGAAAGTCTTGCAGTAACATCTACGATCTTGTCCTTTGTTGACAGTAGCATAGTTTCTATTTCATCATTATTTGTCCAATCGACCACCTGCTGAACAACAGCCTTACCAGCCGTATAAATAGGATCAATAAAAATAATAATAATGGCAATTATAGCCAATTTCTTCCACAAACTCCTCACCTCCAACCGTCTTCCTTACATTATATACAAAAAAAGCACAAAGAACTCACTTAAGGGCCCATTTGTGCTTGTTAATATTTGTTTGTTGATTTCAGAAAGTTTTTAGTCACTCTACTTTATATTGTTGTTACGAAATTCATATCTTTTATCTACTTTTCACCACTAAATTAACTGCTTCCTGAATGGCTTCGTTCATTTTTTCGCCATCCCCTTCAGCATTCTGTACACATTCCAATAGGTTTGTGCTAACAATAACCCCAACTGTACGGTCTACAGCAGAGCGTACTGCTGATAATTGTGTAATGACTGCCTTACAGTCTTTTTCCTCCTCCATCATTTTCAAAATGCCACGTAGCTGTCCTTCCATCCGTTTCACACGATTTTTCACTTGATCTGAATATTCCATATACATTGCTCCTTCTCTTATACTCGCTACGCTCTAATGAGTGATCGTTATTCTTTATCCTAGCTCATTATTTTAAATTTAAACCTAGCCGTTACTATTCCTTGGCTTTAAATAATTTATGAGCATTCTCGTAATAATCGTACCAGCGTTTGTTATTTCATCGTACTGAATTATTGAATTCTTCTTTATACGTAATTGCCCAATTTCTACCTCGAAAACTGGACATTTTCTTTTAAGTGCAGCAATTAACATGTTTGTATCATAATCATAGCGTTCACCTTTTACTTTCATTAACCAAGGCAACTCATTGATGGAAATATAACGTAAACCTGTTTGTGTATCCATTAATTTCTTATGATACAGTATCTCGAAAAATAAGCTTGTTGCACGATTTCCCCAGTAAGAAAGAAATGTACTATCAGTTGAACGAAAGTTACGTACACCAAGCACAATCCCTTCAGAAAACACCTTTGTCATTGTTAAAACAAGCTTCACATCTTGTAAAGTATGTTGCCCATGGGCCCCCACTGTAAGGACACCATGGCACCTTGCTTGTTGTTCTCGTATATATGCAAAGGCGGTCTTAAGTGCGCTACCCTTACCAATATTGCAATCATGCTGGAGTACTTGGCAGCGTTCAATTTTATCTAGGTTTTCAAAAATATCTTTATATTTTTGATCACTCCCATCATTGACAATGATGATTTGAGTAATAGTCGTTGCTAATAATTGATGTACATAGGTAATGAGTGATTGTTGTGGATTATATGCTGGTATAATAGCTGCAATATTTTTCATTTCGATCCCCCACCTAAAGGCTGACAGGTTCTCCGTAGCTACGAATCTCCCTTATATCAAATAGTATCATGTAACAGCAACAATTCAACTGATGAATCCCATTAAAACATATCAATAATATCGATTTTTCTCCGATATATGAACAAAGAGATGAAGAGGCGCTTTGTAAAAAGGTTTAATAGGAAAATGCTTGCAATGACGCCGAGGTAATTAACTGAAAGAGGTGAGTACTTTCGTCATGCATTATGAAAATCTTGAAGAACAATGTCAAAAATTAAGACAGCTGTCCTTCACAATATTAGCTAAAAATTTACAGGATGCTAGTTTGCTCGCCATTTCAACCCCAGCAGAATCCTTACAGAAGTCACTTTTTGTATTAGAGGAAATTTTATATGAGATTTATCGATTGGAAATGCATACCGAACCTAAATTCAAAAATGTCCGAATGCTATTAAATAATCGAAGTTTTGTAGGGCAAATTCATCCTCGTCGGATTTATTTATTGATGAATCTAATTCATAAAATGACAAGCCATACTAGTAATGACATTGTAGAAGCCAAAGCAGCTAAAATTGTTTTAGATTATCTTAGCGATATTGTTGAATGGTTTATGAAGCGCTATGATCGTAGCTTCAAATCCAACCGCCTGCCTTCTCATATCACAGAACTTCCTTCAATATTTGATGAAAATATACTTCAGCATGAGCAGTCTCAAGAGGCTTACGAACATGCTGTCAAATGGTTTGAAGTAGCTGCCCAGAACGGAGATGCAAGCGCTCAATATAACTTAGGTGCTCTTTACAATCATGGTCGAGGGGTAAAAAGGGACTATAGGCTTGCAAAAATGTGGTATGAACGAGCTGCCGCACAAAATGACGCAAATGCTCACTATAGCCTCGGTGTACTTTATCATCTAGGCCAAGGTGTTATACAGGATTATCTAGAGGCTGCACGTCATTACCAAATAGCGGCTGATTTAGAGAATGCTGACGCCCAATACAATTTAGGTGTACTCTATAATCAAGGCTTAGGCCTATCTCAAAATTTTAACGAAGCTGCCAAGTGGTATACCTTAGCTGCCAATCAAGGTAATACTAGTGCCCAAAACAATCTAGGCTTTCTTTATCATAATGGCACGGGTTTGGAGCAAAGCTATGATAAGGCCGTCGCTTATTTCAAAATGGCTGCCCTAACTGGAGATGCAAGTGCTCAATACAATCTCGGCTATATGCATCTTAAAGGGCGTGGTATTCCCCAAAACCAAGAAGAAGCGGCAAAATGGTTTCATATGGCTGCTTTACAGGACCATGTGAATGCAGAGTTTCAACTGGCCATGCTCTATAATACTGGGCAAGGAATGATGAAAGATCATATAGAAGCTCTAAAATGGTTTAAGCTAGCGGCACATAAAGGACATTTAAATGCTCAATACTGTCTTGGCCTGCTGTATGAAAAAGAGCAGAATCTTGTGTCAGCAGAAAAGTGGCTACTACTAGCTGCTGACAATGGCCATATCAGCGCTGGCTTCGAGCTAGGACGTCTATATGTATATCAGCTTCAAGACCCAGCCAAAGCAATGTCATATTTTAGGACAGCGGCTGAAAAAGGCTATGCAGATGCACAGTATGAGCTTGGCCTATTACTGACATCTGGCACTGCTGTTCCTATAAATTATAAGGAGGCCGTGAAATGGTGGCGAGCAGCAACCGATCAATCACATATTCAAGCAGAATATCAATTAGGCCTACTATATGAACAGGGATTAGGGGTAGCCTTGAATCTTGAGGAGGCCCGCAGATGTTATCGCCTTGCAGCCATTCAAGGACATGCAGGTGCGCAGTATCAACTGGGCAATTTATTTGATAAAGGTAAAGGGGTAGAACAGGATTACACAGAGGCAGCTAAATGGATTGAACAGGCTGCGTCACAAGGACATATGAAGGCACAATACCAATTAGCCCAAATGCACATTCATGGACAGGGCGTACCAAAGGACTTTGCAAAGGCTGCCCAGCTTTATCGACTATCTGCTAATCAAGGGCATCAAAAAGCTCAATTCCAGCTTGGTATGCTCTACAAAAAAGGGCATGGTGTTGCACAAGACTATCAAGAGGCGACAAGATGGCTGAAAAAGTCACTTGAAGAAATTAAATAAATATTTTAAAACCTACCGCATCACATAAGACACGGTAGGTTTTATTAATGACTGCTAGTATCCTTTTGTTGTTGAATCATAAATGTTACAACAATAAATAAAGCAAAGCTAATTAATAGCGTAGTTCCTCCTACAATAAAGAAGACTAATGTAAAAGTGCTACCAAAATTAAATGGATTTATATTGTAAAACCACATGCCTAACGTTAAGCCCAGAACACCTACAATAGCTGTCCAACCATGAATGGTTACTAATTTTTGTGATTTCACTTTGAAGGCTCGATAAAAAATACCCCAGGCAAACATACTAAGCCAGCCAACAAGTAAAATATGTGCATGTATCGGTCTATATTCATAGCTACCTGATCCCGACATATGTGAACCTAAATACGTGCCGATTAAAGCAAAAATTGCCGCTAATCGAATAAGGCGTATGCTCCACTTTTGTTCCATACGATAACCCCCTAGTTATGTTTCAACTAAGTAGCAGTTTATCGTGTGAACATGAACTTTATATGAACTCCTTATGACAAAATTGGTAGATGGATATAAACCTTTGTGCCTGCATGCACCGTACTTTGCATCTGTATGGTCCCTCCATGTAGCTCAACAATTTGTTTGACAATCGCTAATCCTAGTCCTGTCCCTTGCTTGGTTCTAGACGCATCAGCGCGATAAAAACGGTCATATACTTTTGCTAATTGATCCTCAGTCATTCCTATCCCACTGTCCTCAACAAGAATTTCAAGTGAAGTAGATCTTTTTTGTAAACGTAGATGTATTTGTCCACCCTCTACATTGTATTTAATGGCATTTGTCAGTAAATTATCCCATACATTTTGTAAAAGCCCTGCATCGCCATCAAAAATAATTTGCTCAAGCTTATACGATATTTGAAGCTGTGACTCTTCCATTTGCCAACGATACTTTCGTACGGTTTCCTTGAGCTGTTCATCTAAACGATAAGACTCACGTTTTACAATTCTTGTCGATTGGTCAAGGGAGGTTAATAATAATAACTGCTTGGTTAATGTAGATAGGCGTTTTGTTTCTAGCTCAATGATTGCTGCATATTCCTGTCTTTCCTGTTCAGTAAGGGAAGGATTTTTCAGTAAATCTACATACCCTTGAATATTTAATAAAGGCGACTGAAAATCATGTGATACATTACTAATAAATTCCTTCCGTGTACGATCAGTTTCCTGTAATCTCTCGGTCATCCTATTAAAGCTTGATGCTAATTGGCCAATTTCATCTGCACGATCAATATCTAGAACTGTATCAAATTTTTCATGCGCTAGCTGTTGAGTGGCTGCTGTTAATTTCGTAATGGGGCGAATTAATGCTTTAGCAAATAGTAGCATGGCAAGAAGGCTCAGTACTGTCATAACCAACATTAATCCTGCAAGTATTGTATGCACCTCAGAAAACAATAAACGAATATCTGGTCTTATGAACAATGCATAGGACTTGCTTTCATAGGTAAATGGCACACCAATTGTATTATTCAGTTCGTTAGCAAAAAATCCTGTTACAAAGGTTTCTTTAGGAAAATCTCGCATACCATGATAGGTTTCCCCATTTAAAACATGCTCCACAACAGATGTTGACAATGTTTTATCACGATATGGACCGCCAAAAAAATGCCCCTCCTCACCAGTTGTCACATATATTTGATAGCCGATTTCACCCAATGTTGTTAGATAGCTATTTAAATCTTCTGGTTTGTTTGTCTCAATATAATGCACAATATCCTGTGCTATGCTAACGTTTTTCGCATCATTTTTTTCTTTTACAACTTGATGGTAATAGGTATTCGTTGCCAGAAAGCCCATACATAAGCTTCCGAGCATTACTAGCATTGTGGTTACAACAAACTTACTATATAACGTTTTCATGTTGTTTCCTCTAGCTTATAGCCAACACCTCTTACTGTTGTAATTTCAACAGCCGTGTCATATCGGTTTAATCTTTCACGAATCCGCTTCACATGCGTATTTAACGTTTGCTCATCTCCATCATAGTCATAGCCCCATACTTGTTCCATAATATAGCTACGAGTAAACACTTGATGGGGTCGTGATGCTAACAAAGCCAGTAATTCAAATTCCTTTAAAGGTAATATAAGTGTATCTTCCCCTATTACAACCTCAAAGCTTCGTCGGTCAATTACTAGTTTACCTACTTGAATGGTTACTTGATTTTTTTTATCAAATCTCCTCAAAATTGCAGCTATACGAAATAATAATTCCTTTGGTTCAAAGGGCTTTACAACATAATCGTCAGATCCTGCTAAAAAGCCACGTTCTTTATCCTCTAGCTCACCTTTTGCTGTTAATAATAAAACAGGAATATCATAATCTTGAGTTAAATACTCTGTTAGTGTAAAACCATCCATTCCTGGCATCATCACATCGACAACAGCTAAATCAGGCAGATTCCCTTCGAGTAAGGCTAGTGCCTGCTTTGCATTTTCAGCAAGTAGCACCTGGTAGCCTTCCTTTGTAAGATAAATATTGACTAGCTGTAAAATATGAACATCATCATCGACAACAAGGATCTTCATCTGCCCACCTCCAGTTAATAAGAAAAAATCCGATCATATAGAACGAATTTTTTCAGCACAAATTACTATTATTTTATAACGAAAATATAGAAATCAACAGCAATAAGAGAAAAGGTAAACCAATTACAATATAGCCTCTAGGATTGGCAAGGTTCATGGTCCATCCTACCCCGAAGCGTTTCTCCACAAAAACGGATGGGTCTTGTCGATTCATATAAATTAAGCCGCCCTTCCAATAACGATCCTCATCCACGTCCATTACTTGGGAATCTATATTTGCTTCATAGCGTACTTTATGTTTATACTTTTTCACCACATATATCAGTAATGAACCCAGCAAAACAACTAAGAACAAAATAAATACTGGTAATAGCTTATAGCCTACTGTCATAGAAGGATAGATGTTGCTTAATTGTAAAATTGTTAATAAAGCTGTTAATGCAGAACTTATCAGTAGTATTTGCCAACTCATGTATTTTCGTGTTTTTAGCTGATCCTCCAACGATTCCTCTTTGCGATTTACAGCTAATTTAATTGCCGAACGTTTAATGGAGTCGGTAATTCCCCACATCATACATTGCATCATTAGCATTACCAGTGGCAGTGAAATAGCCGTAAAATAGGTCTTGCTTCTCCAGGCATCCGCTTCGCCACTTGGCCCCCAATGTACTGCTATATTATTTGGCATGAGATCGTAATGAAGGTATGTGTAAATGATCAAAAATACGGATATTCCTAATGGTACAGCAAAAAAAGACCAAGGAAGCATTTCATCACGGCTTCTTGCAGTTAAATCCACTGCCCGTACTTGTTTAATATTTGCACCCCACTGCTCTTGTTTTTTCAACTTCGATACCTTTTGATGATTTATCCAATACAACGCCATACTTACTGTAAGCATACTAAACAAACAGCTTAATAAAACAATACTTTGAATAGCTTCAGAAGGAGCAAATTGATTGTAACTTATAATCATGATGATTAGAAATACTATACCTGTGCCCCCTACGAACTGCACATACTGTTTTTTCAACTGAGCTAAGAGGGGATGCTTAATAATTTGATCAGGCACTGTGACTCCAAAAACGATAGTCTCTCTTACAATATAGGGAACGACTATTTGCAAAGCTAATGTCATGATGTAAATGGTTATAAAAACGCCAAGTAGCATTTTGCTACACTCCCTCTGCTGGAATTTGCAAATCGGCAAATACTTTTTTCATCATGTGCTCAATTTGTTCAGCTGTTGCGCCGAGCACCATTCCTTCTGCCACAACAGGTTTCAAATTCTTTTCGATTTGACGTAGTTGCTCAGGTGATAAAGCTCTCTCCTCTGCTGAACTTATAATAGCTCCAGATTTTGGCCGAATGGTAATAATCCCTTTCGCCTCTAATTCATGATAACTCTTATTAACAGTATGCATATTAACACCTAAATCGGCAGCTAAACTCCGCACAGACGGCAAAGTATCACCTGGCTTCATTTCTCCTCTAGCAATTCCTTCGATAATTTGACGTGTTACCTGCTCATAAATAGGTACGTCTGATTGAAATTCTATTTGAATAAACATGTTTATCAGCTCCAGATTTGTTATATAACTAATATAACAAATTTCTCTACACCTTGCATGAGATTCAAATGTTTAAATGGGGGAATTTTTTATGGTTTCAATAAATCTTTGCACAAGTAAATTCTGCTTCTCATTATTCCTTGTACAAATTGCAATTTTATGTTTAATGGCATGTATATCCTTCACATAAACTCTCGCCAATTGCCCACTCTCTACATACTCTCTAACCGCAAGAGGAGAAATAAAATTTGCACCATAGCCCGCCATGACTGAACGAATTGTTTCATGAATGCCATTAAATTGGAGTGCGATATTTGATGGTCTCACTTGGTAGGTTTGACATAATGAGAAAAGATGCTCTTTCATTTTAAAATGCTTTCAAAATTGATATGTTGCGCATCTATAATGACACGACAACCACTATTCGTTTTTCCTGATTTGTTTCTGGAAAGGATAATAGCTTTGATTGCTCCATATACTTAAAAGCTGTTGAGATTGTATTGAATCCTACCTCTAATTTGTTACTCATATGCTCTCGGCTTACTTTAATAATGCCATTGTATGTAAAATCATAAATCAATTTTTCTAGCACCCTATGTACTTTCCCACCAGGATAAATACCTTGTGCTACTAAAGTTTCTTCTAGTTGCTGCAGGCGTTCTTCTTTGAGTTGCCGATCTCCTTTTTGATTGCCGTATGTAATAAATGTTTGGACTGCTTGGTTTGGTGTAGTTTTTAGTTTATTTTTCATGATAGTTGCTCCTTTTTTGAAGCAAAAAAGCATTTTACATCGCTGTAGTAACGATACAAAACGCTTTCGATGACGGAAATTTTTTTAATAAATTTACGCATTTGGCGAATAACCGTTCAATGATCTCGATGCCTTCTTTAGTGTTTTGAGCAAATCGATCCAATTTGGTTACAACAAGCTTGTCACCTTTATTTAATTTAGACAGCAGCTCATTTAATTGTGGCCGGTCTGTTTTCGTTCCTGTGAATTTCTCTTTATAAATAACAGTCGCTCCTTCACTCTCCAACGCTTGAAGCTGAACCTCTAATTCCTGTGATACAGTCGATACCCTTGCATAACCGTAAATCATAGAAAAATACCTCATTTCTGCACTACACTTATAGACCTAAGTTATGACACCTTTTTACACCTTGATATTACTGCATCAACATTCTGGTGTCAAAACTATATTAAGTTTTGGCACTGTATAAATAAAAAAGACCACCTCGTATGAGATGGATACATCATTCTATCTATTCAATTAAAGCACCACGTTTGTTGAACAAGGAATTTTGTTTACCCTTCAACAATTGCAAGATATTTTTTGA
>NZ_SJDS01000138.1:0-249 GCF_004332175.1 Lysinibacillus sp. OL1 | reverse complement strand
CTTCTCGTTGTAGGCGACCTGCTTCTCGCGTCGTCGCTCGGTTTCCTCGATGGCCTGCGCCATGGAAGCGGTGATCTTGTCCGCATACATGTGCACTTGACCGGATACATTTCGAGCCGCTCGGCCGATCGTCTGAATGAGGCTGGTGGAGCTACGTAGGAAACCTTCTTTGTCGGCATCGAGAATCGCGACCAGCGACACCTCGGGAAGGTCGAGTCCCTCACGCAGGAGGTTGATGCCGACCAGCAC
>NZ_SJDS01000137.1:0-251 GCF_004332175.1 Lysinibacillus sp. OL1 | reverse complement strand
CATTGGCACCTGCTCGACATGGGCATCGGGCATGGTTGGGCCCCCGTTAGCAGTCCAGCACCTATGCGATAGCTAGTTGGTTTTCTTGAGTCCAGTTTTCCCAGTAGCGGTTTGGCGTCATGCCATCGAGGGATCCGTGGGGCCGTTCATGATTGTAGATAGCTTTCCATTCCTCGGCGAGATAGGTCGCTTCGGCCATCGTGTCCATGATTTCTCCCGAGAGTTGTTCCCTTCTGAACTGGGCGGTGAAC
>NZ_SJDS01000136.1:0-251 GCF_004332175.1 Lysinibacillus sp. OL1 | reverse complement strand
CGCCAGTAGCTCCGGTAGCCCCAGTATCGCCGGTAGCGCCAGTAGCGCCAGTAGGTCCGATTGCGCCAGTAGCGCCAGTAACGCCAGTAACGCCGGTTACACCAGTAACGCCGGTAGCCCCAGTTACCCCAGTAACGCCAGTAACGCCGGTCTCACCAGTAGCCCCAGTACCGCCAGTAGCGCCGGTAGCGCCAGTAACACCAGTAACGCCAGTACAACCAGTAGAACCAGTAGGACCACTAAAACCAGTA
>NZ_SJDS01000135.1:0-251 GCF_004332175.1 Lysinibacillus sp. OL1 | reverse complement strand
GCAGGAAGCCGGACGAGACGATGCAGATGTCGATGACGGCCTGATGCTTGAGACCGAAGCAGTAGGCGAGCTGGATGACGATGTACACGCCCATGACCACGGCGAGTTGCCAGTTGGCCAGGAAGGACAGCCCGATCGCACCGGCAAGCAGCACGACTGCCATGCCGTAGGCGATGTTGACGGGTAGCACGCCGGCCGCGATGGGACGGCAACGCTTCGTGCGGTGAGCACGGTCGGCTTCCACATCCATC
>NZ_SJDS01000134.1:0-252 GCF_004332175.1 Lysinibacillus sp. OL1 | reverse complement strand
CCCCACCTCCGCCCTGGTGCGCGCCCGCGCCGGCATCTTCGGCATTTTCGGCATCAACGGATTTCTCCTCGCGATGTGGGTCGTCCACATCCCGTCCATCGAACACCGAGTGGGGATCAGTCACTCGACGCTCGGCTCACTTCTTCTCCTTCTTGCAGTCGGAGCCATTGCCGGCATGCAGTTGAGCGGCCCGCTCGCAGATCGATACGGCAGCAGACGCATGGTCGTCCTGGCGGGTAGCGGGCTGGCATT
>NZ_SJDS01000133.1:0-252 GCF_004332175.1 Lysinibacillus sp. OL1 | reverse complement strand
ACAGGCTGGAGGATACAAAAGCCTACGACCTGCCCCGCCTGTTCAATCACGGTGCTATGATAAGACTGTATAGACTCTTGGAACTGTTGTAGGCTCCAAGGGTGGGTTTGAACTAAATTTTCAATCTGCGCAACTTGGTTTAAATCCGCAGCTTGCATTAAACGAATCATCTTCGTTTATCTTTCTAAAATGTGGAGGTCACAGTATAAAAAATTTGTGCTAAAAACCGAACAAAAAAAAGAGCGATTTACA
>NZ_SJDS01000132.1:0-252 GCF_004332175.1 Lysinibacillus sp. OL1 | reverse complement strand
CAACGTCTCCTCGGTTTGGATGATCGGTGCACGCATGGCCGAGTTGTCGAACTCCAGTGCCGCGCGCTGCGCGCCGAAGGTGACCGGCGCTCCGAAGATGTAGTCGTAGTCCTGCGCCAACCGTGCATCCGGTGCCGAGTACGGAAATTCGACCGCCCGAAGTCGGACGCGCTTTCCGATCAACCATGCGGAAAATCGGTGCAGCAAGATCAGGACGAAATCGGTTGTGACACGTTCTGCGACATCAGGTTC
>NZ_SJDS01000131.1:0-254 GCF_004332175.1 Lysinibacillus sp. OL1 | reverse complement strand
CGTCACCTGGCGTCGCGCCGCGGTTCTGTTGACCACCGAGGTCGCGCGGAACGTCGAGGGCACGCCGCTGGTCCGCGTCGTCCATTCGCCGACGCTGTCCCTGCCGATCCACAAGGTGGTGGCGATCAAGCGAGATGCCTACCGCCCGTTCGCCGGTAAGACGATGGACTCCTACGCGTCGAACGCGACCATCGTGCGGCGCGATCAATGGATCTGCGCCTACTGCGACGGTCCCGCCGACACCGTCGACCACA
>NZ_SJDS01000130.1:0-254 GCF_004332175.1 Lysinibacillus sp. OL1 | reverse complement strand
ATGCGGAAGTAGTTCAGTGGTAGAACACCACCTTGCCAAGGTGGGGGTCGCGAGTTCGAACCTCGTCTTCCGCTCCAAATGTGCCGGGGTGGCGGAACTGGCAGACGCACAGGACTTAAAATCCTGCGGTAGGTGACTACCGTACCGGTTCGATTCCGGTCCTCGGCACCATTTTAAATGCGCCCGTAGCTCAATTGGATAGAGCGTCTGACTACGGATCAGAAGGTTATGGGTTCGACTCCTGTCGGGCGCGC
>NZ_SJDS01000129.1:0-255 GCF_004332175.1 Lysinibacillus sp. OL1 | reverse complement strand
CGGAAGTGCGCGGGTTCGGTTGATGGTCCACACCTACGAGGATAGTGCCTGTAAACCTGGGTGCCGACCCGGGTTCGTCACAGGTAGACTGTTAACAGACTGCGCGCCCCGCTGAAGCAAGTGTGGGGCGCGTTCTTTTGCATGCTTCCACCGGAAGCGAGGCGAGCAAGGCCATGAGGCTCTTCCGAGAGCCTCCCGAGCACATTGGGGCAGACGCCCCAGTCGAGTGATGAGCAGGTGAACGCGGTGCCGACC
>NZ_SJDS01000013.1:0-136939 GCF_004332175.1 Lysinibacillus sp. OL1 | reverse complement strand
ATCCCTCGCCTTGTTTTATTACCATATTTTTTTATTAAATAGTAAATCATTTCGTATTAATTCTAACTCAGCTTTTAATGAGGTTGGTTCTGCATTAACCCGTGTCAAGGAACTGATTGTCCAGGCTGCAAATGATACAAATGGGAAGGAACGTCAAAAAATTAATGCAGAAATGAAACAAATTAAGGAGTCTCTCCGAGATGTTGGTAACACACAAATTGCTGGGAATTATATTTTTTCAGGTACACATGTAGATCAGCCGCTCTATACGGATAAAATAAGTCCACAAAATCCAGCTATTACAACATTGGGAAAAGAGAAAAATATTGAGATTGATGTGTTTGACGGAATTAGAATGTCAGTGAATACACCAGGTGCTGAGTTATTCGGGGAACTCGATGACTTTATGGCTCATGTGATAGCTACTTTAGATGATGATACTAAAACAAGTGATGAAGTGAGCGCAGCACTTGGCTTACAAGTAACAGATGGTGGTGGGGCAACAATCCCGGCACTAGATAGTGTTCATGAAAAGACATTGAAACTACAAGCTGATGTTGGAGCACGTCAAAATCGAGTTGAACTGATGGGAAATCGGTTGAAAATTGGTGAAGAACATGCCACAAAGCAAATGTCGCTAAACGAGGATACAGAATATCCTGAAACGATTACCAATATGGTAACACAAGAATCTATTCACCAGGCAGCACTATCCGTAGGAGCAAAAATTATTCAGCAGACTTTAGTCGATTTTATTAGATAAAATCGACTAAAGCTCTTTTAAAAAGTAATATAGGATGAATTAATCGATTATTCAAATGATGAATTTAGATATTTTAAGAAAGATGTGATGCGTATGAAATTGCCACAAATTCAAATTCGCACAACAGATATTCAAATGGATTGGCAAAAACAGGATCCTATCCAATACATTAAACAACCTTCAGCTGAATTATCTATTTCTCAGCCAGCTGCAATTCTTGAAATGAGTACAACACCAGGTAAATTGACAATTGACTCTTCGGATGCAAGAAGAGATTTAGGTTTTTTTCCAACTGGTGAAATGATAGAGCGCTATGCACAGGAGGGGAAGAACGAAGCTGCAAAAGGTCTTGTGCGCCGAATGCAAGAAGGACGACAAATGAGAGAAAGTGCTGGTAAAGGTCAAGAAGGCGCTGTTATTCAACAAATCGCTAAACAAAATCATGGTCCAAAAAGAGCAGGTCCATATAATATTGAATTTGTTCCTTCTGTCGGTTCAGTGAAAACGAATTATCGCCCTGGCAAACTAGACATAAATATTACACGTCGTTATCCACAAATTAATGTACAAGTAAACAAAGTAATACATGCTTACACACCTGGTAAAATAACAGGAACAATGATACAAAGACCACGTATTGACATTGATGTAATACTTTAAAAATAGATAGGGGAAAAATTTTGAATGAAAATAGATACAAAATTTTTAGGTGAAGTGGAAATTGCAGAACAAGATATTTTCACATTTGAGCAAGGTTTGATGGGACTAGAGGAGTATAAAAAATTCACTTTATTATCATTAGATGTGGAATTACCACTGGTTTTGTTACAATCAACTGAATGTGCAGAAATCAGTTTCATACTCGCTTTTCCATATGCATTTAAGTCAGATTATATTTTTGATATCAGCCAGGAAGATCAAGAACAACTACAACTAGAAAAAGAAGAAGATGTGTTAAGTTATGTCATTATCACATTAAAAGAACCGTTCTCAAATTCAACATTGAACTTGTTAGCGCCAATCGTTATGAACCCTACGAAAAAGCTAGGAAAACAAATTGTTTTACACCAAACAGACTACCCCTTGCGCTATCCGGTGCCAAAAGTAGTAAAGGAAAGTGGGAAATAATGTTAATTTTATCAAGAAAAAAAAATGAATCGATTATGATTGGCGAACAGATTGAAGTGAAGATACTAGCAATCGAAGGGGAACAAATTAAGTTAGGTATTGTAGCACCAAAAGAAGTAACAATTCATCGCGCAGAAGTATTTCGAGAAATTCAAAGACAAAATAAAGAAGCACTTGTGTTGACAGCGGATATATTGGAACAATTGAAAAAATATAAATAAAGTCATAAGAGACGCCTGAAAGATTTTTTGGGTATCTCTTTCTATTAGTTTTAGACTATAAAATATAGTTGTCAGAAGAATTTTTCGATACATAGCAAAAAACAAAATTATTGATATAGTAATTTAGGGAGGAAATCAAAATGAAACGTGAGGTATTACTACCCACTTATTTTGAAAAGTTTTCTTGTGTCGGTGCAGCCTGTGAAGATACTTGCTGTGCAGGATGGAAAGTACAGGTGGATAAGAAATCCTTTCAGAAATATAGAAAAGTAACAAGTGGATCAATTGCAAATGATTTACGCATGAATATCACACGTGAGCGCACAGACCCATCAGATAACAACTATGCTAAGATAAAAATGGATGAAGACATGAATTGTGCTTTTTTAAATGAAGATAAATTATGTAACATTTATATTGAACTGGGCGAAAGCTATTTATGTAATACTTGTACTTTCTATCCACGGCAGATGACAGAAGTAGAAAACCGTGTAGAAAAAGATTTAAGTGTATCTTGTCCAGAAGCCGCGAGATTAATATTGCTTAATCCGGAAGGGATAGACTTTATTTTTCACGAAGAACAATTTGATAAAAAAATGCCATTCACACACGTAACAGTACCAAACCATTTCTGGGATATTCGTATGTTTGCCATTCAAATTTTACAAAGTCACTATGCACCCATCGAGTCTCGTTTGCTTGTGTTAGGGATGTTTATGGAAAAGATGCAGGCTACACCGCAGATTGAATGGGCACAAAAATTGCCGGTATATATTAATGAGTATGAGGGGATTTTGTATCGTTCTGAGCAGCTTAATCTACACACAAACTTACCAAGTAATTTAGAAATGGTTAATATGACGTACATTCTGGTTCAGTTCCAAAAAGATTATGAGCTGTATAATCCACGTTTTGGTGAATGTATAACTGAACTAAAAGAAGGTTTGCAATTATTGGGAGATGACACATTGCAGCTATCTGTTGCCTTGTATAATAAATATGAGCAAGAATACTACAAGCCCTTCTTTGAAAAAAATAGTCATATATTGGAAAATTATCTAGTCAACTATTTATTTAAAAATACCTTACCACAAAATCCGTCAAGATTTGCTAAGGAATACGCACAAGTATTAATGTGCTTTTTATTTCTAAAAGCAACTTTAATAGGTATGGCTGGCTATCATCAAACATTATCTGAAGAAATGGTAATAAAACTAATCCAATCCTTTACCAAAACTCTTGAAAATAACGCTGTTTTTAGAGACTTTATGAATAAGGTTTTAGGAGATTAGTGAATAAGGTAATTTGAATGTTCATTGTGCTACTTAGAAAGCATATACTAATCAGTATAGGCAATTCTTTATAAAAAATAATTAAGTAATTAGTTCTAAACATAGGTTGTGAAAAAATATAAAAAAAGATTAAACATTAAAAAAAAATGACGATATAGTAAGTGTTGGATACAAGAAGTTGGAAAACTACTTGCCATCGACAAACCACATGGACGTGGGTATAAAAAACATTCAAGGAGGAATTCTAAATGAGAATTCAAAATAACATTGCAGCGTTTAACGCACACCGTAACTTAGCAAACAATACGACAAATACGAGCAAGCATCTTGAGAAATTATCTTCAGGTTTCCGTATTAACCGTGCTGGCGATGATGCAGCTGGTTTAGCGATTTCTGAAAAAATGCGTGGACAAATCCGTGGTCTACAAATGGCTTCTAAAAACGCACAAGATGGTATTTCATTAATTAAAACAGCTGAAGGTGCATTAGAAGAAACACATGCAATTTTACAACGTATGCGTGAACTAGCTGTTCAAGCATCTACACAAACAAATGAACGTGGTGATGATGCAACTAAAGCAGCATCAGCAGCAGCAAAAACAGCATCAGCAGCAGGTAAGACAGCATCAGCAGCAGGTAAATCAGCATCGGCAGCAGGTAAAGCACAGTCTGCTACTACAAAATCAGCATCAGCAGCAACAAAAACAGCATCAGCGACAGTTAAACAAGCATCAGCAGACGCTTTAAGAGCAGCTGGAAGCCTTGCATCAGCAGCAGCGCTTGATGCATCAGCAGCGACACTTAACGGTTCAGCAGCGACGCTTAATGGTTCGATGGCTGTTCTTCAACAATCTGCAGGTACACTTAAATCATCAGCTGATAATATTAATGCATCAGCTACTGCCCTTAAAGCATCAGCAACACTTATTTCAGGTAAAGGTGCTGGAAATAAAGATACTGTAGCAAATAAAGACGTAGGTAAAATTCAAGAAGAATTATCAGCATTACGTAACGAAGTAGATCGTATCGCTGAACAAACTGAGTTCAATAACATGAAGTTATTAGATGGTACGTATCAAGGTAAAAAATTCCATATTGGTGCAAACACAGGTCAAAACATTGAAGTAAATATTGCGGAAATGGGTCTTAAAGGTCTTGAGCTAACAGATGACCAAGGTAAAAACTTAATGGAAATTACTTCTCGTGCAGATGCAGATGCAGCAATTAAAAAAATTGATGATGCTGTGACGAAAGTATCTGTTGAGCGTGCACGTCTAGGAGCTGTACAAAACCGTTTAGAACATACAGTGAAAAACTTAGGTACATCAGCTGAAAACTTACAAGATGCTGAATCTCGTATCCGTGATGCTGATATGGCAAAAGAGATGATGGGCTTCACGAAGAACAACATCTTAATGCAAGCAGCACAATCTATGCTTGCGCAAGCTAACCAACAACCACAAGGTGTTCTTCAATTATTACAATAAAAAACATAGAAAAAGTCTTCTTTTTGAAGGCTTTTTTCTTTATTTCCATAGAAAATGACCGATATACATAAAGAAGCAAAATAAAGACAATTCATCAATATATATAAATAAAGAATTAGGAATGTGAAGGAGAAGAGAAAAAAGTGGCACATTTAGAATCAATCATTATTCCTGCACACCATACAATATGGAATGGCTATAGCAAAAGAGAGTTAAGGATTGAATTTGCAATACCTGAAAAGGGAACAAACGAAGAGACGGGATTATTTATTTTTGTACCTGGTTTTGGGGGGCATGTCGATTCAAATGTTTACAAAAAAATGCGTAGTCAATTTGCTGATTTATATAACGTTGTTACTGTACAATGTGATTATTTTGGGAATCGTTTTATGCAAGGAGTCAGTAATTTTACGTTTAATGATGAAACATCTTTTTTAGCTAAGATATTTTCAGAAGATGAAATTTCGCAAATTCAAAAAGATTCATCTAATTTATTACCATTACTGCAAAATAAAGAGGAAGAGTTCCCAGTTTACGCAAAGTTAGATGAAACTTTAGATGAATTTGCTGATATGAGTTATATGCAAGCAATCGATATTATTACCGCTATTGAAGCAATTAAACTTATTTTAAATAAAAATGACTTTCATTATAACGAACAGCGCATAATCGGCTTTGGACAATCACAAGGTGCATATTTATTGCACCTTAGCAATCGCTTAGCACCACATTTATTTTCTCATATTATTGATATAGCAGCTTGGATTTCGCCTGTTTATTTAGAATATACGAGATGTTTGTACACACAAAAATTACAAGTTTATTTCAATTACTTAGCAAGTAACATTATCGAAGATCGAGAAGCATTAACGCTACATCAACTTTATAAAAACTTTGAAAATAGCGCATTTATTTATTCAGCAATTGGTACAACAGATAATTTAGTGGATGTAGAAGATAAGAAGGCAAGTTTAAGCAAGCTACACCATGTTCAATTTGAAATCATCGATAGTGCAAAAGTAGATAATGTGATATTTAAATCGACAAATCATGGAATGGATGCAGACTTTATCGAACTTGTTAAATATGTACTAAAAATGCAACCGCAACATCATAATAAAAATGAACGCGAACTATGTTATACAGTTACGAGTGCCAATACGAAAATCCATGTAGATTATTGTAATGGATTACCGCTCTTTCAGCTGGAAGATGGATATGTGAAAGTAGATGTAGCACCAGACGAGTTGGCAAGACAAACGAACCGAAATACAAAGACTTTGCAAGACTACTCATTGAAATCACGCAACATTATAGCCGAAATGAAGCAACAGCAACCGACAATTGACTATATCGAAACAAAAACAGGTTTGCCGACGATTGTTCTAGGTGGTTATTTGTTACATAGTAAGTATGACCCTAAAAAAGAAGCAAACAAAATAGCCGAAAAAGAATTTGAAGAAGGCTATTTGCATGTGTTATTTGGTTATGGTTATGGTTATCTTGCACAAGCATTGAAAGCTAAATTGGAAGATGCTCCTTTACTTGTTTTTGAACCTGCCATGAGCGGAATCGAAAAGACGATGACTGTTGAAGGTGTTACAGTGATTTCTAATAAAAAGCTGTTCCAGGAACAAGTGAGAGCTTATCATGATGAATATGATACGAATATGAAATTAATTTGTTCGCCTAATTATGATAAATTATTTCCGATGGAACAGCGCAATGTGAACTTGATTGTGAAAGAAAGTTACTTAGTTGATCAAATGAGAAGGAATACGATTAGTTTCTTTAGTGATATTTGGCAACAAAATGTGCGCCATAACCTTCAGTTTCTAGATGGTGCGGAAAGTTTAAATGATTTGCATAAGCGCTATACTCAACCGGTGATTGTTGCTTCTGGTGGTCCATCACTGACAAAACAATTACCTCTATTAAAAAAAATCGCTGATCAAGTTGTCATTATTGCAGCAGGCTCTACGATAAAATCATTGCTTGCGGCGGGGATTGAACCCGATTATGTACTTACAATCGATGGTGCACCAATTAACTATAACTTGCATTTTAAAGACTTGGAAATAGGACAAACTAAGTTAATTACTGCGCTAAGTAGTCATTATAAAATAACTGAAAAATATAAAGATAATTTATACTTTTATGGAATGGGCATAGAAGATACAATTTTAGATTATTGTGAAGAAAAATTAGGAATTAAAATACCGATTATGCTGAATGGAGGAAGCTGTGCCCACACGGCTCTTCATGTAGCTACCTTTATTTCTAGTGGACCTGTTGCATTAATCGGGCAAGACTTAGCCTATACGAATAATCAAACACATGCAGCAGACAATGCAGGATATATAGAAATTGACGAAAATTGGTTAATTAGGAACTATGCTTATGAAGTAGAAGGTTATAATGGAGATAAAGTATATACAAGCCTAACTTTTAATTCAATGCGTCAGCAATTCGAAGAGATCTATGAAGTGCTAAAAGATCATCATGTGATTTATAACTGTACAGAAGGTGGCAGTAAAATTGATGGAATGCCACAAAAGACATTCCAAGATTTTTGTCAGGAGTATGTAGACCTTTTCCAAGCAAAAGAATCACAAGATGCCAGCTATGAGAAACAAACAGTCACTTTAACGCAATTAAAAAAATTCTTTGAAGATGAATTGGATGTATATCGTCAATTGGAACATCAACTTCAAAGAGCACTGACGATACTAAGGGAAAAGAAATCTAACATTCAATTTACAAAACCTGTTCTCAAAAAGCTAGATAAAATTGACGAGAAATTAATTGAATTGTATGATCAAGTACTTCTAGATAGTGTCATATACCTTATTATTTTAGAAACGCGTAAAGATTTTAAAAAAGGAAAAAATGAAACACTAGAACAGACATATGAGCGTGTTTATAATCAAAGTAAAGCATTATATGAAAAATTATTAGTGGTATTCCAGAAAGCTAGACGTTATACACAAGAAGTATTATTAGAAATCGAAGAGAGAGGTACACATTCATGACAGACTTACAAGAAGTGATTGCAAGTTATAATGAGTATATTTACAATATCCCCCACGGTGCACAGTATATTGCGGAACAATTAGCAGCTGGGAAGCATGATAAAGCACTATTAGCTATTCAAGATTTTTCTGAAGGTATGTTATGGTTGATGGAGTTAAAACCATTGTTGAAGGAACATAATATTGAACTTAATTTTCCTATAGAGCAAATTCAAATGTTTTTAACAGAAATTAATGAAGGATTGAGTAAAAAAGATTGGGTGTTAGTAGCAGATTTATTTGAATATGAAATCACACCATTCTTTGAAGAAGAAGTGCAAATAATACAATAATAAGCAGGGGATTTTTTATGGCGAAAATATTAATCACTGGCGCCGATGGGTTCATCGGCTCACATCTAACAGAGCAGCTTGTACGTGAAGGCCACGAAGTACGAGCATTTGCTTACTACAATTCATTTAACTCTTGGGGATGGCTTGACCAAGCGCCGCAAGATATTAAATCACAACTTAACGTATTCTCTGGAGATATTCGGGATCCATACGGTGTGAAGGAGGCAATGAAGGGCTGTACACATGTGCTCAATTTAGCAGCACTTATTGCGATTCCCTATTCTTATCATTCACCAGCTACTTATGTGGATACAAATGTAACAGGTACATTGAATGTTGTACAGGCTGCGAAGGAGTTAAATATAGAAAAGGTGGTACATACATCGACAAGTGAAGTATATGGAACAGCCTTATATGTACCAATTGATGAGGAACATCCGCTACAAGGGCAATCCCCTTATTCAGCTTCTAAAATTGGGGCAGATCAAATGGCATTATCCTTTTATCGTTCATTTGATACACCTGTGTCGATTATTCGTCCATTTAATACATATGGACCAAGACAATCAGCACGGGCAGTTATACCAACGATTATTAGTCAGTTGGCAAGCGGACAGACAACGATAAAATTAGGTGCAATTAGTCCAACACGTGATTTCAATTATGTGAAGGATACAGTACAAGGCTTTATCTCAGTTATGAATTCTGAGAACTCAATTGGTGAAGTAATCAATATTGGCTCTAACTACGAAGTTTCAATTGGGGAAACAGCTGAAATGATTGCAGATATTATGGGCGTTAAATTAACGATTGAGACAGATGAACAAAGGCTGCGTCCTGAGAAAAGTGAAGTAGAGCGTCTGTGGGCAGAAAATAAAAAGGCGAAGGCGTTACTGAATTGGCAACCTCAATATGGTGGAAAAGCTGGTTTACGTAAAGGTTTGGAGGAAACGATCGAATGGTTTACAAATCCGAAAAATTTATCTCAATATAAGGCAGATGTTTATAATATATGAATAAACAATGGATAGAGTTTGTTGAAAATATCAAAAAACTATATGGTAAGGATTTTGTTGCATTACACGAACCAACATTTAACGAAAAAGAAGTAGATTATGTTACAGATTGTGTGAAAACAGGATGGGTATCCTCAGTAGGCTCTTATGTAACGCGCTTTGAAGAAGATTTGGCGAAATTTGTCGGTGTAAAGCGTGCTGTAGCTGTTGTCAATGGAACAGCCGCTCTACATATTGCTTTGAAAATAGTAGGCGTAGAAGCTAACGATGAAGTATTAATGCCTTCGTTAACTTTTATCGCCACAGCTAATGCAGTATCGTATTTACAGGCAGTGCCTCATTTTGTTGATGTAAATGAAGAAACATTAGGTGTTGATCCGCTGAAGCTAGAAGCTTATCTTATGGAAATGGCTGAGTTGCGAAATGGTGAACTATATAATAAGCAAACAAATCGCCGCATTAAGGCACTAGTACCTATGCATACGTTTGGGCATCCATGTATGATGGATGAACTTGTTGTTTTATGTGAGAAGTATAAGCTTGTTCTTGTGGAGGATGCAGCAGAGTCATTAGGTAGTTATTATAAAGGGCAACATACTGGGACATTTGGTAAAGTAAGTGCTATGAGTTTTAACGGTAATAAAATCATTACAACTGGTGGCGGTGGTGCGATTTTAACAGATAATGAAACATTGGCAGATTACGCCAAACATTTGACAACAACAGCGAAGGTGCCACATCGTTGGGAATTTATCCATGATGAAATTGGTTATAATTATCGAATGCCTAATATTAATGCTGCTTTAGGCTGTGCGCAACTTGAGAAAATGAATGAATTCTTAGAGCAAAAGCGTAATTTAGCAACAATTTATGAAAGGTTACTTATCTCTATTGATGGTATTCGATTGTTGAAAGAGCCTAATAACACACGTAGTAATTATTGGCTACAAGTAATTTTATTAGGTGAGCAATATAATTGCAATGACGTATTAAGCTTTTTTAATGAGCAAGGTGTGATGAGTCGACCAATTTGGACACCAATGCATGAGCTCGAGATGTATAGGAAATGTCCAAGAATGGATTTATCGGTGACAGAGCAGTTAAAACAAAAAGTTATTAATTTACCAAGTACACCTTTAAAAATGAGCAAAAGCAAGTGATTTAAGAAAGGAGAAAAATATGAGCAGTAACGAGGTATTAGTTGTAGGCGGAGGAATAGTTGGAATATTTTCAGCAATATATTTAAAAAAATATTACAACAGAGTAGTTTTGGTAGAAAGAGAAACGGAACTAGGAGGATTGTTAAAATCTAAAGCAGACAAAAATAGAATTAACTTTGATTATGGTACACATATCCCATGTGAAACATTAATTTCAGAAATTGATGAAATTTTATTTAATAATATGTCACAAGATGAATGGGAATATTTAGATAAATTGAGTGTTGGAAATTACTTTTTAGATAGTTATTATGCAGAAAGTGGCTATCCAAATACACTAAGATTATTAGAAGAGGAATATTTAAAAGGAATAATAGATTTATTAAATGGAGAAAGTACTTCTTACGAAGAGGAAAATTTAGAAAAATATTTAAAGAAAGTTTATGGAAAAGGATATACTAATTCTATTTATAGACCTTTAATGAAAAAATTAACTGGCAAAGAACTAGATCAATTACATACAAAAGCATATAAAATTTTTGATATTAGTAGATTAATTGTCGGTGATTATAATTTAACTAGAGAATTAAAAATGTCTAGTAAAATTGATAGCAAAATTGCATTTCCTCAATACAGTGAGAACTACTCTAAAAATATAAAATTTTATCCAAAGAATAATAAAGGAATTGGTATATGGATAAAAGATATGGCAGAATATGCGTCAAAAATTGGAATAGAAATATTTACAGATTGTAAAGTTACAAACATAAAAACACAGAACAGCAAAATTTCAGAATTAGAGTTGAGTAATCAAGAAATATTGAATCCAAATAAAATTATATGGACGGTTACGCCTTATGAATTAATAAAGTTATTAGATATAAAGGTTGAAACATATAAACCAGAATTTAAGAAATTAGTTCTTTGTAATATTATTTTCAATAAAAATTTTAATGTGGAAAATCATTATTTATATTGTTTTGACTCGAAAATGAAAAGTTACAGAATAACTTTATATCCTAACTTAACGAAAACGTTATCGGAAATAGAGATATACAATTGTACAGTAGAGGCTTTTTTAGATAAAGATGAAACTATAGACGAAGAAGGAATTATTGAAGAATTATGTAAAATGGGTGTAATAGATCCAAGTTTTACAGTCATCAGTTTTGAAAAAGAAGAAATTATGAATGGATTTCCTATAATAACAGAACAGTACGTTAAGGAAATGAAAAATCAGCAAAAAGCAATAAATGATAATATAGTTGATGTTATTTTATTAGGAAAAGCTAAAGGGGAAAGTTTTTTCATGGTAGATACATTAACTGAAGCTTATGAGGAGTTATCCAAGCTTGAGAAATAAGAAAATATCAATACATCAAAGTCAATATTTACCTTGGGCTCCTTACTTTAAGAAAATATATATGTCAGACTATTTTATTTTATTGGATAATGTTCAATTTCAGAAAAATGGAGTCCAAAATAGAAATAAAATTCGAAATAAAAATGGTGATTTTTGGATTACTATCCCCGTTAATAAAAAACTAAATGAAAATATAAATACTAAAATGATTACAGATAGACAGATTTTAAGAAAACATTGGAAAATGATAGAGCAAAGTTATTGTAAAACTTTAAATTGGGAACTTTATAAGGAACAGTTGTTTAAAATTTATTCTTCGGATTATCAAAAATTAAATGATATCAATTTAGATTTATTAGAATTTTTTTTGGATAAGCTTAAAATTGAAACAAAAATTATTAAAGCATCAGATTTAGATTTATCTAATACAAAAGGAGATTTAGTTTTAGAGATTTGTAAGTTATTTGATGCAAACACCTATCTATCTGGATTAGGAAGTAAAGAATATTTAGATGAGAGAAAATTTGAGGAAAATGGAATAAAAATAGAGTATATAGAGTCAATCCCTCCGATTTATAAACAAATATGTAATCCGTTTATTGGAAATTTATCGGTTTTAGATTTTCTACTGAATGTAGACCAAAATGAAATACAAGAATATTTTGAAAAGAGGTAATTTTATTATGAATAATAGAAATAAGGAAATTTGGGAAGAAATATACTCTAAAGGGTTATCTAATTTAGAGTATCCTAATGAAATGTTTGTTCGTCTATTTAACAAAAACTTTGTAAATAATAAAATAGGGACTATATTAGATTATGGTTTCGGAGCTGGGGCCAATTTAATACATATGGCTAAGCAAAATTGTGAAGTTTTTGGAGTTGAGGTTAGTGAGAGTGCAATTAGTATAGTACAAAAAAAGTTAGCAGAAAATTCATTAACAGCTGAACTATTAAAAATAGAAGATGGTAGGTTACCTTTTGAAGACAATCATTTTGATATGGTAGTGGCATGGCAGGTTCTTGTATATAATAATTTAGATACATTTAAAAAAGCAATGAGTGAGATAAATAGAGTATTAAAACCAGGAGGATTATTTTTAGGAACTATGACTGCTGTTAGAGATATCAGCCATGTAATGAGTGATAGAATAGGAGATTATGAATATACATCAAAAGTCCCTAGTCAAGAAGGGGCTACGTGTATAATTGTTGATAAAGGTGATTTACAGCTATTGTTTGAGGATAAAATAATAGATATTGGTGAATATTATTATGATTTCGGAAATTCTATATCAAGACATTGGATAGTTACATATAAAAATTAAAAATCTTCTATAACAAAGGAGGGATATCTTGATCAGTCATAGTTTTCCAAGTTATGATAAAAATGTTATAGATAAAGCTTATGAAGCATTGCAAAATGGAGAGTTTTCAAGAAGAGGAATTACTTTAGAAGCAGAAAAAAGGTTTGCTCAATTTGCATCAACTAAATATTCTAAGTTGATGTCATCAGGTTTTGTAGCATTGCAAAGTGCACTAATCGCAATTGGAGTAACAGATAAAAAAGTAGTTACTATACCTAATATTACTTGTCCTTCGGTTTATTATGCAATTAAATCGATAGGAGCAATTCCTCATGTAATTGATGTTGATAATGAGTATCCAATCCTTTCTACAAAATCTTTATTAGAACAAAGTTTGACAGAATATATTATCGTACCAAATATGTTTGGAATAAAAGCTAATATTGATAAAGTTAAATTCCCTAATGTGAAATTTATAGTGGATAATGCCCAAAGCTTTTCTAAGCAAAATGAAACATGGGCTGATATAGGAGTTTATTCATTTTCTCCAACTAAAATGGTAACCATTGGTTATGCTGGTGCGATAGTTACTAATATAAATGAAATTTATAATCGAGTTACTACTTTTTTAGATGTGGAACATTCGGTTATGGAAAATAATAAGAAACTGAAAGAAACGTTGCCATTTCGAATTCATTCGGATGTTTCCGATTTTCAATCTGCTATGTTAATAGAGCAAATTAAAAGATATGATGAAATTATAAAATATAGAGGGGAATTATCCCAAATATATGATAAGTATTTCGAAAAAAGCCGACTACTTTCGAATGTCCCTTTTCGTTACCAAATTATTTTGGATAAACCTAATGCGAGTAAAATAGGGGAATTATTACAAAAAGAAGGGATAACAGTAGTGCCATTAGGATCGCATTTGTTGAGTGATTTATTTGAAATTGAGGGGAATTTCGATAATTCCAAGTGGTGGAAAGAACATATTCTTTCTATTCCTCTCCATGAATCAATTTCCTTTGAACAAGCAGAGTCTATATCTAGAAAAATATGTAAAGTGATTGAGTAAACATGATCAATTCTCTGATGTTTATAAAACTATAGGGAAAAGCTGATCTATTAATATTTCTTTAAGATCATCAATTTGTTAGCTTTTCTGATAAATATCAAACAAATTGATGAATCATCTAGATTAAAATATTATATTAAAAAATAAATAAATGTTAGGTGAAAAGGTTTGAAGAAAAAAATATTAGCATTAACGGGCATTAGGTCAGAATATGATTTATTATATCCACTTTTAAAAGCAATAGATGAGGATAAAGAGTTAGAATTGGGTATTATAGTAGCTGGTGCTCATCTTTCTCCCCTTCATAATTTTTCTGTCAAGCAAATTGAAAAAGATAATCTACCAATTGTGGAACGTATCTATAATTTGCTGTATTCAGATAGTTTAAATGCAAAAGCTAAGTCAGCAGCAATTTTAATGCAATCTATGACACAAACATTAGAAAGAGAGAATCCAGATTTTCTAATGGTATTAGGGGATAGGGAGGAAGCAATTGTAGGTGCAATAGTTGCTAGTTATATGAATATACCAATAATTCATTTGGCTGGAGGAGATCATACAAATCCAATAGGAGGAAATGTTGACGAACAGGTTCGCCATGCGACAACAAAATTAAGCCATATCCACTTTACAATGAGAGAAGAACATACAACACGTATACTAAAGTTAGGTGAAGAATCTTGGCGTGTGCATACTGTAGGAAGTGGCGGTATTGATAGAATTCGAGTGACACCAATACTAACTAAAAAAGAATTAGTTAAAGCATTGGGTGAAAGAGTATTAGATTCATATGCAGTTGTAATTCATCATCCATTAAATTCACAGGTAAATGAAGGAGCACATGAACTAGAACAGATATTTGAAACATTAATAGAAGAAAATTTAGCAATTTATGTTGGTTATCCGAATAGCGATCCTGGTTTTGATAGCTTAATTAAAGTGATTAATAAATATGAAGAAAAAGGGAAAATAATCACCTATAAAAATTTAGATCGGGTTTTATTTGTCAATTTATTGAGAAATGCACAAGTCTTAGTCGGAAATTCATCATTAGGGTTACATGAAGCACCATATCTATGTTTGCCTGCAATTAATATAGGAGAAAGACAAGTAGGTAGATTATCTGGGAAAAATGTACAATTTGTAAACGCTGATAAGAATGAAATAAAAAGAGCGTTAGATAGAGCATTAAAGAATTCGACATATAAAGAAGAGATAGTAGGAAGTAAAGATATTTATGGAGATGGTTATATGGCACAAAAATGTGTAGAAATCATAAAAAAATTGCCTAATCGTGAAGTAGTATTAGCAAAGAAAATGGAGTATTAGTATGGGGGGGACTATGAAAAACATATTAATAGTAGCACCGCATCCTGATGATGAGGTATTGGGTTGTGGGGGAACAATTTTGCGACATAAAGCAGGAGAAGATAAGGTTCATTGGTTAATTATGACTCATATATTGCAAGAGCAGGGTTTTTCAGAAAAAAAAATAAAAAAACGTGAAGAAGAAATTGATAAAGTATCAAGAGAATTTGTGTTTGATAGTGTTCATCATTTAAAATTTCCCACAGCTGAGTTGGATAGAGTACCAATTGGTGACTTAGTAGATTCTATTGGTAACGTTATAAAACTAACTAAGGCACAGATTATTTACGTTCCATATCGAGCAGATATTCATTCAGATCATAAAGCTGTATTTGACGCTACAATGGCATGTACAAAATGGTTTAGATACCCAACTGTTGAAAAGGTTTTAGCTTATGAAACTTTATCTGAAACTGATTTTACAATTAATCCAGATGCAAATACTTTCAGGCCAAATGTATTTGTTAATATTGAAGCATATTTAGATAAAAAAATAGAAATTATGAATATTTATGAATCGGAGATAAGTGAGTTTCCATTTCCACGTAGTGAGAAGGCAATACGTTCCATGGCGCATGTACGGGGAGCAGCAAGCGGTTTTGAAGCAGCAGAGGCATTTATGTTATTAAAGGAGCGAGATTTATGAAAACGTATATTATTGCAGAAGCAGGAGTAAATCATAATGGCTCACTGGAAATGGCAAAGGAGCTTGTTAAAGTAGCAAAAGAAGCTGGTGCAGATGCTGTTAAATTTCAAACTTTTAGGGCTGCAAATTTGGTGACAAAACAAGCAGAGCAGGCGGATTATCAAGTAGATAATTTAGGTGAGGCGACATCCCAATTTGAGATGTTGAAAAAGCTAGAACTTTCATATGATGAATTTAAGGAATTACAGGCTTTTTGTCAAATAGAGAACATTACATTTTTATCGACACCTTTTGACTTTGATAGTGTCGATTTTTTGCTAGATGAATTACATATGGATACAATTAAAATCCCTTCTGGTGAATTAACCAATGCACCGTTTATTCACTATATTGCAACTAAACAAAAAACTATTATTTTATCAACGGGTATGGCCACGATTGATGAAATTCATGAGGCATTAGCATTTCTTGCCTTTGGTTTAGCTAGATCCCAAGAACCTGTTGAGGTAGAACAAGTTCAAGCTTTTTATCAAACAGTAGAAGCGCAAGAAGTCCTGAAAAAATATATAACTCTATTACATTGCACTACTCAATACCCTACTCCAGTAACATCCATTAATTTGAATGCTATGCAGGAGATGTGGAAAACATTCCAATTACCGATTGGCTTTTCAGATCACTCAGAAGGAATTCATATTCCTATTGGCGCTGTTAGTATGGGAGCAACAGTCATTGAAAAGCACTTTACATTAGATAAAGCATTAGAAGGGCCTGACCATATTGCTTCTTTAAATCCAGCAGAGTTAAAGGATATGATTCAGAGAATAAGGGATATAGAGGTTGCTTTAGGAGATGGGATAAAAAGACCGACACCAATCGAACTTCAAAATCGTCTACCTGCAAGAAAAAGTTTAGTCGCTAAAACGTCCATTAAAGCAGGTGAGATTTTTACGAAAGATAATTTAACTATCAAAAGACCAGGCAGCGGTATTGCTCCTTCAAAGTATTGGTCATATATTGGGAAAATAGCTATAAAGTCTTATCACGAGGATGAATTGATAGATGAATAAACAGGTTATTATCATAGGAAATGGTGGACATGCCTCTGTTTTAACAGAAATTTTGCTAACTAAATCTATTAATATTATTGGTTTTACTGCCCCTCAGAGGGAGCAAAATGACTTTAATTTACCTTATTTAGGTACAGATGATGTTATCCAAAATTACCAGCGACCAGAGATTGAGCTAGTGTTAGGAATTGGCATGATTCGCCCCTCCCCCTTACGAAAAAAAATCTTTCACCACTTTCAAAAAATGGGCTTTCAATTTACAACTCTTATTCACCCATCAGCTATTATAGCGCCCTCTGTCCAATTAGGGCAGGGGGTTCAAATTATGGCAGGAGTGATTATTCAAACAAATACGATAATAGCCGATAATAGTATTATAAATACAGGTGCATTAATTGACCATGATTGTCAGATTGGGGCACATGTACATATTGCGCCTGGTGTCAATATATCAGGTCAGGTACATATACAAAACGGTACACATATTGGAACAGGTGCAACGATTATACAAGGTATGAATATTGGAGTGGATTGTTTAATAGGTGCGGGTGCTGTTGTTGTGAAACATATAACAGATAATAAAAAGGCGGTAGGTATACCTGCAAAGGAAGTGTGATTGAGATGAAACAGTGGCAAACAATAATAGTTACTCCAGATCAGACTTTATTGGAAACAATGAAAATAATTGATAATTCTTCATTACAATTTGCAGTAGTTGTCGATGAGAAGCGACGTTTATTGGGGACAGTGACAGATGGTGATATTCGTCGAGGTATCTTACGGGGGGAAGGGCTTGAAGTGCCTATCTCATCAATTATGAATGCGAGTCCAGTTAGTGCACAAATGGGGCAAAAGCCTTATCGTCTTAAACAATTCATGAAGTCAAAGAAATTAAAACAACTCCCCATAGTAAATAAAAACAACCAAATAATTGATATTTTATTTATTGATAATTTAGACCAATCGGCAAATAAAAATACAGTTATATTAATGTTGGGTGGATTAGGAACAAGGTTGAGACCATTGACAAATGAGGTTCCTAAACCCATGTTGAAAATAGGAAATAAACCTATTGTAGAAACAATTGTTGAAGGCTTTAAGCAGTTTGGCTATACACATTTTATTTTTTCAGTCAATTATAAAAAGGAAATCATCCAAGAGTATTTTCAAAATGGTGATGCTTTGGATGTAACAATTGATTATATTGAAGAAGAGAAGCGAATGGGGACAGCTGGGGCTCTATCCTTACTCGAACAACGACCAACAGAGCCATTTTTCGTGATGAATGGTGATTTACTTACACAAATTAATTTTGATCAATTAATGGAATTTCATAAAGAACATCAAACCATAGCAACTATGTGTGTAAGAGAATATGAGTATCAAGTGCCATATGGCGTCATTGAAACAGATGGAGTACATCTAGTAGGAATCAAAGAAAAGCCGATTCAACGCAGCTTTGTTAATGCAGGTATCTATGTACTAAATCCAGAGGTATTTGACTATATTCCACAAAATGAGTTTTATGATATGCCAACGCTTTTTGAGGAATTAATTGCAGCAGAGAAAAATGTAGCAGTATTCCCTATTCGTGAATACTGGTTGGATATTGGAAGAATAGACGACTTCCATAGAGCAAAGAATGAATTAAAGGAGTTATCTAATGAAGCCTAAAATATTAGCTATTATTCCTGCGCGTGGTGGTTCTAAAGGATTACCACGTAAAAATGTGAAAAAGCTTGCTGGAAAGCCGTTGATTGTTTGGACAATTGAAGCGGCAAAACAGTCGAAGTATATTAGTCAAGTGATTTTATCATCAGAAGATCTAGAAATTATAGAAGTAGCCAAACAATATGGCTGTGATGTGCCATTTATACGTCCAAAAGAATTAGCACAAGATCATTCATTGGGTATGGATGTGATTATGCATGCAATTGAACAATGTGGAGATTTTGACTATATTGTTTTATTACAACCAACATCCCCACTTAGAACAACAGAAGATATAGATGGCTGTATTCAAAAATTAATAGAAAATAGAGCGGATTTTTGTGTATCAGTCACAGAGGCAGCCAAATCCCCTTATTGGATGTATACAATGAAGGATGATAGGATGTATCCTCTTATGCAGCAAGAGCAGATGAAAACAAGACGTCAAGATCTGCCAGTAGTATATGCTTTAAATGGCGCTGTTTATGTGGCAAAAACAGATGCGTTATTAATCGAGAAGTCTTTTTTAAATGAACGTACAATTGGATATATAATGCCTCAAGAAAAATCCTTTGATATTGACACCATTACTGATTTTAAAATATGTGAATATTTACTAGCCGATAATAATGATGCTTCTTGAAAATAACGGGAATTTTAGTTGTTTTACAAAATACGTAAAACTTATAGAAATTACTTCCGATAATAGAAGCAAGTAAAAAAATATATATGTGAGGTGAATTCAATGCGTATTACATCGCAAGGGCAGCCTACAGAAGGAGGCAACGTAACTCCAACCAAAGCATCAGAGAAAATAACATCTACCGATTATACTCATATAAGTTCAACACCAAGTGGAGAAACAGCGTTAGTTACTGTAGAAGAAAAAGAAATTTCAAAAGAAAAACTACAACAAGCAGTTGATACGATGAATAATGTGTTGGAGGCAAACAGCAATACGGCAAAATTTGTTTATCATGAAGGGTTAGATCGCTTTTATGTAACGGTTGTAAATAAGGAAACGGATCAGGTTGTAAAAGAGATTCCACCTAAAAAGTTATTAGATGCCTTTTATGAAATGCAAAAGATGCTTGGGTTGATAGTAGACGAAAAAATCTAAACGTATTCAATATTAAGGAGGAAAATGATTATGGTAAATCGAATTGGCGGTTTGGTCTCGGGAATGGATATTGATGGACTTGTACAAAAAATGATGAGAACACAACGAGCACCATTAGACAGACTATTTCAAAATAAGCAAATAGGGGAATGGCAACGTGATGCTTACCGAGCTGTTAATACAAAAATCAGAGCATTTGATACGTATATGGCTGACAATTTAGTGTTAAAGGAACTTAATAGCAAGACGGCTTCTAGTTCTAACTCTAATTTAGTCGATGCTAAAGCAACTGGAAGTGCGTCAGGTACAATAAGTATTGAAGAAGTAAAACAATTAGCAACTGCAGGTCGTCTAGTAGGAGCAAAAACAGTAAAAACTGAAACAGCAACTGGCTCAACAAAATTAAGCGATTTGGGTGTAACTAGTTCAACGATTGATATTAAAGCGATTCAAAATAATGGGACACTTGCAAAAGAAGCTACAAAAATTAGCATTATAGAAGATATGACAGTGGATCAGTTTATTAATAAAGTTAATACTAGTAATGCTGGTGTGACAGCCATTTTTGAAAATGGCCGATTCTCCTTTACCGCTAAAAATACAGGTGATGTAATAAATGGGGAGGAAATCGAGCTTGTCGGTGCAGATGCTCTAGGATTTTCAGCAGCTGATTTTGCTAATCCAGATATAAGTAAAAAAGCTAGTGCAACAGCGGGACAAAATGCTGTTTTCACAGTTAATGGTATCGAAACGGAACGTACATCCAACACCTTCTCCATTTCTGGTTTTAACATTACATTAAAGGAGAAATTTGACCAAGGTCCTGCTGTTACAATCACTGCGACAAGCAATGTAGATGAGATGGTAGATAAGGTGAAAGATTTTGTGAAAACCTATAACGGGTTTGTCAAAGACTTAATGGATCAAACAAATGAAACAAGATACCGAGATTATCCACCACTAACAGATGAACAAAGGAAAGAGCTGTCTGAGAGTGAAGTAAAACTTTGGGATGAAAAAGCGAAAAGTGGTTTACTAAGTAGAGATAGTATTTTGCGCGATGGTTTATCTAATATGCGTTCTTTACTCTACCAGTCTAATCCTGCAGTAGAGGATACAAACTATAACACCCTTTATAAAATTGGGATTACTACAACTCAAAATTATAACGATGGTGGTATGATTGAGATTAATGAGGAGAAATTGCGTCAAGCCTTAACAGAAAATCCAGATGCTGTTGAGCAGCTCCTTACAAGTACTGGGAATAAAAATGGTACTGTGACAAAAGTGAACCCAGATACTGGTGTAGAGGAGACCATTACAACAGATACACGTGGCTTTGTTAAAAAACTACGTGATTCATTGGAAGGTTTTAAACTTGCTATTGAGGATAAAGCTGGACGAGCAAACATGGCTGATGAAAAATTTAGTATTGGTCGAGATTTGAAAGCAACAACTGAGCGAATGGATAATTTAAAAAGAAGATTAGAAACGATTGAACAAATGTATTGGAAACAATTCACAGCTATGGAGCAAGCAATGAACAAAGCCAGTGAACAATCAAGTATTTTTATGCAAAGGTAAATAAGAGTCGTCATTAAGTGAAATAGAGGTGTACTATGCAACTAGTAGAACAACTATTACAAGTATCGACGAACTTATATAAAGTTTTAGACGATACACTAATTAGTGAAGAACGTGATGAATATATTGCCCAGATACATGAGCTTCTGGATCAACGTAAAATTATTATAGAAATGTTAGTACAACAAGAAGGTGGTTTTCGCTTTGACAAGCAAAATCGTATTCATTGTAAATTACTAGAATTAGATAATGGAATTAAAGAAAGATTGGAGATTGTAATAAATTCTATTAAGAAGGATTTAACAAATCTACAAAAAGCTAAAAAAAATGAATCACAATATTATAATCCTTTTGCAAGTGTGCGAGTAATGGATGGGATGTATTATGATAAAAAAAATTAGTAAATTTAAAGATGTGATGTGACTTACTTTTGAATAATCACACATAACATTTAGATAACCAAAATCATATAATCACTGAATTTAGATAAGGAAATTGATGAAGTATAGATAGGGATAAGTGCAAGTTGTACAAATCAATGTTTAATGAATTTATATCTTACAGTCATTTCATTATTCTCAAAAAAGTAAAGACTTAATGGGAGAGTTTTGTGATATATTATGATAATATTCGTAAAAATAAATGTGAATATATTCTAAAAAAGGGGTTGACCTTGTATGTCAGCTAATTTATCGGCGCAAAATGCCTATAAACAAAATACGGTTTCTACTGCTTCTCCAGGAGAACTAACACTGATGCTTTATAATGGTTGCTTGAAGTTTTTACATCTGGCTAAGATAGCTACTCAGGAAAAAAAGATTCAAGCTAAAAATACCAATATTCAAAAAGCGCAAGCTATTATTCAAGAGTTAATAGTGACATTAAACATGGATTATGCTATTTCAAAAAATATGTTAGCATTATATGAATATATGAACCAACGTTTAATGGAAGCTAATATGCTAGATGATGTAGCCATTATTGAAGAAGTGGAAGGATTTGTGACAGAATTTCGCGATACGTGGAAGGAAGTTATTCGCATTAATCGACAACAGCAATTTGGTCAGGGAAACAGCGGACAAATTTAGACACAATTAGAGACCATCGAAAGTGATGGTCTCTTTTTTGTTAATCGCTATTATCATGAAATAGTCATAAATTAGGCTATTCAAAGGTAAAATATGTTACTTATTCCCTGTGGCTGTTAGTTGGGTATCATGGCATAATCAAAGCAATAAACATGTTTAAAAGAGTACTGGGGTGGGAATATGATCTTTAAGCGTCAAGAAGGTTTCCGATTTAAATTTAAGGAGCCTATTCAAATAACTTTTGCTATTTATGAGAATGGAAAGGTCAATCATGGACAAACGGCTATGGCTGACTTGTTGGATATAAGTCCACGTGGATTAAAGATGTTTACGGAAGTGGATTTAGGTATAAATCCTCCTCCACTAGATATCCATTTTGTGCTTGATACACAAGAAGTACGAGCGTATGGAGAAGTGATTTGGAGTCGTCCATTTGGGAGTGGCAAGCAATATGGCATCTATTTCAATAATCAAGGACCCGTGGAAGATTTGATTGTTGAAGAACTAAAGCTTCGACGAAAAAAGGAAGCAGCAGAAGCGAAAAAACAAAATAATAATTTATAAAAATTTTTGTAAAAAAAAGAATGATTTTAGAGGAATTTCACACACTTGTGTAGAAATAGATAGTATAGCAGTTATAAAGGAGGAGTTTACATGTTAAACTTTAACATTCGTGGTGAAAATATTGAGGTAACTCCAGCTATTCGAGAGTATGTTGAGAACAAAATCGATAAAGTTGAACGCTATTTTAACGAAGATGTTAATGCCAACGCTAATGTCAATTTAAAGGTTTACAATGACAAACAAACGAAAGTGGAAGTCACTATTCCAATGAAGAACCTAACTCTTCGTGCTGAAGAGCGTCATAATGATATGTATGCTGCTGTTGATCTAATTGTTGATAAATTAGAGCGTCAGATCCGCAAGCATAAAACAAAAGTAAACCGTAAATTCCGCGAGCGTGAAGGTGCAGGCCTTTATTTTGCTACTACTCAAGCAGCCGCTGATGCTGTGACAGAGGAAGAAGAATACTCAATTGTTCGTACAAAGCAATTTGATTTAAAACCGATGGATCAAGAAGAGGCAGTTCTACAAATGAATATGCTTGGACATGATTTCTATGTCTTTACCGATGCTGAATCGAACGGAACAAATATTGTATATAAACGTAAAGATGGAAAATATGGCTTAATTGAAACAACTTAAAACTTCATGATGACGAAGGCTCTCGCGATGGCGAGGGCCTTTTTTTGGTATGACAATCATATGTAGCTGGGGTGACAGTTTGCATGAAACTGTTACACAATGGTAAAATGAAAGTTGAATCTATATAGGAAGTGAAAAACATTCATGGCAAACCTATTAAATAAATTATTTGATTTCAATAAACGTGAGCTAAAAAAATTAGAAAAAATCGCTGACCAAGTTGAGCGTTTCGCTTCTCAAATGGAACAGCTTTCAGATGATCAATTACAAGCGAAAACAGATGAATTTAAAAAGCGTTATGCTGAGGGTGAGCATTTAGAGTCGATTCGTGCTGAAGCTTTTGCTGTTTGTCGAGAAGCGGCAAAACGTGTATTAGAGATGTACCCATTCCGCGTTCAAATCATGGGGGCTGCTGCTCTTGATGAGGGGAATATCGCAGAGATGAAAACCGGGGAAGGTAAAACTTTAACAGCGACAATGGCTGTTTATTTAAATGCCATCACTGGTAAAGGTGTACATGTTGTAACAGTCAACGAATACCTAGCGAGTCGTGATGCTGCTGAAATGGGACAACTTTATAATTTCTTAGGCTTATCTGTTGGGCTTAATCTGAATAGCCTTTCAAAAGATGAAAAACGAACTGCTTATGAGGCTGATATTACGTATAGTACAAACAATGAGCTAGGATTTGACTACTTACGTGATAACATGGTGCTTTACAAAGAGGAACGTGTCCAACGTCCATTGCACTATGCTGTCATTGATGAGGTGGACTCGATCTTAATTGATGAAGCGCGTACGCCATTAATTATTTCGGGTCAAGCTGGGAAATCAGCACAGCTTTATAAACAGTCGAATGCGTTTGTACGTATGTTAAATGCAGAGACAGACTATACGTATGAAGAGTCAACAAAAGGTGTTACGTTAACAGATGCAGGTGTGGAAAAAGCAGAAAAAGCATTCGGCATTGATAATCTATTTGATTTGACACATGTTCGTTTAAATCATGCGATCAATCAATCATTAAAGGCGCATGTTAGTATGCATAATGATGTCGATTATGTTGTGCAGGATGGCGAAATTGTGATTGTTGATGGCTTTACTGGTCGTTTAATGAAGGGTCGTCGTTATTCTGATGGCTTACACCAAGCAATTGAAGCTAAAGAAGGCGTTGAGATTCAAAATGAATCGATGACTATGGCGACAATTACCTTCCAAAACTACTTCCGTATGTATCAAAAGCTTGCAGGGATGACAGGTACAGCGAAAACAGAGGAAGAGGAATTCCGTAATATTTACAATATGAATGTTGTCGCTATTCCGACGAATAAACCGATTGCTCGTGATGATCGTGCTGACTTGATTTTTGCAACGATGGAAGGGAAATATAAAGCAGTTGCTGCTGATATCGCAGAGCGTCATAGAGCTGGTCAACCTGTTCTTGTTGGTACAGTTGCTATTGAAACGTCTGAGATTATTTCTAAACTATTGGATAAACATAAAATTCCTCATAATGTATTAAATGCGAAAAATCATGAACGTGAAGCTGAAATCATTGCGAACGCTGGTACAAAGGGTGCAGTGACAATTGCAACAAACATGGCTGGACGTGGTACAGATATTAAACCTGGCGAAGGAGTACTTGAAATTGGCGGTTTAGCGGTAATTGGTACAGAGCGACATGAATCACGTCGTATTGATAATCAGCTTCGTGGACGTTCTGGTCGTCAAGGGAATCCAGGGGTTACACAATTCTACCTATCCCTAGAGGATGATTTAATGCGTCGTTTTGGCTCTGATAATATGAAGTCGATGATGATGCGGTTAGGTATGGATGATTCCCAGCCATTGCAATCTAAAGTTGTGTCGAGAGCTGTAGAATCAGCGCAGAAACGTGTCGAAGGTAATAACTTTGATGCGCGTAAACGATTATTACAATATGACGATGTATTACGTCAGCAACGTGAGATTATATATAAAGAGCGTTATGATGTGCTTGAAACAGAAAATATGCGTGTGCTTGTTGAGTCTATGATTCAAGAAACAATCGATAATGTTGTTAGCCTGTATACTCAAGGTGAACAGAAGGATTGGAACCTAAAGGCTATTGAAGACTTTGTAGCGGCTAATCTTTTAGAGGAAGGTCAACTTAAAGTATCTGATTTCCAAGGCAAGTCTGCTGAAGATATTAATCAGTTAATCTCTGATGCTGTTCATGTTCGTTATGATGAAAAAGAGGCAGAACTGACACCAGAACGTATGCGTGAGTTTGAAAAGGTTATTTTATTACGATCAATCGATACAAAATGGATTGATCATATTGATGCAATGGATCAACTACGTCAAGGTATCCATCTGCGTGCTTATGGTCAAAACGATCCTCTTCGCGAATATCAACAAGAGGGCTTTGCAATGTTTGAGGATATGGTAGCCTCTATTCGTGAGGATGTTGCGAAATATGCGATGAAAGCAGAAATCCGCAATAATCTGGAGCGTGAAGAGGTGGCGAAGGGGCAGGCTGTTAATCCAAAAGAAGAAGGTGGCTCTGCGCCGAAAAAGCAACCAGTACGTAAAGCTGAAAACATTGGCCGTAATGATTTATGTCCATGTGGTAGCGGCAAGAAATTTAAAAACTGTCATGGCACAGCTCAATAATATCTAGGTGAAAAAATCATTTTAACTACGTGTTGAAATGATTTTTTCTTTTTTAAAATAACTCAAAAATGAAGAAATTTTAGTAAAAAAAGTCAGAATTTATAGACAATTGAAAAATATGGGTATACAATAGCTGTAATAATAGGTATTTAGTACAAGTTATTTATCCTATTATTATCCTGAATTATTGATTGTAAGACTAAGTCTTAAGAGAGATTGGGATTTTTAAGCAATCTTACTCATTGAAAATAGCGGGAATGTAGAGTAGTATATTCCTTTTTATTTTGACTGGAAGCAACATAAAATGTATGAAGGGGGACTATAGATGCATAAAAAAGATATTATGAATAGTGAAACAATGATGTATATGCCTGTGTATGATTCCTTTGGAAATTTATGTACGCAGGTGTTTGAGAAAAATAATGAGTATATATCTACGCTACCACCAACGAAATTATTGGACTTTAATCTGCGTTATTTTGGTTCTAGTTTAAGAGGAGCGTTCGATGGTTCAAAAATGATCCTAGGCAAACTTAATAAAAATCCTATTGTCGTGCACGAACGTTGTAATATTTTATGGTTCCCTAGTAGGTCTCCTCTACATCCTGACTGTATCTGGTTCGCTGTCCATCATATAGATGACTATGTCGCTGTGGATAAAAAGATGACAAAGGTTACTTTTATGAATGGCAAGGAATTTATTGTGGATGTCAGTGTGAATGCGTTAGAGTCTCGGATTCAAAGAGCTTTTTTATTAAAATATAGACTAGAGAAACGAACAAAATATTTACTTGTTCAGTATGACCGTGTGAAAGTATTTCAACGTCTTGCCAAAAATATGTTTGAGGACGAGACGCAGGATAGTTGACTTAATTGCACAAAACATCTGCTATATAGTATGTTTTCGTTTCTAAAAACGTTATAATAAAAAGATACGGGGCTTTATGAATAAACTGTTAGCTCCATGACTAACGTTCGGAGGATTTAACGATGATTGAATTAGCAGATGTACGCAATGTGTTAGACACTACAGCCAAAAAATTGGCGGACTTTAGGGGGTCTCTTTGACTTAGAGAACAAAGAGGCACGTATTCAGGAGCTAGATGAAATGATGCTAGAGCCAGGCTTTTGGGATGATCAGCAGGGTGCTCAGGTGATTATCAATGAAGGAAATGGCTTGAAAGCTATTGTCAATGAATATAAAGATTTAGTGGAAACACATGAAAATTTAGATATGACACTGGAACTTTTACGTGAAGAACCAGACGAAGAATTACAAGAAGAACTAGGCAAAGAACTAGCAGAATTCCAACAAAAGATGGCTGATTTTGAGCTTCAATTACTGCTAAGTGGCCCATACGATCAAAACAATGCCATTTTAGAGTTGCATCCTGGTGCTGGTGGTACGGAATCACAGGACTGGGGTTCAATGCTATTGCGTATGTATACACGATGGGCTGAGAAGCGTGGATTTAAAGTGGAAACAGTGGACTATCTACCAGGAGATGAAGCCGGAATTAAATCTGTAACATTGTCGATTAAAGGTCACAATGCTTTCGGTTATTTACAAGCGGAAAAGGGTGTGCATCGTCTAGTACGTATTTCTCCATTCGATTCGTCTGGTCGCCGTCATACGTCTTTTGTTTCCTGTGATGTTATGCCAGAGTTTGACGACAATATTGAAATCGATATTCGTACAGAGGATTTAAAAATTGATACGTATCGTGCTACAGGTGCAGGTGGTCAGCATATTAATACGACAGATTCTGCCGTTCGTATTACGCATATTCCTACTGGTACGATCGTACAATGTCAAGCTGAGCGCTCCCAGATTAAAAACCGTGAAAAAGCGATGACGATGTTAAAAGGGAAGCTATATCAATTAGAACTTGATAAACAGCAGGCACAATTAGATGAAATACGTGGTGAACAAAAAGAAATAGGCTGGGGCTCCCAAATTCGTTCGTATGTCTTCCACCCATACTCAATGGTGAAAGATCATCGTACAAATGAAGAAACAGGTAATGTGGGTGCAGTGATGGATGGCGATTTAGATCCATTTATTAATGCCTATTTACGTTCAAAAATAAATTAATACCCAAATTCCCCAAGAGTGAGGTGCTCTTGGGGAATTTTTGTTAAAAGGGTGGGTGATAGGGTGCATCTTGGCTAAGCTGTTTTCGTTCATTCATGTAATATTTATACAGCATAGAAGCGTTAAGAAATTGTTTACTAATAGAAGCATATCGAATAGGTAGTTCGATTTGTTTATTATTTTTTAACGTTACAATACACCCCATTTCACTAGGTGTAATATTAATAATTGCATGAAGCCCTATCCATATATTATGAATGGAGCTGGGAGAATAAGTTGGCAGAAAAATACAGGGATAACCATAATCAAAGGCCACGACGATTGGTAGCTTGTGTTGATTGCCGAAAAAACGTTTAGCCGATTGTTTTGCGGCTTCATAGGTAGATCCTAATGAGAGACAGGATTTTCGAAGGACATGCATCGGTTTGCGTGTAACAATCAGCTCATTATGCTTATCAATCACATGCGTGAAGACTTTGGAGTCATGCTGAATAGGTTGTAGCAAATAAGTATTGAATGACATTAAGTAGCCGTTTACAAAGTTAGTTGTCATATAGGGAGTGCCTCCTTTTTTCTAGTGATAACGGTAGTGTAAAACAAAATATGACTTTCTTAAATTGGATGAAATAGTTGAAAATCGTTCATAAAAGCACGAAATGCCTAGAGAATTTGCTCTAAATATCAATTGATTAATAGCTAATCTAAGATATTTTCGAATCGTAAGCATTGCTTTTTAATTTCAATTTTCATATAATTTAGAAAAGGATCGAGGTGAGATCGTTGGATAAATATTATTCGTATACCGATTTTCTGAAAGCCGTTGGTCAGTCGAAAAAAGTTGATGAGGCAGAGAAATTATTAAACGAGATTTATTTAGATTTATTTTTAAATCGTATCCAGCGTATGCATCGGCAAGAGCAGCTCATGGTTCTGATAGATAGAGCACTCGATGAAAAAGATGAAAACGCATTTTATCAATACGCATCCGAACTAACTTCCTTACTCCAAACAGAAGAAGAATCATATTGACGAACCCGCTCTCCATATCTATTGGAGAGTGGGGTTTTTTTGCTTTTGAAAATAGTTGCAGTGGAAGTAAAGAGTGTATGTGTTGGCTAGAAGAAGTGGTTTTGCTTATAGAATGAGGAAAGTCATTCAAAAAGTTTGAGCCTCTGTTTATAAAAAAGTGAGAGCGCTCCGATAAAGTAGAATCCGCTCATAAAAGGAGGAGAGCCAGGCTCCTGAGAGAGTATGAGCTACACATGAAGCAAAAAGGAAATCCCATCCATCGATGAAGCTTGAAAATCTAATAAAACGGCTATTATAAGAGTAACAAGTTAAATGGACCTTATTATTATGTAATAAAAATTTTAGAGATGAAAAAAAATTTTACAAACATTCGTTCGTTAAATGTTCGAAATTTTAATATTGCTATGCTAAAATATATGTACAAATTGGAAGGAAAGGACGTGGACATGAGTGCAATCATTTGATTTACAAGCGCCATATCAGCCTAACGGGGATCAGCCACAGGCCATTGCGGAATTAGTGGAGGGTGTGAAAGCAGGCAAACGTCATCAAACATTGCTTGGTGCTACTGGAACAGGTAAGACATTTACCATCTCGAATGTCATCCAGCAAGTTAAAAAACCAACACTAATCATGGCACACAATAAAACACTAGCTGGCCAGTTATATAGTGAATTTAAAGAGTTCTTCCCGAATAACGCCGTAGAATATTTTGTCAGCTACTATGATTACTACCAACCAGAAGCTTATGTACCGCAAACAGATACCTATATAGAAAAAGACTCTAGTATTAACGATGAAATTGATAAGCTGCGTCACTCTGCTACCTCTGCATTGTTTGAGCGTGAGGATGTCATTATTATTGCATCTGTGTCCTGCATTTATGGTTTAGGTTCTCCCGAAGAATATCGAGAAATGGTTGTTTCCATTCGTACAGGTATGGAAATTGAACGTAATCAGCTATTACGCAAGCTTGTAGACGTTCAGTATGAGCGAAATGATGTTAGTTTTACACGCGGAACATTTCGGGTACGTGGAGATGTAGTGGAAATCTTCCCAGCCTCTCGTGATGAGCATTGTATTCGTGTGGAATTTTTTGGGGATGAAATCGATCGTATCCGTGAGGTAGATGCACTAACGGGAGAGATTTTATCGGATCGAGAGCATGTTGCTATTTTCCCTGCATCCCACTTCGTTACACGAGAAGAGAAAATGCGTAAAGCGATTGAAAACATTGAAAAAGAATTAGAGGAACGACTTGCTTTATTACGTGCAGAAGATAAATTACTAGAGGCACAACGTTTAGAACAACGTACACGGTATGATTTAGAGATGATGCGTGAAATGGGCTTTTGCTCTGGGATTGAAAACTATTCACGTCATTTAACATTGCGTGAAGCAGGTGCCACTCCATATACGTTGCTAGATTATTTCCCCGAAAACTTTTTACTTGTGGTTGATGAAAGTCATGTAACACTCCCACAGGTTCGAGGAATGTACAATGGTGACCAAGCGCGTAAAGGTGTGCTCGTAGAACACGGCTTTCGCTTGCCATCAGCACTTGATAACCGTCCTTTGCGTTTTGAAGAGTATGAAAATCGTGTACATCAAGCAATTTATGTATCAGCCACACCTGGTCCATATGAGCTGGAGCATACACCAGAAATGGTAGAGCAAATTATCCGACCAACTGGATTATTAGATCCATTAATTGATGTACGTCCTATCGAAGGGCAAATCGATAATTTAATTGATGAGATACAAGATCGAATTGCGCGAGATGAGCGAGTTTTAGTGACAACGCTAACGAAGAAAATGTCTGAGGATTTATCGGCCTACTTGAAGGAAATGGGCTTAAAAGTAGAATACCTACATTCAGAAATTAAGACACTAGAGCGTATTGAAATTATCCGTGAGCTACGCAAAGGAACGTATGATGTGCTAATTGGTATTAATTTATTGCGTGAAGGTCTTGATATTCCTGAAGTGTCCCTTGTGGCCATTTTAGATGCTGATAAAGAAGGATTTTTACGTTCAGAGCGTTCATTGATTCAAACCATTGGTCGTGCTGCTCGTAACGCGAATGGTCATGTCATTATGTATGCAGACCATGTAACAGACTCGATGAAAAAGGCAATTGATGAAACGAAACGTCGTCGTGCGTTACAAATGGCTTATAACGAGGAGCATGGCATAACACCTCAAACGATCATTAAGAAAATCCCAGATGTGATTCGCGCAACACAAGTAGCAGAAGAAGAGGAATCCTATGTAACAAAGGCCACGAAAGGCAAAAAGCTGACAAAGGCGGAAAGAGAACAGCTCTTGGCTTCTCTAGAAGTCGAAATGAAGGAAGCAGCAAAAGCGCTTGACTTTGAACGTGCGGCTGAGTTACGAGATACAATATTTGAATTGAAGGTAGAAGGGTGAATGACTTGTGAAAAATACTGAAATCGTCGTGCAAGGTGCACGTGCTCATAATTTAAAAAATATTAATGTCACAATTCCGCGTGACCAATTAGTCGTTTTAACAGGATTATCGGGCTCCGGAAAGTCTTCTTTAGCATTTGACACAATTTATGCGGAGGGCCAGCGTCGTTACGTTGAGTCCCTTTCCGCCTATGCCCGTCAATTTCTTGGACAAATGGATAAGCCAGATGTCGATGCGATAGAAGGTTTATCGCCTGCTATTTCCATTGATCAAAAAACGACAAGTCGTAACCCACGATCTACTGTCGGTACGGTAACGGAAATCTATGATTACCTACGTTTACTTTATGCCCGCATTGGTAAACCTATCTGTCCAAATCATGGTATAGAAATCACTTCCCAAACAATTGAGCAAATGGTGGATCGTTTATTAACCTATCCTGAGAGAACTAAGATGCAGCTCCTTGCACCAATGGTTTCTGGACGTAAGGGTACCCATGTTAAACTGCTAGAAGATTTAAAAAAGCAGGGGTTTGTTCGTGTACGAATTGATGGAGAATTGCGTGATTTAGATGATGCTATCGAACTTGATAAAAATAAAAAGCATTCCATCGAAGTAGTAGTGGACCGTGTTGTTATGAAGGAAGGGATTGCTGCTCGTCTGAGTGATTCTTTAGAAACGGCTTTACGTCTAGCAGATGGACGTGTGCTTGTCGATGTGATGGAACATGAAGAGTTACTATTTAGTGAGCATCATGCCTGCCCATTATGTGGTTTTTCTATTGGTGAGTTAGAGCCTCGTATGTTTTCATTTAATAGTCCGTTTGGTGCTTGTCCAAGTTGTGATGGCTTAGGTTCAACACAAGAGGTGGATTTAGATTTAGTAGTGCCTGATTGGGATCGTTCCTTGTTAGAGCATGCCATTGCACCATGGGAGCCAACTAGTTCGCAGTACTACCCACAATTACTAAAAGCTGTATGTGATCATTACGATATTCCAATGGACGTGCCTGTGAAGGATTTGCCAAAGGAAAAGATGGATAAGGTTTTATATGGCTCTGGAAAAGACAAGATACACTTCCATTATGAAAATGAGTTTGGCAATGTGCGAGATCAAATGATTGAATTTGAAGGTGTAGTGCGCAATGTTGAGCGTCGTTTTAAAGAGACGACATCCGATTATGTTCGTGAGCAGATGGAAAAATATATGGCACAGCAGGCTTGTCCTTCATGTAAAGGGTATCGTTTAAAGCCTGAAACGCTAGCAGTGAAAGTAGCAGATAAACATATCGGTGAGGTTACACAATATTCGATTCAGGAAGCAGACACATTCTTCAAAGAGCTTGACCTCACTGAAAAGGATATGCAAATTGCTCGATTAGTTTTACGAGAAATCGAAGAACGATTGGGCTTCCTTGTGAATGTTGGTTTAGACTATTTAACATTGAGTCGTGCAGCAGGTACATTATCTGGTGGAGAGGCACAACGTATTCGCCTTGCTACGCAAATTGGTTCACGATTAACAGGAGTCCTCTATATTTTAGATGAGCCTTCGATTGGTTTGCATCAGCGAGATAATGATCGGCTGATTAGCACGTTACAAAATATGCGTGACATTGGGAATACGCTGATTGTGGTAGAGCATGATGAAGATACGATGCTTGCAGCAGATTATCTCATCGATGTAGGACCTGGAGCAGGCGTCCATGGCGGTCAAATTGTGGCAGCAGGAACACCGCAGGAAGTTATGAATAATGCAAAATCCTTAACTGGACAATATTTAAGCGGTAGAAAGTTTATTCCTTTACCAATAGAAAGACGCCAACCAAATGGTCGAAAGCTGTCTATTAAAGGTGCCAAGGAAAATAACTTACGCAATGTTAAAGTAGACGTTCCACTAGGCTTATTTGTAGCAGTGACAGGCGTGTCTGGTTCAGGGAAATCTACACTGATAAATGAAATTTTATATAAATCTTTGGCACAGAAGCTCAATCGTTCAAAGGTTAAGCCTGGCGAGCATAAAGAAGTGACAGGTATCGATGAGCTTGAAAAAGTAATCGATATTGACCAATCGCCAATTGGGCGTACACCTCGTTCAAATCCAGCAACTTATACAGGTGTTTTTGACGATATTCGCGATGTTTTTGCAGCAACAAATGAAGCAAAGGTACGAGGCTATAAAAAAGGACGCTTTAGCTTTAATGTCAAGGGCGGTCGCTGTGAAGCATGTCGTGGTGACGGCATTATTAAAATTGAGATGCATTTCCTTCCTGATGTTTATGTACCATGTGAAGTATGTCACGGCAAACGTTATAACCGTGAAACACTTGAAGTGAAGTATAAAGATAAGAGTATTGCAGATATTCTCGATATGACGATTGAGAATGCAGTAGTGTTTTTTGAAAATATTCCAAAAATCCAGCGTAAGCTACAAACGATTGTTGATGTTGGGTTGGGCTATATGAAATTAGGGCAACCAGCCACAACCTTATCGGGTGGTGAGGCACAGCGTGTAAAACTAGCCTCTGAATTACACCGACGCTCAACAGGGAAATCCTTTTATATTTTAGATGAACCAACAACAGGATTACATGCCGATGATATTGCTCGTTTACTTGTCGTGTTGCAGCGACTTGTTGAAAACGGTGATTCGGTATTAGTTATTGAGCATAACTTAGATGTGATTAAAACAGCTGATTATATCATTGACTTAGGTCCAGAAGGTGGAGACAAAGGTGGTACGATTGTTGCAACTGGTACACCTGAAGAGGTAGTAGAAGTAGCTGGCTCCTATACAGGCAAATACTTAAAACCAATTCTGGAACGTGATCGTATGAGAATGGATGCATTGCTAGCAGAAGCTTCTAAATCTTAAGGATTTTACATTCGAACTGAAATGATTAATCTGGATTGAAAGGTGATCGGAAATTGGTGAAAGTCGCTCAATCCAGATTGAAAATAATCCGAAATGGGAAGAACCCGCTCAAATAAAGGTCAGAAGTGATCCAACTAATCTAAAAAACGAGCAATAAAATCTTCAGAGGTAAAAGCCTGACGATGTTGGAATGAAAAGACCCCATTTATTCAATTTTGCAGTGAAACTTTTCACATGATGAATCGTATAAATAGTATAACGAACTGAGGGAGGCTATTTATTTATGCAAAATGAACGTCAACGAATTTTAGAACTTGTAGAAAAAGGAACAATTTCGGCACAAGAGGCGATTACATTATTAGAAGCATTAGAGCAACCTGGCAAGTCTACTCAACATGTTATGAATGATGTGTCGAAAGAGACGCAATCCTTTTCAAGTGAAAAAGAGCCATTATTTGAAGAAAAATCAAAAGATGGTGACAAGAAAAAAGATGATTTTATGAAATACTTCCAAGATGAAATGCAAGATTTTCGTAAGGATTTAACACAAATCGGTTCTCTTTTTATGGATATGATGAATACGGCTGTTAAAAAGGTAAAGGAATTTGATGTAGCTTCTCCATTTGGAGATAAAATTGAATTTACCCATACAGAAGAAGTGGCTGCTGCCAAAGTGGACAATATTATCGCTGAACTACCTAATGGTAACTTCTCATTGGAATCCAGTGAAGGAGAAACGATTCAGGTGATTTGCAAGGTAAAGGCACCTTTGATGAACGAAAGTGAAGAAGAAACTCGTAATCACTTCTTAGAGCAATTTGTTGTGAAAGAGGAAGAGCAATCACTTCGTATTTTGAGCCAATTAAAGCTTGTTCAAGTGAATGTGAAGGTGCTAGTACCAAAGGATAAACTTGAAAAATTATCTGTTCGTCTAATGAATGGTAGTGTTTCATTACAGGATACAGAATTTGAAGAATTAAAAGTGAAAACGTTAAACGGTGCCATTAAAGGAACGAAGTTTAATTTTGGAAAAGCTGAAGTGGATTCTTCTAATGGTTCCATTGAATTAACGAATGTTCGAGGTAAGGATTTAGAGGCTGAAACATTGAATGGACGTGTTTATTTGGATGGTGCATTGGATGAAGTTGAAGCTAAGTCTGTCAATGGACATGTAGTCGTCACAACATGCTCGACAAATTCTTCAAAAATTAAAGCGCAAACAGTTGCTGGGGCAGTAGAATTGTATGTCCCACGAACAATTTCATTGAGCGGTAAAGTCGTAACGAATTTCGGTAAAGTGGATGTGGGGATCCAGGATGTTTCTAAAATAGAGTCGCAAGATCAATTCTTATCCAAAGTAGTCCGTTTCGACAAAGAAGTTGAAAATGCGAATCGCCTATTTATCGAAGGTGAATCGAAAACTGGTGCTGTTTTAGTGCGCTACACAACAACAGATGAACAACAAATTTAACAGTAGGAGCATTCAAGTTAAAGCTTGAATGCTTTTTCTTTTCAAACAGGATTCGGCCTAGCATATAGAGGCGAATCTTGTTTTATTTTTGTCATATTCTTAAGGATAATGGCAAGGAAAGAATGAAATAGAAGGAACTGCCACGGATTGAAATGAAACTGTAATAAAAAAACAGAAATAGAGTGCTATAATAGTAAAAGAAATACCTCTTACATAGATGAGAGTTTTAGGTGGTTTAATCATGATAGAAATGAAAAATGTGACAAAGAAATACCCAAACGGTGTTGTTGCGACAAATGGTATTTCCGTTAATATAAAGCAAGGCGAATTTGTGTATGTAGTTGGCCCAAGTGGGGCAGGGAAATCCACATTTATTAAATTGATGTACCGTGAAGAAAAAGCAACATCAGGACAAATAATTGTAAATGGTATTGATTTAGCAACTTTAAAGAATAAGAAGGTCCCTTTTTTGCGCCGTCAACTTGGTGTAGTTTTCCAAGATTTCAAATTGCTACCTCGTTTAAATGTTTATGAGAATGTAGCGTTTGCGCTTGAAGTAATAGAGGAAAAGCCTGATGAAATCCGACGTCGGGTTATGGAAGTTCTAGAACTAGTTGGATTGAAGCATAAAGCGAGAATGTTTCCAAATGAACTTTCAGGTGGAGAGCAGCAACGTGTATCGATTGCTCGTTCAATCGTCAATGTTCCAAAAGTTGTGATTGCAGATGAACCTACAGGGAACCTTGACCCTGAAACATCATGGGAAATTATGAATTTATTTGAGGAAATTAATGCACGTGGGACAACGATTGTAATGGCAACCCACAACCGTGAAATTGTAAATACGATTCGTCGTCGTGTTATTGCAATTGAAGGCGGCTTAATTGTCCGTGATGAACACGGAGGTGAATACGGCTATGAAATTTAGTACAGTAAAGCGCCACTTCCGGGAAAGTATCAAATCACTTGGTCGAAATAGCTGGATGACCATTGCCTCTGTCAGTGCCGTTACCGTTACGCTCATTCTAGTAGGTGTTTTTGCGCTTATTATGATGAATTTAAATAAAGTAGCAACGGATTTAGAAAACGATGTCGAAATTAAAGTGTTAATTGATGAAACAGCAGATGAAGCTGCGGAAAAAGCACTCATCGAAAAAGTCAAAAAATTGCCTGGTGTCTCCGAGATGACGTATTCCACTAAGGAAGATGAGTTAACCAAGCTAGTAAAAGACTTCGGTGATGATTTTAAACTATTTGAACAGAGTAACCCTTTACGTAACGTTATTTATGTAAAAGCCGCTGATCCACAGCAAACAGCAAAAGTTGCGAAAACCATTGATAAATATGAGTATACATATGATGTAATGTATGGCGAAGGAAAAGTTGAAAAACTATTTAACTTCTTAAATATTAGTCGTAATGTAGGAATCGTACTTATTTTAGGGTTATTATTTACAGCAATTTTCTTAATTTCGAATACAATTCGTATAACGATTATAGCTCGTCGTGATGAAATAGAAATTATGAAACTTGTAGGGGCTACAAATTCATTCGTGCGTATCCCATTCTTATTAGAAGGTATGTGGCTTGGAATTTTAGGTTCAATTATTCCGATTGCAGTTGTCACAACCCTTTACCACAATATATATAAAATTATTGCACCACGTTTACAAGGAGAGCTTGTTCAATTACTAGATTTTTCTCCACTTGTGTATCAGGTAAGCGGTCTTCTGTTACTCATTGGTGTACTGATCGGTATTTGGGGAAGTTTCATGTCAGTACGTAAGTTTTTAAAAATTTAGGGACAACGGATATTTGTGAAAAAGAAAAGAATAGTCGAAGGGGAGTTCAATCGGTGAAAAGTAAGGCGAAAAACACATTAAAAACACTTGCAGTAGCATCTGCTCTAATTCTTTTTATCCAAACTCCATCAGCATATGCAACAAGTCTATCGGATTTAAAAGAAGAAAAGAAACAAGTTGAGACAAAGAAGAATCAGTTAAATTCATCTATCAGCAATAAATCAAATGCAATTACAGCTAATCAAGAAAAGCAACAACAAATCTTAGATCAAATTCAGGCATTGAACGCTGAAATCGACAAAACTAATAGTAATATTAAAAAAGTACAAGCAGATATTCGGGCAACAAATGAGGAAATTAAAAAGTTAGAAGCTTCTATTGAAGAGCTTTTGCATAAAATTGAAGAGCGCGATTTATTGTTACAAGAACGTGCACGTGCCATTCAAGCTGGGGGCTCTGTTAGTTATTTAGATGTATTGCTAGGCTCTAATAGTTTTGTAGACTTTATTGATCGTTTCTCTGCAGTTAATGCATTATTGGAAGCGGATCGTCAAATTATTCAAGATCAAAAAGATGATAAACAAAAATTAGAAGAGCAAAAGCAAATTGTAGAAGAGAAACGTAAAAACTTAGAGGGTAAAAAAGCTGAGCTTGAACGATTAAAAGCATCATTAGATAGTCAAAAAACTGAGAAAAATAAACTAGTCGACCAATTAGAAAAAGAGCAAGAAAAGCTGAAATCAGAAAAGGTATTACTTGAAAAAGAATACTCAGAGGCTTTGGAAGTAAGTCAGGAATTGCAAGATCAAATTATTGCTGAACAAAATCGTTTGGCTGAAATTGCGCGTCAGCAAGAGGCGAAACGTAAAGCAGCTGCAGCGGCCGCGGCAGCAGCTGCTGCTAACAATGGTGGCGGATCATCTGGTGGTACAGTCCATGCGCCTCAATCAAACGGAACTTGGATTAAACCAACAAATGGTCGCTTAACATCACCATATGGTTGGCGAAATCTTGGAGCAGGTCCTGAATTCCATTATGGTGTCGACCTTGCAAATGCAACAGGAACACCAATATGGGCAGCAGCAGATGGCGTAGTTTCTTACGCAGCACCACTTAGTTCGTATGGTAATGTTGTCATTCTGACGCACTCTATCGACGGACAAATTTACACAACTGTTTATGCACATTTAAGTGCATTTAATGTTAGTGTAGGACAAGAAGTAACACAAGGTCAGCAAATTGCAGCCATGGGTAGTACAGGTCGCTCTACTGGCCCACACTTACACTTTGAAGTGCATATCGGTCCTTGGAAAGGACAAGCAGTCGGCAGTGTAAATCCACTGAAATATATTCCGTTGTAAGCATAAAAGCTATACACTAGCATTTTCTAGTGTATAGCTTTTAATATTTCATCGAATGTTTCACCATTCACACTTATAGGTCTACCCATTAATAAGCAATAAACCCTTTTTGCCCTTTTTGAATATGTAATAGCCAATTAATAGGCAACATCAGCTTATTTGTTATTTAATAAGGTTCTTTTTACTCCCCAAGTAATTAAGTCGCTTTGAAAGTATAACTCCTCCCTTTTCTCATTTTGCGAAATATTCGATTGAAAGTTTCATCGCTATTATAAGATTCTAAATAATGTTATGATGAATATATACTTAGTGGGGTATTTTTATTATTGTTATTTCTGAAGATTTTCTTAAAACAGTGTGAAATAGTCTTTTTTTAAAAAGGTTCTATGCTATGCTTTCGGAGGAGGATTCGTTGAATTGATAAATACAGAGTGGTACTCAATCCGAACATTAACTTTACCAGCTACTGCAGTCGCTTTACTAATTACTTTTTTCATTGTGTGGCTTATCTTGCGCTTACAATTTTCTAAAAAGTGGTCTGAGCTATATAGTGATGCCATTTTCACCTTTATTATTGTTTGGAAGTTAAGTTTGCTTGTGACAGATTTCAAAACAGTAGTAAACAATCCAATTACATTGCTTTATTTTAATGGCGGAACAATGGGTGTTCTTCTCGGTGTCATCGTAGCATCTTTGCAAATATTGAGAAAGCGACAGAGTATACAGCTTGAGGAACAAGAGATGATAGCTGGTAGCTGGGCTATTATTCTAACACAATCCATTTATCAAATGCTTGCTGTGCTACTTAATGACAACAACACATCGAGTGAAGTTATAACATTAGCTGTGCTAAGTGTAGTCACGCTCGTCATATTATGGAGATTAGTAGCGGTGAAACAAGCTCTCATACTCTATACAATTAGCTATTTGATCGTGGCTATCTTACAGCCGCTTGGTATAGGGCAAACAGCTGTAGGTGTCAGTGTCATACTACTTTGTTTGGGCTTAACTATACAGCATGAACGAATCAATGTGGGAGGTAAGAAATGAAAAAAAATATTGGACTGCTGGTCGTTGTGCTATTAGTGGTTGCGATGATTGGTACATATGTAAAACAACAAATTGACGAAGAACGTGCCATAGATAAATCGGCTCTAGGTAAGGATATGGAGGAGCTAGAAACCGGCTTAAGCAAAGGCGATATACCGCCTGATTTCACCTTAACAAGCTTAGATGGGGAAGATATCACGTTAAGTGATCTTCGTGGAAAAAAAGTCGTTTTAAATTTCTGGGCGACATGGTGCCCACCTTGTAAGGCGGAAATGCCGCATATGCAAAGCTTCTATGATGAGTATGCAAAAGAGAAAAACGTTGAAATTATAGCGGTCAATTTAACAGAAGCTGAACGTGATGTGACTGCTGATGCCAAAGTGGACACAGTGATGACATTTAGAGATAGCTTCGAGCTAACGTTCCCTATTTTATTGGACCCAGACAATGAAGCTGGCTTGAATTATCAAGTCATCACGATTCCAACCACTTATTTTATTGATTCCAAGGGTCTCATTCAACGCGCCATCAGAGGTCCAATGGACGTGGATATGTTAAATGATTATGTAGATGCACTAGATTGATTGATAAAAAATCTGTTCGTTTTCTATAGTGGAAACGAGCAGATTTTTTTTATTTTTCATGAACAAGGTATATCCATGCGAATCAACAACCAACGTGCATGTGTAAAGTGAAATATTCTCTCTTAACAAATTTGAAAGGTAATTTTGTATGTTTGAAAAAATAGAGTCATACAGTAAAAGAGACGGAGGAGGGAAGATTTGCGCAAATTAACAGCCGGTGTCGGAGTCCTACTTAGTAGTTTGGTGGTGGGCAGTGGTATTTACTTTGATTGGTTTAATATTGGCGATAAAAAGGAGCCTGTTACGGAGGTTGATACTATTGGTGAGGCTATGACAATCATTGAAGAAAAATCAGTATACAGTACAAAAAAGGATGCATTGGTGGAGGGGGCTCTTCGTGGGATGGCTGATGCCATTAAAGATCCTTATAGCACGTATTACTCCAAGGAAGAGGCTGAGCAACATCGGCAAATGCTAGCGGAGGAACGGGTAGGCATCGGTATTGAACTAACAGAAAATAAAGGGAAGTTTATCGTTGTGTCACCTGTTCGTTCGTCACCAGCAGAGAAAGCGGGCATGCGTTCACTCGATGAAATTGTACAAGTTGATGGGGTACGGATAGATGGGAAAACAATGAGTGAATTAATGCATTTAATTCAAGGTGAAAAGGGAACGAAAGTAACCATTGTTGTCTATCGTCCAAGTGAAGATAAGCATATTAAGATGACGATGGAGCGCGCAGCAATATCTAATAAAACGGTAACTAGTGAGGTAGTGAAGGTAGAAGATACAGCCATTGGCTATGTAGTGATCTCATTATTCGGTGAAAAAACCGCCAATGAATGGGTGGCAGAAACGAGTAAATTACTTCGTAAAGATGTGGAAGGAATTGTCATCGATGTACGGGATAATCCAGGTGGTTATTTACATAGCGTCGCAGCGCTACTGAGCACAGTATTGGACAATGGCAAAGTATTTGCATATATGCAAAATGCGGAAGGTGCTATGGAACCATTAAAAACGCAAACAAAAGGCTTTGATGAAAAATATATAGAAACGATGAATAAAATTCCAATTGTTGTTTTGCAAAATCAAGGGAGTGCATCTGCTAGTGAAGTATTGAGCGGTGCTTTAAAAGGCTGGGGACGCGCTTCACTTGTTGGAGTTAAGAGCTTTGGAAAAGGGACTGTACAAGAATCTTGGGAGCTTTCCAATGGCGGGGAGCTTAAATTATCAACCAACAAATGGCTAACACCAAAACGTGAATGGATTCATGGGCAGGGCATTGAAGCCAGTTTAATGATCGAGCAAAATGAATTATTTGCTTTTCAACTTCATCCACTAACAGGTAAGTTTAAAGTGGGCGATATGAGTGAAGAGATTTCCTATTCACAAAACGCCTTGCAGAAACTAGGCTATCAAATCGATCGTTTAGATGGCTATCTGGATGAAACAACCGCAGAAGCCGTTAATCTTTATCGTAAACAGAAAAAATTAAAGCTAGCAGAGGACGAATTTTATATGGACACGACTTTCTTTAATAGTTTAAACGAAACGTTAAAGGATTTTAAAGCCGATCGTCAAAATGATCAACAATTCCAAATGGCCACTAGTTTTTTACTGCATACGATTGACCAATAAAACTTGCTGACAGAACAAAAATACTATAATACAAAGCTTTCTATGAGTTTGTACTACGCAAGCGTGTAGTCCTTTGATACAATAAATTCATAGTATTCAAGATAGAAATGGCGGGTGTTCGTATGGTTAGTGAGATATTAATAGAAATTGTAACAGCGATTGGCCGCTTTTTACTCAACCCATTACTATATATAGTCATAATATTTGCTATTATTTTAGGTTATCGTCGAGTAAAACAGGAGCGTAAATATTTTAATAGACGTATTATTTGGGGCTGGACGGAGCTAATCGGACAATGGAAAGATGGGTGGCTCTATGCACTAATTATTTCTATCATTAGTATTGGAGCAGGTCTAACTGTCCCAAAGGAATTTTTAATCATTTTAACGGCAGTTTCTATAGTAGCACTTATCTTGTTTGTCATGAATGCAATGTCGCCTATTTTGACAATGGGGATTGCCACACTTGCCATATGGGGTATGTCCTATTACAATTGGTCATTTTCCTGGTGGAAAATTTCGGTAGAGGCTGTCCATTTAGAGAGTGGCGCAATTGTGACAATTACCATTCTTGCGGGCCTTTGTGTTATTGCAGAAGGGCTATTAATTCGACGTATGGCGATGAAGGTTACAACACCTTGTATTGAGAAAACGAAGCGGGGTATGCAGGCAATTGTCTATCGGTCAAAAAATGTATGGGTATTACCTATTTTCTTTGTTATTCCTGGTGATGCGATTTCGGCTATATTCCCATATTGGCCACAGTTTACGATAGGTCATAATAGCTTTGCACTTGTGTTATTTCCACTTGTCATTGGCTTTACTAAACTGACAAGAAAGGAATTACCAGCTTACATGTATCCAAAAATTGGCCGACCTGTCTTTTTACTTGGACAGCTTATTTTAATAGGAGGATTGGCTGCATATTTTGAGCCAGTGATTGGCTTCATTACACTTGCTGTTGGTGTAATTATCCGCATTATAATTGCTATCTACTTTGCACAACAGGAAAAAACAGATCATTATGCAGTTGCGCCAAGTACGAAGGGTGCTATTATTGCAGCCGTTCTTCCTGATTCACCTGCTGAGAAGATGGGCTTACTTGCAGGAGAATGTATCCGCAAAGTAAATGGTGTGTCAATTTTTACAGAAAATGAGTTATACGAAGCACTGCAATTAAATGCAGCTCATTGTCGTCTAGAGGTTTTAGACAGAAACAATGAATTACGTTTAACGCAACATGTGATTTATAGCAATGATCATTACCGTATTGGCTTATTATTAGCTGAGCCGAGGGAAGTATAATGGACGTTTTTGGGAAAATGATGCTAGCATTATTCATACCAGCTTTATTGGTATTACTATTCACTAGAATTACCTATAACCGCTATGTTGCATTATTATTAGCCATTGCACTTATTGCTGCCTCTGTATATGCAGGCTATACATCCCCACCTATTATTTTCGTTATCGATGCATTTTCATTAACAGTAGGCTTTTGGCTAGCAAGTAAAATGAATAAATAAGGAAAGGTCAGTCCAGGCAATAGGACTGACCTTTTTACATGAAAAATCGCACGGCTGCCATAATGATTACTCCTGCAACTACTGTTATCGATAAGCTTTTTGTGACAAGGGCAATAATAAGCGTAGGAACAAATGTAATAAAGACTGGCCAATCAAGTGTCACTACTTTGCCGCTTTCAGTATCTATTAAATTTTCAATGACAAGAGCACTTAATATACAAACAGGAATAAAACTAAGCCATTTTAGCACAACATCAGGTAGTGTTACACTACGCACAAAAATAAATGGAATGACACGCGGTAGCCATGTTACAAGTGCGCAGCCGATAATAAGCCAGACCATATAAGAAGTTGTTGTCATTTATCTGTCACCACCCCAATTGTTGCGACAATCACAGTTGCCAGTAGTACAGCCACATGTGAAGGGACTACATAAGAAAGACCGTACATAATAACCGCCATATAGCCAATTAACTTGATATAATGCATGATTCTACTTTTACCAACACTGCTCAATTGCAAAACTAAAAGTGCAACAAACATGGCAACCAAGGCAAAATCTAAACCCCATTTTTCAGGATTTGCTACCCACTGTCCTAAAAAGGCACCCGTAACACAGGAAAGAATCCAAAAGATATAGGCTGTTATATTTAACCCATCCATCCATTTACCATATAATTTACCTGTTTGCATTTGCTTTGTTACGGCTACACCAAAGGTTTCATCCGTTAATAATGTACCAAAGCCAACATTTCTAAGCATGGAGTAGCGCGTAAAGTGAGGTGCTAATGTTAAACTCATTAATAAATGGCGTAGATTCACTACGAAAATGGTTACAATGATAGCAGAGGCAGGGCTACTTGTTAAAAGTAGTGCACAAAAAATAAATTGTGCAGAACCTGCGTAAATCAGTATCGTTAATAGCGCGATTTCAAGGACAGATAACCCTGAAGCGGAACCTACAACCCCAAATGCAAGTCCTATACTAATATAACCGAGTAATGTAGGCACGCAATCTTTCACGCCTTGTAAAAAACTGTCATTGGAAGAGCTTGTTGTGTCATCATGTTGAAGCTCTGTTGTACTTGTCATAAATAGGTCATCCTTTCTTGATAATTTCCATGTATACTATTGATGGAATTGTTTGATAGTTCTTGATGTTTATTAAAGTATACATATGTCTGATAAAATAAACAATAGAAATTGGTGAGTAAAGATGGAACAAATGAGTCGAAATTTAGCATTTCAATTAAAGAAAATTAGACAGCAACGTCATTTAAGTCTCGATGATGTGGCCAAAGCGACAGGTGTCAGTAAAGCACAGCTTGCACAAATCGAAAAAGGGGAGGCCAATCCGACTGTTTCAACAATTTGGAAAATTGCAGCGGGTATGCGTATGTCATTCTCTTCATTATTACAGCCGCCAACTGCCCATTACATGCGTTATAGCAGTAAAGATGTACCACATGTCGATGAGGATGAGGGACGCTATCGTGTTTACTCTATAATTCCGTATAATCCAGAGCGAGGCTGGGAGTTTTATAAGGTTGAAATGGAGCCAGGGGCAGTTAGTAGGAGTGAAGCCCATACAGAAGGGGTAGAGGAAACTGTAATGGTTATTAAAGGACAAGCAGTTATTTCTGCTGGAGACATGCATGAATTACTAGATGAAGGGGATACACTAGTATTCTCAGGGCATCAACCCCATGAATATCGCAATACTTCAGAAGGGTTAACAATTTTTCATTTAATTTTACAGTATAAATAGAGGTGTCGATATTGAATGAATGGTTTACTGTAGAAAATATTGAACAGGTTGCGGCGCAGTATCGAACGTTCGGCCCAATCATTGGTTTACTGCTCCCGTTTTTAGAGGCGTTTTTACCATTCCTACCATTAGTCGTATTCGTTGTGGCGAATGCCAGTGCATTCGGCTTATGGCTAGGATTTCTATTATCTTGGCTAGGCTCTGTAGCTGGCTCCTATGCAGTTTTCTTACTTGTGCGTCATTTTGGCAAACATCCAAGATTAAAATTTTTAACAGGTAGTAAAAAAGTACAGAAGCTTATTAAATGGGTGGATATGAATGGCATCAGCCCTCTTTTTGTCCTCCTCTGCTTCCCTTTTACACCATCTGTGATTGTCAATATTGTAGCGGGATTGTCACATATCCATAAAAAATTTTACTTAATCGTTTTGCTTGCAGGAAAGTTTGTCATGATTTTAGGTATGAGTGTATTGGGCTATGATTTAAAATCGCTTTTGACAAGCCCAGTGAGATTGATAATTGCAGCTGTGGCCATTGTTATTTTATGGTGGGTTGGGAAGTTGATAGAGAAGCGTTTGAATGCCCGTGTAGAAAGAGATTTAAAGCAAGCGCGAAATTTGACGAAAAAGCAGGATCACCATGCCAGTTAGTAAAAATTTGTAGCCTCTTTCATTATGTGAAGAGGCTGCTTTTTTGTGTAATAAATTATCCTTTTTATAGGTAGGTGAAGGTTGATAGATAGTATTTACTAGTTTTTTTCGATAGAATTTAAGATAGATGATTTATGTTGTTTTTAGTAGGCTGGGAAAACTGCTCCACCATAGATGAGAAGCGATCAATAGTCTGGAGAAGCCGCTCCAAAATAGATGAGAAGTAATCAATTCAGTGAAAGAATCGCTCAAATAAAAGTACAAATTTTTATTTCATTAAAAGAGAGACACCCGCAACAGCAAGTTAATGAGGAGGGGGAAAGTAAATGACATTGCGTATTGTTTCAGGACGTTCGGGAACAGGAAAATCCGCATTTATTCATCAGGAAATTGTTGAGCAATTAAAGACAGATCCATTGGGACATCCAATTTTCATTATAGTGCCTGACCAAATGTCTTATTCTACGGAATATGAGCTGACAAATAAGCATGGTTTACAAGGCTTGATTCGAGCACAGGTGATGACGTTTAAACGTTTAGCATGGTTGGTTTTACAGGAAACAGGAGGTATTGCTCGTAAAGAAGTGAATGGCTATGGCTATCGAATGCTTATACGTAAACTTTTGGAGGAACAAAAAAGCGAGTTTTCCTTATTTCGACAAGCAGCAGGAAAACGTGGCTTTACGGAGGAAATTGAAACCCTTTTAAGAGAATTTAGTCGCTATAGCGTCAATAGCTCAGTCTTGGCAGAGGTAACGGAATCGTTAAAGGCAATAGATGCACCTAATACATTGCAGGCGAAAGCGAATGATTTACATGTCGTTTTGCAGGCATTGGAGGAACGACTTGGTACGACCTATGTTGACAGCGAGGGCTATTATCCGATTTTAACGGAGCAACTGAAGTATGCAGAAACGATGAAGCAAGCGACCATCTATATTGATGGTTTCACCGCTTTCACTGTGCGAGAGTTAGAACTGGTTCGTGAATTGTTAAAGGTAACGAAGCAAGTAACTGTCGTCCTTCCATTTGATCATATGGATGAAGCCTTTGATGAACAAGCTTTATTCCATGAAGCAGCGTTAACGAATCAACGTCTTCATGATATAGCAAAAGAAGAGGGCATTGATGTTGAATTACCATTACATTTTTATAAGACTCAAAGATTTCATTCTAAAGATTTACAGCATGTGGAGGCAAAGTTTGCTGTTTTGGAGCCCCAAACGATAAAAACTTCAGGAGATGTAACCGTGCTTGAAGCATCAAATCGTCGAGCAGAGATACATGCGATTGCCCGGGAAATAACAAAACTGACAAGAGAAGACGGTTTTCGCTATCAGGATATCGTACTTTTGTATAGACAAGCAGATCTCTACGATCCACTTATTACAAGTATTTTCCAACAATATGAAATTCCTATTTTTACAAATACAAAAAAGACAATGCTACATCATCCATTAATAGAGCTAAGTCGTTCAGCCTTGGAGGTTATGACCTCGAATTGGAAATATGAGCCAGTTTTTCGTAGTGTCAAAACCGATTTGTTTTTCCCATTACAAGCGGAGCTAACAATTTGGCGTGAGCGAGCAGATCGATTAGAAAATTATTGCTTGGCACAAGGCATCTATGGTGAACGATGGTTTGAGGAGGCACGTTGGTTTTATAAAAAATATCGAGGTCTAGAATTCCATTCGCGTGTACAAACAGATGAGGAGCGTGCAATGCAGGCAGAAATCGAGGCCATTCGAGATGAAATTCGCCAACCTCTAAAACTTTTACAAGACAAGCTTGATAGCGCCAAAAATGGCAGAGATATTGCGACTGCTTTATTTGAATTTATAGAGTCATTACAGGTATATGATAAACTGCAAGCCATGAAAGATCGTGAGCTAGAGCGAGGTGACGCATTAGCTGCAAGTGAACATGAACAAGCTTGGAATGAATGGATTGCTGTTCTTGACCAATTCGTTTATATGTTTGGAGAGCAGGAGATGTCTGTAGAGCAAGCAGCCAAAATTCTTGATGAAGGCTTTGATACATTAGAATTTTCAAGAATTCCGCCAACCCTTGATGAAGTAATGGTGGCTACTGTTGATTTAGCTCGTTTATCCAATATCAAAGTCGCTTTTGTAATAGGAATGAATGATGGTGTTTATCCAACTCGGATGGAGTATGAGGGCTTGTTGTCAGATATCGAACGTGAATGGTTTAGTCAAATTGGCTATGAGCTTGCTCCTACCTCTACTAATCGTTTATTACAGGAAAATTTCTTGTTCTATCGCGCTATTACAACGCCATCTAACAAATTGTATATGACCTATCCTACGGCGGATGAGGAAGGCAAGGCACTTCTAGCCTCACTTTATATTAAGAAAATAATAGGAAATGACAAAAAGGCTGGCTTATTAAGTGGTGTTTCGATAGAACGAGTGGTAGTCGATCCGATTGAATTACTAGATGGGGATGTTTTATCATATTTACGCCATCCAAGGACTGCATTGGCACATCTAATGGTACAGCTACGTCAAGCTGAACATAGCCGTGAACTAGCTCCAGAATGGCTAGCTTTACAAAGATTTTATAAACAAGATCCGTATTGGGCACTCATTTTCGACCGCGTACTTTATCCAATTACCCATAAAAATGAGGCTGAGCCACTTGAAACCTATATTACACAGGAATTATATGGTCAGAAGCTAACATCCAGTGTGTCGCGAATTGAGAAATACTTCAGATGTCCTTTTTCTCATTTCACTACGTATGGCCTACGTCTTGAAGAACGAGCTGAGTATCGGCTAGAAACGTTTGCAATGGGTGACTTATTCCATGAGGCATTAAAGTGGATTACAGAGGAAACACATCGTCAGCAATTATCTTGGATTCGTTTAACAACAAAGCAAATTAAACAATTAGCACGTCAAGCAGTAGAACAAATTGTTCCAGTTTTTTCCCATCAAATCCTATTATCCAGTGCCCGCTATCGCTATATTCAGCGTAAGCTAATTCGAATTGTTGAGCGTACAATGACAGCACTGACACAGCATGCAAATGTATCACACTTCAAACCAATTGCAATTGAGGCGTCGTTTGGTCCTGGACAACATGAACAGCTACCACCATTAGAGATTGATTTGACTGGTGGTAAGAAAATGTTTATGCGTGGACGTATTGATAGAGTGGATAGTGCAACGATAGATGACCGCTCTTATTTGCGGATTGTCGACTATAAATCCTCAGCTCGTGACCTTGATTTAAATGAGGTTTATTACGGATTATCCTTACAGGTCCTAACATATTTAGATGTGGCAATGGAAAATAGTTCTTACTGGCTCTCAGGTGAAGCAGAGCCAGCAGGGGTACTGTATGTCCATGTCCATAATCCGATGCTGAAGCTGGATAAAGATTTGACGGACAGTGAAATAGAAGAGGATCGTTTAAAGCAGTATAAAATGAAAGGTTTGCTATCTGAAAATGCTGAAGCGATTTTATCGATGGACGAGCAATTGGAAGAAAGTAGCGGACATTCAAAAATCATTCCTGTCTATATGAAAAAAGATGGGACACCGTCTGAGTCACAATCGCGTATAGTTCCTGTCAATGATATGAAAAAGTTGCAGCATTTTGTTCGTCGTAAACATCAGGAGGCAGGGAATGGTATCTTATCTGGTGATACGGCCATTAGCCCCTATAAATTAAAAGCTAAAACGGCATGTGATTATTGTCAATTTGCTGCGGTTTGCCAATTTGATCCATCAGATGGTAAACAAAGCTATCGTCAATTAATGCAAGCAAAGCCGAATGATATTGTCGATAAAATTCGGAAGGAGATAGAATAGCATGGTACAAACAATTCCTGTTAAGCCAGTAGATGTCACATGGACAGACGATCAGTGGAAGGCCATTTATGCTAGCGGTCAAGATACGCTTGTTTCGGCTGCAGCAGGGTCTGGGAAAACAGCGGTTCTGATCAATCGTATGATTGAAAAAGTCATTGCTACTGAAAACCCGATCAATGTAGATGAACTATTGGTAGTGACCTTTACAAATGCCTCAGCCGCTGAAATGCGCCATCGTATGTCTGAGGCATTAGAAAAGGCGATAGCAGAAAATCCAACATCTAATCATTTAAGACGGCAGCTAAGTCTTGTGAATAAAGCACAAATTTCTACGCTACATTCATTCTGTTTAGCAATTGTGAAGCAATATGCGTACTTACTTGATATAGACCCAGGCTTCCGTATTGCCAATGAAGCAGAAATAGCATTATTGCGAGATGATGTTTTAGCAGAAGTTTTAGAAGATGCCTACGATGCGGAGGATGAGGCTCACGTACAAGCCATCTATCGTCTTGTCGATAGCTTTACCTCAGATCGTGATGATCAAGCCATCGAAACGCTGATTAGTAAACTTTATGATACGTCTCGTGTCCATGCTGAGCCTCAAAAATGGCTTTGGAGCCTGCCGAAAGCTTATGAATTAGCTGAGGAAGTGACAATCGATGATTTAGAGCTATCTCAATACGTCAAATTAACCGTACGTCATAGCCTGGAAGAGGCGTTTATGCTAATTTCTGAAATGCGCACAATTACATTACAGCCAGATGGACCTGCACCCTATGCAGAAACGGCAGAGGTAGATTTTGCTATGATTCAGGAAGGGATACGCATTAGTCAAAGTGGGACATGGCAGGAGCTATTTGATTATTTTGCAACGGTTAAATGGTCTACCTTAAAGCGGGTATCGAAGGATGCACTAGTTAATGTAGAGCTACAGGAGCTCGCGAAGAAAAAACGAGAAGCAGCCAAAAAAATGATGAATAAAATCAAGGAGACATATTTTGTTCGTACGCCTGCACGGCTACTTGAGGAAATAAGGTTAATGGCACCGACCATTACTACGCTAGTTGAATTGACCACTACATTTAGTGAACAATTTCGACTAGCCAAGTTAGAACGGGGAATCATTGACTTTTCAGATTTAGAGCATTATGCACTTCAAATTTTAACGGTAGAGATAGATGGTGCACTTCATCCATCACCGGTTGCACTAGATATGAAAAAGCGTTTTAAAGAAGTACTTGTGGATGAATATCAAGATACCAATATGCTACAGGAAACCATCTTACAGCTTGTCAAAACGGGTGAAGAACAAGACGGCAACCTTTTTATGGTTGGGGATGTTAAACAAAGTATATACCGTTTCCGATTAGCTGAGCCAAAGCTTTTTATGAAAAAATATAGTGAATATTTGGAGTCGCCTGATGTAACGGGGATGCGAATTGATTTAAACGCTAACTTCCGAAGTCGAAAAGAAGTATTAAATGCTACAAACTATGTTTTTGCACAAATTATGAGTGAGCGTGTCGGTGAGATTTCGTATGATGACAATGCGTCACTTAAGCCTGCTGCGCCCTATGATGATAAAGAAATACCTGTTGAGCTGGTCGTATTGCATCCACCACAGGAAGAGGAAACACTAGAAGAACTGGAAGAACTAAGCAATGAGGCAACGGAGCTAGAGGAATTAAAAAAATCACAATACGAGGCACGATTTATTATCGATCGTATACGTCAAATGATGGAAGATGGAACAACCGTATACGATACGAAAACAAAAACAGAGCGACCATTAAAGTATAGTGATATTGTGATTTTAATGCGCTCGATGACATGGTCAACAGACTTAGTAGAGGAATTTAAGCTGGCAGGGATTCCACTCTATGCAGAATCATCTAAAGGCTATTTTGACGCACTCGAAGTAATGATTATGTTAAATGTCCTGAAGGTAGTCGATAATCCCTATCAGGATATCCCCTTAGCCTCTGTACTGCGCGCACCGTTTGTTGGTTTAACGGAAAATGAGCTGGCGAAAATTCGTTTAGCCGATCAAAAGGTACCTTTTTATGATGCTTTACGACAATTTATTCGTAGTGAAGGACATGGTGTGCAAACCACTACATTTGAGAAGTTGCAACGCTTTATGCTAGCCTTTGAAAATTGGCGTGATTTAGCACGTCGTGGATCATTATCAGATTTAATTTGGAAAATTTATTTAGATACACATTATTATGAAATGGTTGGGGCAATGCCGAATGGCAAACAGCGTCAAGCAAATCTACGCGTATTACATGATCGTGCATTAATGTATGAAAAAACGGCATTTCGTGGGCTATTCCGTTTTTTACGCTTTATTGATCGTATGCGTATGCGTGGCGATGATTTAGGTACGGCCAAATCAATTGGCGAAAAGGATGATGTAGTACGTCTGGTGACAATACACTCTTCCAAGGGTTTAGAATATCCAGTCGTCTTTGTGGCAGGAATGGGACGTCCGTTTAATAAAATGGATTTTCATCAACCCTATTTGTTTGATCAAGATTTTGGACTAGCTGTTAAGGCCATTGATCCCGAAAATCGTATCACCTATACATCGTTACCGTTTTTAGCATTGAAGGAGAAAAAAGAACTGGAGATGCGTGCAGAAGAAATGCGTGTCTTATATGTTGCGATGACTCGTGCGAAGGAGCGTTTGATTTTAGTAGGCTCAGTGAAGAACTGGGAGAAAACACGCGACAACTGGCAGGACGCACAAAGTTTACCAATGGATGCACCGCTTCAAGAATATTTACGTGCAAGAGCTAACAGCTATTTGGACTGGGTTGGCCCAGCAGTAGCAAGACATGCAGATTTTGCAGTAGTAGCAAGCACATCTTATAAAGAAGTGGAGGATCAATCACATTGGTGGGTTCAAGCCATCGATACAAAGCATTATTCATATGAGATAGAGGCGATGGGCGATGAAGTACAGCAAGTGCTTGCGATGCAAGAGGATGAGGACTTACTGGCTGAAATCACTACCCGCTTTCAAGCGCAGTATGTCTATCAAAAATCTACAAGAAAGCGCTCCAAAACATCTGTTAGTGAAATAAAGCGATTAGAAAATTTACAGCGCCAGGAGGAACCTGAATTTTATTTTGCCTCTCCTATCACGCAAAAGGCTTCGTCCATTGCACCTCGACCCGCTTTTTTACAGGAGCAACAGCTAACTGGTGCTGAAATTGGTACAGCTGTGCACACAGTGATGCAGCATGTTCCTCAATATGGCTTTAGTCATATCGATGCTGTAAGGGACTTTGTGGAGGATTTAGTGGCAAGACAGCTTTTAACAGAGGCGGAGGGCAAAGTAGTTCCGCAAGCGAAAATTTATCGTTTTTTTGAGACAGAAATAGGGCAACGCTTTCAACGCGCGAGGCAGATACGTAGAGAAATGCCGTTTACAATTAGTAGAATCGATGAAGATGGTGATGCTCAAATTGTGCAAGGGATCATTGACTGCCTATTTGAGGATGAATACGGTAATTGGGTCTTGTTGGATTATAAAACGGATCGTATACAATCTCATTTTGCGCAGGAGCCAGCCTTGTCAAAGGAAATACTAGGTCGTTATGCCGTACAGCTTCGTGTTTATAGCGAAGCCATTGAATCCATCTTACACATCAAGGTGAACGATAAAGTATTATTTTTATTCGATAATGAACAGATCATACACGCATAAAGAACTTGTTACGGGCAAAGTGGGGCAAAGTTTTTTCTTGCCCTGCTTTCACCATAGCTGTTAGTCAAGAGGAGGCTATTTTGTGGAGTTAAAACCAACAATGTTGCAAGAACGAATAGCAACATTAGATATTTTACGAGGTATTAGTTTAGTAGGTATCTTATTAGTAAATATGTATACCTTTTATTTGCCAATGCCGCATATTGATTTGGCATCATGGTTTACAACCCCATCAGATATTGTTTGGCAGAAAAATATAGATATTTATGTGCAAGGCAGCTTTTACCCGCTTTTTGCCATGCTATTTGGTTATGGGCTAGCCATGCAGTGGCAAAAGGCTCAAAGTCGTCAACAAAACTTTTATACGCTGGGGCTTCGTAGACTGTCCATCCTGTTTGCTTTTGGTTTTATCCATGCTGTGCTAATTTGGTGGGGCGACATATTAATGATGTATGCATTTTGTGGCGTTTTCTTAGTGCTTTTACTACGATTGAGTCCCATCTGGTTATTAGCGAGTGCTTTGATTATTAATGGCTTGATGCAAGCTTTTATGCTCTTTGTAGTAGGGATTGTAAATTTTAATACAAAAGTAGATGATTACTTAGATATCGTTTCAGTAGAGAAGGCCATCACGGCTTATGGGACAGGAAACTGGGTAGATGCCTTTTTGCAACGCTTAACAGATTTATCAACGCAGGCAGGCATCGAGATGTGGTTTGTCGCACTGTTCACGATTTTACCGTATATGTTAATAGGGGCCGCTGCCTCTAAATGGCATTTAGTAGAACGGGCTAAAGAATTGAAGTGGCTCTGGCTGACGTTTGCAATTGCTGGATTGGTCATCGGTATTGGTATAAAAAGCTTATCTATTATGTTTACAAGAACATATTTACTAGATTATTTAAAGGTATACATAGGGGGCCCAGTTCTATCGGTGGGCTATATTGGGGTCATTGTGTTACTTTGCTTAGTGCCAATAATGCCAAAACTACTTAGTCCTTTTGCTAAAATCGGACGCATGTCATTAACGATGTATATTCTTCAATCTATTATAGGTACTTGTTTATTCTACCAATTTGGCTTTGGCTGGTATGGTAAAGTAAGTGTAGAAACAGGGGTATTAATTGCTGTCGGCATTATTGTTGTGCAAATGATCATAGCAGAAATTTGGTTATCTAAGTGGAAACAAGGGCCGTTAGAGACAATATGGCGTAAATTAACATATAAGCAAAAAATAGAAGTGCGTTAATATATTCCTCTTTACATGCATATTTTATGAAGATATAACAACTTATAAAAATGTTGTCGCAAAAATGAGGTAATTTCTATCATATTGTTGTATTATGTAGAAAAAAGAAGGAGCTCTTTCAATCATGAAAATTTTATCATTCAAATTAGGTGGACATGTAAGCTTTGGACCAAAAGTAAAAAAAGAAGAAGCGGTATGGGATGTACTCGCTATTCAAAGTGAACTTCAAGTTCTCCCTTCTTTTTCAAGTTCAATCGTGGATGGCATTGCTTTAGGCTTTGATTTTGTGGAACAGATTCGTAAATTAGTAGAAGCAGCAGAAAAATCAGATAATGCTAATAGTTTTAAACGTGAATTTACAGAGATCGAATGGCTTTCACCAATTCCACGTACCCCTAAAAATATTATGTGTATTGGTAAAAACTATGATGAACATGCAAAGGAAATGGGCGCAGAGGCAGCACCAACGGATTTAATGGTATTCACAAAATCACCAACTGCAATTGCTGCAGATGGACAAACAATTTCCATTCATGCAGATCTTTCTTCAAAAATGGATTATGAAGGTGAGCTAGCTATCGTTATTGGTAAACGTGGCAAAAACATTCCTAAAAACTTAGCGTTTGATTACGTATTTGGTTATACAATTGCCAATGATGTAACAGCTCGTGATTTACAAGAGAAACATAAACAATTCTTCTTGGGTAAAAGCTTGGATGGTACTTGCCCTCTTGGACCATACCTTGTGACAAAGGATGAGATCCCAAATCCACAAGACTTAACAGTAGTGACAAAGGTCAATGATGAAGTACGTCAAAATGGCTCTACGAAAGATATGATGTTCTCTGTTGAAACGTTAGTATCCATCCTATCTCAGCATGTAACATTAGAGCCAGGAGATGTGATTTTAACAGGTACGCCAGCTGGTGTTGGCAAAGGGATGAACCCGCCGCAATTCTTAAAAGCTGGAGATACAGTAAAAGTATCTATTCAAGGAATTGGTACTTTAGTCAACCATTTTGAATAATGATGATATCAATCCGCGAGAGTCTATACTCCGCGGGTTTTTTTACTGCTTTAAGGCATAGTAACAGAAGTAAAAACTATGAGATGCAAGGATTCCAAGTTTTAAATGATGTAAATTGTGTGAACACTATTGTAATATTTGAAACCCTTTCCATCGCATGGTAGGATAGAGTTTGATAGAAAAAGAATGAGGGGGACAAACATGAGTTTTTTAACTAGCCAAACGCATTTGCATATTACTACGTGGGTAGTAGGTATTGTCATCTTTTTAATTGCGGCACTAATGGGCAAGCAATCAAAAGGCTTACATATGACATTACGTCTGTTTTATGTACTAATAATCATCACAGGTGGGGCATTATTTATCGAGGCAATGGACTATGGTAAAGGTATGCTTTACGGATTTAAGTTCTTAGGTGGCATACTTGTAATTGGCATGATGGAAATGGTCTTAGTGCGTCAAAAGAAAAATAAACCAACAGCTATGTTTTGGATTTTATTTGCAGTATTCCTATTAATCACTTTGTTCCTAGGATTCAAACTGCCAATGGGTCAAGATTTCTTAGCATAATGATTTAAAAGTCGTGAAGTAGTTGCTTCACGGCTTTTATTTTGTAAACGAAAACGGAAGACGGAATTGACACCTTTTTGTCGTAATTTATTCGCTTTTACGCAAAATCTTTGGAAAAGATAGCGACGTGACAGAGTTATTTGGTAAAATGACGTTGATTGGTTTGAAAGAGAGGGAATAACAGTGAAATTTAAGAAGTGGATAAGTGCGACGGCTGCATCACTTTTATTAGCAACTTCATTCGTAAGTACTATACCAGTAGCACATGCGGATGAATCAGCGACTAGAACAATAGCAGAAGAAAGCATCTATGATTTACTCGTTGACCGTTTCTTTAATGGCTCGGGCACAAACGATTTTGATACAAATACGCAGGATCCTTCGAAATTTGCGGGGGGCGATTTTACAGGTTTACAGGATAAACTGAAATTTATCGGTGAGATGGGCTATACAATTGTTTCCATTGGGCCTATTTTTTCTACAGAGAAGTATGATGGATCAATGCCCACAAGTTATACTACAATTGAACGTCATTTTGGAACAACGGAAGAATTCCAAAGTATTGTAGAGGCCTACAAAGCTAAAAATATGTCCATTATGGTGGATTTTCCACTTACAAATGTGAGTCCAAATCATGAGTGGGCAAAGGATGCATCGAAAGCGGATTGGATTGCATCTACCAATGATGGACAAGTACAGTGGGATTTATCGAATAAGGATGTGCAAGAAGCACTTATTCAAGCAGTAACTGAATTTGTTTCTACATATGACATCGGTGGTATTCGTTTAACAAATATCGCAGGGGCTGATACAGCGTTTATCAATGCAGTAATAGCTGCATTAAAAGAGACAAAAACATCACTTTATGTGATAGCAAATGAAGAAAGCGATGCTGATTTTGATGCAACTTTCTCACCTGTAACGGCAGATATCTATCGTAATATATTTAAAAACGTGGATATGGATTCTTCAAAATTAATGGAACCTTTCACAGGAGAAAAACCGACACAAATTATGGTGGATTCACTTGAAACCCATCGTTTTACATTTGACTCTGCTAATGAAAATATGTTCCCACCTACCCGCTTAAAAATGGCGATGGGTGCTTTATTTATGCTACCAGGAATTCCTGTCGTACAATACGGGACAGAAATTGCTATGAATGGGGAAGCAAAACCAGATACACACCAGCTTTATAACTTTAAAACAGACGAAGAACTGATTGATTATATTAAAAATGTTCAATCTTTACGTAATCAATCAGCTACTTTACGTAATGGTGATTTTGAAGTCATTACAAATGAAAATGGCCTTCTTGTCTTTACACGTTCTTCTGACGAAGAAAAGTGGGTAATCATGGTTAATAATACTGGTAAAACACAACGCGTCGACTTAACACCTGAACAACTTGGTGAAGGGAAGATGCTGAACGGTATTTTACATGAGGAAAAAGTTCGCATAAATGAAAAAGAAGTCTATCCTGTTATTTTAGACCGAGAAATGGTTGAAATTTATCAAGTTCGCAATGATGAAGGCTTAAACACGCCTTATATGGTGGCTCTTGGCTTAGTATGGGTGATCTTTATTGGCTTTGTTGTCATCATCATTAAACGAGGGAAAGTTCGTCGTCAGGAGCAAGACGTCCAATAATAATAACACGACAAAAAAGCATGCCAGGAGCCATCCTAGCATGCTTTTTATTAGCCTTCAAAGCTTTTGTTTGTGAAGAAAATTGCAATAGTCCCAGGTCCGACATGTGAGCCGATCGCGGAACCTATCATGGTAATTTGCACAGCTTGAGGTGAAAAACGCTCCTGGATAGAGGCTTTTGCTTCATTCGCAAAGGCAGCGTCGTCACTATGGCTAATACCTACGATTTTATTTGTAAAGCTGCCACCACGCTCCTGCATTAAATCTAACATACGATTAAGTGCTTTTTTTCGACCGCGTGACTTTTCAATCGGTACAAGTTTGCCATCTTCTACATTTAAAATAGGCTTAATACTAAGAAGGCCACCTAAAAATGCACTAGCTTTTGATACACGACCACCTTTTGCAAGGTAATCTAAGTCTTCTACAGTAAATAAATGCTCGACCTGAGGTGCAAGGGTGTTTATTTTAGAGGCCATGTCTTCTAAGGATACTCCTATATTTCGCAGTCGTACAGCTTCTTCAACGACAAGGCCATGTCCTAGTGATGCGCATTTAGAGTCGATAATGACTAGTTTTAAGGAAGGATACTGCTCAAGTACCTGATTGCGAATCATTTGAGCAGTGCTATATGTGCCTGATAATTCTGATGAAAACGCGATATAAATACCTTCTTCATCATTTTTAGCTAGCTCCTCAAAATGCTTCAAAAAGAGCTCAGGTGACACTTGTGATGTTTTTGGCTGAGCACCTTGGCGTATTGCATCATAGATCTCTTTGGAATCAATTGAAATCACATCTTCATATTCTTTGTTGTTCAATTGCACTCGTAAAGGGAGTAGCACGACATCATTTTCTTCATAGTAAGATTTTGGTAGATCACATCCACTATCCGTAAAAATCTTCATTCTCTTGTCCCCCTAATTTCAACTTACTTTTGCTTTTTAACTTTATTCAGTAGATACTCACTTTAGATAAATGGAAGGGGTACCACTGAATAAAGTTAAACTGGTAAAAATGGAATGTTAACTTGAACTTACTACTTAACTATGATAATTTCAAGCGTTCAATGAGTATTTTTGCAATTCCATCATCATTATTCGTTGTCGTAATTTCATTGGCAATGTTTTTAAGACTTGAAATACCGTTCCCCATCGCTACACCAAGTCCAGCATATTCGATCATTTCTAAATCATTGTCTTCATCACCAAATGCGATGATGCGCTCACGAGGAATACCTAAATCTTTTGCCACATGTGCAATACCCACAGCTTTATTTAAGCCGCGACGCACAATTTCAATAATATGAAGTGGCGCGCCCCATCGACGATGCTCAATGACCTCAGCATGCACTGCCTGTAAATGATCACGTATAATTACCGAATTTGCTTCATTTGCCTGAATCAGCAAACTTGTGGGATTTTCCAAGAGATGTGTGTATAAATCGCCAAGTGTAATTCTTGGATTTCCCATATTAAAAATATTTAAAATACGATCGTCTTCTGTGTGGACATAAATATCATCTTTTACCTCAGCGATAATATTTTCGTATTCATAACTGTTAATAGAATCAACGACATCATGTACGACACTTAAATCAATTGGTGTGTGCATATGTTGCCAAGAGACATTTTTAGGATGATGCACATATGCGCCATTAAAATTAACAATGGGTGTAGTGAGCCCAAGTTCATGATAATAAAGATCGCTTGCACGGTATGGACGTCCCGTCGCAATCATCACTTGATGCCCTTGTTCCTTAGCCTGCAATAATGTTTTTTTCGTTTTTGCAGAAATTTGCTGTTGATCTGTTAATAAAGTTCCATCTAAGTCTAATACGATTAAATGCGGTTTCATAGCTCGTTGCCCCTTTCCTATAGTTTGAATAGTATCTCTTTGTCTTACATTCGTCAAAATTTTGTCACAGTGAAAAAAGTTTGCTAACATAAAGATGAGAGAATAGTTGGGAGTGACAATAATGTTTGTAGAAAAAGAAGTGTGGGGAAATATTCCTTTATTACATATACATACAGACAATATGAATGAAGAAACCCCGGTAGTCATTTTTTTGCATGGTTTTATGAGTGCAAAAGAACATAACTTACACTATGCATACCAATTGGTGCATAAAGGGGTGCGTGTCCTATTGCCAGATGCAAAATTTCATGGTGAGCGTAGCGAAGGCCTAACAGAAATGCAAATGAATTTAAATTTTTGGGACATTGTTTTAAATTCTATTCATGAAGTTCAACAATTATATGATGAATTAAAGAATAAAAATTTATTAGCTAGTCATAAAATTGGCATAGGAGGCACTTCAATGGGTGGCATCGTGACATCAGGCTGTCTGAAACTTTATGATTGGATACAAACAGCTGCAATATGCATGGGTGCACCTGGTTTTATAAAATTGGGTGAATACCAATTGCAACAATTTGCTAAAAGCGGAGTTAACTGGCCGATGTCAGAGGAAGACGTAGAAAAAATTAATGAAGCCCTTGCTAAATATGATGTCAGTTTAACACCAGAAAAATTCGCGGGTCGCCCTGTATTCTTTTGGCATGGAGAATTAGATAAAACAGTTCCTTTTCACGAAACGTATAAATTTTATGAAACATTACGGGAATACTATGAAGCAAACCCTGAATATTTAAAGTTCATGGTTAACAAAAGGGCTGGACATGCTGTACCACGTGACGGTATGCTAGCAGCTACAACATGGCTTGCACAGCATTTGGCATAACAGGGTGCATCTGCTATGATAAGGTTAACACTATGATGGAAGGAGAAATACGAATGGATCAGGATATGAAAGATAGCATGTTAGGTGCTTTAGAAAACGTAATTGATCCTGAGCTTGGCATTGATATTGTCAACTTAGGTTTAGTATATGATGTGGAATTAGATGATGAAGGTGTTGCAACTGTTACGATGACACTAACATCTATGGGCTGTCCACTTGGTCCAGTCATTGTGGATCAAGTGAATACGGCGTTAGGTGAACTTCCAGAAGTGAAAAGTACAAATGTTAATATTGTATGGAATCCGCCTTGGTCGAAAGATAAAATGTCACGCTATGCCAAAATGGCATTGGGCGTACGTTAAAATGGCTTATTTAAAACCCTGCTTATTTTTCAATAAGCAGGGTTTTTGCTTGTAACGAAACTAATCGATACGGCATATTTGTAATGGACAATTTTCACAGGCAATTTCATTTTTTAAAAATTGTAAATCATGAATGGTAATAAATCCTTTATCAAAAGTGATAATCTCATGTTTTTTTAAATCATTCAGCATACGATTAATCATTTCCCGACTTGTCGCACACAGATTTGCAATTTCTGTATTTGTTAGCTGAAAATCAATAAAAATCGAGTCATTTTCTACAGGTTTACCATACGTATTGGACAGCCGAATGAGCGTTGAAAATAGAGCACCTTTTTTACCGTTTAACACTAAATCGCGCAAACGACTCTGATGCTTTAAGTTTTCTGTTTGTAGCCACTTCATGTATTCCACCATAACTGTCGGCTGCTCTTCTAGTAAATGCTCCAAAGATTTACGACTCAAAACATACAACGTAGAGGGTTCTAAAACTTTGGCAGTCATTGAATTATAGACGAGATTACAAAATAACGAACCTTCTCCTATTATGCTGTCAGGGCCACAAATACGAATGGTTAATTCCTTACCCGTCTCGGATTCTTGGCTAATCGAAATAACACCTGATTGGATGTAATAAATTTCTTTTGCCCGTTCACCCTCTAGAAAAATTTTATTTCCTTTATTCACTTTGATAAAAACACCGTGGTTTTGAAAAAGTTCTTTAATTTTTTCAAACATATTATCCATTAAAACCATATCTCCAACACATCGCTTTCTTTTTGTAATAAATGGCGATTATTACAAAAGGATAGTGGATTTCGATACTAAAACATAGAAACATACCATTATTATAACGTAAACTTCCATAATAAGTGAAAAAATTTTAGGACGATTTCTTTGCTAAGCATTGTCGAGTGATGTAAAATAAAGTTAGTCAAAAAAGGTCAAACTTTTTTAATGAATAAGAATGGGTATATAAATAATGAGAAATATGAAAAAAAGGAGTGCTAGCTATGCAATTTCAACAAACAGACAATAAAAAACCATTAGAACAATTTGGGCGCAATTTAATTGAAGAAGTAAAAAACGGCAAGATGGATCCTGTTATCGGGCGTGATGAAGAAATTCGAAATGTAATTCGTATTCTAACACGTAAAACGAAAAATAATCCTGTATTAATCGGTGAACCAGGAGTTGGTAAAACGGCAATTGTGGAAGGTTTAGCACAGCGTATTGTTAAAGGTGATGTACCAGAAGGCTTGAAAGAATGTGTATTATATGAATTAGATATGAGTGCGTTAATCGCTGGTGCAAGTTATCGTGGACAATTTGAAGAACGCTTAAAAGGTGTGCTAAAAGAAGTAAAAGAATCAGAAGGACAAATCATTCTATTTATTGATGAAATTCATACGATCGTAGGTGCAGGAAAAACAGATGGCGCTATGGATGCAGGAAATATGCTAAAACCTATGCTAGCACGTGGTGAATTACACTGTATTGGTGCTACTACCTTAGACGAATATCGTATGTACATTGAAAAGGATCCTGCCTTAGAACGTCGATTCCAGCAAGTACTAGTACGTGAGCCATCTATAGAGGATACGGTATCCATTTTACGTGGTTTAAAGGAACGCTTTGAATTACATCACGCAGTACGTATTCATGACAGAGCAATTGTTGCGGCAGCAGAACTATCCAATCGCTATATTACAGAACGATTTTTACCTGATAAGGCCATTGATTTAATTGATGAGGCTTGTGCAATGATTCGTACAGAAATTGATTCAATGCCACAGGAATTAGACGCAGTCACACGTCGTATTATGCAGCTTGAAATTGAGGAACAGGCATTGCGTAAGGAAAAGGACGAGGCAAGTAAAAAACGTCTGGAGCAATTACGCGAAGAATTAACTAAGTTAAAAGAATCATCTAAGGGCATGCGACAACAATGGGAAGCAGAAAAAGAAAAACTACACGATATTCAGAAAAAACGTGAAACATTGGATAAATATCGTCGTGATCTAGATGAGGCAGAAAGTAAATATGATCTAAATAAAGCTGCTGAATTACGTCATGGTAAAATTCCAACACTTGAAAAAGACATTCAGGTACTTGAAAAGGAATTAGAGAACGGTGCAGAATCTCGTATTTTACGTGAAGAGGTAACAGCAGATGAAATCGCTGCAATTGTTTCACGTTGGACAGGAATCCCTGTAACAAAATTAGTAGAGGGTGAGCGTGAAAAACTATTACGTTTAAAGGATACATTACATGAACGTGTGGTTGGACAAGATACAGCAGTTCAATTAGTGACAGAAGCGGTATGGCGTGCACGTGCAGGTATCAAAGATCCACACCGACCTATTGGTAGCTTTTTATTTTTAGGTCCAACTGGTGTAGGTAAAACAGAACTTACCAAGGCACTTGCTGCACAGTTATTTGATTCAGAAGATCACTTTATTCGGATTGATATGAGTGAATACATGGAGAAACATAGTGTGTCTCGACTTGTTGGGGCTCCTCCAGGCTATGTGGGCTATGAGGAAGGTGGACAACTAACGGAAGCAGTTCGCCGAAATCCTTATTCTGTGGTGCTACTAGACGAGATTGAAAAAGCTCATCCTGATGTGGCGAACATTTTATTGCAAATTTTAGATGATGGGCGCATTACAGATAGTCAGGGACGAATGGTGAATTTTACAAATACAGTAGTCATTTTAACTTCGAATATCGGATCAAGTTATTTAATGGAGGCAAAGGAAAATGATGCGGCTGTGGAGGACTTAGTCATGTCAGCCCTACGACAACATTTTAAACCTGAGCTATTAAACAGAATGGATGATATCATCTTCTTCCATGCATTATCTACTAAACATTTTACTGCGATTGCCTGGAAGTATGTGGAGCAATTGATTAAACGTGTCGCAGAGCAAGAAATTACTTTATCTGTCGAGCAAGAAGTCATTGATTGGGTAGTAGAGCAAGGTGCAGATGCCCAATTTGGAGCAAGACCACTAAAACGCTTTGTACAGCGACATATCGAAACAGCCGTTGCTAAAGAACTATTACGCGGAGAAGTTTTACCAGGGGAGACGTTGCATGTGAAAATGCATGAGGGTCAATGTGTTGTGGAAAAATAACAGAAAAAACCTGTTCGGCATGAAGCTGAACAGGTTTTTTCTAGCTGAATTAATGATGGTCTGCAGCTTCTGGTGTAGGGTCGTTTGGAATGATTGCTCCAATAATAAAGATAAGGATGGAGAATACAACAGAAACGATTGCCCCAGTTTTGAAATCAAATGGTACACCAAGTACAGAGCTGACTACGTAGTTTAACATAGAAACTAGTAGGAATGACCATATGAACGTTACGATATATTGCATTAATTTCACCTCAACCGAACTTTTTTCATCATAAGGTTTTACTCATATTCATTATCATATCATAACATAAATCAAAAAAAAATGAACCATTTATGTGAAACATGGCGATTTTGTCACAACAAATATGAGATTTAGTATTTTATGTTTAGTAATGTAAAGTATTTAGGAACAGCTGAGAAATAGGGGAATGCGCTCCTACGCTGGTGAAAAGCGCTCCAAAAGGGAAGAACACCGCTCATATATGATGCAAGGTGCTTTGAAAAATAATGAACAAGCTCAACAAAGTACGATAGATAAAGCTCTAAACAGAATAACCTCATTCCATAAAATTCTTCACTTCTATATGCAAAGAACACTACCCTCAGCCGCATAAATTTTAAATCATCTTGCGTCATTCCTTTTATATGCGTTATAATTATGACCAGTTACTAATAATTGATAGTAAGAAAGCTGAGGGGTTGCTATATGAACGCTGGTATTATAGGAATAGGCAAATATGTTCCTGAGAAGGTCGTTACAAATTTTGATTTGGAAAAAATCATGGATACTTCTGATGAATGGATTCGTACTCGAACAGGCATTGAAGAACGTCATTTTGCGGCAGATGATCAGGAAACTTCAGATTTGGCAGTAGCTGCTGCAAAAGAAGCTATTGCAAATGCGGGGATTACGCCTGAGGAAATTGGTTTAATTCTTGTAGCAACTGTCACGCAGGATCAAACTTTTCCAAGTGTAGCTTGTATGATTCAGGAACAAATCGGAGCAGTTAATGCTGCAGCAATGGATCAAGCAGCAGCATGTGCAGGATTTATATATAGTTTAGTGACAGCAAAGCACTTTGTTGAGGCAAATGCTTATAAATATGTCTTAGTAGTAGGTGTTGAAAAGCTGTCGAAAGTCGTTGATTGGGAAGATCGCAATACAGCTGTATTATTTGGCGATGGTGCCAGTGCAGCTATCATTGGGCAAGTCTCTGAAGGTAGAGGTATTCTATCCTTTGAACTTGGTGCAGATGGTACAGGCGGAAAGAATCTTTATTTAACGAAGCAAGATACAATTGCGATGAATGGTCGTGAAGTGTTTAAATTTGCTGTTCGACAAATGGGTGAATCGGCTGTTAATGTATTAGAGAAAGCGGGATTAACAAAAGAAGACGTTGATTTCCTAGTGCCACATCAGGCAAATATACGTATTATGGAATCTGCACGTGAGCGTTTAGAGCTACCACCAGAAAAAATGTCAAAAACGATTCATAAATACGGAAATACTTCAGCAGCATCTATTGGTATTTCCTTGGTAGATGAGCTCGAAGCAGGTAAGATTAAAGAGGATGATTTATTAGTCCTTGTAGGTTTTGGTGGCGGCTTAACATGGGGTGCCGTAGCCATGAGATGGGGAAAATAAGTAGGAAAAATGCTTGAGGGGAGTAAGACAATGAGTAAAAGACGAGTAGTAATTACAGGAATTGGCGCAGTTACACCACTAGGAAATAGCATCGAAGAAACATGGGCAAACATTAAAGCTGGTAAATCTGGCATTGGTGAGCTGACACGTTTAAATAAAGATCTTTTTGCCGCAAAAATCGCAGCAGAAGTAAAGGACTTTGATATTGAAAAATACATTGATCGTAAAGAAGCACGTAAAATGGATCGCTTCACACAATACGCATTAGCGGCTTCTATTATGGCAATGGAAGATGCACAGCTAACAATTGATGAAGAGCTAGCTCCACGTGCAGGTGTATGGATTGGTTCTGGTATCGGTGGGATGGAAACATATGAACAACAATTTTTAACATTCCAAGAGCGTGGCGCAAGACGTGTTAGTCCTTTCTTTATCCCAATGATGATTCCTGATATGGCATCGGGCCAAGTCTCTATTCACTTTGGTGCAAAGGGGATAAATTCTTGTTCTGTAACGGCATGTGCTTCAGGCACAAACTCTATTGGTGATGCCTTTAAAGTAATTGAGCGTGGAGATGCTGATGTTATGATTTCTGGTGGTGCTGAATCACCAATCGTAACAATGGCGGTTGCAGGTTTTTGTGCCAATACAGCACTATCATTAAATCAAGATCCACAAGCAGCATGTCGCCCATTCGATAAAAACCGAGATGGCTTTATTATCGGAGAAGGAGCGGGTATTGTCATTTTAGAAGAATATGAACATGCAAAAGCTCGTGGTGCCAAAATCTATGCTGAAGTTTTAGGTTATGGTGCAACTGGGGATGCGCATCACATTACGGCTCCAGCTCCAGAGGGTGAAGGTGCAGCACGTGCGATGACGCAAGCATTAACAGATGGTGGCGTAGAGCCATCACAAGTTGATTATATTAATGCCCATGGTACAAGTACGCCATATAACGATTTATTCGAAACACAAGCTGTGAAAACTGCTTTTGGTGATCATGCGTATAACCTTGCAATGAGCTCAACAAAATCTATGACGGGTCACTTATTAGGAGCAGCAGGTGGTGTAGAAGCTATTTTCACAGCATTAGCCCTTAAAGAAGGGATTTTACCACCTACAATCAATTTAAAAGATCCTGATCCTGAATGTGATTTAGATTATGTTCCAAACGAAGCAAGAGAAGCAAATATTCAATATGCAATGAGTAATTCTCTTGGTTTTGGTGGTCATAATGCAAGTCTCCTATTCAAAAAATATGAAGCATAATAGATAAACATAAAAAAACGTCAGCCAAATTTAAATGGCTGACGTCTTTTTTTATAGTTTTGTGAATAAATGATAAGTAAGAAGAAATAGAAAGGATGCCCTTACTATGTTTCGTCTCTTTTTATTTTTAGTAAGTTATGGCTTAATGATCCTCTCTGTAGGGAATCTCATATTGTATTTAAATTACCGCACACTAGGTTATTCATGGAAGGTTGTTTTCAAATTTATTTTTCAAACAACAGAATTTTATATGGCGGTAGGAGCCTGTATCATCATCTGCGCAGTTGTGCTTGATTTGGGCTTTGATCGATCCTCAGACAAGCCGTAAGTTTAGCGACGTGCGCGACCAAGACCCATAGCATCTTCCATACGTTTTAATGTAGCACTAGCAATCGCATTCGCCTTTTCAGCACCTTCATCTAGAATGACATCTAATTCTGATGATTCTACTAGATGATAGAATTTCTCTTGAATAGGTGTTAGGTGTTCAATTACTGCTGTTGCTACACCCTGCTTGAATCCACCATAACCAATTCCCTCATATTTTTTGACTAAATCTTCAACGGCTACCCCTGAAATAGCTGATTCGATTGTCAATAAATTTGAAACACCTGGTTTATTTTCCACATCAAATGCAACGATGCCGTCAGAGTCAGTTACAGCTGATTTAATTTTTTTCTCAATGTCTTTCGCAGTATCTAATAAGCGAATTGTCGCTTTCGTATTTGGATCTGATTTACTCATTTTCTTTGTTGGCTCTTGTAAGGATTTAATGCGTGCGCCAGCTTTAGGTAATTGAATTTCTGGAATTGTTAAAACCTCGCCAAAGCGTTTGTTAAAGCGTTCTGCAAGGTCACGAGTTAGCTCAATATGCTGCTTCTGATCATCGCCGACAGGTACAATATTTGTGTTATAAAGTAGAATGTCTGCAGCCATTAGCGGTGGATATGTTAAAAGAGCAGCAGATACGCTTTCCTTACCATGTGATTTATCTTTGAATTGTGTCATACGTTCTAGCTCACCGATAGACGCAACACATTGTAACATCCATCCTGCCTGAGCATGCGCTGGCACCTCTGATTGAATAAATAATGTCGATTTTTTAGGGTCAATGCCAGTAGCAATGTAGGTAGCAGCAAGCTTACGAATACTTTCTCGTAATTCTTTAGGATCTTGTGCAACAGTGATGGCATGTTGATCAACGATACAATAAATAGCATTTCCTTCATCTTGTAGTGCCGGGAACTGCTTGAATGCTCCTAAATAGTTCCCTAATGTTACGATACCTGTAGGCTGTACGCCAGAAAAAATAGTTGTCATTAAAAAATTCCTCCTCGAATTCAATTGCTGTAACTTGTGTCACAGTGTTGTCTTCACCTTTCAGCTTGGTGATGAAGACAAAAAAACATCATGCGTCCTCATTAGATCTTTTCTAATGAAGGGACGAATGATGTTTGAATCCGCGGTACCACCCAGCTTGCCTAAAAAGGCCACTCAGCTTCGTAACGTGAAGGGACGAGCTTTGCTAATAGCTTCAAGTAGCGTTCACAAAGCTAACTCGGAAGTCCATTCCACATGCATCCACGATCTGTTTACAGCAACCACAGACTCTCTATACGTGAATTAGCATATGTACTACTCTTCGTCAGCGTTTTTCTCAATTTAAATTGTTCAAATTGATTTGATTGCAAAGAATTATATTATAAAGATTCCTTTGTGTAAAGTCAGACTTTTGACGGTGTTTTTTTTCTAGAAAAAATTATATGCTTTTTTTGTTATGTAATTTTGTTATAAATTTATAATTTTTTATTAAAAAATTGTTTAGATGTACACGTGGGATTGACAATTTTCTCGATTATTTTTCTTAAATGAGAACAACTGAGATATCTGTTTAGATGTTTAAAATGCTTTAAAAATGGGAATGGTAGTAGTAGCACATAAGTTTGAAGAAAATACATCATATTTGAAAGCTGTATGAATAGACAGAATATTTATGGATAGGTTCAGATTTTTTTTATTGGAACTATATTCAAATACAGCTGAGTACTGTATAATGGTACTGTGTATTTTACATTACATTAATTCTAATTTAACACATTGGTTCTGGTTTATAGATAATGATTTTTAAATGAAAGGATGTGTCAGAATGATCGTAACCCTATTTACATCACCAAGTTGTACCTCTTGTCGTAAAGCAAAAGCTTGGTTAGAGGAGCACGAAATTCCATATACAGAACGTAATATATTTTCTGAACCGCTTAGCATAAGTGAAATAAAAAAAATTTTACGTATGACAGAAGATGGGACTGATGAAATCATTTCCACTCGTTCTAAAATATTCCAAAAATTAAATGTGGACGTTGAAAGCTTACCATTACAACGTTTATATGAATTAATTCAGGAATATCCTGGCTTACTACGTAGACCAATCATTTTAGATGAAAAACGTCTGCAGGTTGGCTACAATGAAGATGAAATTCGTCGTTTCTTACCTCGAAAAGTTCGAGCATATCAATTACAAGAAGCGCAACGAATGGTGAATTAAACCTTTCTATTCTGAATAATATATGTAATAGATGTTACAGATGTGGAATACATGTTGTGACATCTTTTTTTATGTTTTACTTCTGTAAAACCTTCTATATGAAGTATAATAATTAATAGGGAAAAGTCATATATTTCCGTAAAAGTATGTTAAACTTGATTTAAGTTAAATAGTTTACTACAATTTCAATAATTCAAATATCTTCTGTGAAACGGTGTATATCCTTTTCATTTTATGACAGAACAGCATACAATAGAGTTAGAGACAACTGTGAACACAAAAATTCATGTTTACGGTTACTCGATGGTTTTACTGTAGTGTGGTCAAAGGTTGAAAAACAAATGCAGTATGAAGGTTAAAAACAAAGAATAAAAGCATACTAATGAAACAAACTGTTTTTCGACATATGACAGTGAAGGGAGATGAGGTCTAGTGGACATCGAACGTGTAAATGAAAATACACTCAAGCTCTTTATTACGTACAATGATATAGAGGATCGCGGCTATAGTCGTGAAGAAATTTGGTACAATCGAGCAAAGGGTGAACAACTTTTTTGGGATATGATTGATGAAGTAAACACGGAGGATTATTTTGATGTAGAGGGTCCGATTTGGATTCATATCAATGCATCTGAAGTAGGCTTAGAAATCATTGTCACACGTGCACATATTTTAAAAGACGGTGAAACATTAGATGGTCATTCGAATTTTGATGAACACAAAGATATGTTTGCACCATTCGATGAAGTTGGAGAGGATCTTCTTAGCCAACTAACTCAATTTGGTGACATGGATGAGTCAGAATTATTTATGGATACAGACATTTATGTTTATAAATTTAAAGATATTGATGAGTTAATCCCTGTCGCAAAACGAATGACAGACGAATTAGTGGATTCCTCATTATTCAAATATGAAAATTGGTACTATCTAGTTGTTGATTTCGGAAACGCAGATGAGGATTTAAATCGTCATGATAGAAATGCAGTTATCAAGGAATTTTTAACACCATCCAATTTTACAATTCATCGTCTAGAGGAGTACGGTGAAAAGATTATGGAATTCAATTGCTTTGAAACAGTTCGAAAATACTTTGCATAGGCAATGAAACACTAATTATTTTAGACTGTAGTGAAACTCGTAAATGAATCGAGTTTCGCTACAGTCCTTTTTTATGTTTTCAGCATCAAAGAGCTTGAATAAGAGCGCATTTTTAAAATTTCAAGAAAAAGGTGCTTTATTTTTGTTAGTGAAAATCCATTCTATTATAGTTGGCTAAAAAGGAGCTGATACTATGCTGATTGCCTATAACAATCAACAGCAACTATTTCTCCCATATCAATATACGAGGAAAGCTTTACAGCGATATAGGCGGCAAATGAAATTTTATTGCCCTCAATGTTTAGAACAAGTTCAATTGAAAATAGGTAACTATAATATTCCCCACTTTGCTCACTTCACAAAAAATCAATGTTCACAGCTGTTCGCAGAAAATGAATCTAAAATACATTTACAAGGTAAAGTGCAATTATATGAGTGGCTCCAAAAACATGGACATCAGGTGAAACTAGAACCATATTTAAAGGAGCTTTCTCAGCGCCCAGATTTGCTTGTTACACTCGATAAGGAGCAGTTCGCAGTTGAATTTCAATGTAGTACTATCTCTCATGAAAAATGGCACCAACGAACAATGGGCTATGAAAGAAACGATATACAAGCAATTTGGCTTTTTCAAACTCCGCAAGGCAAAGAAGCCGTCAACGGCATCAGAAAAATTAGAATCTCTCCACTGCTGCAAAAAGCGTTTATAACGACAACGGATTTACCCTATTTATTGACGTACAACCCGGTGACAGAACAGTTTGTTTATTGGACGAATCTTCTTCATGTTCATGGGCATACTTTCATAGGTAAAGTACAGAAAATTTCGGTCGATCAACAACATTTCCCTTTTTATAGACCTCAACGTATTACCCAAGAAGAATTTCAACGCTATTGGCAGCTTTATAAACAGACTTGTAGGCAATTTGCGCATAGTCGTCTTTTACATAGCAAGAAGGGGGCACAAGATCCATTTTTACGTAATTGCTATGAATTAAATCTTTCTCTTACTGCTCTGCCACCATACATTGGTATTCCAGTGAAAGAAGGAGCAGCTATCCCTTTGTTTACGAGCGAGTGGCAAATAATGCTGTTTTATTTTAGTAAACAATTAGGACGTCTTCCATTTGAATTAACAAAGGGGCAGATGGAAAACTTTTTATGTAAGCATCAACTGGAAGTAACCGAACAAGCACTCAGGGCTATTCAAAATTATGGGTATCTTCTTAAGCGTATGCATCATGAGGATGGTTTACTAGATAATTGTGAGCAAGTCTATGTACATTTATTTGCAATTGCCACAATATACTGAGAAAATATGAGAGTAAAAGGAAAAAAGCACATATAAAGGGGGCTGGCATATATGGCTAGTAACAGTAATCAGGTTTTGGTTCGAAAAGAAGTACCAGAAGAATTAACATGGCGCTTAGAAGACATCTTTGCAACAGATGCAGCTTGGGAAGAGGAATTGAAGGAGGTTGCAGAGCTTGCTAAACAAGCACCTAGCTATGCAGGTACTTTAAATAATGGGGCAGAGGCATTATTAGCAGCTTTACAGTATCATGATCATATATATGAACGTGCAATGAAGCTCTACACATATGCTCATATGCGCTATGATCAAGATACTACAAATAGCTTTTATCAAGATATGAACAGCCGTATTCAAACATTGGCAACGAATATCTCAGCTGGCCTTTCCTATTTAACGCCAGAAATTCTGTCATTAAGTGAAGAAACGATTGAACGCTACTTAACAGAAAATCAAGACCTACAACTATATAAGCAATCTTTAAAAGAAATTACAATGGCACGTCCACATGTATTACCAGCCGAACAGGAGGCATTGCTAGCGCAAATGTCTGAGGTGACAGGTACAGCTTCGAATACATTCAGCATGTTAAACAATGCCGATATGGTATTCCCTCATGTGAAAAATGAAGAGGGAGAAGAAGTACAACTTACGCATGGTAATTATATTAAGTTTTTAGAGAGCAAGGATCGCTCTGTACGTGAAGGCGCATTTAAGGCTATGTACGAAACATACGGCAAGTTTAAAAATACGTTCTCGGCTACGCTAACTGGTAATGTAAAGAAGCATAATGTAAGTGCTCGAATTCGTCATTATGAATCTGCACGCCACGCTGCCATGTCTAATAACTTCATTCCTGAAAATGTCTATGATCAGCTGGTGGAAACAATTCATAAGCATTTACCAGCTATGCAACGTTATATTTCGTTGCGTAAGAAATTATTGGGTGTAGACGAATTGCATATGTGGGATTTATTTGCGCCACTAGTTAAAGAGGTGGAAATGAAGGTCTCTTATGATGAAGCGAAAGATATTTTAGTAAAGGCTTTAGCTCCATTAGGGGAGGAATATCAAAGCATCGTTCAAAATGGACTGGATAACCGCTGGGTCGATGTTTTAGAGAATAAAGGGAAGCGTAGTGGAGCCTATTCTTCAGGCGCCTATGGTACGAATCCGTATATTTTAATGAACTGGCAGGATAATGTGAACAATCTATTTACATTAGCACATGAATTTGGCCATAGTGTTCATAGTTATTATTCACGTAACAACCAGCCTTTTGTTTATGGAGACTACTCTATTTTTGTGGCAGAGGTCGCTTCTACTTGCAATGAAGAGTTATTAAATGACTATTTACTGAAAACAATTGATGATCCACAACAAAAAATATACTTATTAAACCATTGGCTAGATGGCTTCAGAAGTACGGTATTCAGACAAACAATGTTTGCAGAGTTCGAACACCTTATTCATCAGATGGATAAGAACGGTGAATCCTTGACAGCAGATCGTTTAACAGAAGTTTACTATGAATTAAACAAAAAGTACTTCGGTGATGATATGGTGGTAGATGAGGAAATAGGCTTAGAATGGGCTCGTATTCCACACTTCTACTATAATTACTATGTTTATCAGTATGCGACTGGTAAATCAGCCGCTACAGCGTTGAGTAAACAAATTTTAGAGGAGGGTGCACCAGCTGTAGAACGTTATATTAATAACTTCTTAAAAGCGGGATGCTCTGATTTCCCTATTGAGGTATTAAAGGCAGCAGGCGTTGATATGAACGTAGCTAAGCCAATTGAAGATGCATGTAAAGTATTTGAAGAACGTTTAAATGAATTAGAAAAATTATTGTTAAATAACTAATTAATTGGGCTATAGGAATGTTCCTATAGCCCAATTATTTTTATTAACAGCATAAATTAAAAGGAAAGAATAATGTTTTTTTTTGATTTCTAAATAGTTTAAAAGTGTGCATCTTGGAAAAATACTGTTTGTAATCGCTTTCTATTTGACAAATTTGTGAATCTAGTATTGGTTTCATTGCTAAATATATTATTCCATGATAGAGTAATTCTTGTGAAATAAATCACAAAACAAACATACACCCCTTTGTTTGAACGTGAACATTTCTCCCATCCCCTTTGTGAAAAAGAAGCGTCTCTATCGGTCGAGGATAGAGGCGCTTCTTTGTATTTTGCGTTAGCTTGAAAAAGGGACTCCATCATGATGATTGGAGTCCCTTTTGTTTATTTTATTATTTAAGACGCCATAACGTAGCGTGAGTAGTCTGGATTCGTTCGATCTTTTGTTGCAGCATGCGTTTCTTTAATTCACGCTCTGCTGCTTGCTCTGTTAATGAATAGATAAAAGCTATTTCATTTGTAGAAAGAGTATGGAATTTAGAAAATAAGTCCTCTATTGATGGTAAAGGCTGACGGACAAGCTGTTCGTTCAGCATTTCTTGTAAAATATGTTCATAAACTTCATAGGAATAGCTACCACTAACTTTTAGTCCCTCATCTTCAATACATTCATTGAAAAATACGATACTTGGTACTTCATCTACTTCCATTTCGCGTTTAATATATAAATCGCATTGGAAAGCACGTGCTGCCTCTTTTGAACCAAAGTCAACAGTAAACTCATTCATATCGAGTTGAACATCCTCAGCTATTTTTAAAAGCGTTGCATAGGAGTTTACATCTTGATGACTTAATAATACGTATTCTTGTAGTTTCGATAAATAACGTGCACCTGCACGTTTCCCCTGCAATTCAGCTGCTTTAATAGCGATAGAAGGTAAAACAGGGTGATTAATATCAAGTTCGATTCCTGAAATACAGCCTTTGACACGTTTACTTAAGCAATTTAAAGAAGTAAGTTCTGTACTTAAAACAAAGCGCCATGTGAAGTAATGGTTGTATTCAAGCTGTAATTTACGAAGAGTTGCTTGCATACTGAAAGCTTCAGGGCAGAGTGGATCTACGAAAATATACAATTCAATTGGCTTGTTTGCAGTAGAAATCGTTGGCGTTGGCTCTTGCAACATTTGAATATTATTCACGTAACAATTCCCCCTCATCGTCATTTGGCGTATTAACCATGTGATGAGCTGTTAATACTAAACGTTGATAATAAGTTTCACGGAACTTCCCTTCCAAACCTACCTCATCCATTGCTTCTGACATACACTCTAGCCAAGCTTGAGCGCGGTCAGGTGTAATAGGAAAATTCATGTGACGTGCACGCATCATCGGATGACCATGCTCCTCAGTAAAAAGATTTGGTCCCCCTAAATACTGTGTTTGAAATTGAATTTGTTTACGGGCTGTTTCTGTTAAATCCTTTGGAAAGATTGGAATAAGATCAGGATGCTGAGCAACTCTTTTATAGAACGCATGAATGATTTCTGACAGTTTCTCAGCTCCCAGCTCCTCATAAGGAACAGTGTATTTTCGACTCATAAGTTATATGCTCCTTTAATTCTTTATATCGTAAAGTACCATTTTGTATACTTCATCCTCATCAAATTGTGAAATTCTTGTGACTACCTTCATTCTATCAACGTCTTTTCGTTAACACAAACAAAGAGCTCTTTCGAATTGCTGTTCGCTACAAAAGCACAAATTTCACCACTATGGGTGAAATTTGTTGGAAATGACATAGATAACGGGAAAGATGCGATTACACTGTAAAGTAATTCATCACTTTTTTGACATAATTCTGTGTTTCTTTGAAAGGAGGGATTCCTCCATATTTCGTAACACGAGATGCGCCAGCATTATAAGCTGCTAATGCTAGTGAAGGGTCATTATTAAACTTATCTAGCATTTGCCGCAAATATTTTGCACCAGCCATAATATTCTGCTCTGGATCAAAAGCGTCAGTCACACCCAAATATTGTGCTGTTTTGGGCATGAGTTGCATTAAACCTTGCGCCCCCGCATGGCTTACTACAGTTGGATTAAAATTAGATTCTTGTTTAATAACCGCCGCAATAAGCTTCGCGGGTATCTGATAAGTAGCTGCTGCTTTTTCAATAATGGCAGTATACTCATTTGATCCTGCTAGTGAATTGGCATATGCTGTAGAGCCTATTACATCGTCTGAAACATAGGAATCAAGTTTGTTATTAGCATATGTGTTTGCTAAAGCTTGTTTGACTGATTCAGGTATAAACACAGCATTAGAGCCTTTGTAAAGTAATGATTCTACTGGATTTTGCTCCAAAGTAGCCAATTTGTTGACGAAATTTGAATTATTTGCTGTTCCTGTAGCAAGCAAGCTTGATAATTTAGCATTACTTGCTGTCGAAGTTTCTCCTAATAATTCGTTAATCATGTCAGAAAAAATAGACTCATTGTCTGTGGGTGAACTTTCGCTAGATCCAAGTGTTTGCAATGCCCGAATTTCTAATAAAGATTTGAATGATTGAATATCCAAGGAGTCAGACACCTTCCTTTTTCTACTTTTATAAATTTTGTGCTTTTAGTGCCTTCATAAAACGGGCAATTTTTTTATCAGTTGGTTGCTTATCAATACCATATTGTTGTAAAAATTCGTCGAAAATTATATTTCCTTTTATTGCATCTTTTGCTTCATATTCTACCTCATAATCGTCGCACTGCAAATAGAAAGAATGATCAAAAACGAGAAGTCCCTCTTTGTAGGGGATTTCGACACGATCTGTAGTGAGAGAACCAAATACATGCAATTGTTCTAAAGGAATGTTATAAAGAGCTAATCTTTTAGTTACCTCTTGAGCATAAAATCCATTGCCATCTAACATTTGTTGCGCCTCTCTTGCTGTTATTTCATCCGTCGTTTCAAGGTGAGCATGCTCGGCGTTTTTTTCTTTGAGCGTGCATTCGAAATAATCACCAATTTGTCTAATACGAAGACCACTTTGTAGGTTGCGAATTGCTTGATTAGGTGTGTCAAAATAATGATTTGTTTGACGATGAATAGCATTTTGACTAATGTGGAACTCTTGTAATAATTGCTCGTATTGTTGTTTTGTTAATAGATTTTTAAATTCAATTTCAATTTCTTGTGTCATTTATAGTCACCTATTTATTTTTTATTTTTCATCCGTTGTTTCGCTCGAATTAATATTTACACACTGCAACTATTTACCCTGTGTGCTAAAATAAGAGGAAGAGTACAACGAAAAGGGGAACCGCATGTGCGTAAAATTTATACAATAGATACATCGAATTTTGAACAAGATCAACTTCATTTTAGTTTAAACGACAATGAAGTAAATTTACAGTTAAAACCTGCTGGACAACTCATTGCAGATTCAGATGATTTTGCATTCATTTATTTACTTGATGCAGGTGAAGACTATCATTACTTGCGTTTTCCACCGAGTAGTTGGGAGAATCTTGTACATATTTTACAAAAAGGGAAAAATCCATTGCTACGAATAGGTGAAGAAGTGATCGAACTGACAAATTTCTACGAGGAATTAGAAATGCTCGTGTATAATATTGAAGGAAATTACAATTATGGGGCAGAATTTGTCCAAGCAGTGGAACAACACTTCAAGGCTATTCTCGCTGAATAGAAAGACAAAACGAACAGACGGTGGTGTTCGATACCGATTGTCGGGAGGTTTTTACAATGGGACAATGGGAAATTTTTTTAAGTCCTTATAAACAAGCAGTAGACGAATTAAAAGTAAAATTAAAGGGCATGCGTTCGCAATTTGGTATTGTTAATGCCAATTCGCCAATTGAATTTGTCACAGGACGTGTCAAGCCTTTAGCAAGTATATATGACAAAACGTTAGAAAAAGGACTAGCTTTTGAGCCTTCTAAACAACTTGGTGATGAACTTGGTGATATTGCTGGCCTTCGGATTATGTGTCAATTTGTTGATGATATTTCAACGGTAACTGAGCTAATTCGTCAGCGAAAAGATATGCGTGTAGTGGAAGAACGCGATTATATTACACATAATAAGCCTAGTGGTTATCGCTCCTACCATATGATAGTGGAGTATCCTGTTGAAACAATTCAAGGAAAAAAAGTAGTATTAGCGGAAATACAAATTCGTACACTAGCCATGAATTTCTGGGCTTCAATAGAGCATTCTTTAAATTATAAATATAAGGGCATGTTCCCAGAAGAAATTAAGAATCGCTTGCAAAGTGCTGCCGAGGCAGCATTTCGGTTGGATGAAGAAATGTCATCCATTCGTAGTGAAATTCAAGAGGCACAGGCCTACTTTAGCGAATATAAAGAAGCATCGAATCCTAATTTACTAACGGAGAAGGAGCGTGACGCACAATGAAATTTTCGATTCAATCACGTAGAGATGCACAATCCAACGAGCTGATGGAACTTGCTAAAACCTATTTACAGGATTTTGGCTTGACCTATGATGAAGAGACGCCAGAAATTGTTGTTTCGATTGGAGGAGATGGCACACTATTGCATGCCTTTCATCGATACTCCCATTTATTAGATCAGGTAGCCTTCGTTGGTATCCATACAGGGCATTTAGGATTTTATGCGGATTGGAAACCATCTGAATTAGAAAAATTAGTTTTGTCCATTGCTAAGAAGGATTTTAATGTTGTGGAATATCCACTGCTGGAAGTAAGGGTAGAGCATCATAATGCCGAATCAAATACGTATCTGGCTTTAAACGAAGCAACCGTCAAATCGCCAGATGTTACACTTGTGATGGATGTAGAGTTAAATGGCAATCAATTTGAGCGTTTCCGTGGTGATGGTCTTTGTGTATCCACTCCCTCGGGTAGTACGGCTTATAATAAAGCTCTAGGTGGAGCCATCATACATCCTACACTAGCGGCACTCCAAGTCACTGAAATTGCCTCAATTAATAACCGCGTTTTCAGGACAGTAGGATCGCCATTAATCTTACCAGCACACCATCATTGTGTATTGCGTCCTGTAAATGAACAAAATTTTAATATGACTGTTGATCACTTGCAAATTACGCAAGGTGATGTCAAAGCCATTGCGTTTAATGTAGCAAATGAAAGAGTACGTTTTGCCCGTTTCCGACCATTCCCATTTTGGGAGCGAGTGCATGAATCATTTGTTGCAAATGAATAACGTGGATACAAGATTTACATTACAATTTGAGGCGAAGAAAAATGGCCAATTATTACGAGAGGCTCTTCAAGAGTGGCGTATTTCTAAGCGAGCTCTAACAGCTATTAAGTTTGATGGTGGCATGTTGACTGTAAATGATGTCGAACGTAATGTAAGACATATCCTGCAAGTTGGAGATTGTGTGAGAGTAACGTTTCCTCCTGAAGAAAAAAGTGAAGGGCTTGCTATCGAGCATGGAGATTTGTCCATTGTATACGAGGATGATGCCATCATAGTGATCAACAAACCAGCTCATCAAAGTACGATACCCTCACGAGAGCATCCAACCAACAGCATTGCAAATTTAGTTTGTGGCTATTTTCAGCAACAAGGATTGGCCTCTACGGCTCATATTGTTACAAGGCTAGACCGAGATACATCAGGTTTACTATGCATAGCTAAGCATGCTCATATTCATCATTTAACAGGGCTTGCTCAGCGTAAGAGAGAGATTTCAAGACAATATGAAGCCATTGTACATGGACATATCGAACAAAACTTTCAATCGATTATAGCTCCGATTGGTCGTAAAGAAGCTAGTATTATTGAAAGAGAAGTACGAGAAGATGGGCAATATGCACATACGGATGTAAAGGTTCTGAAGCGTTTTTCACTGGGTGCTGAACCAATGACATATGTACGACTTCAACTGCATACAGGGCGTACACATCAAATTCGCGTGCACATGTCGCATCTTGGACATCCACTTGTGGGGGATGACCTTTATGGTGGTAGTCGTCTTCAAATTGATCGACAAGCATTACATTGTGTATCTTTAAGTATGGAACATCCTTTAACAAGTGTGCCATTACACTTTACAAGTATGCTAAATGAAGACATGCAAAGATTACTGAAGGAATCTTCAGCATAAATTTTTGATAAAAGGAGGTGTTCGCGCAATCGAGCATCTCCTTATCATTTTTTGATTTAGGTTAAACTGCGTATTTCTTCACGAGGGAAATTCTTAACATCACAGGTCGTATGGTCGACACATTGGGGAAAATAGGACGTATCGTTTATCTGCGTGTCAACGAAAATTATCCTGGGGTTTGCTAGAGAAGTAGATTATTTACACCTTTTTCATAACAACGTGACAAAGGTAAGGTATAGTAAAATAGAATCGTCATGATTTTAGGCGTAATATTGAATTTTATAAAAATCTGCCCAATTGCTCATAAATATAACTTAAAAAAGAGTTTGCAGAAAAGGTACATTACACTCTATTATATAGAAGGTAGATTTACGGCAGGTATTGCCCGTAAAATGATTGAAAGCTCGGAAGGAGGGGACAAGCATGATAGAGGAAAGAAATGAAAAGGATGATGTGCAATTTGATGAGGCACATCTACGAGAAATGCTAGAAGCACATAATATTGACGCATTCCGTGATGAGTTTTTAGAACTTCATCCATATGATCAGGCAACGTTTTATGAAAAGGTGGAACCTGATATAAGGAAAATCATCTATTCGTTCTTGTCTCCAACAGAAATGGCTGATATTTTTGAGGCAATCGATATTGAAGATGATGAGTATAAAGCATATCTTGCTGAAATGGATCCATCATACGGTGCAGAAATGCTATCTCATATGTACGCGGATGATGCGGCAGATGTCTTAAATGAACTGGATACAGCACAGCGCGAAAGCTATTTAGAAATGATGGATGAAGAAGCGGCAGAAGATATTAATGAGCTACTAAGCTACGATGAATATACTGCTGGCTCTATCATGACCACTGAATATGTCGCTATACCAGAAAATTCAACAGTTCGTTCAGCTATGGCCATTTTGCGTAAAGAGGCACCAGATGCTGAAACTGTTTATTATATTTTTGTAGTGGATGAAGAACATCGTCTGACGGGTGTGATATCGTTACGAGATTTAATCATTGCTGATGAGGATACACTTATTCGTTCCATTATGAATGAACGTGTCGTGATGGTACATGTAGGCGATGACCAAGAAGAAGTCGCGCAAATTATGAAGGATTATAATTTCTTAGCGACACCTGTTATTGATGATAAAGGAGAATTACTTGGTATTATCACAGTTGATGATATTATTGATGTTATTGATGAAGAGGCTTCTGAGGATTACTCTAAATTAGCCGGTATTTCGGATATGGATAAATTTGATGTAACACCATTCCAAGCGGCTAAAAAACGTTTGCCTTGGCTAGTAGTTCTACTGTTTCTAGGTATGTTAACAGCTAACCTAATGGGGCAATTTGAGGATACTTTAGATAAGGTTGCCTTACTAGCTGTCTTTATTCCATTAATCTCAGGAACTTCAGGTAATAGTGGAACACAGGCATTGGCCGTGGCCATTAGAGGGATTGCAACAGGTGATGTAGAAGAACATAGTAAATTGAAGTTACTATTACGTGAAGCAGGTACTGGCTTAATGTCAGGCATTGTTTGTGGATTAATTGTTATTGGGATCGTTTATTTTTGGAAACATGAACTTGTCCTAGGTATGTTAGTAGGGGCAGCGCTTTGTGGTTCTATTTTAGTGGCAACATTAGCTGGTTCATTTATTCCATTGTTAATGCATCGACTAAAAATTGACCCTGCTGTTGCATCAGGACCCTTTATTACTACATTAAATGATATTACAAGTATTTTAATTTACTTGGGCTTAGCGACAGTTTTCTTAAGCCAAATAGGCTAAGAACCAATTTGCTTACTTTCGCATATTGTATGGAAAAAAGGGAAGTGAGTAAAGTGGATCAAGAACCACGCTTGTTTATAAAATCACCATCATATTTTTTAAATATTTCTAAGGTGTTACATGAACTTGATTTGGATGAAAGTACATCTGTCTATGTAAAGGACACTATGTTCGATGAGCAAATAGCTGAAGAAAAAAATGAGGCAGTGGATGAAGTACAAATAGATCCTTATTTACTGAAACAGCTCCAGTTTTTAGAAAAACCATTTCGTCAGAGAGCCTATCAGCCATTATTAGTTTGTTTAAAGGATGGTAGAAAATTAACTGGGACAGCTTCAGATGTACAGAATGATTCTTTAATGCTCACATCATTAGAATTAAAAATACAGGAAATCATTCATTTTGAAGATATACAGCAAATACTTTGGCGCGGAAGAAAATTGCCAACTTTATAAAAAAAGTGTACAGCAGAGGATGCTGTACACTTTTTTTATGTGTGTGTGTCAAAGGTGAAAGAATTAGTCACAAATCCCTAAGTCAACATCAGCGATACATTGTACAGCGCAGAAGCAAGATAAATCCACAGTAATACAGCTATCTGTTGAGCTCCAGTCATCTACTTTACAGATTTTCTTCATGTTGATACAACAACCATCTTTGCTTAGTAAGTCTACTGTACTTTCACTAGAGTCAAATGTACATAAAGGCTCTAAAACACGTAAAGTAGCACAGCATTCATCAAACATATCTTCTACGCGGAAGAATACGGATGTACAAATACAAGGATCTGCTGTTGGAGAGTTAAAGAATGCTTTGAAAGGAGTACCATCTTTTGTAATTAACATGAAAACACGTGTATCTGCTTGTGAGCGAGCAGGACTAACAATCCCGCCTAGTGGCTCTAAGAAACAGTTTGCTGTACATGGAGAACACTCATCTCGCACCGCTTGATTTTGAATATCTAAAATAGCGCGAACTACGTCACAAACGCAGCCTGCTGAATGGATTGGTCCAATAGGATTTGTTGGCTTACCACAACCCATATTGTCACCCCCTTTCCTTGTTACTACTTCTACAATATGTACTTTTGAAAACTGGACTCGGGCTTTTGTGTATTTCTTTGAATGAATAGTTTTTTTATGTGTGGAGAAACTGTAAAGAAAAGGAGGGTAAAACTTGAGGCTACTAGGAATGACGTTACCTCTCTTAGTTGTTTTATCGCTGTTAAATGGTTGTGCTGAAAAGGAAAAATTTATCGTCTATGGGTCTCCACAAAATGAAAGTGAAGTCGAAACCCTTATAAAAGAAGAAGACTATGTTGATCGCTCAACGGTTATCCAATATGACGATAGTATGCTTATTGCAGTACAAATTAAACCATGGGAAAAGTGGAAAAAAACTAAGTTAGAGAAAAAATTGCAAAAGAAATTTGAAGAGAAATATCCAAACAAAGATGTGTTTGTCTCCGCTGATTACAAAATTTTTTATGAAGCCAATAAAATAAAAAAGGATCAGATGGAAGATAATAAATTAAGCGATAAAATTACAGAACTAAAAGAGCTTGCAAAGGAGGAGACATAAATGGAAAAAGAGCAATATCAACAGTTAGAGCAAAATGTTACACCAAAGCCCCCTTATTTAAAGAATGTAGCAAAAGCCTTTTTCGTTGGCGGTTTTATTTGTGCAATTGGTCAAGCTGTGTCTCTTTTTTATATTATTTTCTTCAATTTTACAGAGGCAACAGCAGGAAATCCAACTGTTGCAACGATGGTATTTTTCGCCATGATATTAACAGGTCTTGGCCTTTATAAAAGAATTGGTCAATTTGCTGGGGCTGGATCGGCAGTTCCAGTAACAGGCTTTGGGAATGCTGTTATTTCGGCAGCTATCGAGCATCGTTCTGAAGGGCTAGTCTTGGGAGTTGGCGGAAATTTATTTAAATTAGCAGGATCAGTTGTTTTATTTGGCGTAGTGTCAGCATTTTTTGTAGCGCTCATTAAATATATCCTCGTAACGATAGGAGTGGTTTCATGGTAATTGTATTTCAATCGAAACCCTCTCTTTTAGCTGGTGGAGTGGTAGCGGGTCCTTTAGAAAATCGGAGTGTTTTTAGTCAGTATTTTGACTCCGTTTATGATGATGAACGTTGGCAAATGAAAACAAATGAACAGGGTCATCGCAAAATGATTGAAGAAGCTTGTGAATACGCTATGAAAAAAATGGGCGTGCAAAAAGGTGATATCAATTATTTAATGGGCGGAGATTTAGTCAATCAAATGACACCAACTAATTTTGCCGCTAGGGATTTAGAAATCCCTTTTATTGGACTATTCTCTGCATGTGCCACTTCCGTATCTTCAGTCATTATTGCATGTCTGTTAACTGAGTTAGGTGCTGCTAATTTTTCATTAGCAGGTGCCTCTAGTCAACATAATGCAATTGAACGCCAATTTCGTTACCCCATCAATTATGGCGCTCAAAAACCGCAAACAGCCCAGTGGACTGTAACTGCTGCTGGTTATGCGTTAATTGGGAAGCATCGCGAGGAATATCCTTCTATAGAAGCGGCAACAATTGGCAAGTCTGTTGACTATGGTATGGATGATCCTTTCCATATGGGTGCTGCAATGGCACCTGCTGCTTTCCAGACGATTCAATCTCATTTACAACAGAGAAATCAAAAAATTTATCATTACGATTTAATTTTAACAGGCGATTTGGGACAGCTTGGCTTAAAGCTATTGAAAGGTATGCTTGTGGAAAATGGCGTAAAAAATGAAGAGCTCTCATTATTACGTGATGCAGGTGCTGAATTTTATGGACAGGATGAAGCATTCCAATCTGGTGCAAGTGGAGCAGGCTGTTCGGCAGCTGTTTTTTTTAGTTATGTTATTCAACAAATGCGTGCAGGAAGCTATAAGCGAGTTTTACTAGTAGCAACGGGGGCGTTATTATCTCCGCTATCCTATCAGCAAGGCGAGACGATTCCATGTACAGCACATGCGATAGAAATTACGATGAAATGAGGCAAAAAACATGGTTATGACTTTTGTATTTGCATTTATTGTTGGAGGCATTATTTGTGTCATAGGCCAATTATTAATGGATGTTGGTAATTTAACACCGGGCCATACACTAAGTACGTTAGTGGTTGTAGGTGCGATTTTGGATGGTATGGGCTTATACGAGCCATTAATTAATTTTGCTGGAGCAGGGGCGACAGTGCCCATTACATCCTTCGGGAATTCATTAACACATGGTGCTTTGGCAGAGGCGGAAAAACATGGACTTGTTGGCGTATTAACAGGCATGTTCGAAGTAACAAGCTCAGGAATCAGTGCTGCTATTGTGTTCGGCTTTATTGGTGCCTTAATATTTAGACCAAAAGGGAATATTGACTAGACGAATACCCCTCCCATTTTTACGACCGAAACATATTATAGGTTGTAGAAGGGAGGGGTGCTTTTATGGGATACCAAGGCTGGGGCTCACAACCGTACGGAAATAACGTTGGTGGGTGGAACAATAGCTACTGCGGAGGATACTCTGGAGGCAACAACAACTATGGTTATGGTTCTACATTTGTTCTAATTGTTGTACTATTCATTCTATTAATTATTGTTGGCGCTACTTACATCTAATTTGATGAACATAATAAAGGCTTTAGCTTTTATTTAGGAAATTCTAAATAAAGTTAAGGCCTCCACCATTTGCGAAATGTTTCGTGCAAGACGCAAGGTCATTTTGAGTTTTAATGATAGGAGGGAAAACATGCATCGCTCGTTTTTTAATTCGATTGAGCAAAAAACAGGTGTATCGATGGATGAAATCTTCGCATTAGCCAATGCCATTCAACATGCGGATTTTACCAGTGAAAAACAAGTAAGAAAAATTGTACGACGTGTTGCTAAAATATCTAACAGATCGATTACGCAAGAGTTAGAAGATAAATTAGTACAATCTATTATTCAAGATGGAGCATCACTAGATTTCGATAAAATCACTAGAATGATGAAGTAGCGCATGGCATATCTACTTGGCAATGCAGCTTGTTACGATAGAGTAGATGAATGGTGGCAAGCGAATTCGTCTCATAAAAAAGGGGTGTTACGACATTATAAATATCGTAACACCCTTTCATTAAATATTTTTCTCCATAGCACGGTGGGGAATACCTGCATCCATAAACTCAGGTGAGGTAACTGTAAAGCCTAGCTTTTCGTAAAAGGGAATTGCATAGCTTTGTGCATGAAGTTTTAAGGTTTTTTTATTGATGGAAATGGCATGCTTCTCCATTTCCTTCATGATTAACGCGCCTAATTTTTTGCCGCGTTGAGATTGTAAAATACAAACACGCTCAATTTTAGCTGTATTGTTGTCAATACTGCGTAAACGTGCTGCACCTACAGGCTCATCGTTATCATACATAATGAAATGTGTTGCAGTTGCATCCTCAGCATCACATTCTAGATGAAGCGGAACACCTTGCTCTTCAACAAATACTTTTTTGCGAATAGCAAAGGCATCATCGTGTTCTTGCTTTGTTTCAACAATTTTAACGTTATACAACAATCACTCAGCTCCAGACAAACGGAATGTTTCGTAAGTTGTCCATGAACCATCTTCTAATTGATATAAAAGATGAATGCGATCAATTGTATCTTTTTCATCAACGCCTGTCATGCGTAATTGACCAAAAATATCATCATGCTCTGAATCTGACATTTTTTGAGCGATTGTAATGTGTGGAACAAATACATGCTTCATTTCCCCATAAGGGATTTTTTCTTGAAGTTCATGTTGAAATGCTGCTAATTGTTCTGTTGGTTCAATGCGGAAGTAAATCGCATTTGTTGTAGGGAAAAACGAACTAATGCGAGATGCATGAATGTTTAAAGGTGCATATTTAGCAGCAAATTCATCTAATTGCTTGACGATGGTTTGAATCTCTTCTTCAGACGCATCGAAGCTGTCTTTTAATGTCATATGCGGTGTAATCTTTGCATAATGAGGATCGTATCGTTTGCGATAAGTATTCGCTAAATCTTGCAATTTTTTTGATGGAAATGCCACAATACCGTACTTCATAGTCCATTACCTCCCGAAAATAAACAATTTTTCTCATTAAGTATAACAGAAATTTCAGTTTTCGTAATTTGAATCGCCTAATATTAATTGAAATTTTCAATTAATGCACGACGAAGGTCTGGTTTCCAATATTTCCATGTATGATTGCCATCAAACTCGTCATAAAATGTAGTAAACCCTTTATTTATCATGAGATCATGCAATTGACGATTAGGTGTTAAAAAATCTTTGATGGTTTTATCCATTGTCACAACCTGATCTTCGCCTTTACCGACGATATGGTAGATAGAAATAGATCCTGGATCTTTAAAATTTTCCACAGCCTTTAATACATCCTCATCTACATAAGGGGATTGTAGTATGACTTTGCCAAAGATACTTGGATATTTTAAAGCAGCCATTAAGGAAGCAGTAGCAGCCATAGAGTCACCAATCACTCCACGACTCATACCCATTTGGTAAGTGGCATACTCCTGATCTAAATACGGCACTAGCTCATGTGCTAAAAAGCGAAGATAGGCTTCATGTTGCTCACCGCTCGGGATATATTTATGACGTCGATCTTTTATGTCTTTGTAAGGAACAAATGCAATAATTAAATTTTCGATTTCATAGTCATCAATCAGTTCATCAGCTAGCTTGGTAATACCACCAAGCTGGAAATAATCTTTACCGTCTGATGCGATTAAAATATTGTATTTATATAGTGGAGAATAATTTGCAGGAACATAAATATAGAGCTGTAATTCTTCCTGTAATGACTCACTGTAAAATGTTAAATCCTGTACTGTTCCCTTATCCAATGATGACACTCCTTCTTGTGTTTGTAACAAAATTGTACCATATTACGTAAGTAAAGGTATAATAGGTTGGGCTAGCATTATACTAGCAATAAAAATCGAAATGAGGGTTAATTATGCATAATAAAAGTATTCGTGTGCACTCTGACGAAGTAGCAAAGGCAGCTCAAGCCGCGTTAATTCGTAGAGGTGTAGCGATAGAGGATATCGCTGAAATTGTTTACGAAATGCAAAAAACCTATAATGAAGGTTTAACACTAGAGCATTGTGTTCATTCTGTTGAACGTGTATTACGTAAGCGAGAAGTGCAACATGCTTTATTAGTAGGAATTGAATTAGATGAATTAGCAGAGAAGAAGTTATTATCTTCACCACTACAACAAATTATCGAATCAGATGAAGGTTTATTTGGTGTAGACGAAACAATTGCACTAGGATCTGTATTTACATATGGCAGCATTGCCGTTACCACTTTTGGTCACTTAGACAAGCAAAAAATAGGGATTATCAAAAAACTAGATACAGAACCTGGACATCATGTCAACACGTTCTTAGATGATTTGGTTGCTAGTATAGCAGCTTCAGCGGCTTCACGTATTGCACATCGTATGCGTGATTTAGAAGAGGAAGGCGAAACATTTGCTGATATCGAACCTGAAGAGCTAGGGCCAAAGCCAAAATCACATAATGAAATATAAAATGAGTTTCTTCCATTAAAAAAGAGCCTTCTCAAATTTTTTGAGAAGGCTCTTTTTTGTATTACTTATGATCATTATATGCTTTTACAAATTCTTTTACTTTTTCGCTGTCTGCTTCAAGTTTTAAACCTGTATCAATTAATGGAGAAACTGTGGATACAGCTGGTTTTTTATTGCCTTGATAATAGCTAATGAATTCATCTTGGTTAATAGAGTATAGAATTGCTTTACGTAAATCTGCTGAATCAGACACCGCACGGCCAGATGTATTCATTTGTAGGTACGACACAGCATTACTATCTGCCGTGTTTAATGTTAGTTTAGCATCTGATTTAACAATATCCAGTTTTGTTTCTGGTACTGTTTGTAGAACATGAATTTCACCATTACGTAATGCAGATAGGGCGCTATCGACATCAGAGATAAAACGGACATTGATTTTAGCAATTTTTGGCTCATATTCGCTGCCAGCTCGATAAGCAGGATTTTTCACAAACTGTGCTTCATAATCATTTTTATTCACTAAAATGTAAGGACCACTTGCATATAATTGGTTATTGAATGTAGCTGAACCTTCCGTTACAGTAGCTTGATCACCATAGACAATGTCCTTGTCAGGGTTGTAGTTAGCCACATCATACGTATTAATACTTGTTACTTGTTTTTCAGATACGATACCACCAGATTGGTGGGCTAAATAGTTTAATACTTGTGGGAAAGGTGTAGGTGTTGTAATTTTAATAACTTGGTATGCACCTGCTGCATTATTAACAGCACCTTTATCTTTTGCTAATTGCGCTACAGAAGCAGGTAGATTTTGTGATAATGCTTCTAAAACGGATTGCTCAGAGCCTGCTACTTTTTTATTTTGTAATTCAGTTAAATCAGAAACGATTTCGACTGTTTCAATGTTTTCATGAATGCTGTAAGTACGATGATCTGGTACTGAATTAGCGTCTTTCGCACGGTTTAATGAGAAGACTACATCTTCAGCTGACACTAATTCACCTGTATCAACAGCTGCACCATCTTTCACTGCTGCAAAATTAATATCATCGCGTAAAAGGAAGTAATATTCTTGATTACCTTCAGCCATTACATGGTTATAAGATAATGAACCATCTGACACAACTTCATCAGTGTCTGTTAAGTTAACAAGACGAACATACATATTTGTGTTTAATGTGTTGATTGAACCATCATTCCCTTTGATCGGGTCTAGTGAAGTAAGAGAATTGATTGTTTGGTGTAAAATTAAAGGTTCTGTTGCATTTTTAGATGTATCATTAAATTCTATTTTTTCCCAGACCTGTGCACGAGATTTTGGTAAAAGTACTGTTTTAGGGTTTACAAGTTCAGAGTAGATACCTTGGTACTTATTGGAAATATATAAAGGTGCAATATAAGCTTGATCGAATACTAATAATTGTTCTAAATCTTTATATTTAGCTGCTGCTTCTTCACCAGTCAATGTGCTCGCTTCATCAATCAGCGCATCTAGTTTTGAATCTGCCACCACACTGTAGTCACCGCCAGTTTTAAATAAACCACGAACAGCATAATCAGGGTTCCCTGTAACTGTCGTCCAGCTTGAAAGAGCAAGGTCATAGTTACCTGCTTCTTTTTGAGCAGAGAAAGAACCGTAATCTGGTTGAATATTTAGCTTTACATCAAAACCATTTTTTACTAATTGGTCACGTACAATGTTCATGTCTTCTTCAGAAGCTGCCATTCCTAATACTTCAATGGCAATTTTGTCATTGCTCTTGTCACTATCTTTTGAATCTTTACCGCCTTCTACGTCAGTTTTTGTTTGTACACAGCCAGCCAAAGCTAGTACTGCAACGAATAAAAATACAAGTAATTTCTTCATAGTTACCTCCGATTAATTTGTTTTTGGATCTAAAGCATCTCGTAAACCATCTCCTAAGAAATTAAAGGAGAGGACAAGAAGCATAATACAAAGACCTGGGAAAATAGCGACATATGAATGTGTTTCCAGGTACGTACTACCAACTTTTAAAATATTGCCCCATTCGGGAATATGTGGCTCAATACCAAGCCCTAAAAAACTCAAGCTACTTGTTGAAATAACAGCTCCGCCAATCGTTAATGTTGCTTTCACAATCATTGGTGCTAAAGAATTGGGGACAATGTGCTTGAAAATAATAGCTGCATCAGATGCACCTAAAGCTCTAGCCGATTCTACAAACTCATAATTAGCAAGCTGCATAACATTTGCCCGCATTGTACGGGCATAGGTTGGAATGGCTCCAACACTAAGTGCAATAATTAGATTTACCGTATTAGCACCAAATGCAGCAATAATAGCAATGGCTAACAATATCCCAGGAATGGCATATAAAATATCGAGACTTCGCATGATGATATTATCAGTGGATTTACCATAATAGCCTGAAAATGCTCCTAATGCGCCCCCAATAACTGCGGGGATAATCGTGGAGAAAAATCCGACGATTAATGATATTTGTGCCCCAAACACAATACGAGAAAATAAATCTCGACCATAATTATCTGTGCCTAGTGGATATTCTAATGTCGGTATTTGTAGCAATGCTCCATAATTATTTTCAGTAGCGAAATCATAGTCGAAAGTCCAAGAACTTGTAACGGATAACGAGAACATGAAAATAATGAAGAATAAGCCGAAAACAGCCATTGTATTGCGTAAAATCTTCTCCCATATTTTTTGCCATTTCTCAATAGAAGATGGATTTGCTTTTCGAGCCTTTTGGATGAGGCTATATCCTAGTAAAGTCGCAAATAGATTACCAGTGAAAGTCGCCAATAGGAGGACAATACCTGGAATAAGCATCCATTTAGGTGCCTCAGTTGCTGTAACATACTTTGTACATAAAATGGCCATCACGATATAAAGAAGCGAGAGTACTAGGAAAACGCTCATTGCTAGTAAAAACGTATCTGTTACATATGGCTTAAATAAATTCAATGCTGCAATACCTAAGATAAATAGCTGTGTTATAAAGGCATAGGCAGCAAAAGTATATTCTGCAGTCTTTCTTTTTGACACAAGCATAAATGCAAAGGATGTCGAAAAAATATTGCCTGACAGTATCGTTATTAAAAGGGGATAGCCAAACATTCGAGTATTATTTTGAATGGCACCATGCGTTGCTAAATCCCTTTTAATTCGTAAATTGACGAAGGCAACATATGCCGTAATAATGGCATAAATAACAAAAAGAAGCAGAACCACTGGTCGCCAGCTATTGCTGGAAAAATTATAGCTATAGGCTAGAAATAGTAAAGAAAACAGTAAGGAAAAGACAAAAGTAAAATGAGAATTGACATATTCCTGTGTAATCTTCAAGAGTAGTTTGACATGTAAGATGTTTTTCACAGGTGATCCTCCTTTAAGACTTCTTCATTTTCGAGCGAATGCGTGGATCAAAAAAGGCATACATGATATCAATGAATAAATTGACAATCGAAATGGTGATGGCGATATAAACAACGCCGCCAAGAATGGCCGGAATATCAGGGATAAATTGTTTATCGACGATATAGCTACCAATCCCACTAATGTTGAATACCTTTTCTGTTACAGATGCGCCTCCCAACATACCTCCAAAAAGAAGTCCAATCACCGTAATAATCGGAATCATAGCATTACGAATGGCATGTTTTGAAATCACTTTGAATTCATTTAAGCCCTTAGCTTTTGCTGTAATAATGTAATCCTCATGAATCACCTCAAGCATACTTGACCTTGTCATCCTAGCAATAGATGCCGTAATGGATGTTCCTAAGACGACAATTGGCATGATGAGCGATAGCCAATTATGAGGATTATAGGTAGCTGGAAACCATTGTAGCTTTAGAGCAAATGTCAAAATAAAAATTAAACCTTGCCAAAAGCTTGGGATGGATAAGCCAATTAAAGCAATGAACATAAATGTGTAATCCAAATATGAGTTTGGACGAACAGCTGAAATAATCCCGACTGGAATGGCAATAGCAATAGCCATTAGCAACGACAATACGGCAATTTCAAGAGTGACAGGAAATTTTGTAGCAATGCTATGTGTGATATCTTCTTTACCTGCAAAGGATGTACCTAAATCAAATGTAAATAGACCGGATAATGCGTTCCATAGCTGTGATAAATAAGGTTGATCCAAACCATGAATGCGATTAAAGTTTTCTATTTGCACAGGTGTTGCTTCAACTCCGAGTATGTTTCTTGCTGGATCAAAAGGTGATAAATATAAAATGGTAAACACTAATGTAGCCACACCAACAATCACAATGAAGCTTTGTAAAATACGTTCAATGATAAATTGCAGAAATGGATTCGCAAATAAGATAAGTACTACATAAAATAAAACAGCTGGTAGAAAGGTAAGAGCCACAAAACGTTTGTTAGTTAGTTGCTGATTAAAAAATTGGGCATAGGATAGTTGTTGTATGTCCTCTTTTTGTAAATCCTGATCCACTTGCTGCTGAAGCTTCCTTTGAGCTAAGTGCTTGGCTGTGAGCTGAATTTGTGATTCCAATACAGCCTCTTTAAAAAATGTAGCTTTTGCTATTTCTTGTTGCTCAAATTCCTTTTGCCACTGGGCAACCAATCCATGCTCTATATAGTACTGACTACGCAATGCAAAAGCCTGATCATAAGTGTTTGAAAGTTTCCTTTTCCGATAGATAAAGTATGTAAAAGGGTGAACTAAAATACTAAAAAGAAAAAGAAGTAGATGATAAGGCTTTTGATGCATTAGTTTTTGATAAACCGTAGAAAAGAAAATAAATTTCTCGGGTTTTAAATGATTTTTTGAAGTAACCATGCATTTCCTCCAAACGTAAATAAAATATTCAGCATTATATTGTATAATTCCTATCAGTATTGTAAAGTATGGATTATACTTGAAAGTAAGTCAATCACAAATTTTAAAAAGGATGGGTCGAATGAGTGAAAAGCTTTTAGAAATCAATAATCTTCGCGTATCCTTTATCACAGGGGAGACAGAATTTGAAGCAGTTAAGGACGTTAGCTTCCATTTAAATAAAGGTGAAACACTAGGAATTGTGGGAGAGTCTGGAAGCGGGAAAAGTGTAACGGCTCGCTCCATTATGCGTTTATTACCATCGCCACCTTCATTTTTGAAATCTGGCTCAATTGTGTTTAAGGGGCAAGAACTCACTGAATTTAATGAAAAACAAATGGAAGGGATACGTGGACAAGATATTAGTATGATTTTCCAAGATCCGATGACATCCACAAACCCTACTATTCGAATAGGTGATCAAGTGGCTGAAAGTTTAATCAAGCATCAGTCAATGTCAAAAACCGAAGCCTATCAACAAACAATAGAATTATTAAAACTGGTTGGTATTAGAGATGCAGAAGAACGGTATCGACAATACCCTCATGAATTTTCAGGTGGTATGCGTCAACGCGTAATGATTGCTATGGCGCTTGCTTGTAATCCCTCACTGCTTATTGCAGATGAGCCAACAACAGCACTGGACGTTACTATTCAAGCTCAAATCCTAAAATTGATGCGCGATATGCAAAAGAAAATGGGAACGTCTATTATTTTAATTACACACGATTTAGGCGTTGTTGCAGGTATGTGTGATCGCATCATAGTGATGAAAGAAGGAGAAATAGTTGAACAGGGCACAACAGAAGAAATTTTTGCAAATGCCCAACATCCGTATACCCAGAAATTATTGAATGCCTTACCAAAACTGCATGAGAAAAAGCAGCCAAAAGAGATTGCTACTATTCAACCAGGTATCGATCGACATAAGCCGTTAATAGAAGTGACCCATCTATCCAAAGAATTTCCATTAGGTCGTGGTCAAACGTTGAAAGCAGTGAATGATTTATCGTTCTATATATATCCTGGTGAAACATTGGGCTTGGTTGGTGAATCTGGTTCAGGTAAATCGACTACAGGTAGGACGATTCTTCAACTTCATCAACCTACAAATGGAGAGGTTCTCTATCAAGGGATACCTGTAACAAGGCTATCGAAAAAACAGCTAAAGGCAATGCGTCGCCATATGCAAATTATTTTCCAAGACCCCTATTCATCGTTAAATCCTCGCAAAAAAATCTTAGACATTATTGGCGAGGCTCTAGATATTCATGGTCTGGTGAAGACACATGAGGAGAGGCGACAACGGGTAGAGGAATTGCTTGAACTTGTTGGTTTGAAAAAAGAGCATGCCATGCGTTATCCTCATGAATTTTCAGGAGGTCAGCGTCAACGAATTGGTATTGCGAGAGCATTGGCGGTTGAGCCAAACTTTATTGTTTGTGATGAACCCTTATCGGCACTGGATGTTTCCATTCAAAGGCAGATTGTTGATTTATTAAAAGAATTACAACAAAAGCTTGGATTGACGTATTTATTTATTGCCCATGATTTATCCATGGTAAAGCATATCAGCGATCGTGTAGCCGTCATGTATGGTGGAAAGATTGTAGAACTGGCAGAAAGTGAAGAGCTATACGCTAACCCACAACATCCATATACACGTGCATTATTACGTTCTATTCCTATTCCAGATCCTGCAATAGAGAAGCAGAAATATAATGAAGCTGAACATGCAGAAGATGTGAAAATACGTTATGAGGTAGAAAATAGTCAACTAGTAGAGGTTACTCCTAATCATTGGGTAGCTGTGAATAGATGATAGCTTGAATGTAGTAGCTTGATATTTTACAATAGAAACATCGTGTAACTTGTCATCTTCTTGATGATGAGGTGCACAACTTATACGAATCGTAAGTATAAGAAATGATGATTAGTTGTGAGGGGCCTACTACATGAAAATGCAAGACATAAAAACATTAATAACAAGTGGTACGATTATTTTGGCTGTAGCATTGTACATGATATTTGGCAGATCACCTGCGGAAGATCAAGATACTAAATCAGTTACAGATCAGCAAGGTACTATTACCATTGAACAAGTGGAAGAAAAAACAGGTAATAAACGCTTTGAGATAGACTATATTAAAGCATATGATGGGGATACGATTCAGGCGACAATTAATGGTGAGAAACGAAAAATTCGTCTATTAATGGTGGATACTCCTGAAATGAATTACAACAAAGGTGGCGCTCAGCCATATGCGGAAGAAGCAAAAGAGTATACGATCAATTTATTGGAAAGGGCTAATAAAATTGAAGCTGTCTATGATGTTGGACCAGAAACAGACAATTATGATCGCCTTCTAGCCTACGTGTTTGTAGATGATGTCTTATTACAGGAATCTTTATTAAACGAAGGGCTTGCAGTTGTACGTTATATTCATAAGCCAAACAATACATTTGAAGATGCATTTGGAGCTATTCAACAAAAAGCTCAGAATGCAAAATTAAATATTTGGTCACATAAGGATTACTTCCAAAAAGATGGTTTTCACCCTGAAATAGTTCAATAATTTATAAATTCTTTACTATATGCTTTTAATTTTAGCTAGGAAGCTGCTGCCAGTATCTTATAGGTAGCAGCTTCCTATTTTAAATTTCCTATTCAAAAGCTTTTGGCATGGTGAGAGGTCAAGGTCGTCTCTCTGTATGTAATGCATGATATTGGTCGTAAAAATCTACTGTAGAGGTTCAGTACACGGTTGCGGAGAAGGCGATCTCACAAAGGAAAGCAAGCAGCCAACCAGGAATGTTTTATTTTCCAAAAAACGGAAGATAGCTACTGATAAATGAAAAAATCATTTTTATGAATGTTGACAATCAATATGATAATGATTATCATTATCATATAAAGAATATTCCTTGTTCTACAATACAGTGTAGAGAGGATGAACTTTAGCTACTTTTCTCCAGAAGTTTGCTAGTTCATGATTACGCTCCTGAAACCCCCCTCATTTTTGGGAACGTTAAAAAATGTAGACGGCTCATTCTATTATAGAATGAGCCGTCTACAATCTGAATCTATTTACTAATGAGTAGTAAATGGGTTCTCTTTTTATGCTTGTACATCTTTCGTCCATTCGGCTACTTTATCTTGATTGTTAGCAATCCATTTTTTCGCAGCATCTGTGGCACTCATGCCTTCCATTATATCAAACATTACACTTTCTATATCTTCAGCACTCCAGTTGAAACGGTCAAGGACACTATAGGCTTCAGGGGCATCCTCTTTGAAACCATTCCGCGTAAAAGTGCCAATATATTCTTCTGTTCCATACAAACCTTTGGGGTCATCTAAGTATTTTAAATCATAGGCATTAAAGATCCAGTGTGGTGACCAGCCCGTGATGATGATTTCTTCATTATTAGAGATAGCTTGACTGAGGGCTGCGGTCATTGCACCAGCAGACGAGGTCAATACATTCCAACCTTCCAGATTCTTATATTCCTTATAGGCATTTTCTGTCGTAGCCATCATATTAGCTCCTGGTTCAATGCCTGTAATGGTTTGATTAGCTTGGGTTGTTAAATCTTCAATAGAATCGACATCCATATAACTTGGTACAACCAAACCAATCTTAGCACCAGTTAGGTTTTCTCCTAAGTTCTCTATCTTATTGTTGTATTTTTCTACTTGTGGGGCATGTGTTTGTGGCAACCAAGCAGATACCATACCATCGACCTCTCCGTTTGCAAGTGCTTCCCACATAATCCCATTGTCTAAAGGTGTCAGTGTTACCTTATATCCTAAATCTTCTAGTACTTGTCCTACTACATGTGTAGATGCAACCTCAGTATCCCATTCAACATATGCTAAATTGATTTCACCTTTATCCGTATTCTTTGTGTCCTCATTTTCCGAACCACATGCAGTTAACACAATAAGGCATATAAATGCTATGCCTATTTTCAATAACTTGATGAGTTTCATAGTACATCTCCTTTCTATTATTTCTTACATAAACGTATAAATATTAACAAGTAACAACTTAATTCTATAAACAAGTTGTCACTTTTGTCAAATTGATGGTTTAGTCATACCGTGTTAAAAAGATGGAACATAATCAACTAAACTTCGTTGTGCCCATTAATTTTTTTATTATTGACATACGATAGGTGAAAATGGAGTCGGAAATTTGAGGAGGCATAGTATGCATTGGATTACAATTATCTTAATAGGAATTGCTGCGAATTTAGATAACTTGGGGATTGGTCTAGCCTATGGAGTTAAACAAGTTAAAATTCCAATTTTATCAAATGCTGTGATTGCTATTATGTCGATGATTGTCACATATGTCGCAGTAACAGCTGGTAGCACAGTTGTTGAGTATATTTCACCGCATACTGCCAATTTACTAGGGAGTTTACTACTGTGTGTGATTGGTCTATGGACTTTGATGTCCAATAATTTTTCTAATCAGCGGATAGCAGGAAATCCCGAATTATTTGATGAAGATAAAAATCTAGTGATCTCAACAAGAGAAGCAATGGCACTTGGCTTTGTCTTGTCAGCGAACTGTTTAGCAGGAGGTATTGCAATAGGCGCAAATGGCATCTCAGCCCTTTGGACAGTCATTTCCATCGGCGTATTTTCCTTTATCACAGTTGGAGTGGGAAGTAGATGTGGCTCTTTACTAGCAAAAACGTTTATTGGCAAGCATTCTACAGCAATATCAGGGTGGCTACTTATCATGATTGGTATTTTTGAGGTTTTTGCAAAATAATTTATTGCTACGCTTAAATATTACCAAATATTGGTGATATTCTTTTTATTACATAGAGAGGGATGTACCGATGACTCGGACATCTTTTTTTATGTTTTAAAAATTTATTTTTAATTACTTGACGTAACTAAATTATTAATATATAGTAGGTTACAGAAAGTAATTAAAAACTTTTCATAAGCTAAGATGTAAACAAATAAGTAACTACAAATGTTTATCCTATCCAATTTTGGGTAACATAAAAGATGTAGTTGCTTCATATTTTAAAATATATCTCGAAATCGAGATAAAATCAACCAATTGGAGGAATTTATAATGGCAAAATGGAACATTGATTTAGGACACTCAGCAATTAACTTTCAAGTAAAACACATGATGGTATCAAAAGTTAAGGGTGTATTTGACAATTACTCAGCAGATATCGAAGCAGCAGATCTTGCAGATTTAACAACTGCTACTATTAGTTTTACAATTGATCCAGCGAGCATAAATACACGTAGTGAAGATCGCGATAATCATTTAAAAGCAGCAGATTTCTTTGATGCCGAAAAATATCCAACGATTACGTTTAAATCTACAAACATTGCTAAAAAAGCAGGCGATGAATATGCAGTAACTGGTGATTTAACAATTAAAGACGTTACAAAATCAGTAACATTTGATACAGAATTTAATGGGAAAGGCACAAATCCATGGGGTCAAGAAGTATACGGCTTTGAAGCTGAAACAACAATTAATCGTGAAGACTTTGGTCTAACTTGGAATGCGGCATTAGAAACTGGTGGAGTCCTTGTTGGGAAAGATATTAAAGTAACGGTTGAATTAGAAATTAATCCAGCTTAAAAATAGATAGCTAGGGCATGTTTGAAGTAACCTTCAAACATGCTTTTTATGTAGCTCAAAATAGATCCTTATGGAATGAAGCAATCTAGCAAAAAGAATTTGAGAAAAATTACCAGTAAATAAGTTTCTTGCATATTTTTAGTAATTACTGCATATAAATCATCATATTGTTTTTGGGGGCGATAGGATGAATGTATTAGTGACAGGCGGCTATGGTTTTATTGGCAGTGCAGTAGGTAGGCGTTTTTTTGAAGAAGGTGCAACGGTTTATATTATTGATAATTTAAGTACAGGGCATCTACGGAATGTTGACTTTGAGCATAAATCCTATCTTTTAAATGTTGAGGATGAGGTTTGCGAGCATCTCTTTAAGGAAATAAACTTTGATGTGGTCGTCCATTGTGCAGCGCAAACGAGCGTGCAGCAATCTATCCAGGAGCCAGTAAAGGATATTTTGACAAATATAGTTGGACTTAGCCAAATGCTTTTTTTATCATCGAAGTATAAGGTACAGCACTTTGTCTTTGCCTCCTCAGCAGCTGTTTACGGGGATAGTCACTATCCTCCATTAGAGGAATCAGATGTCTGTGAACCAATATCTATGTACGGATTAAACAAGAGCATTGGCGAAACCTACTGTGAGAAATGGCAAAAAGATTATCGTTTGCCCGTTCTTATTTATAGATTTGCCAATGTTTTCGGGCCAAGACAGCAAATGCAAGGTGAAGCAGCTGTGATTCCAAGTATGTTAAAAAGTAGTATGGCAGGTAAACCATTTACAATTTATGGTGATGGTGAACAAACGCGAGATTTTATTTATGTAGACGATATTGCTGATGCTATATACGCAGGTGTATCTGCACGTTTACAAGGCACGTATAATGTATCCACTAATGAGGCTTGGTCTATTCACCAGGTCATCTTACTGCTCCAACACTTAAACCATCCACTTGAAATTCAATATGCTCCAGCACGAGAAGGGGATATTGAGCATTCGTTTTTAAATAATAATAAGTTAGCCAATGCAATTGGTTGGAAGCCTAAAATTTCTTTTGCAGAAGGCATTGAACGTACATTGCATGCGCTACAAAATGAATCATTAGCAGAAATTCAACAAAAAAGTGGATAAAGGGACAATAAAGTAATAAGACATATTACATTGCGTAATATGTCTTTTTCTATGTCTATAGTATAATAATTCATTAAAGAAATGGTTGTGGACGGAGGCTTACATATGCTTGTAGATTTTAGAGTAAAGAATTGTTTAAGTTATAAAGATGATACGTTGTTTTCAATGGTAGCTGGAAGTCGCCTACGAAAATGGAAGGATACCCATACAATTCAGTTTGATACACTTCGTCTTGTAAAAAGCGCATTTATTTTTGGTCCAAATGGAAGCGGAAAATCTAATCTGTTTACGGCTATTAAAGTATTACGTTCCTTGCTTTTTAATTTTGAAAACTTAAATAATGTAAAGCAGTTACGTCTACCCTATCAACCGTTTAAGTTAGGAAGTCAGCAAGACAAACCAACAGAGTTTATGATATCGCTTTTTTTGGACGGAGCTTTCTATGATTATGAAATACAGTATAATGCTTCTCAAGTTCTCTATGAACGTCTTGTGAAAACGAACAAGTCACTGAAGGAAGAGCTATTTGTCAGACAATGGGATGGTACAGAATATTCTTATGAGACATTTCAAACAGCTTCACAGGAATTGACAAAATATACACGTAATAATACAGCCTTTCTATCCGTATTACATGTTTTTAATGATCCAGACGCTTTAAAGATATTCGATTGGTTTTTACATAAAATTCTTTTCCTAGATGAAGCAAATCGGTTATCAAGTCATCCCCTTATTCGTAAACTTGAAGAGGAGCCCTTTAAAAAGGAAGTGATCAAACTGCTAAAAATTGCAGACCTCTCCATTCAAGATGTCACGGCTAGACGTGTGGAACGCAGAGAGAAAAATACAATTGGCTATGAATTTGATTCGCCTGAGGTGATTCAAGAAGTAGATATTGATCTACATTATTTATCATTTGATGAAGCAGGTGCACCAATAGGGACAAAAACAATTAATTGGACAATGGATTCTAAGGGCACCGTGCGAATGCTACATTTAGCCTGTGTGATGGTGGATGCTTATAATAAAGGAAAAACCATTTTTATAGACGAATTCGACACAGCCTTCCATGTATCGATTTGTGAGTTTTTAATGGCCATTATGAATAGCAAACGCAATAGCAGTAATCAATTTGTCGTGACAAGTCATGAAATAGAATTACTTGATCAGCCACTACGCGCCGATCAAATTTGGTTTGTTAATAAAAGCTTTAAAAATGAATCGGAACTATATTCCTTATTTGATTTTGCAGATTTACAAAAGAAACGTGGAGATCTTTCTTATGCGAAACGCTATATGAAAGGGGAATTTGGTGCAACGCCTGTCATTAATGAGTATTTATCTGAACAATACTTAGAAGAAGCGGAGGTATCTGAGCAGTGAGAGTACGTCAACAAGGGAGCCGAACACTGCGTAAAACTATTTTAATTTATTGTGAAGGTGAAACAGAACGCATCTATTTTGAACAAATGCGTATTTTAAAGCGCTCTAAGATGGTTAGCGTCAAAATAAAAAACGTTAAACGTTCAGCGATCAAGCTTGCCCAACATGCTTATCGAGATTCCAGCTACCAATACTTTGATGAAGTTTGGATTGTATTTGATAAGGATGATCTAACTGAAAAGCAACTAGAGGAAGTAAATCAATTTTGTGAGGAAAAAAGTATTCATATTGCGTATACAAATGAAGCATTTGAATTGTGGTTACTCTTGCATTTTGAGGAAGTTGATAGTACAGAAAAATATCCCCGTGCTGTCCTCAATGACAAAATGGAACAGCACCTTGGTGTGAGTCGTTATTTCCGGCATAAGGCTGATGAATCCATCATAGCCCCTATTGCATTACGACATGAGGTAGCAATTAAAAATTGCACAGATATGATGGCACTCCGAGAGACAGAGAGCCGTGACAACCCATACTGTAACATACATGAAATGATACGATACATATTTTAAGATTGAGCAGGTTTTCTATTAACAAATAGAAGCCTGTTTTTATCTTTCCATAATGCTTCGTCGAAAGGAAGGCATGTTTCTTTTTCCAAAACATATAGTGTATATGGAGCGAAATTAGTACATGTATGAAAGGGGATTGCGTGGATAACTCAAAGTCGAATCAATCCAAAAATGTAGAAGGAAACCCAAAGGATCATCAATTAGAGCAGTTTCGTGTCGAGAATGAGGGTACGAAAATGACAACGAATCAGGGACTAAGGGTGTCCAATGATGAGGATTCGTTAAAGGCAGGTGTTCGTGGTCCGACAATTATGGAGGATTTTCATCTTAGAGAAAAAATTACCCATTTTGATCATGAGCGTATTCCAGAGCGTGTTGTACATGCCAGAGGTTTTGCAGCACATGGCGAGTTTGAATTATATGAATCCATGTCGGAATATACGAAGGCAAAATTTTTGCAGGATCCGAAAAAGAAGACACCTGTTTTTGTCAGATTTTCGACAGTGGTAGGGAGCTTAGGTTCAATGGACACAGCTCGTGATGTACGTGGGTTTGCCACAAAATTTTATACGGATGAGGGGAATTATGATTTAGTTGGTAATAACATCCCTGTATTTTTTATTCAGGATGCCATTAAGTTTCCCGATTTAATTCATGCCGTAAAGCCTGAGCCTCATAATGAAATGCCACAAGCAGCCTCCGCACACGATACTTTTTGGGATTTTGTAGCCAGTAATCAGGAAATTGCACATATGGTAATGTGGGTAATGTCTGACCGTGCCATTCCTCGAAGCTTTCGTATGATGGAAGGTTTCGGTGTGCATACATTCCGTTTCGTCAATGATAAGGGAAGATCAAGATTTGTGAAATTTCATTGGAAGCCTGTGCTAGGAGTGCATTCTCTTGTTTGGGATGAAGCCCAAATAATTGCAGGGAAGGATCCAGATTTTCAACGAAGAGATTTATGGGAAGCCATCGAAATTGGAGATTATCCAGAGTTTGAGTTAGGCATACAGATACTAGAGCCTGAGGATGAATTTAAATTTGATTTTGATATTTTAGATGCGACTAAGCTTTGGCCGGAGGAACTAGTACCTGTGAAGAAAATTGGAAAGATGACCTTAAATCGCAATGTGGATAATGTCTTTGCTGAAACAGAGCAAGTTGCCTTTCATCCAGGTAATGTTGTGCCTGGCATAGATTTTACCAATGATCCTCTACTACAAGGTCGATTGTTCTCCTATTTAGATACACAATTGATTCGATTAGGTGGACCGAATTTTGCTGAAATTCCTATTAATCGCCCGATTTGCCCCGTGCATAACAATCAACGTAATGGCTTTAGTCGACAGACCATTAATTTAGGCAGGGTAAGCTATCATAAAAATTCATTAGCAAATAATACACCAGCCACCTCTACTGCAAGAGAAGGCGGATATGTTCATTACGAGGAAAAGGTTGAGGGAAGAATTACGAGAGCGCGGAGTAAATCCTTTGACGATCACTTTTCACAAGCAAGGCTATTTTGGAACAGCATGTCTCCACCTGAAAAACAACACATTATCGATGCCTTTAGCTTCGAAGTAGGAAAAGTGAAAAGTAAATCTGTTCGACAGCAAGTAGTGGATATGTTTGTTCATGTGGATAAAGTAATGGCTACCACAGTAGCAGACAACGTTGGTGTTAATCGACCTAATGGTGAGCAGTCTAAGGTAACGGCCTCTTCACCTGCACTGAGCCAAGCCAATACCGTTAAATTGCCTTATACGCTGAAAGTAGGCGTTTTAATTGGTGATGGCTTTGATGCAAATGAAGTCGGGGAAGTATTGAAATATTTAACAAGACAAGGTGTGCGCTATAGCATAATCTCTGATCGACTAGGTGTGGTAATAGGGAATAATGGTGTGCAATTAACGGCTACTGACACATTTATTACAACCGATGCTGTATTATTTGACTCGTTATATGTTGTTGGAGTAAAGGCAAGTAATCAGGCGAAATTCAATACTTATATCGTCAATTATATAAATGAAGCATATCGTCACTTTAAGCCTATAGGATTTGCTGCATCTGGCACAACCTTCTTTAATATGTCGAATGCTAATGTAGGGCCGGGAATCATTTTGGCTACAGGTAATAAAGATTTTCCGAAAAAGTTTGTAGCTGCCATTGCTCAACAACGATTTTGGCAGCGAAATATTTATTAAATCAATGAGCGTCGAATACTCACGAAAGAGAAGCGAATACCCACGGAGAGTAAGCCTCATACCTGCGAAAGAGAAACGAATGCTCATAAACGTTAACAAATAAGTCAAAAGGCCTTTCGTTGTAATGAAAGGCTTTTACTATGTCTGTCATTGCATTCAAAATTTGCAAATGATATGGTGGTACATGAGGTGAAAATTATGGAAAATTTTGATATTGCTATTATTGGGGCGGGACCAGGTGGCTATGTGGCTGCCATACATGCCGCCAAGAATGGCAAAAAAGTAGCACTCATCGAACGAGATAAATTGGGAGGAGCCTGCTATAATGTTGGCTGCATCCCATCAAAGATTTTATTGGAGCATAGTAAACTTGTGCAGGAAATAAAAAGAGGGAATAGCTGGGGAATAGAAGTGCCTAAAGTGAAAATTAATTTTCCTCGACTAATGCAACGGAAAGATACAATTATTCATGAACTACTAACAAACATTGAGCAATACATTATCGATAATCATATAACTTTATATCGTGGTGAAGCTTCAATCGTAAAGGACTTAACGATAACTATCGGGAATGAGACGATAATGGCATCAGATATAATTTTAGCGACAGGTAGTAAACCCTTTGTTCCACGATTCGAAGGGTTAGAGACATCCACCTACTATACGACGGACACATTTTTTGAGATAGACAAGCTTCCAGCCCAGCTAACAATCATTGGCGGGGGCGTAATTGCCATTGAAATGGCGTTTAGTTTAGCACCACTTGGTACAAAGGTAACAGTGCTTAATCATAGCGAGGATATTTTACAAACGGAAGAGGCGGATGCAAGACCGCTGATTCGAGAAAAGATGAAGAAACTTGGTATTGAACTTGTGACAGATTTTCAATTTGAAAAATTTGAAGGTAATATCATTCATACATCTAAAGGATCTTATACATATGAAAACCTTTTATTTGCTACTGGACGTCGTCCCAATATAGAAATTGCTGAGCAACTAGGATTAGCTTTTGATGGTCGATTAATCGCTGTTAATGAGCATTTTGAAACAAGCCTGCCGAATATTTATGCGATAGGTGACTTAGTGGGTGGTTATCAACTTGCACATTCTGCCAGTGCTGAAGGAATTTACGTTGTCGATTATATTGTAGGAAATCAACCAATACCAATTGATCAAACAAGCATTCCACGTTGTGTTTATACAAACCCTGAAATTGCTACATTTGGTTTACTAGAAGAGCAAGTCAAGGCACCGTACATTGTAACCAAAATGCCACTACAAACAAACCCAAAGGCATTAATGGAGGGGAATACGGAAGGCTTTGTGAAGCTAATTTCATCGAAGGATAATGGGGAAATTTTAGGGGCTTGCGTAGTAGCTGATGGTGCAACAGAAATGCTTAATGCCCTATTAGCAACAAAAAATGCTGGTGGTACAGCTCGATCACTTGCGCATATGATTTTTCCACATCCTACTGTATCAGAGCATATTGGAGATGTAGCTAAAGCTGTGTTTGGGAAAGCAATACACCAATAAAAAGCTGTTGACATTCTAGAAATTCATGATAAATTAATTTTATAAGAATACTAGGAATTTTAAGTTAACTAGACATCTAGAGGCTTCTATTTTACAAATTGATGTTTCATCAATTTGTAGAGTAGGGGCCTTTTTTATAATATTGATAAAAGGAGTGGGCAAGATGACAAAAGCAGTCATTATTAATGGAAGTAATTCGAAAAATTCTAGAGTTACCGCCATTCATGAAAAGGTGGAGAATCATTTCATTGCACAAGGAGTAGAGGTTCACTCAAATTATATACATGAGCTCCCAGCTACAGATTTAGTAACAGCGAATTTTTCTAGTAAGCAAATACAGTCTGAAAATGAGCATGTTAAGGAAGCAGATTTTATAGTTATCCTTACACCAATTTATAAAGCATCCTATACAGGGATTTTGAAGACTTACTTGGATCTACTGCCGCAAAAAGCCTTGCTCGAAAAGGCTATACTCCCCATTGCTGTAGGCGGTTCGATCAGTCATTTGTTAGCATTGGAATATGCATTAAAGCCAGTGTTAGCTATATTAGGAGCCACATCCATTACTAATTCTGTTTACATTGTAGATAAACAAATTATACGTTTGGAAGAGGGCGGCTTTGCGATTGAAGAAGAGGCCATCAGTAGACTTAAAGCACAATTAGATCAGTTGCAACAAGTATGCATTGTTAATTAGAATAAATGAAAACGCATTATAGGGGCATCCTATAATGCGTTATTTTTTAATTTCCTTCTGGAATTTCTTCATTCTCCACAGGTATTGTAGAGAGATATAAGAAAGCCTCATCTTGCAATAGCAATATTTTTTCTTCACAAATTCCATGCGATAATGGTCCAGAAAAAATGGACTCCCACCATGTTCCTGTTGTTGTTGTCATTCATCTACGCCCCCGTTTCGGTTTTAATATGTAGTTGTATATTTCCCGAGATGAAAAAACTAAAACATTTCATTTCACATATTGCTATTTCACCCCCTCGATGTAGAAAGAGGATTTTTGCCTCTCGATGTTGTATCGTATAGACAAAGATAGTTTGTTTCAAAATGAAAAAACTATGTATGCCATTTTAAAAAAGGGGTGCTTTATTGATGAATTTTACGTCACAAGATGTGGAAAATATGATTACAGAGCAACGTCAATTTTATTTTTCCCGTGCTACAAAAAGTGTGAAATTTAGAAAAGAGCAATTAAAGAAATTAAAAACATCAATTTTAAAATATGAGAAGGAAATATTGAATGCGCTTTACGTAGACCTTCGTAAAAGTGAATTTGAAGCGTATGCAACAGAAATTGGCATTGTATTAGATAGTATTTCATATATGGTAAAACATGTAGAAGAATGGATGGAACCAGAAGCAGTCAAAACACCGATACAATATCAAATGGGCAAGAGCTTTATTGTTCGTGAGCCCTATGGCGTAACATTAATTATCGGGCCATTTAATTATCCATTCCAACTTGTAATGGAGCCACTAATTGGTGCTATAGTTGGAGGAAACACAGCAATCGTCAAACCATCAGAAACCTCTGTACACACAGCAGCCATTGTGAAAAAAATCATTGAGGAAACATTCCCGTCTTCATATGTAAGTGTTGTGGAAGGTGAAAAGGAAGAGGTTACGGCTCTTATTCATGCTTCTTTCGATTATATCTTTTTTACAGGTAGTGTAGCCGTTGGTAAAGTAGTAGCAAAAGCTGCTGCAGAACGTTTGACACCAGTTGCTTTAGAGCTTGGTGGCAAAAGTCCAGCAATTGTCGATCAAACAGCAAATCTAGAGGTAGCGGCAAAGCGGATTGTATGGGGTAAATTTACTAATACTGGACAGACATGTGTGGCCCCTGATTATCTGCTTGTACACAAAGATGTTTATGATCGTTTTATGAAAATATTAAAAGAAACAATCCGTTCATTTTATGGCAAAAATCCTTTAAAAAGCCCTGATTATGGACGTATCGTCAATTTAAAACAATTTGATCGTTTACAGCAAATAATTGTGGAAGAACGTGATGCCATTACATATGGTGGACGAATAGATCGGGATGATTTATATATTGAACCTACAATCGTTGAATATGTAAAATGGACAAGTCCATCCATGCAGGAAGAACTATTTGGTCCTATCTTACCTGTTATGATGTATAATGATTTGCCACTTGCTATTCATCAAATCCGGCAATTACCGAAGCCTTTAGCGGCATATTTCTTCTCAGAACATGAAAAAGCCATGCAATACTTTTTAGAAGAATTACCATTTGGTGGGGGATGTATTAACGACACTATCACACATGTTGGGAATTTACATTTACCATTTGGTGGTGTAGGTCCATCAGGTGTGAAAGCATACCATGGCAAAGCAAGCTTTGAAAACTTTACTCATCCGAAATCTATCTTGAAAAAATCTTCCAAGCTGGAGACAAATGTGCTATTCCCGCCATATAAACAGAAAGTGAAAATTGTGCGCTCAATTATGAAATAGCTTAGCAATGGAGGTATCAGAAGATACCTCCATTGTAACTATAAGCTTAAGATGCATAGACAATTGTTCTCTAAATAACCCTTTCTCGTTATGTCGAAAAATGCCGATTGGTGATTATAATTAAAAATTTAAAGAAAACATGATTTTTTCTTCAAAATGAAAGCGTTTTCGTTGAAAAAATACAAGAGAGGCATTTTATTTATTATGAAATAAGTAGTAAAATAAGTTCAATAGAACGTGGGGGATTTCATATTGTCGTTTTTTGTCGATTATTAAAAATGATGACATGAGTGTAGAGATTGATTGGAGGACTATGAAATGTATGCAGAGGAATTGTTAAGCGCATTACCTTTGAAAAAAATAATTGGCGTGCTGCCTGATCAGGTTAGCGATATCGTAGTAGATTCAAGAAGTGTGCAACCAAATAGCATGTTTGTTTGTATCAAAGGTTATACAGTAGATGGGCATGATTATGCACAAAAGGCTGTAGATGGTGGCGCAACAATTGTTGTGACGGAGCGAGAATTACCGCTAGGAGAGACGATTGCACAAGTCATTGTGAAAGATACAGATCGTGCAGTAGGTTTACTAGCTGCGAAGTTCTTTGATTATCCTTCTAAGGACATAACAATGATTGGTGTAACAGGAACGAATGGTAAAACATCCGTAACAGGAATTATTCAAAATATCATGCATGGTATGGGCGAGAAATCAGCTTTAACCGGCACAATTGGCTTTAATTTAAATGGAATTTTATATGAATCAGCTAATACAACGAGTGATGCGTTATCGACACAACAAATGATTTTCCGTGCAAAAATGGAAGGCTGTCGATTAATGACAATGGAAGTTTCATCACACGGGTTAGCACTTGGACGTTTAGCAGGTGTTGATTATGATATCGCTATTTTTACGAATCTAACGCACGATCATCTTGATTTCCATGGTACGATGGAGGAATATGGGCATGCAAAAGGTTTATTATTTTCCCAACTTGGACAAGATTTAGAAAAAAATAAATTTGTTGTATTGAATGCTGACGATGCTTGGGCAGAGCGATATGCTGCAATGACACCATTTCCAGTGTGGACATATGGTTTAAAAAATGAAAATGCTGATTTCCGCGCCATTAACTGTGAATATCACGACTATATGACATCATTTGATGTGGAAATGCCTGAAGGAATTTATCGTGTAAAAATGAATCTGCTTGGGGAATTTAATATTTATAATGTATTGGCAGCCATGATTGCGTTTTATGGTAGGGGCTATTCAATGGAGTCCATTATTGAACAAATTGAGCAACTACCGCCAGTCAAGGGTCGTATGGAGAAAGTATGTTCAGATCTACCTGTGCAAATTTTTATTGATTATGCCCATACTCCAGATGCAATTGAAAAGGCAATTGAAGCAGCGCAACCTTATAAAAAGGGCAAGTTGATTTTCTTAGTTGGAACAGGTGGCAATCGTGATAAATCGAAGCGTCCTGCCATGGCTGAAAAAGCGTCTGCTGCGGAATATGTCATTTTAACGACAGATGATCCACGCTATGAAGACTACGATAGTATTACAGGCGATCTTGCTAAAGGTATGCTTCATGATAATTATGCTTGTATTGGAGATCGTGCAGAGGCAGTGCGCCATGCGATTGAAATTGCTGAACCGGGTGACATGATTATTTTTGCTGGTAAAGGCCATGAGGATTATCAAATTATCGAAAATACCAAATTTCCACATAGTGATGCAGAAATTGCGATAGAAGCAGGCCGATTAAAATTCGTATGATGAAAGCTAAATTCTTAGGAAACCCTTTTAGTTGTAACTAAAGGGTTTTCTTTTTTGAGATTTCATGTAAAAAGGTTGTACGAAAGGCAAGTCTTCTTTTATTATTATTAAGTATGAAAAAAGGAGAATGACGAGATGAATTCAAATTTAGAACAAGATATACTATCGCGTCGTACTTTTGCCATTATCAGTCACCCTGATGCTGGGAAAACGACGATTACAGAAAAGCTTTTACTTTTTGGTGGTGCCATTCGAGATGCAGGTACAGTAAAAGGGAAAAAAACAGGTAAATTTGCAACATCAGACTGGATGGAGATCGAAAAACAACGTGGGATTTCGGTTACTTCATCTGTCATGCAATTCGATTATAACGGCTCTCGTGTGAATATTTTGGATACCCCTGGTCACCAAGATTTCTCGGAAGACACATATCGTACATTGATGGCTGTAGATAGTGCCGTCATGGTAGTGGATGCTGCGAAAGGGATCGAGGCACAGACTTTAAAGCTATTTAAGGTTTGTAAAATGCGTGGTATACCTATTTTTACATTTATTAATAAGTTAGACCGTCAAGGGAAAGAGCCGCTTGAATTGATCGAAGAGCTTGAAGAGGTATTAGGTATCAATGCATATCCTATGAACTGGCCAATCGGGATGGGTAAAGAATTCCTTGGTATTTATGATCGTTACAATAAACGCATTGAACAATTCCGTACAGATGAAGCGGAGCGTTTCTTACCAATAGACGACAATGGGGAGCTTGCTGTAGAGCATCCAATGAAGGTGACTTCTTATTATTCACAGGCAATGGACGATATTTTACTTTTAGATGAAGCGGGAAATGCATATTCTGAGGAAAAAATTCGTCGTGGGGAATTAACACCTGTATTCTTTGGTTCAGCATTAACGAACTTTGGTGTTCAAACTTTCCTGGAAACCTATTTACAATTCGCACCGACGCCACAGCCAAGAATTACTGAAGATGAGCAGTTTATTGATCCTGTGGAGCATGATGAGTTTTCAGGTTTTATTTTCAAGATTCAGGCCAATATGAATCCAGCACACCGTGATCGTATTGCCTTTGTACGTATTGTTTCTGGTAAATTTGAACGTGGAATGAATATGACGTTATCTCGTACAGGAAAGTCATTTAAAGTCACACAATCTACACAGTTCCTTGCAGACGATCGTGAGACAGTAGATGAAGCAGTTGCTGGTGATATTATTGGTTTGTACGATACAGGAACATACCAAATTGGAGACACTGTTGTAGGTGGCAAGAAAACATTCCAATTTGAAAAATTACCACAGTTTACACCAGAATTATTCGTCCGTGTCACGGCGAAGAACGTTATGAAATCAAAGCAATTCCATAAAGGGATTTTACAATTAGTGCAAGAGGGTGCTATTCAATACTATAAAACGCTGCATACAGAGGAAGTTATACTTGGAGCAGTTGGTCAATTACAATTTGAAGTATTTGAACATCGTATGAAAAATGAATACAATGTGGAAGTAAAAATGGAGCCAATTGGTTCGAAAATCGCACGCTGGATTGAAAATGAAGAGGATGTCAAAGAATCAATGTCATCAGGTCGATCAATGCTTGTAAAAGACCGTTTTGACAATCTTGTTTTCCTATTTGAAAATGAGTTCGCTATGCGTTGGTTTGCAGATAAAAACGAAAACATTAAACTTTATAGCCTTTTATAATTATAAAACACGAATCGACAATTTTGCGATTCGTGTTTTTTTGCAAGGAAAAATGACACTGTTTGTAGAATATATACATTATTAGGAAATATAAGTTTCCTTAGAGATAGTATCTCAATAACGGGAGCTTATTTATAAAATAATCTCCTTTTCGGCTATCATAGAAAGGAAGAGGTAGAAAAGGAGTTTGTTTATATGAATATTAGTCATTTTTCTATTAAAAGACCTGTCTTTACGATTGTTACTATGCTTTTTGTCATCATACTAGGCGGTGTATCTTTATTAAAAATACCGATTACGTTAATTCCAGAGTTAAATCCACCTATTGGAGTGGTTGTCACCTCTTATCCTGGGGCAAGCCCGACGGAGGTAAATGAAAAGATAACGAAGCCATTAGAGGCTACACTTGCCACCTTACCTGGTATCAAAAAAATCCAGTCAACCTCCCAGGAAGGCTCCAATTTAATTGTGCTTGAGTTCAACTGGTCCACAAATATGGATGTTGTCCAACTTGATATTTTACAGCGAATTGATATGACCCCATTGCCTAATGATGCTGGCAAGCCTAGTTTCCTAAAATTTGATCCGTCTCAATTTCCTATTATTCAGCTGTCTTTACGTGCGGAAAATAATCAAGTAGATGTACGTGTATTAGCAGAGCACTTAGAGAAGGAACTGCTACGGACAGAGGGTGTTGCCAGTGTGAATGTTTCTGGCAAATTGATTGATGAAATCCAAATAGAATTGGATGAAGCAAAGCTAGTTGAAAAAGGCTTGACTCAGACAGACGTGATGCAAATAGTTCAAGCGAATAATGTGTCTCTTCCTGGTGAGCCTGTTTCAACAGATGATGGCAAAATGCTAACAACACGTATAGTTAGCACATTATCTTCTCCGGAAAGCATTGCCAATTTAATTGTTTCGGTGGACCCTTTAACGGGCAAATCATTAACCATTGGTGATCTTGCAACCGTTGAGAGGACAGAACAACAATCTATTACCACAACACGAGCAAATGAGCATCCAGCTGTTCTTATGTCTGTATTACAGGAATCTGGTGCAAATACGGCAGAGGTTTCTAAGGATTTCCAGAAGGCCTTAGAGACATTACTAAAGAAAGATCAGTATAAAGGTATCACAGCAGATATTTTAATTGATCAAGGTAATTATGTGGATTTAGCGATTAGTAATATTGGCTCTTCCTTACTTTTAGGTGGATTATTTGCGATGTTCATCCTATTTGTTTTTTTACGTAGTGTAAAGAGTCCGATCATTATTGGTATTGCGATTCCTTACTCCGTTATTGTCACATTTGTTTTGATGTTTTTTGCGGATTTTTCCCTCAATATTATGACATTAGGTGCTCTGGCACTTGGAATTGGTATGCTTGTGGATAATGCCATAGTCGTTATTGAGAATATAGAAAGACATCTAGGACTAGAAAAAGACCCGATAACTGCAGCAAAGGAAGGAACAAAGGAAGTAGCCCTTGCCATTACAGCTTCCACTTTAACCACAATAGCAGTATTCATTCCTGTTATGTTCATCGAAGGATTGATTGGTCAAATATTTACAGAGTTTGCCTTAACAATCTCATTCAGCTTAATTGCATCTTTAGTAGTTGCGCTTACAGTCGTTCCGATGCTAGCAAGTCGACTTTTAAAAATGAAAAACAATAATTTTTATGTACAACGCAGTAAATCACGTTTTTATAGGCATTACAAGGCGTCAATTGTATGGGTACTAAAGCATCGAATGCTTATACTGTTTTTTACAGTGGTTTGCTTTAGTCTTTCTTTGTTTGGACTGACTAGAATAGGTACTGAATTTTTACCGCCTACAGATGAGGGGTTCACCTCTATAAGTGTCAATCTTGAAAAAGGTGTCGCTGTATCAGAAACAGAAAAGATTGTTAAGCAAATTGAGGAACGTTTAAAGCAGGAAAAGGATGTAGATGTGTATGTTAGTTTAATTGGCGGTACACAACAATCCCAAGCACGTGGACAAACTAGCGCCAACCAAGCTGAGATATATGTAAAGCTTGTCCCATTAGCAGAAAGGCAACGTTCCATTTTTAAATTTGTAGAAGAGCTAGAACAAGATATACAGGGAGAGCTTGAAGAGCAAGCTGAAATTACATTTAATGTATCGACAGCTACAGGATCGTCACCACACACCTTAACATTCCGTTTAACAGATTCCGATGAACAGAGGCTACAGCAAACTGTTAAGAAAGTGCAGCAGGAACTACTAGCGATTCAGCAAGTGACAAATGTCTCTACGGATTTAGATAATACTGTTCAAGAGATTCAAATTGAGGTTAATCGTGAAAAAGCAAAAGACTATGGTTTTGCTCCAGCACAAATCGCTCAAACTGTAAATCAAATGACAAAAGGTCAATTAACGTCCCAATTGATTACTGATGACGGCGCAGTATTACCCGTTTATACAGGTTTTGGGCAGTCATTTAATACGAGTATAGATGCTTTAAAAGCCATGCAGCTGCGTTCGCCAGCAGGATTATTTGTAAAATTAGAGGAAGTGGCTACTGTTTCTATACAAGAGGGGCCGGTATCCATTCGTCGTTCTGATCAAGCAGCAGCATTGGCCTTTTTTGTAGATTATGAAACAAAGGAATCGTTGGGAGGAATCTCTGCAAAAGTAGATAAAGCATTAGAACAAGTTAATTTACCATCTACTACTCAAGTTGTGTTCAGTGGGGACAGAGAGCTCTATGATAGTGCAATTGATGATATGTTACTAGCTGTGATGCTAGCCATCGTGCTTGTATATATTGTGATGGCAGCTCAATTTGAGTCATTTAAATATCCGTTTGTTATCATGTTTACTGTTCCATTAATGATCATTGGTGTGGCGATAGCTATGTTCCTAACAAATACTTTAATTGGTGTAACCTCAGTTATCGGTATCCTAGTACTAGTAGGAATAGTCGTAAATAACGGTATTGTGCTGGTAGATTATATTAATCAGCAAAAGGCAATGGGCATGCCAGCTTATGAGGCAATTTTACTTGCTACCCAAGATCGGCTTCGTCCAATTTTAATGACAGCCTTAACAACTATTTTAGGGCTTTTACCACTCGCACTGGGCATTGGAGAAGGGACCGAGATGAATCAGCCAATGGGGATTGCTGTTATCGGAGGGCTTGTGACCTCTACTTTACTGACGCTGTATATTGTACCGATCATTTACAGTTTAATGGATAAAGAAACAAGAAAGTTGCACTAGGTTCAAGGGGGAATGGGAGATGAAGGTTCATTTTTTTACAGGTTTTCCTGGTTTCATTTCAAGTCAACTAATACGAGCATTACTTCAAAAGAAACAAGCACAACAAGTCATTGCAATCGTATTGGCAGGTGAAACCATAAAGGCATATAAAGAAAAAAATAAAATATTAGAGGATTTTCCTGACTGTTCGATTCGCATTGTGGAAGGCGATATTACACTACCAAACCTTGGATTAGAAAATCAAATCCTTAAAGAAATTGTACCGCAAATTGAAGTGTTTTGGCATTTAGCTGCAATCTATGATTTAGCTGTACCACGTGATATTGCCTGGAAGGTAAATGTTCATGGTACAACAATGGTAAATGATTTTGTTCGCACCTTACCAAATTTACAGCGCTATATGTATTTCAGCACTGCCTATGTGGCTGGTACACGTGAGGGCGTACTGCGTGAAAATGAATTAATTCGACCAAGAGCATTTAAAAACCACTATGAGGAAACAAAATATGAGGCTGAGCACCGAGTAGAAGATTTAAAATCGGAAATACCATTGACAATAATTAGACCTGGAATTGTTCGTGGCCATTCCCAAACTGGTGAAACCATTAAATTTGATGGTCCTTATTTCTTCTTAAACTTAGTTGAACGTTTAAAGGGTTTACCTTTTATTCCGTACATTGGTCAAACTTCATCGACAATTAATGTAGTGCCAGTTGATTATATTATAAATGCTTCTACTTTTCTGGTTAGTGAACAGAGTGCAGAAGGGAAGACACTTCATTTAACTGATCCTAATCCTCACCCTGTACAGGAGGTATACCGTACAATGGTGAAACTAGTTACAAATTCTTATCCAAAAGGACGTTTACCATTTACATTGGCTAAGCTTTCATTGCAGATTCCATTTATTCGAAAAAAATTAGGTGTCGAACAAGAAACATTAGATTATTTAACATGGAATGCCTCATTTGATACGACTGAAGCACATCATATCTTACAAAAAGGTGGTATTACATGCCCTGATTTTTTACAGACGATGCCAAAAATGATTGAGTTTTATTTAGCACATAAGGAAGAGAAGAGCTATCAAATTCAGATTAAGTAACGAAAAAAACATATAGATATTTTTGTCAGTTGTAAATGATAGTGCTATAATATTTGAAAGAAGATACCTTCGACAATTTGTCAAAGGGGAGTAGCTAACAGGTAATTACTTTCCCTGGTTTCACATTCGTCAAGACATGGTACAACCATCGGGTGTGATAGTGAATGGCTCTATACGTATGACGTGTAGATTGAAGTACCATAAATAGAAAGGGTACGAATTTACTTAGCGAGACCTTTGCCTGAATTAGGGCAGGGGTTTTTTTCTTTTATACTTGAATGACAGGGTCATTGAGGGTATAGAGAGCTTAGAGGAGGCACTAGAATGGAAGCGATTTTATTACAATATGGCTGGGTGTTAATTGTCCTTGTTGTATTAGAGGGATTACTAGCAGCTGATAACGCGGTAGTAATGGCTGTTATGGTGAAGCATTTACCACAAGAGCAGCAAAAAAAGGCATTATTTTATGGACTATTTGGAGCATTGATATTCCGATTCTCCGCATTATTTGTTATTACAGTTTTAGTAAATTATTGGCAAATACAAGCGGTCGGTGCAGCTTATCTATTATTTATGTCTGCGAAAAATATATATGATTTACGAAAACATAAAGATGAAGAAGAAGCAGCAACCGAAAATGGTGGAAAAAAGGGTTCTGGTTTCTGGTTAACAGTACTAAAGGTAGAGGCGGCCGATATAGCATTTGCTATTGATTCGATGCTAGCAGCCGTTGCAATTGCCGTCACTTTGCCACACTTAGGTGAATTTGATATTGGTGGCATCAATGGCGGTCAGTTCATTGTGATGCTCCTTGGCGGATTTATTGGTGTCATTATGATGCGGTTTGCGGCCCAATGGTTTGTAAAAATATTAAATGATTACCCCTCACTTGAAACAGCGGCATTTCTAATTGTTGGCTGGGTAGGTGTGAAGCTAGTTGTCTTAACATTAGCACATGAGAAGGTGGGAATATTGCCTAAAGAATTTCCACATTCCACGGCATGGGAGTTAACATTCTGGATTGTCCTAATAGGTATTGCTTTTGTCGGCTATTTAGTCGGTGTAAGAAAGAAAAAATAAGTAGATGAACGTTGGAGGAATAGTGACCACTATTCCTCTTTCTTTTTTTATGTATTTTTTCTATACTATAATTTATCTAGTTGGGCATCATATGTGGGGGGAGTTGTTAAAGTGCCTTGGAAAAAATCATCAAATAAACTAGTAACACCATTTCAGGTACTTGTTTCTTATTATTTTATAGCGATAGCGATTTCCTTCCTGTTACTACGGCTTCCAGGCGTTCATCAAGAAGGTGTAAAAGTCTCTTTTTTAGATAGCTTGTTTACGGCAGTGAGTGCAGTAAGTGTTACTGGGTTAACAACGATTAATATTTCGGAAACCTATACTACCTTTGGGCTTGTAATGATTCTTGTTATTTTACAGTTAGGAGCCATTGGTATTATGTCACTTGGTACCTTTGTGTGGTTGCTTGTTGGGAAAAAAATAGGCATGCGTGAGCGCCAGTTAATCATGATTGATCATAACCAGTACAGTGTCTCGGGTGTTGTTAAATTAATCCGAGAAATTTTAAAAATTTTATTTGGCATTGAATTAACGGGTACCATTATTTTAACGCTACATTTTACCAATTATTTTGATACTTTAGAAGAAGCCTTTTTACATGGAATTTTTGCCTCTATTTCTGCTACGACAAATGGTGGATTCGATATAACGGGAATGAGCTTACTCCCATTCCATGATGATTATTTTGTACAGATGGTTACCATGGTACTCATTGTATTAGGTGCTATTGGATTTCCGGTGTTAATTGAATTGAAAACTTTTTTGCTTAATCGACGCGAGAATTTCCGTTTTAGTTTATTTACTAAAATCACTACTTCAACATACGCTATTTTATTCATAGTTGGTGCGCTTGTCATTTTACTACTTGAATCATTCCATTCTTTTAAGGAAATGTCTTGGCATGAGGCATTATTTTCAGCAATGTTCCATTCCGTATCAACGAGATCAGCTGGACTGACTACTTACGATGTCACGACTTTTAGTGAAGCTACAGATATATTCATGAGCTTCCTGATGTTCATTGGCTCTTCCCCAAGCTCAGTTGGTGGAGGTATTCGTACCACAACTTTTGCCTTGGCCATTTTATTCTTAATTACCTTTGCTAGAGGTAGAGAGGATATTCAAGTATTTGGACGAGAAATTCATTTGATTGATGTCTTCCGATCATTTGTTGTAATTTTATTAGCCTTTTTCATGGTATTAGTTGCAACCCTTATCTTGCTTATAACAGAGCCACAAGCATCTCTTATTCAAATTATTTTTGAAATTACTTCAGCGTTCGGTACATGTGGTATGTCATTAGGCATAACATCTGATTTATCAGTGGTTGGTAAAATCATTATCATTATTTTAATGTTTATTGGTCGAGTTGGATTAATATCATTCCTTTATACTCTTGGGGGTGGCGGAAGAGGAAAGAAATCAGGCTTCCACTATCCGAAGGAACGAGTAATAATAGGGTAACACATAGAAAACGTTGATTTATAAGGGTTTGTAGAGGGGGGATTATTTATTTGCCCCCTTTTTGCCCCTTTGTATTCAATTTTCAAGATAATCTTCGAATTTTTTGAGGGCATTTCTTTCGTGTTCAGGAGTTACATGCAAATAAGTGTTTGCAGTTATATCTATATTTTTGTGACCTAGTCTTGTACTAACAGTTTTTATATCTACGCCAGATTCCAACATCATAACTGCATGAGTATGTCTTAATAAGTGTGTAGACTTTCTGGGAGGTAACTTTGCATATCTAAGTAAATTTTTCATCATATCTTGTGGTTTTGTTTGATAAAACTTTTTACCGTTATCATCAACAAATACAAAATCTGATTTTTGATAATTTGTTTTTGACAATTCATTTTCTTCTTGCCATGCTTTATATGCAAGTAACTCGTTAATCAATATATCGTCAATACCAATTGTTCTGTAGCTTGATTTTGATTTAGGAGGCCCCAAACCAGTTCTAGTGCGTTGACGATCAACTGTAAGTGTTTTATTCTCAAAGTCGATATCTGACCAAAGTAAACCTAGTAATTCTCCACTACGTAAACCAGTACGAAGTAAGGTAATAACCATAACGCGCTTAAATATATCTTCATTCTCAAGTACCGCTAATAATTGTTTTACTTCATTTTTGTTCAGAAATACCATTTTTTCTTCTTCTTCATCTTTGGAAATCTGAATACCTCTCAATAAATTCTTCTCTAATTCATCATGTTCTACTGCACTGTTCATTATAGACATCATTTCACCATGAATTCGATCAACAGTATTTTTTGCATAATTAAAGTGGAATAATAAATCATTAATAAACAACTGATATTCAGCTCTTTTAATTTTATTTAATTTGTATCCTTTGAACTTATTGAGTAACTTTCTTTGTCCATTCATTGCTGAAATGTTACTGGATTCTCTTCGATGTTGGTTATGCATTTTATTGTGTATTTCCAACCAATCCTCAAAAAGTATTTCGCCTTTCCTTAATTGTTCTACACCGCCCTTTACTAATTTTTCTTCTATTAAAACAGCAGCAGCGCGGGCTTCAGTTTTAGTTCTAAAGCCGCCTTTTGATATTTCTTTTTGTTTACCAGCATCATTATATTTAATTCGGTACTCCCAATGATTGCCTCGCTTTCGGAAGTAAGCCATAATATCACTCCTTAACGGTAGTCTAAAAAATTAGTGATAGGTTCATAATTTTCTGGGAAATGGTTATTAAGATAATGATCTAATCTTTTTTCTGCAAAATCATACTCTACATTAAAAAGTAAACAGATTTTTATAATAGCAAGCTCCTTATTTTTAGGCAGTTTAACTTGTTTTAACATAAAAGTTGGCACACAAAAGTGAAACGCAAAACTATTTGCTTTCCATTCTTGATACTCTCTAAAAAGATGATTAGATTTCGCTTGATTACCTGAATGGAGATTTGCATGACATGACTCATGACCAAACTCCTGCCATTGTTCTTCTTTAGATAATCGTGAGTCTAAAAAAATTACACTACCTGTATTAGTAGAATCATAGGGTAAATAAATTAAAGTAATCCCAAGTAACGGAGCAATAATCCTAGGGTCTAATTGTTTTGGGTTAGTAATACCAATACTTGTATAAAGGTTATAAATGTAATCTTCTAAATGTGAATAAACGAAATTCATAACATCCCTCATTTTACAAACATATGTTCTTTTGATATTAACAAAAAAATTCACCACTGGAAAGGCGAATTTTTAAATGTTTGGAAAGTCTACATAAGAATGTAAATCACTTTTTGTTTTCTTGTTGTCTTTTCAATACCTCGTAGAAAACCTCGAATTGTTCTAATGCATCTAATAAGTTTTCTGGTTGATTTTTAAAGAACAAATCTTCTCTCGATAAAAAGAAATCAATAACTTCTTTTTGATATGCACTTAGGTTGTTGTAATCATCGTCAGATATTCCAGCTAATTTATAATCTACTGGTCTAGGATTATCAGTAACTCCTAATAAATAATCAGTTGTTACATCAAAGTAATTTGCAATTTTTTGTAGTAATTCTAGTCCGGGCTCTCTTTTACCAGTCTCATACTTAGATAATGCAGAATATGTAATATCTAATGAATTAGCTAGATGTTCACGAGAAATATTTTCGCTCTCTCTCAATTTTTTTAATCTTTCATGAAACATAAGAGCTCTCCTTTTAATTTGATATATTGAATTTTACACTTATTGTCCAATGAATAATCTATTTTGGACAAAATGTGTAATTAATAGTTGACTTTGGACGTTTTGTCCATTATAGTTAACTCAAGAGACAAATAGTCCAAATGAAATGAGGTGAAAAAATGAGAACTAATTTAAAAGAACTTCGAAAGAAGGAAAAATTAAGTGTGAAAAAAATATCTCAAATGTTAGGGATCTCTACTTCACACTATTACAAAATAGAAAGTGGTATTAGAAATCCAAATTTTATTCTTGCAGGAAAAATAGCTGCAATATTTAATTGTAGTGTTGATGACATTTTTTTTAAAGTAAAATTGGACGAAATGTCTAAAGTTAATGCTTCTTAGAAGACAAAACGTCTAAAAATTCTTGTGTTATATGTTCGTTAGTATTCAGTTTAAATCAAATAGAATTTTTATTTATTTAACATGTTAGCCCATTTAATTACTTCGTTATATCGGCGTTCAATTTCTTCATCAGATAAATCAGATTGTGGATGGTGGCGTAGATTACCAAGTTTGTCCGATTTTAGAGATTTAGCAATTTTTCTTTGGATAACATCATAGCGATAGGAATCGTTATACAAAAAATGAACATGATGATATTTACGTATTGTTTTAATGTAAAACCTACCAAAGCGTTCAATATCACTGTCGATTGAGTATTCAGAAAAGTACGTTTTTGTCTTAAAAATATAATCGAAATATTCAACGTACTTATTCCAACGATCTGTTTTGTCAAGACAATGAAGTCTGAGCTTAATAATTTTTTGATCAATTGAATCAAATTCTTTTGAAGAGAATTCATCACGGTTCGTGTGCAATATATTTTCAAAGTTATCACAGATTAAAAGACAAGTTTCGTGATTTCTAGTTTTATCAATCATTTGAAGGAAAAGACTGTAGTATTCGTATTCGAGAAAAAGTTTTTTGAATTTAGTTAGTAAATCACCATCATTCTCCAAATTTGTGATCGTTAAAAAATATTCCATTAGTATCAACTCCAATCTACCAATAGTTTAACAGATTGGAAGGTCTTGAAAAAACAGGAGGTTAAATTATGAATCAATTAGTTTTTATTCAAAATAATCATGTTGTTACAGACAGTTTAACAATCGCCGAGATGTTCGGCAAAGAACACAAAAATGTATTAAGAGATATCAATACTCAACTCGAGTATGCAGGAACTGAATTTTCGCAGCTCAATTTTGAGCCATCAGAATACGAATCTCGTGGAAAACAATATCCTAAATTCAATCTATCGGAAGAAGCTTTCACGCTTGTGGTTTTCAGTTACAACACAAAGGAAGCTGTTCAGACGAAAATTAAATTCATTCAAGAGTTTAAGCGAATGCGTGAACATATCAAGAACCAAGAACAACAATTGCAAGATCCGGTTGAACTTGCATTACAAACAGCGCTCCAAACGCACCGTAGCTTGAAAAATCTTGAAACTGACGTGAACTATCTTAAAGATTCAATGCGAATTGATGGCATACAACAAAAGGCTATCCAATCATCAGCGAAAGCAAAAGCCATGCAAGCTTTAGGTGGTCATGAAACCAAAGCATACAAAGATTTAAGTAGTAAAGTGTTCCGTTCTATCTGGAAAGAATTTAATACCTATTTTCAGTTGCCTCGCTACGGTGAGTTACCGAAAGCCAAGTATGATGATGCACTTTATTTCATTTCAAAATGGCGACCAAGCACAACCCTAGAAATTGAAATAGAAGCATGTAATAAACAAGAAAAATTCCACTTGGTATAAAAGACTTCTAAACAAAGTGGTAGGTCGTAGGAGGTATCGTTCATGATCCAAGTCCAAATAGACGAAAAACAGGTGCTTGATATAGCCCGTAATGAAATCAAAGCGAAATTAGAAAAAGTTGAATCTGAATTTGTTTTTTGGGATTTAAAAACACTATGCGAAAAAACGTGCATGTCACGAAGCTTTGTATTAGAAACATTCTTCTTTTTGCCAGACTTTCCACGACATAAAGTCGGTACTAAATGGTTGATACCAGCAAAAGAAGCGAGTGAATTTTTACTTAAATGGCTGAAACAACAGCCAAGATCATAGGAGAGGCCAGGGCAAATGGCCTCAATCAAACTACCAATCTAGTAGAAATCATAAGAGGTTGGGGCAAACAACCTCTTATCACTATATTAAGTTAACTTGGCAGAAATTAGTATTCCATCATGGAATATATTCTAAATTGGAATAAAGGGGCAAATAAAATGGTTGCAGATTTCGCGAAAGTCGGAAAGATGTTAAAGAAATTCCGCATCGATGCAAATATTACTCAGGAAGAAATGGCGGATCAATTGAATAGTACACAATCAGCTATCAGCAAATTAGAAAGTGGCAGAAAGACAATAGATATTTTCACTTTTGCTAAATGGTTGAAAATTACCGAATCAGAGTTTGCTGGAACAGCGATGATGTTCGGAATGGAAATAGCAAATGCTCTTACACATATATCACAAACCGTTCCAACAATTGTAGGAGGGTTCATAAGTTGGATGCTTTAGAAAAACTGAATCAACAGATCAACAGAGAACTAGCTTGCATAGATGATCTAACAGATGTAATCAAACTACACGTAAAAGCAGGTCGTATCAACATAGCAAAACAACTAGAACGAGACCTACATAATTCGTTGAAACAACTAGAGCAACTACATGAACGAAAACGGTTTTGGATAATCGTTGAAGATTTAAATAGAGAGGGAGTATTAGCTAAGGTGGTGAAGAAACTTGCGCATCAAGCCTAGAGCGTGGCGACACATGACATTAAAGCAGAGATTAATTTATGTACATTTCTTCTGTGATAAGAGGGTGTTATTGAGGCTAAATGAATACAAAAAAGCTGCTTAATCGAGCGAAGATTAAACAGCAGACAACATATACAAATCTATTATATCACAAGTTTCGACGTTTGCGAGAGTTATCTCGCTTCCGTCAAGCAGCCAGCAATTTGCCGTCTCCCTACGATTTGCTTTGCCAAAATTGTTGGTTGCTTGATGGGATGCCATCAGAAAGAAGGTGATAGATCATGAGTATTGCTCAGTTCAAGCCAAGAATGCGTGAAATAAGGCTGGACACTGAAGTATTTGAGGAACGATTTGCTGAGTATGACATTATCAGTGAGTTCACAGGAATCATTCTTACTTTAGTAGCTGTAGAGGACAATGTACGTTACACAAGTTTTGTTACAGCATCTTATGCAGAAGTGTTACAGAAACAAAAGGAGGCGATAGCGTGAGTACTTTGCTAGAAGTAGAAAACCCAATGGTGCTTGGTCGTATTGAGTATCCATCGCCACCTTATGAGCCTGTTGTAACCTTTGAAATGCACGATGATTTTGGTAGTTTCATAGCTTGTGGTGATGTGTATTTTGAGATAGGTGATGCATTCGTTCACATCGACAATATCAGTGATTATTTAGCCGCCGGATATAGGGATGAATCGACTTACGATATGAGTGATTCTGAGGTTATTGTTTATGTGGAGGAGCATTATGGTTTTGCTCATACAAAAAAATAAACCACTTGGCAGAGTGGCTTAAACAAATAAATATTTAGCGCCATTATAGCGCACTACAGGAGGAATTTCAATGAGTAACTTAGCAGAACAGTTCAATAATCCATCTTCCTACCAACAACCGCAAGCAGGAGGAACACTAGCTCATGCTAGTGCTTCTCGCGAAATGGAAGAAGTGAAAGGAGCTATTTTCCTAGCAAAACAGTTTCCGAGAAATTATATAGAAGCAGAGCGTCGTATTTTAGATGCTTGTAAACGAAAATCATTAGCTGAGACTGCAATGTATAACTATCCAAAAGGTAAAACAATGGTGTCAGGACCATCTATAAGATTAGCAGAAGTTTTGGCTCAAAATTGGGGTAATCTTTCATTCGGAATCAAAGAATTGGAGCAAAAAAACGGTGAATCTGTAGCAATGGCGTATTGTTGGGATTTAGAAACGAATGTACGTCAGGAAAAAGTATTTACAGTGAAACATGCCATTGGAACCCGCAATGGTTTAAAGACACTAACTGATCCAAGGGACATATATGAACGTGTAGCTAGTGATGGGGCTCGTAGATTACGTGCATGTATTATGGGAGTCATTCCTGGTGACGTTGTAGAAATGGCTATTAAAGAATGTAATCAAACACTAGAAGGAAACAACTCGGAACCATTAAAAGATCGTCTAGCAAAAGCGTTAAATTTGTTAAAAGAATATTTCAAAGTTACACAAGAAATGATTGAAGAACGATTTGGATATAGCATTAATGCTTTTACTGAGAGAGATTATATTGATTTAGGTAAAATCTACAATTCATTATGCGACAAAATGTCAAAGGTTGAAGATTGGTTTGATAAAGATGTCGGAAAACAAAAATCTAGCGGACTAGCAACCGAGTTTGAAAAATCACATGAACAGCCAAAAATAGAGGTGAAATCAGATGCACCAAACGACATTCCAATTGAACAGCCAGAACTACCACTCGAATGAAGCTAATCAACATTACATGTCAGTTTCACAGTTTAAAAGTGCTATGGAATGTGAAGCTAGGACGTTTGCAGAGGTAAGGGGCGAGTTTTCTCGTCCTCCCTCTACAGCACTAATGGTTGGTTCTTATCTTCATTCAGCCTTTGAAAGTGATGTGGCATTTACTGAATTTCTAGAACTGAACCACGACAGCATTTACGGCAGCCGCGGTGGGAAATACAAGGATTATGAAAAAGCAGATGACATGATTGAGACCATCAAAAATGACGAGTTTTGCATGTTCGCTTTACAAGGCGAAAAAGAAGTCATCTATACAGGTGAACTATTCGGAGTAGAGTGGAAAATTAAAGTCGATAACATCAATCATGATCGTGGATTTTTCAGCGATTTAAAAAGCACACAGGAGCTTCGAAAACGGTACTGGAGCGAGAAATATAATACTTGGGTTTCATTTGTACAAGCCTTTGATTATGTGCTGCAGATGTGGGTTTATCGAGAAATTATCTTTCAAAATACAGGACGTTACTATGATCCGTACATTGTGGCAGTTACAAAAGAATCACCACCTGATAAAGCCGTTTTACACTTCGATTTAGGGCGGTTTGACTTCGAGAAAGAATATGTTCAATCGATGTTGCCAAGCATCATAGATGCAAAGCTAGGACGTAAAAATGCACATCGATGTGACAAGTGTGAATATTGCAGAGCAACCAAGAAACTTAGTGGCACATTTGAAATTGAGTATCTACTAGATTAGGTGGTGCTGCTGAATGAACAATGTACCAACGAAGGTGTTACTGCCTGCTTGGATATTTGAGCAGGCAAAGGATAACGATGAAATCAGGCGCTTGGTTCTTGATTACATGCGTAGATACCCAAACTATAGGGTGATGAAGGTGATTGGTAATTTCGCAGTTTGTGAGAGGGAGCAAGGGCTTTTATAGGTCAGAATCTGTGATTAAAAATTTGAATATTGAAAATATGGAGGGCGAACCATGCAAGTATTTCAACAAAACATCTTTGGTGGAGAGGATGAAATTATTTCTACTGTTCCTGTCATTGTTTTAAAGCACAAAGAAAAAGAAGGGCGTTATCTAGCTGCAGATATTGATGTAGCAGATTTCAGTGATCCAGATGGTGATATCACGATGGATGATAAAAAAGTTTGGTGACAAAGCTGTGGTCAGTTATGACGTGACTGAATGGTTAAAAACTTACGAACCAATGAACATCGACATGCCAGTAGACAAATTCAATCTAGCATGTGAAGTAAATGGCTGGGAGCCAGTCAAAACGTACTAGGAGGGATAACTATGGCAGGGATATACAGAGAACGAAAACGCGCGATATTCTCCGCACTTTGTAGAGAGCTCGGGAAATCAGATGCTTATGATCAGTATTCTTGGGGCTATCAAGAAGAAATGTGTACAGTGTGCGGTTCAGAAGTGGTCGATTATTCCGAGTGGCGTGAAACAGGCTATGAAACTAAGCATTGCACAAATGGTTGTTGGTCAATCAAAACGTTTGGATTATCCACTGAGTTCAAAACAAAAGGTTTCTATCAAAAGGTTACTAATAACTGGTCTTTAAATCATAAGACCATCAAAAGCATGTGGAATCATGCGGAGAATCACTTCAATCAAGCTCTACAAAAAGAACGTAGAAGAGTTAAACGAATGAAGCAATTAATACATCGTAAAAGCAAGTAGGAGGGGCGAGGGCAAATGGCTAAATACAGATACGTCTACACAACTTTTTGGAACGATCCTCGTGTGGTTGAGGAAATGACAGCAGAGGACAAGTACTTCTTCCTGTATTTGCTGACAAATGAAAGTACGACTCAGATTGGTATCTATCAAATTACTAAAAAACAAATAGCTTTTGATATGGGCTACTCAATGGAAAGTGCTGGTGCCTTGCTACAACGCTTTAGGGACCATCACAAGATTATTAAATACAACGAAGAAACTCGTGAGATAGCCATTAAAAATTGGGGGAAATACAACCTGAATCGTGGGGGCAAACCGATTCTTGATTGTGTGAAATCAGAGTTAAAAGAAGTGAAAGATACTTCATTAATTCGATGGGTAGGCGAAGGAATCTCGAATGATTCTGTACGTATCGTCTACGAGTCGTACTACGATACGTCACACGATACGTATAACGATTCGTCAAAAAATGAAGAATCCAGTAATGATGCGGGTTCTTACGATACGTCAACGATACGTGGACAAAAAGAAAAAGAAAAAGAAAATAAAAAAGAAAATAAAAAAGAAAAAGAAAAGAGAGAAGACAGTCAGTCGTCGGTCTCTTCTCCTTCTTCAACTAATAATCCTTTTCTTGAAATAAAAACTACCTTTGATTCATTAATCCGTATGAGCAACTTTACAGACCATAAAAAAATGGACAAGCTGCTTGAATTTTATCCAGATCACTTATTGATTATTGAGGCAATTAAGCTTACTGCCGACCTTGGAAAATCAAGCATCGAATATGTAGAGGGTATTTTACGAAACTGGGCACTTGAAAAAGGTATTAACTCTTATAAAGATTGGGTAGCAAAGGAGGCTAAACCTGATGGAATCACTAAAGGACACTTTGCAAACAGACAGATTTCAACAAATTCTAAAGTTCATGCAGGAACAGGCATCGATGCCTTCTATGAGCAACTCGAACGAGACAAACAAGCCTGGGGAGGATAAGTGCCCTAAATGTAATGGAACAGAGTTCGTTTTCTCTCATTACGAAGAAAAAGGGAACCAAAAATACGAGATTCATAAGCCTTGTGATTGCCGAGAGGTTAATAGTTGGAAACGTAGATTTAAGAATGCTTTGATACCAGAGGAATTTGTACATGCCAAATTTGATAATTATGTTCGAGAAACAGATATGCAACAGCGAATGTTCTCGATTATTAAAGGTTACTTAGAATCTTTCCCTATAGATCGTGATGCACTAAAGAAGGAAGGGGCTCAAAACGTTGGTTTTATAGCAACTATAGGTGAGCAAAGAATTCGTTCTTTACCACCTACTGAGCGCCTTGAATTAAAAAACAGACATAACAATTTCGGTATAGGTAAGACGCATTTGCAAATAGCTTTATCCAAACAATTGATTAAAAAGGGCTTTAATGTGCTGGTTGTATCAGATGTTTCATTCATGGATGAAATGATGGCTGCTAAACGAATGGACGATAATAGTGAAACGTATTACGGGCTATTGAACAACGTTCTATCAGCAGATGTTCTCGTTTGGGATGATGTTGGAAAAGCAAAGTGGACAGAAGCTCGCGAAGGTTTGTATTACCACATTATTGATGAACGTTATAAACGTAAATTACCAATCATTTTTAACAGCAATGAGGATAGAGCTACCATTGCTGAACGAATTGGATATGCAGGAGCTAGTAGATTGCTTGATAAAAACGGTGAGGTTTTAGAAACAGAAGGTATTGATTGGCGATTGAAATAAGTGAGGGGCAACAGCCCCTTGATGGAGGGTGAAGGGATGGCAGAAGTTTATATGCAACTTGAAATGGAACGGTTCATTGAGTTGAAACGAGCTGAAGAAGAAAATGTGAAACTTCGTGAATCTAACGAAATATTAACTAGAGATTTATTCGAACGGATTGATTACAACGGTAAACTTGCTAAACAGAATATTGATGCTGCGAAAGAAACTGAAAAGCTTCGTGAAGCACTAGAAAAAGTCATGGAAGTTGAAGCACCTATCATGGAAGGTTGGGAAACGCCCGCTTACAAAATAGCTCATCAAGCACTAGGTGGTGAAACTCATGGATGAACGTAATTTCAACGGCTTAATCGTACGTCATAGAAAATCAGCAGTGTTTTTCGAAAGAGAAACAGATTTAAATATCGAAGGTTATGTATCACCTCGCTGGAGTGATCAAACACCTGTAATTCAAACAAGTGAGTTGAAACGTAAATACCATTTTTCTCAAGATGATTTTAAAGAATTTTTAGCTTACATGGAGCAAATAGCTAACGAAGCTTGGAAAAACTTCACACCAAAAGAGGCTGACAGCATGGGAGCTGATTATGACAGTTACTACGACAAAGAGTTTGACAATGAAGGTTCTTTAAGTATCGGTAAATATTACATCGACTTAGATGGACCATTCTGTCAGCCAAAAACAAACAATCCAGTAATTCGATTATTTAAATTCAACAAGCGTAAATTTGAATCATTTATTTATGACTTACAAAAAGTCTTGGAGGTTGAAGTACATGAATGAACAGTTCCTAATCGGCCAAATCATTTTGTATTTAGGACAGTACCAACGCTTTGGAGGCAAACAGAACGAAATTATGGCTTATAAGCGTTTGGATCAATTAAGAGCCTTGGTAGGGCTTAAAGATGCTGATGAGGCTACGGATTATCTCATTATGAAAATGGAAGGGGCGATGGCTGCATGAGACGACGTAACGGCATACCAATCGATGTTCCTGGTGCTCGTAAGGCTCCAAAGGTCAAGACTCAAAAACCTGTGGAGTACAACCAGTACAACGTGTATGTGACTATGTTCAAGTTCGAAGATGGAATAAAGATATGGACCATGGTTCCGCTGATGCATCCAGATTTTAAAAAACTAAGAAAAGAAGGTTATCGAATCACTGAGAAGTGGGATAAGAGGGAGGTTTCGGCATGAGTAGAGAGTTTAAGTACCAGGCATGGATTCCTGAATTAAACAAAATGGTGCAAGTGGTATCACAATTTCGAGGTTGGTGGTACTTATTTTAAAGATTTTAATGGGCGTGAGGGTTTTATCAATAACGGTGTTACTCTTCGCGAATACACAGGTTTAAAAGATAAGAACGGCAAGGAAATTTTTGAGGGGGATATTGTTAGAGAAAATTATGATGGTGAGTCGGAAGATGGAGTGGTTATATTCCGTGACGGAAGCTTTAATGTGCGTTTTAAACCAGAAGAAGAATTACTAATCGGCTGTGATTCAGAAGAAACTGAAATAATAGGTAACATTTACGAAAACCCTGAATTGCTGGAGGAAACAGCATGACATTAAAAGATAAATTGCTGAAAGAATCACGTAACACTATTGAAGATTACGCTCTTAGATTTGCTTGTAACATCGAGCCAAAACTAGCAGAAGAAGCTCGCAATGGTAGAACAGAATGTTTGATAGGGATTAATAATGAACACAAACATATTTTAACTTCTTCACTTTTCATAAGTGCTGTAAATGAATTGCTAGAAGGTGTGAAAGTAGAAGTAATACAGATTTCAACTAGTACTCTATTTCCAAGTATCAAAAAAGATGTACTTCAAGTAAGCTGGGGTGATTTGAGTGATTAACCGAGTCGTTATAGTTGGTCGACTTACTAAAGATCCTGAATTACGATACACACCAAATGGCATTGCATCATGTCGCTTCACAGTTGCTGTAAACCGTACATTTAAAGGGCAGAACGGTGAACAAGAAGCAGACTTCATTAGTTGTGTCGCTTGGCGTAAACAGGCCGAGAATCTAGCAAACTACATTAAAAAAGGCGGTCTAATAGGTTTGGAAGGGCGAATCCAAACAGGCAGCTATGAGGGGCAGGATGGCAAGCGTGTCTACACTACAGACGTTGTAGCAGACAGCATCCAATTCTTAGAGCCGCGAAACAGCACAGGGAGCTCGCAGGGCGCATCAAACTACGAATCTAGTACAAATTCAAGTGGACAATATCAAGGCAGTTCACAGGGGCAATATGGCGGTAATAATCAGCCAAATTATTCAAGGGTCGATGAAGATCCGTTTGCTAATAGTAAGGGGCCGATTGAGGTCGATTCTGACGATTTACCTTTCTAAAGTAAGGAGTGATTACTGATGATAACAAAACGACCTACGAAGAAAATCATTGGTGCTAAGACGCGAGAAAAGCTCAAAAAACAAATCAAAGCAGAAGCAAGGAACCATTGGTATCCAATCAGTGAAATTAAATTCTTTGAATATGAGGCAAGGCCATATCAAGTCCTAATGAAATTCGGAAAAGGGGTAAAGAAATGAATTTAACAAAACTTTTTGAAACACAAGCAAAGTTGGACGAGCGCATACAGAAAAAACAAGGGCAACAAACGGTGAACCTTAAAAATATGATTCTAGCAACAATAGTTGAAATCGGTGAAATGTCTAATGAGTGGCAAGGTTTTAAGGACTGGAAAGTGAATAAACAACCAAAAGAGGGGTTATTAGAGGAAATTGCAGATGTACTAAGTTTTATTTTGGTGGTTGGTAACCAATTGCAGCATCGTGGTCCTTTAATTATTTATCCGGACGGAGACTGTAATCGAAATGGGCTTGTGTACTCCGATATTACAACTCAAATCCTTTCATTAACTTCCTACTTTATTCGGTTATGGGAGTATGAAGAAATCGAGGAAGGTTATCGTGATGTCCTAACTACCTTCGCCATTTTAACTGAAATGCTAGGCTTCACATGGGAGCAAATTGAGGAAGCTTACTACGCTAAGAATAAAGTCAACCATGAGCGTCAAAACGCTGGTTATTGAGGTGAGTTTATGGAACAAATCGAACTGGATTTAGGTGTTCCAATCGATGAAAGTAAACTGGATCCAAATCCAATGGTGAATGTATACGGTTATGGGCCAGAAAATAAACGTTGCAAGCATTGTAAACATCTGTTTGCTAGGAGATATGCAGGCACCTATTACAAATGTGGTCTACGACAAAACACAAATGGTGCTGCTACTGACCAAAGAGTGAATTGGAAAGCTTGCAGTCAATTTGTAGAAAGTTAATATACACGCTGCTGGTAGAACGACATTAAGTTGATTTATCAGCAGACTTCTAAGAATGCTGACAGGAGGGCAAACATGAGCAAAGCAAAATACGGCAACAAGAAAGTTGTACATGACGGAATTACATTCGATTCAGCAATGGAAGCTAAATATTATGATCACTTGAAGCACCTACAAGCACAAGGTATTGTGACCTCCTTTGAATTACAGCCAAGGTTTGTATTGCTGGAAAAGTTCGAAAAGAACGGCAAGAAATATCGTGAGATTGGTTATACCGCAGATTTTACGGTTCATTATGCAAATGGGCATTCGGAAGTAGTCGATATTAAGGGAATGGTTACACAACAATTTGAATTAAGGAAGAAGCTATTCGACTACCGTTTTCCCCACGAATTAAAGCTTCTAACGTATTCAAAGATTGATGGTGGTTGGATAACTCATGATGAACTTAAAAAGGCTAGGAAAGCACGTAAGCAAGCAAAAGTAGGGTGAGGAAAATGAATACAGTACGCAAGGAAGTTAAACAGCGTAGAGCGAGGTTAATCAATCAGCAGGACCATATAGCTTTTCTAAAGTGCAAAGAGTGTCCGAAAAAGAGAGCCTATGATCCTACTAAGAAATGTAGAGGATGCAAGGTTTATAGGGAACTACGAAGCATAAGGAAAGAGCTGGAGCAGATTAGTAATTTACGTAGGTGGGCTAAGTGGAGATTTGAAAGATATTGTTCAGAAAGGATGAAGAAAAATGAAAGCTATTGAAGATTTAGAAAAAAGACTTAGAGGCGAAATGGTTTCAAGAATGGATGATAGAGATATTGTAGACATTCTTGAAGTTCTTCAGGGTGCTGGAGAGGAAATTGAACGCTTAGAGAAGGAGAGAGCAGAAGCATATCAAGCAGGTTATAAACAAGGGAAATTCGATGAATTGATGGATAATTTTTAATCGAAAGATATTGTTCAGTAGGAGGTCTGTATGAAAATATTGAATTTGTATTCTGGAATAGGTGGAAATCGCAAATTGTGGTCAGATGAACATCAAGTGACTGCTATAGAATTTGATGATCAAATTGCTGCAGTGTATGCAGATCTTTATCCGAACGATGAGGTTATAGTAACTGATGCACACCAATTTTTATTAGAAAATTATAAGAACTATGATTTTATTTGGACTAGTCCTCCTTATCAAACGCATAGTAGTTTTAGACAAAATATAGGTGTGCGTTTTAGAGGTGTTTCACCAGTTTATCCTGATATGAAACTGTATCAAGAAATTATCTTTCTGCAACACAATTATGATGGTTTTTGGGTTGTAGAAAATGTTAATCCATATTACGAACCTTTGATACAACCGTCCTTTGATTTAGATAGACATAAGTTTTGGTCTAACTTTGATGTAAATCATCGCGATTTTGACCGTTTAAAATTAAGGTCTGCACAGATACCTGATTTAGAAGGGTTTTTAGGATTCGATTTATCACATTACAAGTTACCTAACAAGCGACAAATTTTGAGAAACTGTGTGTTGCCAGAGGTTGGTGAATACATTTTAAATGCTGCATTATCACCAGTTAAACAGATGGATATTTTCAGTTTAGCTTATTAAACATTTTGAAGATTAGTTGAAAAAAAGTAGTGAAGGAGATATGTTTATGAAACCATTTATCATTCATCATAAAATCGCTTGGTTACCTAGTAAATTACAGTACTGCAAAACGTATTCGATAGGCTTTAAAGGAGTAGAGAACGAAGTGTTTACCTTCAAACTAACGAAGAATAGTACACATGTTATTTTAAAAAGTGACAGTAGAGAAATCGTTGTTAGCAAACGAGAACTAAAGCGTTATTTTAAAGACGGATGTTTACAATTTCTAGCTGCACAATTTGAGGTGAATGATATGTCAGTTCAAGAGTTTGGGTTAAGGGACAGTGCGGAATGTCCATATTGTGGAAAAGTGTTCGGAATGAATGATATAGATGAAGAAGATGACAACGATTATGAAAGATATTTAGAACACGTTTTAATTTGTGTAGGTTAATGAACATTTTGAGGATTAAATGAAAATAGAGCGATTATAATATCGCTCTAAAAAACTCATAAAATCCCATGTTCATTGGGATAGCCCAAATAAAGAATCCAAGGAGGGCAATTGGACCAAGCAAAAAGTTGTAAATCTTCTTTGGCAAAATATTACCCAATAGGATTTTATAAATCATTGCACATCCTATCATTACAACTGGCAGCAAGATCATCGGCGGTATAAAAAACCACAGACTTGCACTACTTGATATATCTGCAAATATGTCCATAGAATTACCTCATTATGTATTTTGTGTAAATTATAACATAGAAAAAGCCACAGCGTTTGCACACGCTACAGCTCGAATTGGTTTATGCCCTTTGACGGTGCTTACAACATTATTATAACACGGGAGGGCAACCCAATGTTAAAAGAGAAAACACAACTAAATCGCTACCAGCTAGACAAGGCAATTAAGAAGTACCATGACAACATGTGTAAGTACATGAGAATGAAGGACGAGCTTGATTCATTAACTGCTGCTGCATCTACAGCACAATATGGTATTGAGGCAACAATGCCGAAAGCCGCTGGAAGCACAAGTGATCCAGTACATGCACATGTACAAATTAGAGCAGCGCGCGAAGTACGAATTAACAAGATTAAAGACGAACTACTTATGGTTCAAAATTTAACAAGCAAGGTAGCTGGCGACATAGAGCAAGAAGTGCTTTATTGGTTACTAGAAGGCATGCCTTTCCGTTGGATAGGTGCAAAACTTAATATGAGCCATACAAGCGTACAGCGAGTGCGAGAACGTGTTATTGATATGATGATGAAGTGACCTTCGGGTTGCTTCACTTTTTTATAAATTAAGTCTGGTCACCACTTAACGATTTCTGATTTAAATAAAATATTATAATCTTGATCAATTAATAAGACACTATCAACTTTATATGATTTATCAAGTGTTTTCATATTAAAATAACTTAATAACCCTTGTGCATATTGTTTTGCTTGAGCGTTATGTTCACTACTTTTAGATTGGACTACAAAGTACTTGCCATGTTTATTAATCATTGTTGATGAGGCAGAAATCGAATCGTACCACGTTGTTTTGAAAACACTACCATAGTTTTCATACATGAATTGGTCTGTTTCTTTTTTTATTATTGTTTCTAAGTCTGTTTGTGTACCATCGCTTCTAAATTCAGAGAACGGGTCATCTTGTTGAATCACTTGCCCTGAAGATTGTAAGTTTAAATTTTTATCGTTAACAAAAAATAACGCTAATAATACTACCCCGATCAATATAAAAATGTGATTAGATTTTTTCATACTTAGATCTCTCCTGTTTTATCCTTTATAATATTAAATTTAGCAGATATTTCTAATTTTTGATAGGGGTTATAGTGATTTGTGCATAAAGTGTAATGTTCCAGATGTTACAAATGTGCCAAGTGTTACAAATGTTCCAAACGTATCATTTTAAGCAATATAGAGTGTAAAATGGAGGGGAGGTCGGACAGGTAAATCTTTCTTCACTTGGTATTTATAAAAACCTAAATATTAGGGAAAGACAGACCGACGACCGACCCGCGCTCCATAAATTTGTTCGGAGCAAGACATACATGGCCGGCCCATATTTTTTAAGAGATTAGGTATCTTAATTAATATAAAAGGCTAATAAAAACTGAAGGA
>NZ_SJDS01000128.1:0-255 GCF_004332175.1 Lysinibacillus sp. OL1 | reverse complement strand
CATCCATCGCCACATCGAAGAGGGGCTGAAGCCGGCCGAGGCGGCCTTGATCGGCGCGCGCGAGATCATCGGCCCCGTGGTCGCGATGACGATCACGCTTGCCGCGGTCTACGCCCCGATCGGCCTGATGGGCGGCCTCACCGGCAGCATGTTCCGCGAATTCGCCTTCACGCTGGCGGGCTCGGTGATCGTATCGGGCGTGGTCGCGCTGACCCTGTCGCCGATGATGAGCTCGCAGCTGTTGGGTGAAGCGAC
>NZ_SJDS01000127.1:0-255 GCF_004332175.1 Lysinibacillus sp. OL1 | reverse complement strand
ATCCGTTCAGGGGCACTCGACTGTGCCGAAAGCATGTCCCGCCTCGCAGAGAGTCTCTGTGCCGGATTCATTGGTGCAGTTCAGGTGGCAGTCAGTCTCGACCAACCTCACACCATCTGCCGACGCGTCGATGATCTACTCCTGATGTGGTGTGGCACCGACCCTGTCACCGTCCGCAAGATCGAAGGAGCGACGCTGTGAACACCTCCAACTCGCCGCAGAAGCCCCGCCCGACCTCGTACACGGAATACCTGC
>NZ_SJDS01000126.1:0-255 GCF_004332175.1 Lysinibacillus sp. OL1 | reverse complement strand
ACCATTTTCGCTGCGGTGCTCAATAAAAGGCGAAATCCATTTTTCTGGATAATATGCAAAAGTTTCTTATTATTAGATGTTTTTTCAGGATGTTCAGACGGTCTAAATTGAGTTTGACGAGTTTGCTCAAACATTTTGTTAGGAGTTTTCCTATAAGCACATCTATTTGCCATAGCCGTGTATTCGTGCTTGCGGATATTTTATTTATCATACTCAATAATCGTCTGAATAGTTAGGCTTTTTTGGTGCAAAGCT
>NZ_SJDS01000125.1:0-255 GCF_004332175.1 Lysinibacillus sp. OL1 | reverse complement strand
GAGGATTAGCTCAGCTGGGAGAGCATCTGCCTTACAAGCAGAGGGTCGGCGGTTCGAGCCCGTCATCCTCCACCATTATTTTAACAATATTATAGTATTATCGCGGGGTGGAGCAGTGGTAGCTCGTCGGGCTCATAACCCGAAGGTCGTTGGTTCAAATCCAGCCCCCGCAACCAAATGGTCCCGTGGTGTAGCGGTTAACATGCCTGCCTGTCACGCAGGAGATCGCCGGTTCGATCCCGGTCGGGACCGCCA
>NZ_SJDS01000124.1:0-256 GCF_004332175.1 Lysinibacillus sp. OL1 | reverse complement strand
ACAAGGTGATCGCTTTGAAAATAAAGGCGTTTGTCTAGGTTAGAAGCTCATTTGAAACATTGCCACGGCTCATTTAAGAAAATGACAGCTCCGAAGAGCCGCCGCTCTAACCTCGAGTGTTTTAGCCTGTGTCCTTTACTTTTCGCAAACCTTGTGAGCGCGCGAACCCAAACGCTGTGACCTCGCGCCAAATGTTTTTATTGGGTTATTAAGTACAAACAGGCGAGTTATGAAAAATTGAGTGTGAGGGATAATT
>NZ_SJDS01000123.1:0-256 GCF_004332175.1 Lysinibacillus sp. OL1 | reverse complement strand
CCAAACTGCCGGTTTGATCAGCATGATTTGCTGCAGGGGATCATTGGGATGGCCCGTGAACGCGAGCGATCACAAAGCAAACGTCCAACGGCCGACCCTGAAAGGCCCCGCCCATGAAACGCGTATCACTGGCTGTCATACTTACCGCTGCCGCCGCCCTGGCGGTCCAAGCGGCTTCGGCACAAACCCTCAAGACGGTCAAGGATCGAGGCCAATTGTCCTGCGGCGTCAGCCAGGGGCTGCCCGGATTTTCGGC
>NZ_SJDS01000122.1:0-256 GCF_004332175.1 Lysinibacillus sp. OL1 | reverse complement strand
CGACACCGAGGGGGACGGAGCCAGAAGCGTTCATGAGTGAACACTAATCCCGTAGGCCCCACCCAGCAGGGACAAGCAGCTGTCGTACCGGCCCGCGTAACGTCTGATCCGACGCAGGCGAGAGGACCAGGCAATGAGTAGTACGGATCAGGCAGCGCTGAACGGCGCCGGAATCGAGAGGTTCACCGGGCGCTGGGTCGGCGCTGGAGCCGGACATTTCCCCACCATCGACGACTTCGAGTACTCCGAGGAGATC
>NZ_SJDS01000121.1:0-256 GCF_004332175.1 Lysinibacillus sp. OL1 | reverse complement strand
AAGCACTCCGCCTGGGGAGGACGGTCGCAAGACTGAAACTCAAAGGAAGTGACGGGGGCCCGCACAAGCGGTGGAGCATGTGGTTTAATTCGAAGCACCGCGAAGAACCTTACCAGGTCTTGCCATCCCGTTGCCCACTGTAGAGATATAGTTTCCCCTTCGGGGGCAACGGTGCCAGGTGGTGCATGGTTGTCGTCAGCTCGTGTCGGGAGAGGTTGGGTTAAGTCCCGCAACGAGCCCCACCCTTGAGATTAGT
>NZ_SJDS01000120.1:0-258 GCF_004332175.1 Lysinibacillus sp. OL1 | reverse complement strand
CCGGTGTTCGCCTTCGGTCCGCGTGGGTTCGGATTCCAGATCGGTGACTACTGGCCGAACATCGTGCCCAACTTCGACTTCGCATCACCGTCGTCGCTGCCGTTCGACGACGCCGCACCGCGAAACTGCATGCCGAGCCTGCACACCGCGTGGGCAGTCGCGCTGTTCATCCACTCGCGCAGCGGACCGTGGTGGATTCGCAGCCTGGGATCGTTCTGGCTCGTTGCGACCCTGACCGCGACGCTCGGCTTCGGATTC
>NZ_SJDS01000119.1:0-258 GCF_004332175.1 Lysinibacillus sp. OL1 | reverse complement strand
GCCCACCTCTTTGGGGTTGTCCACCAGCAGTGGCACACCGGTGCGAATACCCGGTTCGACGACCACATGGGGAACGTGACCCCAGTACCGCTCGAGCATCACACGGATTTCACGCAAGACGGACGGCACTGTCGACAGCGCCGCAACGCCGGTGATCTGATCGACATGAGAACCCAACAGCCCACGGAAGGTCCACGCCAACTCGTCGGCAGTCATCCGAGGCTCGGTTCGCATTCGCCAGTCCTGCAACCGCTTCGA
>NZ_SJDS01000012.1:0-149314 GCF_004332175.1 Lysinibacillus sp. OL1 | reverse complement strand
AGGTAGATAGGTTCGAGGTGGAAGTGTGGTGACACATGGAGCTGACGAATACTAATCGATCGAGGACTTAACCAAAAACGTTTGAAGCATTCAATGCACCGTTTATCCAGTTTTGAAAGAACAACTCTTTCAACAAAAAAAGAGAGCTTCAAGACACAAGTAGTACAAGGAAGCAAACGAGTGATTGAAGGAGCGTACTTATGTACGTGACTGATTGAACGAGAGCAGCTGACGCAGTAATACGCCGTGTATTGGAGGTCGAATAAGTCTAGTGATGATGGCAAAGAGGTCACACCCGTTCCCATACCGAACACGGAAGTTAAGCTCTTTAGCGCCGATGGTAGTTGGGGGCTTCCCCCTGTGAGAGTAGGACGTCGCTAGGCAATTATAAAGTCATGGATCTATTCCATGACTTTTTTTTATTTTGTGAACTATTCATAAAATGCTATAATATATTTAAGTGGATTTAAAGGAAAATTCTTTCACCTAGATACATTCTGGATTTAATAATGGAGGAATCAAAATGAGGCAGAACATTTTTTCTGCGATTTCGATCTCAAGTCTACTACTTATATTCTTTATGTTTGGCTATGATTCAACCAAATGGTATGGAAACTTTTTTACACTTCTCTATCGTGTAAATATGTTTATGCCGTTTATTTTAGGTGGTTTAGGCATCACCAGTGCCCTATTTGGCATCAAAGGATATCGTATGGTTCTTGTTGTCCTTCATTTGTTCCTACTGTTATTATTTTTTTGTATCTATTTAAAGGCATTTTATATTCTATGAGCATTCATCAAAACTGTGGAGAGAAATCTGCAGTTTTTTTCTATTTATTTAAGTTCTTACATACTTCTGTAAGCAACAAAAGGTATAATGAATTACAAATTGGTTGTGAATGAATATGTACAATGGAAAGGAAGAAAAAGTTGGGAAAAAAGCAAATTTGGTATGAGGTACTGGAAAACGAGTCAATCGAGGATTGCTTGGCAAGAATGCGGAAAGATGGCTTTATGGTCATAGGACGAAAAGAAGAGCCGCTTTTTCATATCGTAGATGACGAGCCAGCTTATCTGCGTCAAAAAATTCAGTTTAAAGGTATACCTGCTCAAGATATCGAATGATTTTGACTAAAAACCGAACATTTTTTTTCGCCTAATAAAAAATGTTCGCATTTTTGGATTGACGATAAGACAATCCCTTGTTAAAATGTGAGAAGGAAAAACAAATAGATCCCACATATATGCTAGAGGATTGGCTCTAGTGTCTCTACCCGGCACCGTAAATGCTGGACTATGCGGGAAAGCACTTTTGGCGTATGGTGAGAAGGTCTTTGTACAGCTATGTACATGGAGACGATCTTGTCCGAATAATCCTCAAGTAAACTGCTTTCACGTGTACTGGTAGAGAGTAGTTTACTTGGGGATTTTCTTTGTAAATAAGAATTGCAGTAGCTATTTAAAATAGAGGCTAGCACAATAAATAATTGATCATTTTTCTATCGTTTAAAAGGAGCGACAATTTATGAATCCGAAAATCGGTGTCATTATGGGTAGTTCAAGTGACTGGGAAACAATGAAACATGCATGTGATATTTTAGATGAATTACAAGTACCGTACGAAAAGAAAGTTGTATCTGCACATCGTACACCTGATTTAATGTTTGAATATGCAGAGGCAGCTCGCGAGCGAGGAATACAAGTAATTATTGCTGGTGCAGGCGGTGCTGCACATTTGCCAGGAATGGTGGCAGCTAAAACAACATTACCTGTCATTGGTGTACCAGTTCAATCACGAGCACTTAATGGACTTGATTCACTATTATCCATCGTTCAAATGCCTGGTGGCGTACCTGTAGCTACTGTAGCGATTGGCAAAGCAGGAGCGACTAATGCAGGGTTACTTGCAGCTCAGATTTTGTCAACAACAGATGTGGAGCTTGCTAATAAATTAGATGCTAGACGTGAAGCAACAAAGCAGCAAGTATTAGAAAGTACAGGTGACTTAGTGTGACGAAGATTATTTATCCTGGACAAACGATAGGCATTATAGGCGGAGGACAACTTGGTCGAATGATGGCACTTGCTGCAAAAGAGTCAGGTTTTAAAGTGGCTGTTCTTGAACCAGCAATGGACTCACCTTGTGGGCAGGTAGCAGATATTCGCATTGTAGCTCCATATGATGATGAAGCTGCTTTAGAAGAACTTGCAGAAGTAAGTGATATTATCACATATGAATTTGAAAATATTGATTATGAAGGCTTAAAGCGTTTATCACAAATGGCTTATGTTCCTCAAGGAGCAGAGTTGGTACGTATTACACAAAACCGTATAACAGAGAAAGAAGCTATTGTGAAAGCTGGTTGCCCAGTAGCACCATATATTGTTGCAAAAACTTATGAAGAATTAGTAGCCAATATTGATTCGATTGGTTATCCTTGTATAGTCAAAACAGCAAGAGGTGGTTATGATGGCAAGGGACAGCAGCTTTTAAAATCAACTGAAGATTTGCCTTTAGCGAAAGAATTATTCACACATTCACAATGTATTGCAGAAGGGTTTGTTCCTTTCGTAAAGGAAGTATCGGTCATTGTTCAAAGAAATGGTCATGGTGAATCGTATTGTCAGCCAGTTGGAGAGAACATTCATGTTCATCATATTCTTCACGAGACAATAGTACCTGCTCGCATAACTGAAAGCACAGCTCAAGCTGCCGAACGAGAAGCTTTGAAAATTGCAGATTATTTACATTTAGTAGGAACGCTAGCAGTAGAAATGTTTGTATTAGAAGATGGTAGTATTGTTATCAATGAATTAGCACCAAGACCTCATAATTCTGGTCACTATTCAATTGAAGCATGTAATGTTTCACAATTCCATCAACATATTCGTGCTGTTTGTGGATGGCCGTTACGTAAGCCACAACTATGGGCACCGTCCATTATGGTCAATGTATTAGGGCAGCATGTCGTGCCACTCAGTAACTCAATTGCTAAATATCCTGAATGGTCCATACATCTTTATGGGAAAGCTGAAGCTAAGGTCAACCGTAAAATGGGCCATGTGACGATTATGACAAAAGACTTAGAAGCTACACTACAACAAATCGAAAGTTCTGGCATTTGGTCAGAATAGAAGGAGATACGCGATGATTGAACGTTACACAAGACCCGAAATGGGCGCAATTTGGACAGAACAAAATAAATACCAAGCTTGGCTAGAGGTTGAAATTTTAGCTTGTGAAGCATGGGCAGAGTTAGGGGATATCCCAAAAGAGGATGTTGCTAAAATTCGTGAAAATGCTTCATTTGATGTGAATCGTATATTAGAAATTGAACAAGAAACTCGTCATGACGTTGTAGCCTTTACTCGTGCTGTTTCTGAAACACTTGGAGAAGAGCGCAAATGGGTACATTATGGTTTAACTTCTACTGACGTAGTAGATACAGCACTTTCTTATTTAATCAAACAAGCAAATGATATTTTACGAAAAGATATCGTAAATTTCATTGATATTATTGCTGCTAAGGCAAAAGAACATAAACATACAGTTATGATGGGACGCACACATGGTGTTCATGCTGAACCAACAACTTTCGGTTTGAAACTTGGTTTATGGTACGAGGAAATGAAGCGTAACCTTGAACGTTTTGAAGCAGCTGCGAAAGTAATTGAAACAGGAAAAATGTCTGGGGCTGTTGGAACATATGCCAATATTGATCCTCGTGTTGAGCAATATGTTTGCGATAAATTAGGCCTTGCAGCATCACCGATTTCAACACAAACTTTACAGCGCGACCGCCATGCTCAGTATTTAGGTGCATTAGCTTTAATCGCTACTTCAATTGAAAAATTCGCAACAGAAATTCGTGGACTACAGAAATCTGAAACACGTGAAGTGGAGGAAGCTTTTGCAAAAGGTCAAAAAGGTTCGTCCGCAATGCCACATAAGCGTAATCCAATCGGTTCTGAAAACATGGTTGGTATGTCCCGTTTAATGCGAGGTTATATGGTGACTGCTTATGAAAATGTAGCTTTATGGCATGAGCGTGATATTTCACATTCATCTGCAGAGCGTGTTATTTTACCGGATGCAACAATTACTCTTAACTATATGCTAAATCGCTTCGGTAATATTGTGAAAAACTTAACAGTATTCCCTGAGAACATGAAACGTAATATGGATCGTACATTTGGTCTTATTTATTCTCAACGCATCTTACTAGCATTGATTGATAAAGGATTAGTACGAGAAGAAGCTTATGATACAGTACAACCTTTAGCAATGCAGGCTTGGGACGAGCAAGTTCAGTTCCGTACATTAGTCGATGGAAGTGAAAAAATCACATCTTATTTAACAAAAGAAGAGTTGGATGATTGTTTTGATTACAACTACCACTTACAGCATGTTGATATGATTTTTGAACGACTAGGACTTAACTAATATTTATTTAGCCATCTAATAATAAATGTTAGAGCCACCCGTAAAAGTTTCAGAGTTGAATCGTAGAGATACGGTTCAATTCTGAATATTATTACAAGCGTATCTCATAATATCAGGGGGAAAACGAAATGACTAAAGGTCAACTTTTGTATGAAGGTAAAGCAAAAAAATTGTTCACAACAGAGGAGCCAAATGTGCTACTTGTTGAGTACAAGGATAGTGCAACAGCATTCAATGGTGAAAAGAAAGAGGAAATTGAAGGTAAGGGCATTTTAAATAATCGCATTACTTCATTAATTTTCGAAAAATTACAAGCTAACGGAATTGCGTCACATTTCGTAAAACAATTATCCGATACACAACAACTTGTAAAAAAAGTAGAAATTATTCCGATTGAGGTAGTTGTTCGTAATATTGCTGCTGGAAGTTTAGCAAAGCGCCTAGGTCTTGAAGAGGGGACACCTTTAAAACGACCAATCGTTGAATTTTATTATAAAGACGATGATTTAGGCGACCCACTTATTACGACAGAACATATTGATGTTCTTGAACTTGCCACACCAACTGAAGTGACAGCTATTTATGATGGTGCATTAGCCGTTAACAAAGTGCTACAGCCGATCTTTGCAGATGTCAATGTGACATTGATTGATTTTAAATTAGAGTTTGGCCGTGATATGGATGGTCATGTATTATTGGCAGATGAAATTTCACCAGATACATGCCGACTTTGGGATGCAACAACGAAGCAAAAGTTAGACAAAGATGTTTTTCGTCGTGACCTTGGTAATTTAACTGAAGTTTATACTATTATACTTTCTAGACTCGGAGGCAAATAACAATGAAAAAAGTAAAAATCTATGTAACATTACGTGAGAGTATTCTTGATCCTCAAGGCTCTGCAGTACAAGGTTCTTTAGCTAAGATGGGCTACGGTGAAGTAGAAGATTTACGTATCGGTAAATATCTTGAACTATCAATTAAAGATTCAGAACGTGACATTGATACTCTAGTAAAAGAAATGTGTGAAAAGGTTTTAACGAACGTTGTAATTGAAGACTACCGTTACGAAGTCGAGGAGGCTATTTAATCATGAAATTCGCAGTACTCGTATTCCCTGGGTCAAACTGTGACATCGATATGTATCATGCGATTAAAGACGAGCTAGGTGAAGAAGTAGAATATGTATGGCATACAGCAACAGATCTAAGTGGTTTTGATGGTGTATTAGTACCTGGAGGATTCTCCTATGGGGATTATCTTCGTTGTGGTGCAATGGCTAATCAATCTAACATTATGACAGAAGTTAAGAAGGCAGCAGATGCTGGTAAACCTGTATTAGGTGTATGTAATGGCTTCCAAATCCTAACGGAAGCAGGTTTATTGCCAGGAGCTTTATTGCGCAATAAAAACTTAAAATTTATGTGCCGTACAGTGCAGCTTAAAGTTGAAAACAACAATACATTATTCACAAATCAATATGAGCAAGGTCAAATCATCAATATTCCAATCGCACATGGTGAAGGTAACTACTACTGTGACGAGGAAACTTTACAATCACTAAAAGATAATAATCAAATCGTATTCACATACTCAGGTGACAATCCAAACGGTTCTTTAGAAGATATCGCAGGGATTATAAACGAGCGCGGCAATGTATTAGGGATGATGCCACACCCAGAGCGAGCTGTTGATGCACTGGTGGGCGGCGCAGACGGTCTAGCAGTATTTAAATCAATCGTGAAGCAGTGGAGGGAAAATCATGTCAACAACTAAGTTTGAGCCAACAGCACAGCAGATTAAAGATGAGAAGCTATACGCTGGAATGGGGATGTCAGACGAAGAATTTGCAATGGTAGAAGGTATTTTAGGACGTCTACCTAATTGGACAGAGACAGGTCTTTTCTCAGTAATGTGGTCTGAACACTGCTCGTACAAAAATTCAAAGCCAGTACTACGTAAATTCCCTACTAAAGGGCCACAGGTACTACAAGGACCAGGTGAAGGTGCAGGTATTGTTGATATTGGTGACGAACAAGCAGTAGTGTTTAAAATGGAATCACATAACCATCCATCTGCAATAGAACCTTATCAAGGAGCTGCAACGGGTGTGGGTGGTATCATCCGTGACGTTTTCTCAATGGGTGCACGTCCAATTGCAATGTTAAACTCATTACGCTTTGGTGAATTAAAGTCAGCGCGTGGTAAATATCTATTTGAAGAAGTAGTAGCGGGAATCGCAGGATATGGTAACTGTATCGGAATCCCAACAGTAGGTGGCGAAATTCAATTTGATCCTTGCTATGAAGGTAATCCCCTAGTGAATGCTATGTGTGTCGGTTTAATTGATCATAAAGATATTCAACGAGGTATTGCTGCTGGTGTAGGTAATACAGTGATGTATGTTGGAGCGAAAACAGGCCGTGATGGTATTCATGGTGCAACATTCGCCTCTGAGGAATTAACTGAGGAATCAGAAAACCAACGTCCAGCGGTACAAGTTGGAGATCCATTTATGGAGAAGCTTTTACTTGAAGCTTGTTTAGAGGTTGTAAAATCGGATGCTCTAGTTGGTATTCAAGATATGGGTGCAGCTGGTCTTACTTCTTCTTCAGCAGAAATGGCTTCAAAGGCTGGTTCTGGTGTAGAAATGAACTTAGATTTAGTGCCTCAGCGTGAAACAGGAATGTCAGCGTATGAAATGATGTTGTCTGAGTCTCAAGAACGTATGCTTTTAGTTGTGAAAAAAGGTCGCGAAGATGAAATTAAAGCGATTTTCGATAAATATGATTTAGATGCTGTAGCAATTGGTCGTGTAACGGACGATAAAATGCTTCGTCTTTTACACAATGGACAAGTGGTGGCAGAGGTACCTGCTGATGCATTAGCAGAAGATGCACCTGTTTATCATAAACCATCTGCAGAACCTGCATACTATGCTCAGTTCCAAGCAATCGAAAACACTGAACCTGCTGTGACTGATTACAAAGAAACACTAATTGCTCTATTAAAAGCACCGACAATTGCTTCGAAAGAATGGGTATACGATCAGTACGATTATCAGGTTCGTACTTCAACTGTTGTTAAACCAGGCTCTGATGCGGCTGTTATTCGTGTACGTGGTACAAATAAAGGCTTAGCAATGACAACGGACTGTAACTCTCGCTACATTTATCTAGACCCAGAAGTGGGCGGTGCTATTGCAGTAGCTGAAGCAGCTCGTAATATTGTTGCAACTGGAGGTACGCCACTTGCAATTACAGACTGCTTAAACTTTGGTAATCCAGAGAAACCAGAAATCTTCTGGCAAATTGAAAAATCTGCAGATGGTATTTCGGCAGCTTGTACAGCATTAAATGCTCCAGTAATCGGAGGTAACGTTTCTCTTTATAATGAGCGTTCAGGCGAAGCGGTGTATCCAACGCCAACAATTGGTATGGTTGGTCTTATTGAAGACTTAGCACATGTAACGACACAGGATGTAAAGGCAGCAGGAGATCTTGTCTTTGTTATTGGTGAGACAAAAACAGAATTTGGTGGTTCAGAGCTTCAAAAACTTTTAAATAATGGTGTTATTTCAGGGAAAGCGCCAGCTATTGATTTAGAGGTTGAAGCGACACGTCAGCAAGCTTTATTAAAGGCGATTAAAGCAGGCCTTGTTCAATCTGCGCATGATGTAGCAGAGGGAGGTCTAGCTGTGGCGATTGCTGAAACAACATTTGGCGCTAACGGTCTTGGTGTGGATGTAACATTAACAGGCTCTGCAACAACTGCGCTATTCAGTGAGAGTCAATCTCGTTTTGTTGTCACAGTTAAAGAAGAAAATGCTGCAGCATTTGTAGAAATCATGAAAGATGCTCAAAAAATTGGTGTCGTAACAAACGATGCACTTGTGAAAATCAACGGGGACAAAGGTGTGCTTGTAGAAGGTACAGTGGAGGAATTCCGTTCTAATTGGAAAGGAGCAATCCCATGCTTGCTGAACTCAGAGGCTTAAACGAAGAATGTGGGGTGTTTGGTATTTGGGGTAACCCAAATCCAGCACACCTTAGCTATTACGGGCTTCATGCTCTTCAACACCGTGGACAAGAAGGCGCTGGAATTGTCGTTTCAGACGGACAGCATCTTCGCGCGGTGAAAGGCGAAGGACTAGTTAATGATGTTTTCAACGAAGATAAATTAAAAGCAGTGAACGGCAAAGCAGCTATTGCGCATGTTCGTTATACGACTGCTGGTGGTGGCGGTATCGAAAATGTACAGCCATTATTATTCCACTCCTCAACTGGTAGCCTTTCAATTGCCCATAACGGTAACTTAGTCAATGCGACACATTTAAAGCAATATCTAGAGCGACAAGGTAGCATTTTCCACTCTAGCTCTGATACAGAAGTGTTGGCGCATCTTATTAAGAAAAGTTCGCATTCACCATTCCGTGCGAAGGTGAAAAATGCCCTCTCTCTTTTAAAGGGTGCCTATTCTTTCTTAATTATGACAAAGGATGAAATGCTTGTTGCACGTGATCCACATGGTTTACGTCCACTATCTCTTGGAAAGCTAGGAGATGGCTGGGTGGTAGCTTCTGAAACTTGTGCATTCGATTTAATTGGTGCAGAATTTGTTCGTTCGGTAGAACCAGGTGAATTAATCATTATTAATGATGAGGGCGTAAAATCAGATCGTTTTGCTGATATGGATAAACGTTCGATGTGTGCGATGGAATATGTTTATTTAGCACGTCCTGATTCGGATATTGATGGTATTAACGTTCATATGGCACGAAAACGTATGGGTAAACAGCTTGCTCGTGAGTGTGCGCATATTGAAGCAGATGTTGTAACAGGTGTTCCTGATTCAAGTATTTCCGCAGCGATTGGTTTTGCAGAAGAAAGTGGAATCCCTTATGAATTAGGTCTTATTAAAAACCGTTATGTTGGTCGTACGTTTATTCAGCCGACACAGGAGCTACGTGAACGTGGTGTGAAAATGAAACTTTCACCTGTTGTTCAAGTCGTAAAAGGAAAAAAAGTAGTAATGGTTGATGATTCTATCGTTCGTGGTACAACATCTCGTCGCATTGTCAAAATGCTAAAAGATGCTGGCGCAGCGGAAGTTCATGTTGTGATTTCATCACCGCCGATGACAAACCCTTGTTATTATGGCATTGATACATCAACGCATGAAGAACTAATTGCTTCTAGTCATAATGTAGATGAAATTCGTGAAGCAATTGGTGCAGATTCTCTGACATTCCTTTCTGTTGAGGGGATGGTAGAAACAATTGCACGACCATACGAAGATGAAAACCGAGGACTTTGTCTTGCATGCTTTACAGGCAAATATCCAACAGAGATTTTCCCGGATACGATTTTGCCACATGAAAAAGAATTATTACGTTAAGAACAACATCGCAACAAATTAGTGTCTTACAGTCATTTCTATCTAGGAAACTTAGGCGACTTGGATGATAAGGAGGAACTCTGCGTGTCAAAGGCATATGAACAAGCAGGTGTAAATATTGAAGCGGGCTATGAAGCCGTAAAACGAATGAAGTCTCATGTTGAACGTACGAACCGTCTAGGTGTAATGGGGACATTTGGTGGTTTTGGTGGCATGTTTGACTTGTCAGAACTGAATCTTAAAGAACCTGTTCTTATTTCGGGGACAGATGGTGTTGGAACAAAGCTAAAGCTAGCCTTCATGGTAGACAAGCACGATACAATCGGTGTGGACTGTGTAGCAATGTGTGTAAATGATATTGTTGCTCAAGGAGCAGAACCGCTGTACTTTTTAGATTACGTAGCTCTTGGAAAAGCAGAGCCTGCAAAAATCGAACAAATTGTCAAAGGTGTTGCAGATGGCTGTGTGCAATCAGGTGCGGCTCTAATAGGTGGAGAAACTGCGGAAATGCCTGGTCTTTATGAAGAAGATGAATATGATCTAGCTGGCTTTGCAGTAGGCGCTTGTGAAAAGTCTGCTATCGTGACAGGTGAAGAAATCGTAGAAGGCGATGTACTTATTGGAATTGCATCAAGTGGTGTACATTCAAACGGTTATTCTTTAGTGCGTAAAATTGTCTTTGCAGATCATCAATATGCTGTGGATGCTATTGTAGAAGGCTATGAAGATCTAGGCCCAATCGGTGAGGCGCTTCTAGTGCCAACAAAGCTATATGCTAAACCTGTGCTAGCAGCTTTAAAGGCAGCAGATGTACATGGCTGTGCACATGTTACAGGTGGCGGTTTCTATGAAAATCTACCACGCATGATGCCAGAGGGACTAGCAACGGAAATCGACTTAGGTTCTTGGCCTGTATTACGTATCTTTGAATTCCTAAAAGATAAGGGTCAGCTAGAAGATAAGGATTTATATAATGTGTTTAACATGGGTATTGGCTTTGTAATAGCTGTGCCAGAAACTGAAGCTGATAAAGTAATCGCTGCAGTTGAAGCAAATGGTGAAAAGGCTTATACAATCGGACGTGTTATTAAAGGTGACGGAGTAGTATTTAATGGCTCACATGATGGGAGTTTAGCGTAATGACTGCACCAACAAAAATAGCCGTGTTCGCGTCAGGTAGCGGTAGCAATTTTCAAGCCATTCAAGAGGCCATTGAACGTGGTGAACTCCATGCAAAGGTTGCACTAGTGGTCACAGATAAGCCTGGAGCATTTGTAGTAACGCGTGCTGAAAACTTTGGGATTCCAGTGTTAGCATTGAATCCAAAAGAGTTTGTCTCAAAGTCAGCTTATGAGACAGCAATTATCGAAGCTTTACATGAGTGCGATGTGAAATGGATTGTGCTTGCTGGGTATATGCGTTTAATCAGTGACGTATTATTAGCAGCCTTTCCACAGCGAATTGTTAATATTCACCCGTCCCTATTGCCTGCCTTTCCTGGAAAGGACGCTATTGGACAAGCCATTAATCATGGTGTGAAAATAACAGGTGTCACAGTGCATTTTGTTGATGAAGGAATGGATACTGGACCAATTATCGCTCAGGCAGCGGTACCTGTCATTGAAGGAAATCGCGAGGCAACAGAAGCTGAAATTCATAAACAAGAGCATTTATTATATACAAAGGCATTACAGCAATTATTACAATAACTGAAGAAGGAGTTAGGTCGAGAATCCTACTCAACAAGTAAGACCTAACTCTATTAATCTATTGAAGCAAGTCAGTTCGTGGACAGCACGATAAAAATTAGGAGGATATTGTTGTGACAAAACGTGCATTAATCAGTGTTTCCAATAAAGATGGTATTTTAGAATTTGCAAAGGAATTAGTAGCATTAGGTTATGAAATTTTATCAACTGGCGGTACAAAAAAAATGTTACAGGATAATGCGGTAGCTGTAACAGCAGTAGATGAAGTAACGAAGTTTCCTGAAATTTTAGATGGTCGTGTAAAAACTTTAAATCCAATGATTCACGGTGGTCTATTAGGAAAGTTTGATGATGTCTCTCATCAAGCACAGATGAATGAGCATGGAATTGAACCAATTGAAATTGTTTGTGTGAATCTCTATCCGTTTGTTGAAACAATTTCAAAGCCTAATGTAACTTGGGATGATGCAATTGAAAACATTGATATCGGTGGTCCAACAATGTTACGTTCTGCTGCAAAAAACCATCAATATGTAACAGTAATCGTGGACAGCAATGACTATGCAACAGTATTAGAGGAACTTAAAGCAGACGGTGCCACAACAATTGAAACACGTCGTAAACTAGCTGCGAAAGTTTTCCGTCACACAGCCGCTTATGATTCTTATATTTCGAACTACCTGACTGAAGAAGAGTTCCCAGAGAGCTTAACGATGACATATGAATTAAAGCAAAATTTACGCTATGGCGAAAACCCTCACCAAAAAGCGGCCTTCTACCAAAAGCGTCTTGGCTCTGACTTTTCATTAGCTTATGCTACACAATTACATGGTAAAGAGTTATCCTACAATAATATTCAAGATGGTAATGCAGCATTGCAAATTGTAAAAGAATTTGAAATGCCAGCTGCTGTAGCGGTGAAACATATGAATCCATGTGGTGTTGGCACTGGTGTCACGTTAGAGGCAGCATTCGATAAAGCATATGAGGCCGATCCAACATCTATTTTTGGCGGTATTATCGCATTAAATATGGAAGTAGATGCAGCAACTGCTGAGAAGCTAAGTCATATTTTCCTAGAAATTATTATTGCACCTGCTTTCTCACAAGAAGCATTAGATATTTTAACGAAAAAGAAAAATATCCGCTTACTAACAATTCCTTTCGAGCAAGCGAAACAAGATTCATTCAATGTAGTATCAGTTGAGGGTGGCCTTCTTGTGCAGGAGCCAGATCGTTATGGCTTCGGCAATGCGGATATTAAAGTGATGACAGATCGTGAACCAACAGAGCAAGAATGGGAAGCATTGCAACTTGGTTGGTCTGTTGTCAAACATGTGAAATCCAATGCGATTGTTGTAACAGATTCCCAAATGACACTTGGGGTTGGCGCAGGTCAAATGAATCGTGTAGGTGCAGCTAAAATTGCCTTTGAACAAGCTGGAGAAAAAGCAAAAGGTGCCGCATTAGCATCAGACGCATTTTTCCCAATGAGCGATACTGTGGAGGCGGCGGCAGCTGCAGGGATTACAGCAATTATTCAACCAGGTGGTTCCATTAAAGATCAAGATTCCATTGATAAAGCAAATGAATACGGCATTGCGATGGTATTCACAGGTGTACGTCATTTTAAACATTAATTGTTGAATTGTATAGAAATCAAAACAGACCGAGATGTTGGTTCATCTCGGTCTTACTTACAAAGAGGAGGATTCTCTAAAATGAATGTATTAGTAATCGGAAGCGGTGGCCGTGAGCATGCAATCGCTAAACAATTTAGCATCTCTCCATCAGTGAAAAACGTATTCGTCGCGCCAGGAAATGATGGGATGCGAGGCGAAGTAGAAGTTGTTGCTATTGATACAATGGATTTCGCAGGTCTCGCTCAATTTGCCAAGGAAAATGATATTGCATTAACATTTGTTGGCCCAGAACAGCCGCTTGCTGAAGGCATTGTCGATTTCTTTACAGCTAGAGGTTTACGTATTTTTGGTCCTACAAAAGTTGCTGCTCAAATAGAAAGCAGTAAATCCTATGCGAAAGAAATTATGAATAAATACAATATTCCTACAGCAGCACATGAAACATTTACTGAAGCAGAAAAAGCAATAGCCTATATTAAAGAACAAGGAGCGCCTATTGTCATTAAGGCTGATGGTTTAGCGGCTGGTAAGGGAGTCGTTGTGGCAATGACAGAGGAAGAAGCGATTGAAGCTGTAGTGGATATGATTGGAAACCAACGTTTTGGTGAATCCTCTTCACGTGTTGTCGTTGAGGAATTTTTAGACGGTGAAGAATTCTCCTTTATGTCTTTTGTACACAAAGGACAAATTTATCCGATGGTTATTGCACAAGATCATAAACGAGCTTATGACGGTGATAAAGGACCAAACACAGGAGGTATGGGTGCTTATTCACCAGTACCACAAATCCCACAAGAGGTAGTAGATATTGCATTTCAAACTATTGTAGAACCAACTGTTAAAGGGATGGAGGCAGATGGTGCTTCCTTTACAGGTATTTTATACGCAGGGTTAATTTTAACGAAGAAAGGTCCTCAGGTCATAGAGTTTAATGCTCGTTTTGGTGATCCTGAAACGCAAGTTGTATTGCCACGTATGGTTTCAGATTTTGGTGCATTTATGATGGCGTTAATGGATGAACAGCCTTTTGATTTACAATGGTCAGAAGAAGCAATGCTTGGTGTAGTCATTGCAGCAGAGGGTTACCCAGGAGACGTTGAAAAAGGTAAGGTATTACCGAATTTAGAGGCACTTTCGACATCACATGCAGTTTTCCATGCAGGTACAAAATTAGTAGACGGTCAATTCGTTGGTAACGGAGGACGTGTACTGTTAGTTGGTGCAAAAGCAGCTACTTTACAAGAAGCACAGGAAAAGGTTTATGAAGGTATTGCAACGGAAACATGGGATCACTTTTTCTTCCGTAAAGATATTGGCTGGCGTACATTTAAGTAATTATTATTTTCACTAAATATTTTTGAAACCTCTTGTTGTTTCAAAACGTAAGAGGTAAGAGCCGTCTCAATAATAGATTGGGACGGCTCCTTTGACTAAGAAGGATTTTGAGCTTTATTCGTTGAAGAATCGCTACTATTTGAGGAATTTTGAGTTGAAGTGCTGGTATCAGATTGTTTTGAAGCAGTAGCTTGTGAACCTGAAGAATTACCAGCTATAGCAGAGGAAAAATCCTTCATGAGCTTATCGATTTGTTCAGTAGACATAGAATTTTGCCCGCTGAACATACTTTGCATAGAGGTGTTCATGGCATTCTGCATATTGGAGCTTAAAACTGCTTTCGTTGGACAATATTTAAAAAGTCCCTCAGCCATTTTCATGGCACCTAATGCAATCATTAATCGACCTTTTGTACAATTAGGATTTCTAGAAACTTTAGCGATACCAAATGCGGTCAAACTCGTCCCCATGGCAAAACGACAAAATGCATTCTTTTCGCTTAAATTTGCTTGCTGCATCATCATACTTCCTCCTTTAGTCATTGTGGAAAAAATAAGCGAGGTGCACTTTGCTTTATGAAAGTGCTGTGTTACGATTGAAACAAGATGATTGCATAAAGCATAATTTTTATGAAAATATGCGATTATGCAGTAGTAGTATGTGATTTCAAGTTGGATTTACACAATGAAAAATTACGTAATTTAGGAAGGAGCGAATAGCATGGATCCAGTATGGAAAATAACAAAAATACGTCAACAATTAGCAGTAATTGATGGGAAAAAGGCACCAGATATCGTGCTGAAGAATGCACGTTATTTGCATAGTATGTTAAAACAATTCATAGTAGGGAACATTTGGATTTTGGGAGATCGCATTGTCTATGCTGGTGACAGAATGCCTCCTTTATTAGAAGGAACAGAAGTGGTGGATTGTACAGGAAAAACAATCGTACCTGGCTATATTGAGCCACATGTACACCCATTCCAGCTTTATCATCCACAGTCATTTGCAGATTTTTGTGGTCAGCTTGGGACAACAACTTTTATTTCGGATAATTTAAGCTTTGTTTTAAATTTAGAAAATAAGAAAGCGTTTTCAATTTTAGAGAGTTTGAAAAAGCTACCTTTTTCTTTTTATTGGTGGACTCGCTTTGACTCACAAACTGAATTGGAGCAAGAAGAAGAGGTTTTCTCTAATACTTCTATAGTAGAGTGGTTAGAGAGAAGTGATGTCTTACTTGGTGGAGAGTTGACAGGCTGGCCTAAGCTGTTGCATGGTGACGATCAAATGCTTTATCGTATGCAAATGGCTAAGGGACTGGGAAAAAAAATTGAAGGCCATTTCCCTGGAGCTTCAGAAAGAACATTGGCACGCATGAAACTGCTTGGTGCTGATGGTGATCATGAGGCAATGACAGTAGAAGAGGTAGAGCGTCGTATTATGCAGGGCTATGCTGTAACTTTACGTCATTCTTCCATACGACCAGATTTACCAAATCTACTAAAAGGAATAGTAGAAAAAGAGCTTCCAATCTTTGATCATTTAATGATGACAACAGACGGTTCAACACCTTCATTCCATGAGGATGGTGTGATGGATAAATGCATTCAAGTAGCTTTAGATGCAGGAGTATCTCCTATTGATGCTTATCAAATGGCTTCCTATAATGTAGCACGTTATTACAATATGTCTAATTTACATGGTTTTATCGCAACAGGGCGTTTTGCTTCACTCAATATTCTACAAGATGAATATCATCCTGTTCCAGAAAGTGTCTTATCAAAGGGTGTCTGGTTGAAGCGTGATGGGGATCGTGTGCATAGAATGGCGACAATTGATTATTCTGCCATCCCAGCTTTAGATTTAGATTTCTCATTAGATTCACAGGATTTCCAGTTTTCTATGCCGTTTGGGATTCAATTAGTTAATGATGTGATTACAAAGCCTTATAATTCTTTAATTACGAAAGAAGGGCAATTGGCAAATCATGATGAGTGCTATTTAATGCTCATTAACCGAAAAGGCAACTGGCATGTAAATACAATGATTAAAGGATTTGCAACAGATGTCCAAGGCTTTGCATCCTCTTATTCCAACACGGGTGACATATTGCTAATTGGAAAAAATAAAGACGATATGATTAAAGCCTTCGAAGAAATGAAGGCAATGAATGGTGGTATTGTTCTCGTTGAAAAAGGAGAAGTTATAGCGGATATCCCATTAACAATTGGTGGACTTTTATATGATGGAGATGTATTCACTTTAACGGAGAAAGAAAAGTCTTTAAAACAAGCTTTAGCAGATAGAGGCTATCAATTAGGAGATGCCATTTATACATTATTATTTTTACAATCTACTCATTTACCATATATTCGTATAACACCACAAGGAATTTTCGATGTGATGAAGAATAAGTTATTATTACCTGCTGTTATGCGCTAATTCATGAAAGTGTTTCAGTTGTTTAAACAATTACAAATATGTGTAATTGTTCAAAGGAGAGATATGCTTGTGTTCAAATCGAGAAAATTATGGATTGCTTTTGCATTTAGTGCTTTGGTGATCGGGGGATGTTCAAAGGATACACCAAAAGTCAAAGAGAATGATGAACCAATTGTAGAGGAAGAAGCAGTAGTGGAGGAGCCTGTGCAACAACCAGCTTTTGTTGCACCACTTACTGGGGAGGCTGTACAAGAAGAAATTACACAGCGACCAATTATCGTAACCATTAATAATCATCCAGCGGCACGTCCACAATCAGGCTTAGCTGCGGCGGATATCATTTATGAAATGCTTGCAGAAGGTAATGTGACACGCTTTTTAGCAGTATACCAAAGTGAACTGCCTGAAAATATTGGGCCAGTTCGTAGTGCACGCTCTTATTTTATCGATATGGCCAAGGGATTTGATGCCTTTTATGTAGCACATGGCTATAGTCCAGAGGCGAAAACAATGCTTGATCATCGTATCGTCGACAATATCAACGGTATGGCTTATGATGGTATTCTGTTTAAACGTTCTAACGACCGCGTTGCCCCACATAATTCCTATATTACATCAGAAAACATTCTAAAGGGTGCTGAAATGGTAGGCGCTTCAATGAATTACAGTGAAAAAGTACTTCAGGCTTTTTATGAACCTGATGAACGTGGTAAAATAGGTATTGAAACAAGTCAAGTGGATATTTACTACGGAAATAATGAAGATTTCCATAACGCGTATGTGTATGAACATCAAACTAATCACTATGAACGACAATCGGCTAGCGTGGACACAAAAGATATGTTAACAGACGAAACAGTGTCATTGGCAAATGTTCTATTTTTCGAAATGGATCACCAAACAATTGATGATATTGGTCGCCAAGCAATTGATTTAACGTCTGGTGGAAATGCGTATGTATTTCAAAATGGCTATTTGAGGGAAGTCAAATGGGCTAATGTTAATGGAATACCAATGGCTGTAGAGCAAACAGGGGATCCTGTAAAGCTTGTACCAGGAAAGTCGTGGGTTCATTTCGTACCATCTTCGCCAGGGTTACAAGCAATGGTGAAAACGCAGCCTTAAAGGGAGGAAAATTGCATGCAAATCGAAAAAATTCGGGGGCATCAAACAGATCAATTATTTAAAGCAGTGTTAGAGTTGAAGGACATCGAGGAATGCTATAAGTTTTTTGATGATTTATGTACGATTAGTGAAATTCAATCGTTGGCACAACGCTTTGAGGTTGCACATTTATTACGATTAAAGAAAACCTACGAATCCATTAAAAAGGAAACAGGGGCAAGTACTGCAACTATTTCGCGCGTGCGTCGCTGCTTCGATTACGGGAATGATACATATGATGAAATGTTAGGTCGTTTGTATCCTGATGAAAAACCATTCCAAGCACCAAAAGAATAGTCAGAAAAAAGGCTGAGTAGAAGTTCTACTCGGTCTTTTTCATTTTTTTGTCGTGAATCATAAGCTATACTTGTAAACGAATAGATAGAAAATGATAGGTGGTAAACATAGATGGATTATTTAGAATGGAGACATGTGTTCAAGCTAGATCCAGCGAAGGACATTTCCGATGAAGCACTAGAAAAAATTTGCGAGTCTGGGACAGATGTTATTTTAGTTGGGGGAACAGATAATGTAACGTTGGATGGGGTATTAGATTTACTTGTTCGAGTACGTCGTTTTGAGGTGCCAATAGCCCTTGAAATTTCTACGATTGATGCGGTAACACCAGGTTACGACTATTATTTTATCCCAACGGTATTAAATAGTGATGATCCAAAGTGGATTAAAAATTTACATCACGAGGCTATTAAGGAATACGGCGATATTATGGTATGGGATGAATTAGTAGCGGAAGGATATTGTATTTTGAATCCTGATTGTAAAGTAGCCCACGTAACGGGGGCGAAAACAGATTTAACGATGGATGATGTGGTAGCTTATGCACGCATGGCAGAGAATTTCTTTAAACTGCCTGTTTTTTATTTAGAGTACAGTGGAATGTATGGGGATTTAGGGATAGTCAGTGCTGTGAAAAACGAACTGAAGCATACCAAGCTCTTTTACGGTGGTGGCATAACATCTGCAAAGCAAGCAGAGGAAATGGCACAGTTTGCAGATACGGTAGTAGTTGGAAATATTATTTACGAAGATTTAAAAGCTGCACTTGCGACTGTTAAGGCTGTTAAAAATACGTTATAATTTTAGAACAAATGTTTGTAAGGCGGTGCGAAATGGAACAGTTAACAAAAAATTTACTAGCAGGCATGAATCCTGAACAGGAAAGAGCAGTTAAAACAACTGAAGGACCATTACTCATTATGGCAGGTGCTGGGTCAGGAAAAACACGAGTTTTAACACATCGTATTGCTTACCTAGTGATTGAAAAGGAAGTATATCCTTCTAAAATTTTAGCGATTACATTTACAAATAAAGCAGCACGAGAAATGCGTGAACGTATTGATGGCATTCTTGGTAATGGTACGGGCGATAGTATGTGGGTATCTACTTTCCACTCTATGTGTGTAAGAATTTTACGTCGTAATATCGATCAACTAGGCATTTCCCGTAACTTCTCTATTTTAGATTCTACGGATCAGCTTTCAGTCATCAAAAATGTGATGAAGGAAGAAAATATTGACCCAAAACGTTTTGAGCCACGAGCAGTTTTAAATGCTATTAGTGCAGCAAAAAACGAGTGTATAGCAGCGGATGATTATGCAGGTCAAATGAACGATAAGAATCCTTATGAACAAACAGTTGCACGTGTCTATAAAGGCTATGAGAAAAGATTACGCCGCAACCAATCCCTTGATTTTGATGATTTGATTATGACGACGATTACGTTGTTTAAACGTGTACCAGAAGTGCTTGAATATTATCAAAATAAATTTCAATATATTCATGTCGATGAATATCAAGATACCAATAAATCTCAGTATTTACTTGTACAGTTACTAGCAAAGAAATTTAAAAATATTTGTGTTGTAGGTGATTCCGATCAGTCTATCTATCGTTGGCGTGGTGCAGATATTGGGAATATTCTATCCTTCGAAAAGGATTATCCAACTGCAAAGGTGATTATGCTAGAGCAAAATTATCGTTCAACTAAACGCATCCTACAGGCAGCTAATGACGTCATTCAAAATAATACAACACGTTACCCAAAAGAATTACGCACAGAAAATTCAGAAGGTGAAAAGATTGCGCTATATAAAGCTTATAACGAGCAAGAGGAAGCACAATTTGTTGTACAAACAATTCAACAGCTAATTGAAAAAGAAAATCGTTCATTTGATGACTTTGCTATTTTATATCGTACAAACGCTCAATCTCGCGTAATGGAGGAAGTACTTGTTAAGTCCAATATGGCCTATCAAATAGTAGGCGGAACAAAGTTCTATGATCGTAAAGAGATAAAGGACTTACTAGCATATTTACGACTTATTGCCAATAATGATGATGATTTATCACTAGCACGTATTATTAATGAGCCAAAGCGCAGTATAGGTGCAACTTCCTTTGAAAAAATGGCACGTTATGCAATAGATCAGGATCGTTCGATTTTTGACGCGATGAATGATCTTGTTTTCATGGGACTATCAGGGAAAGCAGCAAATTCGGCTGAGCAATTTTATGCCATGATTAAAGGCTTTACACAAATGCAGGAATATCTATCTGTCACTGAAATTGTGGAGCAAGTTATTGACAAATCGGGTTATCGAGCAATGTTACAAAACGAAAAAACAATTGAAGCAGAAAGCCGTTTAGAAAATATTGAAGAGTTTTTATCTGTCACAAAGGCTTTTGAAGAGCGCAGTGATGATAAAAGCTTAATTGCCTTTTTAACCGATTTAGCCCTTATAGCTGATATTGATGCACTCGACAAAGAGGATGCATCCAAGGGCAATATTATTTTAATGACGATGCATGCAGCTAAAGGCTTAGAGTTCCCAGTTGTCTTTATTATCGGTATGGAGGAAAACATCTTCCCACATTCCCGCTCACTTGACGATCAAGATGAAATGGAAGAGGAACGCCGCCTTATGTACGTAGGTGTGACCCGTGCTGAGGAACGTCTATATTTAACATGTGCCCAAAGCCGTACGATTTTTGGTCGTTCAAGCTTTAATAATGCCTCCCGATTTTTAGGTGAAATTTCTCAAGATATTACAGAGTCAATTTCTAAGGCAGGGACAACATCAACAGTACCATTTGCTACTAACAATCGTTCAACAGGTGGTCATCAAAAGCGTACACTTGGTGCTATTCAGCAAACACAACCTGCCACAGCACGTTTACAAGCAACGGGTGGAGATCAATTTGGATGGAAGGCTGGAGATAAGGCGATTCATAAAAAATGGGGAACAGGTATGGTTGTTAGTGTAAAAGGTGAAGGTGATAGTACAGAGCTCGATATCGCATTCCCACAACCAATTGGTATTAAACGATTACTTGCTCAATTTGCACCGATTGAAAAAGCGTAAGCGGAGGAACGTAAATGAACGAAATAGAACAGCGTATAGCGGAGTTAAATAAATTATTGCATGAATATGGTTATGCCTATTATGTTTTAGATAAACCTGTCGTAGCAGATAGTGTCTATGACCAGCTATTACAGGAACTGATTGCATTAGAAGAAGCGAACCCATCCCTTATTTACCCGGATTCTCCTACGCAGCGTGTTGGTGGAGCAGTGGTAGAGGGCTTTAAAAAAGTAACGCATGATTACCCGATGCTTAGTCTTTCAAATGCTTTTCATGAAGCGGATTTGCGAGAATTCGATCGTAAAGTGCGTCAGGCTATCGGAGATCAATTTTCTTATGTATGTGAGCTGAAAATAGATGGTTTGGCTATTTCATTAAAATATGAAAATGGCATGTTTGTACAAGGGGCTACAAGAGGAGATGGTGTGGTAGGAGAAGATATTACCGCCAATTTAAAGACCATCCGTGCGATTCCCCTTCGTTTAAAGGAACCCATTACGATTGAAGTACGTGGTGAGGCGTATATGCCGAAAAAATCCTTTGAAAACTTAAATGCCCAACGTGCTGACAATGGTGAGGAGTTGTTTGCTAATCCACGTAATGCGGCTGCTGGCTCATTACGTCAGTTAGACCCTAAAATTGCGGCCAGTCGCCAACTATCAACGTTTATCTATGCCATTGGCGGAGACGGTGAAGTATACGGTATCGACGGTCATGCTGAAATGCTTGATTATTTAGAAGGCTTAGGCTTCCCTTCCAATAAAGAACGCCAACGATGCTCTACTATTGAAGAGGTAATGGCCTTTATAGAACATTGGACAGAAAACCGTCCAAAATTGGCTTACGAGATTGACGGAATTGTTATTAAAGTTGACCGTTATGCTCAGCAAGATGAACTAGGTTATACAGCAAAGAGTCCACGCTGGGCGATTGCCTATAAATTTCCTGCAGAGGAAGTTGTTACTACGTTACTTGATATTGATTTAACAGTAGGTCGTACAGGTGTTGTTACTCCTACAGCGATTTTAACCCCCGTACAAGTAGCGGGGACGACGGTTCAGCGTGCTTCTTTACACAATGAGGATTTAATTCGAGATAAGGATATTCGTCTTGGAGATACAGTTATTATTCGAAAAGCTGGAGACATTATCCCTCAAGTTGTAGGTGTACTAATAGAACAACGTCCTGAGGATTCAGTCCCTTTTGTCATGCCAAAAAATTGCCCTGTTTGTGATAGTGAATTGATTCGTATTGAAGGCGAAGTTGCCCTGCGCTGTGTAAATCCTGCCTGCTTTGCTCAAATTGCAGAAAGCATAAAATATTTTGTTTCTCGGAACGCGATGAATATTGACGGTCTTGGGGATAAAGTAGTGGAGCAATTATTGCGTGCAGATTTAATACATGATGTTTCTGACTTGTATCATTTAACGGTGGAGCAACTTGTGGAATTGGAGCGTATGGGCGAAAAATCAGCAACTAATTTAGTAAATGCTATTCAAGAATCGAAGGAAAATTCGATGGAGCGTTTATTAATTGGACTAGGAATTCGTCATGTTGGTGAAAAAGCAGCCAAAATCGTATCAGAGGAATTTGGTTCAATGGAAGCGGTGATGGCTGCAACAGAGGAGCAGCTTGTGGCAATTTATGAAATTGGAGATAAAATGGCTTCATCGTTAGTGGAGTATTTCTCAAATGAAGATGCACGAGCAGTTATTGAGCGTCTTGCTGCTGCAGGCGTTAATATGACATACAAAGGTAAAAAAGTAGAAGTGGCGATTGGTGATAGTCCTTTTGCAGGTAAAACAATTGTCTTAACTGGTAAACTTGAGCAATTGACACGCAACGAAGCAAAAGCGAAAATAGAAGAGTTAGGTGGTACAGTCACGGGTAGTGTCAGCAAAAAAACAGATCTAGTGATCGCAGGTACGGATGCAGGCTCTAAACTAACAAAGGCTGAGCAATTGGGTATCGAAGTTTGGACTGAAGATAACTTAATTGAACAACTTAACCTCATCGAATAAGTGCATGATATCTTCCCTTTTATGAATAGGAAGCGATGTCGAGTGCACAACCGTTACATCAAGGCGTCGAGTAGTTTCGTCGACCTAAAATTGACTATTAGTAAAGGAGCACTAAATAATGAAGTCTTTTCGACTCATTCCAGCAATCGTAGCTGCTGCAATGCTAGTCGGCTGTGTGCCTTCTGACAAGAAGGAGACAGAGCTTACACAGGAAACGCAACAGAAAGAAAAAGCTGAAACAACAATTATCCCAAGCATACAAATTGATGAATCTTATTATAAGACGCTTATCCCTTATAAAGAGAGTGCAAGTAGAGGTCTAGTGGTATCTAATATTTATACGAAATATGATATGAAGGAAGTTGAATCAGGTTTAATGCGTTTATCTCAAAATGAGTTCGACACAGATAACTACTACTTCCAAGAAGGTCAATATTTAGCTGAAAGTACAGTAAGCTCTTGGCTTGCTCGTAGTTCACAAACAGAGGATGGATTAAATCCACCGACAACAGACACAATGACACCAGAGGAGCGAGCAACAAAGGCTCCAGTTTATTTATCTCATATTGTAGAGCAAAACTACTTAACAAAAACGAATGATAATAAAGTGAAACTAGGTGGGATTTCAATTGGTCTTGCCTTAAATTCTATCTATTATTATCAAAAAGAACAGTATGGCGAATATTACGAGAAACCAATTTCAGAGTCTACTCTTATTGAGCAAGGCAAAAAAATGGCTGCTGAAATCGTTTCCCGTTTACGTTCACGTGAAGAGTTAAAGGATGTACCGATTGTGGTCGGTTTGTTTAAGCAGCAAGCCCGTAATCAAATTATTCCAGGGACATACTTTAGCTATGGTGTAGCAAAAGCTGGACAGAACAGCATTGCTGATTGGGAAGGTATAGATGAAAATTACGTCTTGTTCCCAACAGATGATTCACAAGATGTATACCGAGATATCAACAATAACTTCAAGAACTTCAAACAAGATGTTGATAAATATTTTTCTAACTATACAAGTGTGATCGGTACTGGTTTCTATCGTAATAAACAAATTCAAAATCTTTCGATTGAAATTCCAATCCAATTTTTCGGTAAAGCAGAGATAATAGGATTTACGCAATATTTAACAGGGATTTTAATCAATCAATTTGATAATATTCATGTGGAAGTGAGTGTTACTTCAGTGAATGGTCCTGAGGCACTAATCATTAAAAAGGCCAATGACAAGGACCCTTACGTGCATGTCTATGATTAATATAGTCAGCCTTTGTGCTGACTATATTTTTTATGGTAATGGATTGAAATAGAGGAACACAACAGGATGATAGCGACAACACTTTGTTATAGTAGTGAAAGTTTCTATATTTTTAGTGAAAGTTGTGATTTTTAAAATGAAAAATGTTATGATTATTGGCATGGTTAACTTTATTCAACCCTATTGTTATCAATAAAAACAATGAATTGAACAAGTATTCGGAGGTGTGAAAAATGGCTAAATTAACAAAAGAAGAAGTAAAGCACGTGGCAAATTTAGCACGTCTTGCAATTACAGAAGAAGAAGCAGAGAAATTTGCTGAACAGCTTGGTAAAATTACAGACTTTGCGGAGCAGTTAAATGAACTGGATACAACAAATGTTGAACCAACAACGCACGTTTTACCATTAGTGAATGTAATGCGTGAAGATGTAGCAGTAAAAGGTTTAGACCGCGAAGTAATGATGTTAAACGTAAAAGAACAAGAAGATGGTCAAGTAAAAGTACCAGCTATCATGTAATACTAAAACATAGGAGGATTCCTCATGACGCTATTTGAACGTTCAGCTAAGGAGTTACAAGCAGAAATTAAAGCGGGTAACTTATCAATCGCTGACTTAACGAAAGAAGCATACGAGCGTATTGCAAAGCTTGATGGCGATGTACAAGCATTCCTTGCTTCAAACGAAGAAAAAGCAACTGCTCAAGCTGCTGAAATGGATAAAGTACCATTTGAAAAGCGTGGACCATTATTCGGTCTACCGATCGGTGTGAAAGACAACATCGTAACAGAAGGCTTAGAAACAACATGTGCCTCTAAAATTCTAGAAGGCTTTATGCCAATCTATGATGCAACTGTTGTCAACAAGCTACGTGAAGCTGGCATGATTACAGTTGGTAAATTAAACATGGATGAATTTGCAATGGGTTCTTCAAACGAAAACTCATACTATAAAACAACAAAAAATCCATGGAATTTAAACCACGTACCAGGAGGCTCTTCAGGTGCATCTGCAGCAGCTGTAGCAGCTGGTGAAGTACCATTCTCTCTTGGATCAGATACAGGTGGTTCAATCCGTCAACCTGCAGCTTACTGTGGTGTTGTAGGGATGAAACCTACATATGGTCGTGTATCTCGTTTTGGTCTCGTTGCATTCGCATCTTCTCTAGATCAAATTGGACCAATTACACGCAATGTTGAAGATAATGCGCTATTACTAGAAGCTATCGCTGGATTAGATCCAAATGATTCGACTTCCGCGAATGTTGAGGTGCCAAATTACGCTGCAGCTCTTACTGGTGATGTTAAGGGCTTACGTATCGCTGTGCCAAAAGAATTCCTTGGTGAAGGCGTTGGTGAAGCAGCTCGTCAATCAGTGCTTGCGGCATTAGAGGTATTAAAAGGCTTAGGCGCTACTGTAGAAGAGGTATCACTTCCTCACTCGAAATATGCACTAGCTGCGTACTATATCCTTTCTTCATCTGAAGCGTCTTCTAACTTATCTCGTTTCGATGGTATCCGCTATGGTTTCCGTGCAGAAAACGTAACAAATTTAATGGACCTTTATAAAGAAACGCGTGCACAAGGCTTTGGTGATGAAGTAAAACGACGTATCATGCTAGGTACTTACTCACTAAGTGCAGGTACGTATGATGCGTACTACAAAAAGGCACAACAAGCACGTACACTGATCAAAGCAGACTACGATAAAGTATTTGAAGACTTTGATGTTATCATTGGTCCAACAGCTCCAACACCAGCATTCAAGATTGGTGAAAATGTTGATGATCCAATGACAATGTATGCAAACGATATTTTAACAATCCCGATGAACTTAGCAGGTGTACCAGCGATTTCAATTCCTTGTGGCTTTGAAAACGATCTACCATTAGGTTTACAAATAATTGGTAAATATTTCGATGAAGCGACTATTTACCGTGTGGCTCATGCTTTTGAACAAGCAACTGAGTTCCATAAAGAAGTTCCTCAAATGTGGGAGGGAAAATAACATGAACTTTGAAACAGTCATTGGTTTAGAAGTACACGTTGAGTTGAAGACTAACTCAAAAATCTTCTCACCAGCACCAGCTCACTTTGGTGCTGAACCAAATACAAATACAACAGTAATCGATTTAGGCTATCCTGGGGTCCTACCAGTCCTGAACAAAAATGTAGTAGATTTCGCTATGCGTGCAGCGCTTGCACTCAATATGGAAATCGAACAAGAAACAAAGTTTGACCGTAAAAACTACTTCTATCCAGATAATCCGAAAGCTTATCAAATTTCACAATTCGATAAACCAATCGGTAAAAATGGTTGGATTGATATTGAAGTAGACGGCTATACAAAACGTATCGGTATCACGCGTCTTCATATGGAAGAAGACGCTGGTAAGCTTTCACATGCTGGTGACCATTCACTAGTTGACTTTAACCGTCAAGGAACACCGCTTGTTGAAATCGTTTCTGAGCCAGATATTCGTACACCAAACGAAGCGTATGCATATCTCGAAAAATTAAAATCGATTATTCAATATACTGACGTATCTGATTGTAAGATGGAAGAAGGCTCATTACGTTGTGATGCCAATATTTCTATTCGTCCTTATGGTCAAGAAGAATTTGGTACAAAAACAGAGCTTAAAAACCTGAACTCCTTCAACTATGTTCGTCGTGGTTTAGAGCATGAAGAATTACGTCAAGCAGATGTATTATTATCTGGTGGCGTGATTGAGCAAGAAACACGTCGTTTTGATGAAAAAACAGGTAAAACAATTTTAATGCGTGTTAAAGAGGGAACAGATGATTACCGTTACTTCCCAGAGCCAGACTTAGTTCGTCTTTCAATTGATGATGCGTGGTTAGAGCGTGTGAAATCTGAAATTCCAGAGCTTCCAGATGCTCGTAAAAAACGCTATGTTGAAGAACTAGGCTTAACACCTTATGATGCTGGAGTTCTTGTTATCTCTAAAGAAATCTCAGACTTCTTTGAGGCAATGGTAGCAAATGGGGCAGATGCTAAGCTTTCTGCTAACTGGTTAATGGGTGATGTTTCTGCTTATTTAAACGCAGAGCAAAAAGATCTAAAAGATACTGCATTAACACCAGAAAACCTTGCTGAAATGGTAAAATTAATCACGGACGGTACAATTTCTTCTAAGATCGGTAAAAAAGTATTTGCTGAATTGGTAGAAAACGGTGGCTCTGCACAGGATATTGTGAAAGCAAAAGGCTTAGTGCAAATTTCCGATGAAGGTGCATTACTAGCAATCGTAACAGAAGTTTTAGATAACAATGCTCAATCTATCGAGGACTTCAAAAATGGTAAAGACCGTGCGATTGGCTTCTTAGTTGGTCAAATTATGAAGGCAACAAAAGGTCAAGCTAACCCACCAATGGTTAATAAATTATTACAACAAGAAATTGCCAAACGATAATACTCGTTGTAACATAATAGCCGAGAGAGCTTCATTGCTCCCTCGGCTATTACTATTCAAAAATGTAACAAATTTGCATTTTGTGAAACTTAATAGTTGTTTAAAAAGCGTATCCATAGCAAAATATAGAATAGACAGTAATAAGGGGGACGAGCCAATGAAAACAGAACAACAGTATTTTAATGAAGCTATATCAATACAGCAATATATGGAGAACATGACGACGTTAAAAGAAGAAAGCTTTCGTATTTATGATGGCTTTGAAGTACCAACAAACGATGGTTTTATTGCGTTATTAAAAGAAAAACAACCTAAAATTTTAACGATTACAGAGGATTGGTGCGGAGACGCAATGTTAAATAATCCAATTATTCGCCGTATTGCTGAAGCGGCAGGATTAGATATGCGTACCGTTTTCCGTGATGCTGATACAGAGCTAATTGATCGTTATTTAACAAACGGTGGTCGTGCAATTCCAATTTATCTATTATTAGATGATGCTGGAGAAGTGATTGGAAAATGGGGACCACGTGCACCTGAATTACAAGAGTTCGTCGTAACGAAACGAGCAAGCTTACCAGATAAAGAAGATCCAACCTTTGAAGAGGCTCAAAAGGCTCTGTATGCAGAAATTCGTGAGGAAAATATCTCCAATCAAACATATTGGATATATGTTTATGAGGACTTTAAGAAGCAAGTAACAGAAGCATTACAAAAATAACAAGAGCATTGCAACATTTCAACGTATAAATCGTTGAATGAAGTAGAATCTTATGAAGCAGGAAGGTATGTTATGAAACGAGCAAGAATCATTTATAATCCTACATCTGGACGCGAAGTGTTTAAGAAACATCTACCAGAGGTGTTGGAAAAACTAGAGGTAGCAGGCTATGAGACATCCTGTCACGCAACAACATGTGAAGGCGATGCAACGCTTGCAGCAAAAAATGCGGTAGAACGCGGTTTTGATATCATCATCGCAGTTGGTGGAGATGGCACATTAAATGAAGTTGTTTCAGGTGTAAGTCCATTTGAAAACCGTCCGAAAGTTGGTCTAATTCCAATGGGCACTACAAATGATTTTGCCCGTGCCGTGCATATCCCTCGAAATATTGAAGAGGCAGTAGACATTATTATTCAAGGCGACACATTGCCAGTGGATGTTGGTCTCTTAAATGGCGAACGCTATTTCATCAATATTGCTGCTGGCGGACGTATTACAGAGCTTACTTACGAAGTACCAAGCAAAATGAAAACAATGCTTGGTCAGCTAGCCTATTATGTAAAGGCAGTTGAGATGATTCCATCCATCAAAGCCTCACATATGCGCATTGAATATGATGGCGAAGTATTTGATGGCGACGCTATGATGTTCCTATGTGGGTTAACGAATTCAGTAGGCGGCTTTGAAAAACTAGCTCCTGATGCAAGCATTAATGATGGTTACTTTACTTTAATAGTGCTAAAGAAGGTAAGTCTTCCTGAATTTATTCAGCTAGCTGCCATGGCACTAAGAGGCGAACATTTAAATGATGATCGTGTCATCTACAAGAAAGCTAGTGTTGTCAAAGTGACTACAGAAAATGAGGTCCACCTTAACCTCGATGGCGAATATGGCGGAGACGCTCCTGCTACATTTGAAAACCTAAAGCGTCACATCGAAATCTTTGTTCCACTCGCAGATATTCGAGAGGAAGACCGTATTTAATGAACCCGAAAAGCTCATCCGATTTTATTGAGGATGAGCTTTATTTTGTATTTTTTGGTTGATTGCTTGAAGCGCTCTCAAAGGAGGTGAGGCCGCTCCAAATTAAAATTCCATCATTAGAATAAAATTGGCTAAATCCCATAAACTAAGCTTTAGAAGTAAGAATGTGAATGAAATTAGAAAAATGTTTGGCAAATGTGCGTATATTACTTGAACAAAATTTGAAACCTTAATAATAGACTGAAGTTTCGGTCCGTTATTAAGGTTTTTTTCGTTGGAATAGTGGAAAATGGGGGTATGGATAAGGGAAAGGAAGTGTTGCCTTTGTATAAGTCACAAGAAAAGAAGCTTATATGGCTAAGCTTTGGTGTTGCAATCATTATGCTACTTTCTATTCTTGGAAGAATATTTGGAAGTTAAGGGGGCAATGAGATGATTAATGAATCAGCGGTCTATTGGAGCCGAGCATTAACGGAGTTAACATTATCGTTCCATATTATTTATGCAACAATTGGTGTGGGTGTCCCGTTAATGATTATGATTGCTCAATGGACTGGGTATAAAAAGAATGATGAACATTATATCTTAATGGCAAGACGTTGGGCCCGTGGTTTTGTCATTACTGTAGCAGTCGGTGTGGTAACTGGAACCGCAATCGGCTTACAACTATCATTATTGTGGCCTAATTTTATGCAACTCGCTGGTCAAACAATTGCGTTACCACTTTTTATGGAAACGTTTGCATTTTTCTTTGAGGCGATATTCTTGGGCATCTATTTATATACTTGGGATCGCTTTGATAGTCAGAAAAAGCATATGCTTCTGTTAATCCCTGTTGCTGTCGGAGCATCCATGTCAGCAGTCTTTATCACAATCGTTAATGCTTTTATGAACGCACCAAGAGGATTTGATATCGTAGACGGAGAACTTGTTAATATTCAACCTTTTCTTGCAATGTTTAACCCCGCCATGCCAACGAAGGTTGCACATGTACTTGTGACAGCGTACATGACATCGGCTTTTGTGCTAGCAGCTATTGCAGGATTTAGAATGTTAAAAGGCTCGAAGCATGTATACCATAAAAAATCACTACTTTTACTAATGAAAATTGGCTTGATTTTCTCCATAGCAGCCGCTGTGATTGGAGATTTTTCAGGAAAATACTTAGCCGAATATCAACCCGAAAAACTAGCAGCAGCAGAATGGCATTTTGAAACAGAAGGTAAGGCGTCTCTTGTATTATTTGGTGTCTTAGATGGAGAAGAAGTTAAATATGCTATTAAAATTCCGTATGCTTTAAGCATTCTTGCACATTTTAATCCTAATGCAGAGGTAATCGGCTTAGATCAATTTGAGGAAGAGGATCTACCGCCACTCTATATTCACTATCTCTTTGATATCATGGTTTCCATTGGTATGTTTATGCTGCTAGTTTCATTACTTTATGTTGTAGGGAAAGCACGGGGCTGGCAGTTTATTCATTCAAGATGGTATAGATGGATTATCGTAGCGGGTGGACCACTATCAATTATCGCCATTGAAGCAGGTTGGTGGCTTGCCGAAGTTGGACGTCAACCATGGATACTTTATGGACTAATGCGTACACCTGAGGGAGCTACGACGAGCGACCATGTCGATTTAATGCTGCTTTTATTCGCAGGCGTCTATGCAGTATTAGCAGTGGGAAGTATTGTCGTATTGGTAAGAATGTTTAAAAAGAACCCAATCGAACGCGAGATTGAAGATCGCCACTCTGAAAAAGGCGGTGACATCCTATGACGTTAGAGATTTTAGGTATTTCAGTATTATGGATATTCCTATTTGGCTATGTCATTGTCGCATCAATCGATTTTGGTGCTGGCTTCTTTAATGCATACAGTCTACTTATTGGAAAAAATCATATTTTAACAAATATTATTAAACGTTATTTATCGCCTGTTTGGGAAGTTACCAATGTCTTTTTAGTATTCTTCTTTGTAGGAATCGTAGGATTTTTCCCGCAAACCGCTTTTTATTACGGAACGATTTTACTTGTGCCCGTTAGTATTTCGCTTGTACTATTGGCAATTCGAGGCTCCTATTATGCCTTTGAATCGTATGGTACACGAGGCCATATCGGATATACACTGACATATGGTGTAGCAGGTTTATTAATTCCCGCTTCTTTATCCGTTGTCTTTGCCATTGCTGGTGGAGGCTATGTTGATGTAATTGATGGGCAGCCTATGCTGAACTACTGGACTTTATATACAAGTCCATTTGCTTGGAGCATAGTGGTACTCAGTATCGCTGCTGTATTGTATATTTCAGCCGTATTTTTAACATGGTACGCGCATAAAGCAAATGATAGCGAAGCAACGAAACTGATGAGAAAATATGCTCTTGTGTGGGCAGCACCGCTAATGATTAGTGCGCTTGGCATTATGTATGAAATGAAATCCATCAACCCAGAGAGCTACAGTCATATGGTAAATTTATGGTGGATGTTTGCGATTTCAGCTGTCTTATTTATTGTCACAGTCGTACTCATTGCCATGCGTAAAAAGTACGGACTTGCAGTTGGGCTCCTGATTGCTCAATTTGCCGTAGCCTTCTTTGCTTATGGAATAGCTCAATATCCATACCTACTGTATCCGTATTTAACCATTTACGATAGCTTTACAAGCACACAAATGGCGATTGCTTTAGTTATCGCATTTATTTTAGGACTGTGTCTTCTTCTTCCTTCACTTTATTTATTGATGAAACTATTCTTATTCAATAAAAAATATGTGACAGGAAAAGAAGACAATCACGCATAGGAGGAAAGCACATATGCAAAGTTTTTTAATTTTTTATGCACCTTTTATTGTCGTCATACTTGGGATCTTGTGTGCATTTTGGTGGGCACCAAGGGATTATCATATTACAAAAGAGCAGGAAAAGAGTCGCGAATAGCGACTCTTTTTTCAAGTTAATTAGCAGAGACACGCAACAGCCAAGTCTTGTTCTTTTTTCATTCGCCAACACATGCTACAATAAGGAGATTGAAATGGAGGATGTACGAATGTCAGCACCCGTAAAAAAAAATGAACGACTTTCAGTTTATATAGAAGATCTAACGCATGATGGCAATGGTGTCGCAAAGGTTGAAGGTTATCCACTATTCATACAAGGCGCACTGCCAAACGAAACGGCCGAAATCCATGTGTTAAAAACATTAAAAAACTATGGCTTTGCAAAGGTAATAGATATTATCAAGCCATCTCCAGACCGTGTTGAAGCTCCATGTGATTACTTCAAGCAGTGTGGCGGCTGTCAATTACAGCATTTATCCTATGAGGGGCAGCTAAAATGGAAAGAAAATATGGTGCGCAATGTGATGCAGCGGATTGGTAAAATTCATGCACCTGTTCACCCAGTAAAAGGTATGAAAGAACCTTGGCACTACCGTAATAAAGCACAAATTCCTTTCTCTGAAAATGAAGCAGGACAAGCGATTGCAGGCTTTTATAAAACAAAAACGCATAGCATTGTGGATATGGATCGCTGTTTAATTCAAACAGGAGAAGCAGATGCAATTCTTGCAGGCTTGAAAAAGGAATTAGCAACGTTAGGTGTTCGCTCTTACAATGAGCATACACATGAAGGCATGTTGCGTCATGTCGTTATCCGTAAAGCACGAGCAACAGGCGAAGTCATGGTTGTCCTTGTAACGAAAAAGAAAAAGTTCCCACAAAAAGAGGCAGCTATTGCAGTCATCCAAAAGCTAGTGCCAAACGTTACATCGATTATGCAAAATGTGAATAGTGAGAAAACCAATGTTATTTTTGGTGATGACACAATCAACCTTTGGGGTAAAGACGTTATTATTGATACAATTGGTGACGTACGTTTTGAAATCTCTGCTCGCTCCTTCTATCAAGTCAATCCAGAGCAAACAGAGGTCCTCTACAAGCAAGCACTAGATTATGCTGACTTGCAGGGAGATGAACGTGTCATTGATGCGTATTGTGGAATTGGTACGATCTCTTTATTCCTTGCTCAAAAAGCAAAGGCTGTCATGGGCGTGGAAATTGTCCCACAAGCGATTGAAGATGCCAAACGCAACGCACTGCTTAATGGCTTTACAAATACTTATTTTGAAGCAGGGCCAGCAGAGGAAGTTATCCCAAGATGGTATAAAGAAGGCAAGGAAGCAGACGTACTAGTCGTCGATCCACCGCGCAAAGGCTGCGATGAAGCACTGCTAACTACGATTCTAGAGCAACGACCAAAACGAGTGGTCTACGTATCCTGTAACCCAGCCACACTAGCACGCGATCTTCGCATTTTAGAGGATGGCGGCTATCAAACGCAGGAAATCCAGCCAGTGGATATGTTCCCACATTCGACGCATGTAGAGTGTGTCTCGCAACTCATTTTAAAAGAAGGCAACTAACCATGGCTAGTTGCCCTTCTATACAGTTTTTATTCTACTTGTAAGGGGTTCACGAAGGTGTAATGAATATGGATATAACCATCGTGAGTACAAGTAATTTTCTCAACCAATGAATGAAGAATAGGAGGCGTTAGTGCATCTAAGGAAAGAACATCTTTTAGTTTTCTCCCTATAGATACTGCATAATTTTCTTCTTCACATTCGGATGCTTTTTCATTTAATTGAGCTTTCTTAGTTTGTAGTTCCTTAATATTGTTATCTGTTAAATCTCGATACTCAATCAGTTCTTCTTTCGAGATAATATTGTCAGTATATAAATGGACATATTCAAGTTTCTTTTGTTTTAAAGCATCAATATCAGATTTAGTTTTTTCTAGCTCTTTTTGAATTTGATGCTTTTTCTTATTGAGTTTTTTCAACAAGGTCTGTACAAAACTTTCCTCTTTCAAAGTATTGTATAATGGCTTTAGGTCATTCATGATAACGTCAATTAATTCTCTTTCACGCACTGCAGTTTTATTCACACAGAACGTATCACCATGCCTTAAGTTGCCACCACACCGATACCCTTTCTGATTGGCTTTGTACCACATACCTTTCTGACATTCTTCACAGTAAAGTAAGTTTGTAAAAAGGTGTTTTTGTGGTGCAGTACCTGATTTTGTTCGACGTTGCAATAACTCCTGAACTTTATTGAATGTTTCTTTTTCAATAATAGACTCATGAGTGTTCTCATTGAAGATTTGATTCTCTTCATCAATTTCTCTTCTATATGAAGAAGTTACAGATATCGTTTCAGATCGACCTTGTACGAGATCCCCAATATAGTGTCTGTTCTTAAGAATTTTCTTAATTGTAGAACCATGCCATTGTGTTGATGCATTTGATTTCTTGGCAACTTGTGCAGGTGTAAGCACTTTTTCTGTCGTCAAATTTTTAGCAATGGTATCCATACCTATACCTTCGAGATAATCAGAGAATATCCGCCTTACAATATTTGGCTTATCATCTTCTTTTATTTTCAATACACCATTATCAACTGAATAGCCATACGGAGGATGGGAACCAATGTAGAGACCGCGTTGTGCTTTTACCTTTTTTGCTTGTTTGTTTCGACGGCTGCTATTTGCTGACTCAGTTTCATATAGCCAAGCGAATAGTCCAAAGTTTTGAACGTTTCCTTCCAGTGTATTTATGGAATTATCAAGGCAGACTATATGGATATTGTTAAATTGACAGATATCCCGTAGTTCATAAGAAAGTTTACCATTCCTTGCTAAACGTGATAATTCCTTTGCTAAGATGACATCATACTCACCATCTTTACCATCTTTAATTAAAGCCTTCAATCCAGGACGATTGCTCTTTGTCCCAGTTTTTTTATCTGTATAAACTTTTACGATTTCCCAGTTTTTTTGAGCAGCGTAATTATTAAAAATGTCGATTTGATTTTCAATAGATGTTGCTTGTGAATCCATGTTTGTTGAAACGCGTGCGTATACTGCGCATCTCATACATAATCACCACCATGATTAATTTTTTTATGAGATGCTGGTGGGTTTATAGCATTAGTATTTACTTTCTTTTCGAGTTCTAATTCAATTAGTTGACGTAAAATATGTGAAGCATTTACTGCTTTATCAGATGATGCATATGATCGAATAATTTTCATTAAAATGTTTCTCCTTTATAATTACTGATAAAAATAAAAAACCGCAGAATCACATAGCCAAAAAAGTTTGACTATGTGACCTCTGCGGTTTTCGCTTATCGGGTTACAATATTTGATTAAGCATTTCTTAAATCATTATATCTTTGCATTTTTATATTTTAAGACTCTTAAAAAAATAATTATTTTTTAAGTTTAGATTTTCGGTTACTTGACCATAAATGAATTATAGCTTTCGGTTATATAGCCATCGAAGTATACTAAGATGGTTGGAAAACCGAATGGCTATGCTCTAAATCGCTTGATATCAAGGGATTTAGAAGTAAGTAGTTTTGTGAAAGTATAATTAGTAAATTTTATTTCGGTTTCCTAACCAGTCAAAATATCGTTTTATTTAAATTGTTCGGTAATATAGCCAGTTGAAATATCTAATGAAACAAATGGAGATAGGCGGTAATTAATATGAATTTCGTTGTTATTCGCAAAGTTAATTGCAACCTCTTCAAAATACATTAAGAAAAATACTCGTAATTCAGTATCAGTAAAATTAAAAAAGCTTTGTTGTATCATTTCTTTTAAAATTTTGTCGAGATAATCATCTTTAAGAAGAGAATCAATTTCATCTAGTGTTTCATTTGTATAGATTAATTCATTTTTTAAATGCTGCTGGGTAGTATGAAAAACCTCGGCTAAAAGAGAGTTATTCTCAATATCTGTAGACATCATAATTTGGTTATATTGTACTTTTTCAAGAAGTTGTTTTATGCTACTTGTTGTTTTAGTAAGTTTAGTAGACCAACTTTTTAGTTGCTCCTTAGAGGTAGCTGAAAAGTTAAGGAGCTGTGTATTCCATTTTTTCTGCAGATCATTTAGCACAGCTTGATGAGTAGTGATTATTGGTACAGATTTTTTACATCTTGTACATTTATAAATCATGTATTTTCCGTTTTTACCCTTTGGAGAATTATCTTTTGCAACTAAAAAACAATTACATTTTTTACATTTTATTATTGTGCGGAGATAATATGGTGTATTCATTGTGCCAAATTGCTTTTTTAAATCATTTACTTGTTTAGATAAGTGAAAGACTGTTGGACTAACAATGGGTTCATGAACATTTTTGAATAAATCTATCTCTGATTCATGCTTCGGTTTACTAGATTCATAACTAGTCCTAACGTTCCAAGCTAGATTTCCTGAGTAAACCTTATTTGAAAGAATATATCCGATTGTGCTACTGTTCCAATACTTCACTTTTTTAGTTGTAATGTTACATTTGTTTAGGTAATCAGCAATTTTTTCATTAGAGTGTCCCCAACAAGCTAAATGGAAAATTAATTGGACTATTTCAGCATCTTTATTAGGATGTAAAACCCCCCCGATCATATCATAGCCAATAGGGGTGCGACTCCCAGGTCTTGTTGGATGCTCACGGTACAGTAAACTTTTTTGAGCATCTTTTGCTCGGACAGATTTTATTTCTGATTCCTCTGCAGCAAAGACAAGCTTTGCCTGCACGATTGGATCATTTGGATTCCATTCTGCTTCAGATTGAGTACTAAAAAATTTGACATGAGGATACTCCATTTTAATCGGCGAGTAAACCTCATTGAAAAAATCAGTAATGCTTCTAGTTATACGAGACTCTTCGTAGAAGCAGACAGCCTCTGCACCATTCTTAATATCTTCAATAATTAGTTTAATACCTACTCGTTTACTAATGTTATTATGAAATGCACTAGCAGCCTTATCAGCTCGCCATGCAATGATTTCGAGATTTTCCCTTTCTGCTAATGATTGAATATGGCTTTTTTGGATTTCTAATGAATGATTATCTTCCTGTTTCAGATCAGAGTAACGTAAATAACCAGTAGATTTTAATTTTTTCATGAGACCCTATCCTCCTTGTCAAATGATGAAAGGAATAGTTCAACATGTACATAAGTTTCATAAACTTTTACTTTATCAATAAGCAATTCGGACAGTCGTTGAAGGTCTTGTAGTGTTAAATCTAATGTAAGAGGCGTTAATAGTGAACGAATTTCTAAAATTTCTTCCCGGAGTTTCTGTAGACTTAGCAAATCTTGTTCTAAATCATTGTACTTATCTTTTAAAGATTGTAGTTTATCTAAAAGCTTTGCAATAGCAGGTTTTCTTTTTACATCGATAGTACTTAGCGTTAGTGAATTATCTAGGAATTCAGATTTAGTTATCTCTAATTCTTTTTGTAGCCTTTTATTTTCTGAGATGATGCGTTTAGAAATAATGCTTTTTAAATGTTTGGCGGAAATCGATTGGATGTGTTCTAATAATGTTTGTTTAACTAAACTATTTAACTCTTCAACTGTGATTGAAAGTCGTTTGTGGTTATTACTACATACAAAGTTTCCTATATCAAATACATTCTCTCTTCGATGCTTCATTACATTTCCGCACTTCTCGCAATTTGGTAGCACTAAAAACTGGTTATTGGCACCTTCTAAACTTTTTTGATAATAAGAAAAATACTCATCTAGCTTAGATTTACCTTTAAGAAAAAGATCTAAATCAATTATTGGTGTTACATGAGGTAATATTTGATAACCACTTTTTGTTTCATAGTGTCCAGCGTAAAAAGGATTTGATAAAATACGAAACAACTTTTCAGGATTATTTAAACCTTTACGTTTCACCATTAAAAAGTTTAGAAACTGATCACCGTCTTGGACATTACTAAAATCCTCAAATAATGAAAGAATTACATCTTTTTTATCCTCATTAATTTGGAAACGAGCTTGGTCATCTTCTTTTATTCGTGTGTAGCCAAAAAGACGTGAAGGATATTGTTTGCGAGCATCATTCGTACGTGTACGAATATTTTCGCCTTCAAGTTGCCCAAACATTCCATAAAATGCTTCGAGGGCTAGCTTGTTTTTAAAGGGTGGTTCATTACTAGCTGTGTATACAACTTCTACATTATATTTAATAAAAATCTTTGTTAAATCTACAAATTCATAAAAGTTTCGAGCTAAACGATCACGTTTATAAACGATTAGCTTTTCTACTTTGAATTCTTTAATTAGGCTAATTAATTCAACCAATTTTGGTCGCTGGTCCATTTTTAATTTTGTTGCAGAAACATCGTAATCAGATAGATAAATAATTGTTTCCTCGTCTCCGCTTAAATCAATCGATTCAAGATATCTTTTTGCAGCAGTTTCTTGTAATTCAAGACTTTGTGCTGCTGAACTGACCCGCATATAAATAACTATTATTTTTTTCATGTAAATTATCCTTTCTTATTAATCAGTAAAGCTCGTAGTCTATAATCATCTTTCACGACATGGTCTAATAGCGTTTTCTCAATAAAACGTCTAAACCATAGTTCTGATTCTGATGATAGCTCTTCAGAGTAACTGACTTTGACAACTCGATATTTTTCTTTCATTTTTGTTCCCTCCAGTATGATTTTGTAATAATCATTGCCTGGAGAGAAACTTTTTATACGTTAGTTCTCCGAATCTCTTTTTTCATCCTTATTAAAATTCAGTGATAATTGCACAACATCTGCAATCGAAGATTTTTTCTTCCTTGGATTAACAATCACTTTTGTTTGGTATCCGGGAATTTGAAGTTTTCTTATAATCTTGTTCATGCTTTTGTTCCTGTAGGTGGATGAACAAATTAATAACAGTTCTAGAGATACCGGAGGTTTCACAATGGTCTAAACATTGTTTATTCGATTCAGTGTTTTTTAGATAATCTCTGTCCTCCACCGTAGGGGACCCCTCCTTTCTAAATAGAGTGTAAAAGTTATAAAGATGCTCTTGGCCTCAAGCGTTATACATCTTACTCTTGGGGTACGAATTTTCTTATAGGTCAAATTGACCATTTACATCTGATGATATCTATTCTTTTTTTATTTAAAGAGAAAATAAAAAGACATAGTGGGAACATCCACTTCGTCTTTTGATATACAAGTTGCATTCACAACATTAATATTATTCGTATTTAAATTTAAATTTTTCGTTGGGAAATTTAGTTTGAAATTTAAAAACAGAACACAAATATGTAATTTTCCCATTTTCATATAAAATAATATAGTATTATACAATTGTGTTTTTAGGGTAAATACACTAACATTTGGATGGGAGGGGATAGAATGACAAATCCACATTCTGCAGTGGACTCATATTTAGGTTATTACTATCAGGGAATGTATGCTTTAGTGACATTACTAGATGCTAATGACTACGATAAAGTTAGTATTGAAACAGCAGATGATGTTTATTTAGTAGGTAGGGAAAAACATTTATATCAATTAAAACATAGTATAAAAGTCGCGGGATTTTTAAATGAAAAAAATGATGGATTGTGGAAAACTCTAAGAATTTGGGCGGGATTGATACAAAAAGATCTTATTGATGAAAAAACATACTTTATTTTTGCAACTCCTTTAAAAATAGATGAAAAATGTTCGTTAAATAAATTATCTGTTACTGGATCAGAAAGACAAGATGTTATTGATTCACTTTTATATGAAGCAAAGAGAGTTTCTAATGCTAGAGTTAAGGCTGAAAAAGAAAATAAAGAAATACCATATAAAACTAGATGGCCTGGATGTAAGGCGTATCTTGAGTTAACAGAGATACAAAAGAAAGATTTGATAGATAGATTAACAATCCATCCTAGTAATTTTAATATTAAGGGCATTAATTATGAAGTAGAGAAAAGAATTAAAAATACTATTCCACCCAAAATACGAAAAAAATTCGTGGAAAGATTACTAGAGTGGTGGGAACGTAGAGTAGTATTAGGTCTAATAGAAGAGTCTGATAGAGAAATAAGTAAATTAGAACTAACACAACAAATTCATAATTTGTATATTAGTTTTCAGGAAGATAGCCTCCCAGATGATTATAGTGATAAAGCTGATGAGGCAGATATTGATGGTGAACTGGGTGGGAATATGGAATTACAAATTGAAATTGTTAACGGGGGATCTAGTAGAAAAAAAAGAGCTGCTAAAGTAAGATGGCAAGCTAGAAATCAAAGAGAAAAATGGTTAGAAGATGATATTTTATTTAGTAATGAATTAAATAAGTATGACAATCATTTAGTTCAACTTTGGGAAGATTCTTTCCTCCCTATGAAAGATGATTTAGAGGGATGTGAAGAAGAAAAGAGAATTAGAATTGGTCGAGATTTGTTAGACTGGTCTCATAAAACAGCACCATATGAAGTAGTATCTATTAAGTCTAATTGGAAGCAGTCTTACTTAGTACAAGGGACTTATCAGCAACTTGCAGATGAACTTAAGGTTGGTTGGCATCCAGATTATGAAATGAAAATCAAAAAGGAGGAATAAGTGTGATTTCTTCTGATATATACGCATCAACTAACCCCGCTTTTTGTTCTTTAGTTCTTTGGCATTTTCTAAAGGGGTATGAGGAAGTAAGTACTGAAGGGTGTGAGTTACCAATTCTTTTCTTACCTATTCCAATTGTACTATCGAAAAGTAATAGAGAAGCTTTTATTGGAACAAATACAAGTACAGGATTATTAACATGGCTAACAAGAGAGCCACAAGTTTTAATTAATATTGCAGAAAGAATAGAGTCGACAAACAATATCACTAGAGAATCGATAATATTTGGTATCGGGAATGATATAATTTCGATTAATAATCATGGTAAGTTTTACCAAAATAATAAAGGTATAGTACAAAAACGCCTTAAAATATTTTTAAATACACCACCTGGGGAGGATTTAAAAGAAATTTTTTCAGTATCTAAAAAACTAGGGAATTGGTGTGGACAAATGAATTCTTCAAAAATCATATTAAATATTATGGGGTTAACATTATGAACAGATGGAATATAAAAAAAATATTTCTTTATAGTCATCATGAAAAAATGAAAGAATTGGAATTTAATCTTGAAGATGTAACAATTATTACAGGAGATTCTCAGACAGGTAAATCTGCAATTCCAGAAATTATTGACTACTTAATGGGGTCAAGTGAATGTCATATTCCGAGTTTTGTGCGCTCTAGTCTTAGTTGGGTAGGTATTCTTTGGGTTAAAGGAAACGTAAATTTTGCTTTTTTTAGAAAGGTTCCTAATATCGGTAAAAAGTCGAGTGGTGAAATTTATTTTGATAAAGGAGTTAATATTGACATTCCCAATAGAGCTAGTGAAATTAAAAAGACTACTAATTTAGAGGGAGGGCTTAATCACTTTGAAAGTATATTAGGAATTGGTAATGTTAAAACCGAATCATTTATAGAAAATAGTACTTCAAAAAAGATCTCAGTTAGAAATACTATGCCATATTTAATACAAGATGATGACGTTATTATAAGTAAAAACACATTATTAAGAGGTGCAAACGAACCTGAGAAAAAAAATAATATAGTTCAATCATTGCCATATTTTTTTAATGTTATAGATGAGAGTACTTTAGAAAAAGAACTTGAATATAATAAAATGAAAAAGCAAATTACAAGATTAGAGAAAAAAATAGAAATATATAATAAATTGAATGAGGGAGTTAATAATAAATTGTTGAGCTTAATTCAAGAAGCTTCACAACTCGGATTATGTGATGATATTAATTCTATGAATTATTCAGAAAAAGACTATGTAGATACTTTAAAAAAAGTGATACGTTGGAATGTGAAAAAAGAAACAAAAATAGTTGAAGATAAAACCCCTCTTTTACATAATCAGTTAGCAGAAGCTCAAGCTAAAGCTATAGAAATAAAGAATAAAATTCATTCTGCGCGTGATAGGTTAAATGTTATGAATAATTTCGATAAAACTGTTAATAATCAAAGAAGAAAACTTGAAGTTATAAATATATTTAAAAATCCATCAGATATTCATGAGTGTCCACTTTGTTCTAGTACAATAAAAACTGAGGTTTCAGCGGTTAAAAAAATAAATGATCTAGTTAATAAAGTACAAACTGATTTAGGCGGAATTGAAAGAGATCGTCCTAAATTAGATAACTACATTAATGAACTTCAAGTTGAATTAAGTTCAGTAGAGCAGAAAATAGATACTTTGAAGAATCAAATTAAAACGATTATTAACGAAAATGAGCAAGCAGAAGAAAACTTAAATATTCTTGAACGTAGATATAGAACAATCGGAAGAATAAGTTTGTATTTAGAAACTATAGAAAATGATTATAATGATACTCCTGATAAAGATGTCAGATTGCTAAATTCTTTAAAAGAACGATTTAATTATTTACATGAAGAAGTAAACATTGAAGGAAGATTGGAATCTTTAAAGAATATAGAAAGACGAATTTCTTCAGATGCAACACAAATAATATCTAATTTACCATTTGAGGGCAGATACAAAGATAATCCGGTTTATATAAATTTACGAAATTTAAATGTAGGTGTTTCATTAATAACGCATAGTGAAAGTATGCGTGATGTGGGTTCTGATGAGAATTACCTTAGTTTACACGTAGCATTTTTATTAGCAATGCATCGCCAATTTGCTAAATTAAATAGTCCAGTTCCTGGAGTATTATTATTCGATCAGTTAAGTCGTCCTTATTTCCCACCAGATAAAGAGCCAGAAGAGGTACAAATTGATAATGAGAGATCAAGTTTATTAACGTTTTTTGAGGCCCTATTTAATGAGGTCGATCGTGGAGAATCTTTACAAATTATTGTACTAGAACATGCATATTTTAGAAACAATGATAGATATAAATCAGCAGTAAAGTATAGATGGAAAAAAGGTACAAGTGGATTAATACCAAAAGGATGGCCTGAAAAGAAATAAATATTTATATTCTAATTTTAAATATGACTTCCGCAAATAAGGATTTAAGATATGCCACTTCTGTTTTTTACAAATTTTTATATACGACAGCATGATCACTTGTATCATTCTAAAATCAAAAGAAACTATTTGAGCAATATCAATTTTTATAAATATTAAACTATTAATATGTAAATTAGGAGAGAGCAATAAATGAATAATTATAAGCAATTTAGAGTAGTCTCGAAAAATGATTATTTAATTTATTTAAGACAAATTATTGTAGGCTTAAATAAGCATTTTAAATCATTAAAAAAGTATATCAATGAAATGGAAAATTTGGTAAAAAATATAGGTTTATTAGAAAATCCGAAGCTTGAGATTGAAGCAACTTTATACGAGGATTATAGAGATAAAACTCAATTTGTTGAAAACAAAATATTAAATTTACTTGGGGATATGCAAAATGATTCGATGTCCTATAATAAATTTAAGAGAAAGCTTGTGAAACGCAATATAGAAGTTAAACAATTAATTGGAGAAATACCAAATGAATTATCAGAAATGCTTAATGAAATGAATAACTCTAGAAACTGGGGGCTACATGAACCTGAATCTCTTTTAAATGCGCATCTTGAAAATATTAAAGAGTTTTGGCCGAAAGAAGAGTTGGAACGGTATTTAAATAATTTTAATCCAATTTATATAGCAAAATTCAATAAGTATGAAGGACATTGGTTATTAAGTCTTTATCATAGTTGTTTTCATAGCTTAGAAAATTATAAAGAAATTTATAATTACATTATTAAAGATTATGAGATTTTGAGTGGAAATAAAGATGTTCAAATAGTTTTTAATGAGGCAGGCACTCGTCCATTTAAATTAGATATAAAAATACCTGAAACTTCTATGAAAATTCAGAAAAAGCAATATAAATAGAATTCAAGGAGGAACTTTTAATGGGAATCACTGATCCTACTAGAAAAAAATTATGGAGTCGTTCAGGTAATAAATGTGCTATGTGTAAAACCCAGTTAATTTCAGATAACGAAGATGTTATAGGCCAAGAATGTCACATTAAGGGTAAAGAGCCAGGAAGTGAAAGACACGATAGTACGATGAGTAAACAAGAAGTAGATAGTTATGGAAATTTGATATTGTTATGCCCAAATCATCATGTTCTAATCGATAAAAAAGGTAATGGTATGGTATATACAGTTGAATTTTTACTTGAATTAAAAGAGCAGCATGAAGAAGAGGTTAGAGGTAGAGAAGTTGTCTTATTTAAAGACCAACTAAAAGAAAGTGATTTAGTTAGAGTTTACAATAAATTAAGTTTTGGAACATATTATGAGTTGTTTAAAGAATCAATTGAAGAGTTTTTTGATCTAACAACATCAGAACAAAATATGATGTTTTACCTTTTTGGAAGATATGATCTTGGTAAATTTAATATTCCTAAAATCTCAAAAAAAGGTGGGGATAATTTGATAATTATCAAGGCTTTATTAGACAACAACTTTTTAAGTTTCCGAGAAGAAATTTCACTATATGTAGAAACCGGTTTTGGTTTAGATGATTTAAATAGTAATATGGATGTAATAACTCAAAAGGCATATGAACATAATTGGGATTTAGGGAAACATGGGAAGATAGTGTTGAAATGTTTTAAGGATTTTGGACGTCCTACAGATATATCTTCATTTAAGAAAAAATTTAAGAACTAAAGATTTCAGGGATACTACTACATCATCTTAAAATATATTGTTCACTATTAGCACTGACCACTTTGTGAAGCGGTTACATGGTTGGAGCTTTTATAATATACAACGTACACACACGATTCAGAAACAATTCTGAAATTCTTATTCGGAAACCTCGCAAAAGGTTTTCGGATTTTTATTTAGATTATAAAGTATTGTTTTTTACAAAAACGTATACAGAAGAGGTTAAGACAGATTAAACATGACTATATACAGGAGGAAGACACTGTTGAGGTGTATGACTTTATTAGTTATTTATATATGAAATGGGAAAAGGGAGAGTTGAACTTGAAAATATTGATTCCTTTTTCACGATAAAGAATTAGACCGTCAAATTTAAAAAAGACGTAATATTTATCAAAGGAGAATTAATTTGATAGAAATTAATTGGGATGTCTTTAAAGTAAAGAATAAAGATTATACAACTGCTTTTGAATTGCTATGTTATCACATTTTTTGCAGAAGATTTGGACAAACAGAAGGAATTATTGCTGATTTTAATCAAGTGGGTCTTGAAACTATGCCTATTTTATATTCTGATGGAAAGTATTATGGCTTCCAAGCTAAATTCTTTGAAAGAGCAAATTATAGTAATATTGAAAAGTCGATAAGTAAAGCACTTAAAACATTTACTAACGAAGAACAAGAAAAAAATCAATTAAATCATATAGTCATCTTTTTAAATTGTAAAATTCAATCAAGTAGTAAGGGTGCTCAAAAAATTGTAGATCTATGTGCAAAAAAAGGTGTGACGGTGGAGTGGTTTATCACAAATCATTTCGAATCAGTTTTAAATAAACCTAAGAATTTAGATTTAGCTCATCTCTTCTTTGGTGAGCCCGATAAGTTAGGATTTATTTTAGATAGTAAGAACATTAGATCAAATACTCTTCTTTTATCGAAAGAATTTATAGAATTAGAGCTACAGGTAGAGGAGAAAAGAAAATCAATCACTGATTACTCTAAAGAAATTCTAAAAAGTAAAAATAAAATACATTTATTATCAGGTAGTCCCGGATCAGGGAAAAGTGTATGTATGAATAAAATATTACAACTTTATACAGGGAATGATAAAAGTAGTGAAGCGGAAAAAATAGCTGTTATAGATAAAATTGCGGCTATGACGATGTATGTAAATTTAAATATTGTTTCCCTAGACAATTTAGAAAATATAATTCGTAACCGACAGAATGATTATAGAATTAGGGATCGAGGTACCAAGTTTATCTACCTGTTTGATGGTTTAGATGAAGTATCAGATCTTAGAATTGATACAACATTGTCATATATTTTTGAGTTAGCGGACAAAGTATCAACTAAATCAATAATTATTTCTTCAAGATTAGCAAGTCCAAATAAATTCAAATTGAAAATGGGTTATAAAAATATTGTTGAACATCAAATAGTTGGCTTGTCAAAGAAACAAATACAAATGTATTTTTCAAGTAAAGGTGTAAGTGAAAAACAGAAGCTGCTTAGTACACTTGAAAAATCTAATCCAACATTTTTTGAAAGCATTCAAGATACTTTGACATTATCAATATTATGGAAAGAAATTGATAAAATCAACCGAGATAGTTATATAACAGACTTAATAGAAATCCATATTAATGAGACTTTAAATAATATAGCTCATACAAAATATCTATATGAATTAAATCTACCAAATCCCAAAATAGAGACTATCATTGAATTAAATAAGCAAATATCTTTATATAGTTTTGAACATCAAATTATCAGTATTAAATATGAGGAAATATATTCATTATTTTTAGAGCTATTACCAAGATGTGATTATCAAGAAATAAATAGGATAATTGATTTCATGGCAGAGAATTACTTTGATGTCTACGGGACTAACACTGTACAATCATATACCTATAAGCATAGAAGGTATTCTGAATACTTTCTTATGCTAAGTATTGTTGAGAAAATGGAGGATGATAGCAATTTTCTCCGTGAAAAGTATTTGTTAACAAATAATGACTTTTTCTATAAAATGTTAATCCCATATTTGAAAAATAAAGCTAATAAAACAAATAATATAGTTTTATCTCAAAGTTTAGGATTATATGATGTTTACTTGGGTAACAACAGAAATTGGGGAGCTGATGATCCTAATTATAAATGGTCAGACTACTTACCATACGCTTTAACTAGCCAGAAAAACGAGGTATTTGAAGTTATCATAAATGATAATAATCTTATGTTTAGAGACTATCTATTAGGGTTGCCAAATAAGATTATAGAAAAATTGCAAAGTTTAAAAACCAAAGCCAGATTTAAAGATACAGAAATTGATTATTTTTTAAATATCTATCTTAGAAGTATAGTCGAGCTACATAAACAGAATAAGAGGGAAACTGTAATACTTTTTGTTGCGAAATATGAAGAAATTATGCAGATAATTATTGAAGTTAAATATAATCTCAATTACACAGATGAAAAATCTGCAAATGAATTTTGGAGAAATAAGTTTTATATTGATATTGTTATAATACAAAGAAACATAGATGATTATAAAAAAATGCTATCCGAGAATGCACGTGATTTATTTGCAGAGGATTTTATGAGAGAAAACCCCCCAATCAAATTAACTGTTATGAAGTCATTAACGTATATTTTAACTACGGAACACCCAAATGAATTTGTGTCATTTATAAAAGACTTCAATGAATATCAATTGGGAGCCTATCTAATTTCCATTTGTGAACCTGAGTGTTTAGCGTTAATTCACCAACATCCAGATTTGAAAAATGAAATCACAAAAAGAGTTAGCTCTTTAAATCCTACTGAAGGTTTAAATCAGGCCTTATTATATGGGTTTAAAAAATATGTAGGTGAAGATTTAACGGATGAAGAAATTAATTGTATTGAAAAATATGTAACCGAATTAGGAAGAATAGAAAGTTCTGTATTTTGGAAAAACCATCATAATGTTATTGCATTTTTATCATTGCCAAATAGAAACAATAAAAGCATGGAAATTATTTTGCATAGAAGTTTAATGACATACAACGATTTTTATAAAATGTATGTTTTATTGTTAGATGGAACTGGTTCTTTAGCTAAAATGGTAAAATTATTCTCCTCCTCTACTGTTTATAAAAATTCAATTGTTGGATATTATGCTCGTTTGCTACTTGGTAACGCATTTGTATTTAATGAGGAAAATATAAAATCGGTTAAGGGTTGTATTAATTACCTCAATCATAAGAAAATAGAAAATATTCAAGTGATTTTTTTCCAAATAAAGAAAACCAATTGTAAAAAGTATAGGGAATTATTTAGTGCTTTTGAGTTATTAGGGTTAACATCTGAAGAAAATTACAAAGATATAGATTACTCGAGTACAAGCGAATCTATGTTCATATTATCCTATTTGTTATCTGATTTTGATGAAGATAAAAGCTATGAATTTTTATTAAGCGGTGTCGATCATGGGATTATGAGGATGAATTCCAGAAAAGATACTTTAGCTGATGAGATACTTATTGGGTCCTTTGAAATTTTACTTCAAAATCATTGGATTTCAAAAGAACAAGCATATGTATACATTGATAAACTAATAGATATAGCTTTTAAATTAAATAATAACAATGTAGCCAATAGTGTATCTGAGATGTTAATTAATGTATTGATTAGAACTAATTTTGAAATCGCATTCTATTGTTATAAAAAGTTAATCAAGTTTGAAAAGTTAAGTAATGAGTTACATCGTGAAGTTGCAGTGACAATGGTTGATTTAGGATTACCTTTAACAGAAGTTGAAGAATGTATCATGAATTTTGATTCTTATTTCGATAATTATAATCAAACAACAAATTTGTCCTATTTTTATGGAAAAATACAAGTATACTTAGCTTTAGCCTTATCAGATTTTTATAGTAAAAGAGAACAAGTCGAGGTTTTTGAAAATATTCGAAACGAGATAGATAGGCTTGATTATGCAGGTTGGGGAAGAGAGTTATATTCAACAGAGTTTCAGAGTTATAGCAGATTATGTGAACAATTTTCGAAACCGATAGATGTAGATGAGAAAAAAGAAGCAGAATATAATACGACTCTAACTTTATCTAACTCAGAAAAAATGGACTTAATGAAAATTATTAATGAGTTGGATTCTGAAAAAAAAGTGGAACAATTTTTCGCTGATTTTGACTCTAAGTATTGTGTGGATGCCCTTGAACATTATGAATGTTTGGTTAGTATATCCTTAGAATTTTTTGGTGGTATTGATATATTAATTAATCATATGCGTGAAAATAGATATCCGGATATGACCCATCTAAAGAAAAACAGTAAATACTTATATTTGGGGATAGTTGCAGCTTTAGATAATGGAAATTCAAAACAGCAAATGGTAAATTACCTTATAAATGAAGGTGGTGGACATGATAGTTATTTAGAATTGATGAAAGTATATGAAGTATTAGGAGACAAAAATATGTGTTTAAACCTATTTAAGAGCTTAGTTAATGATGTCAACCTATTCGTTTACTAGCCTTTTATTATACTTCTTAACGTTTTTTGAAATGTTTTAATGTCTATTTCCAAATGGATAAGGTTAAAGCAGTTAGAGCTATCTTGCAGCAGATTTCTTATACAAAATTTGAACAAATTCAACAAGTTGCTAAGTATAATGAAGGAATATAAGGATAATGATGATTTTGTATTTGATAATTTTGTTTTAAGAATAAAGAATTATCGATATGCAATTAGTTTTTTGAAGGAGAGTGACGAATTAAGTCCTTTATATGTCTTGCGAATTTATGTTAATTTAGCAAATGTTTATAATGAAAATAGGCTAGATCCCACTGAAATAGGAACCTAGCCATTATTGTAAACCCACCAGCACCAATGTGTTGCCACAGACACTCTACACATTGTGAAGCCGTGGCATGGCTTAAGTTAAATGTGTAACACATTACTAAACTCATCTATACAATATAAAAATTACCGTTTTAGGACGGAATTTAGTTAAAATCAATAAAAACTCGGATTCGATCAAATACGAATCCGAGTTTTTTTCGATGTAATTTCATCCATCTGAAACCTTCACTAATTGAGTCAATTCACATTGACAAAAACCATTCAAAACATCTTATCACTTATAAACTATATCATTGTGTACCTCTAGTTTTAATTGTTTTTTTCTCCAATATGACTTAAAAGAGACTCTGTCAATTCTCGTCTTATTTGCGTGATATGGTTTTCCATGAGTTGCTTAGCTTGGTTCGCATCTCCAGAAGCAATGGCTAAGTAAATTTTTTTATGTTCATCGATGGTTTCTTGCGTTCGTTCTGGATCTTCCAAGCGTTGTCTGCGGGTAGCTCGGATTGTGTCTTGCATATGCTCACTAAGGGTTTGAAATAATTGCAAAAATATAGAGTTATGTGAAGCGAGTACAATATTATGATGGAAACTTAGGTCTGCTTGAATTCCTAATTCTACATCATTTTTACCTTGATCCATCATGTCTAATGCTTTGCTAATTCGTTCTAAGTCTTCAGAAGTAGCTCGTCGGGAAGCTAAAAAGGCACACTCTACTTCAAGTGCTTGGCGAAGTTCCAACATTTCATAAATTAATTTTTTTTCAGTATTTATAATTGTAGAGGAAAGCTCTTCACCTAAAGTATGGGATTCTACTGTTTTAATAAAGCTACCACTGCCTTGTTTAATTTCAATAAATCCCTTTATTTCAAGCTTTCGAAGTGCCTCTCTTACGGATGTCCGACTGACATTAAAACGACTCGCTAATTCTCTTTCTGTCGGGAGTTTATCCCCAGGCTGTAATTCACCATTTAAAAAATATTCCTTTATTTGATCAACGATTACCTGATACGCTTTTTTCTTTGGTTGAGGCATTACCTATCTCACCACCTTAAATACATAGTACTATAAACGCTTTAATCATACAGAAATACAGCATGTTTATCAATTTACGAAAAAAATTAATAGTTGATATTTTCTGAATATTTAGTACAATGTAAAAAGGTTGGACCAATTTTAAGAATACGGAAAATTGGTATGACATATAAATTTATCAATTAAACAATCCAAATACTATGAGAGTAAAAGGGGAAGGAAAAAATGATTATTACAAATGAAGAATTAGTGAGGGCCCTACGAAATGTTCTTCCAGAAATTGAAGTGACAATTAATCAAACGATTTTAGAACAGCATAGCAGTGATGAATCCTATCATAGTGCCTGTCTACCCGATATTGTGGTGTTTCCGACAAAGACAGAAGAAGTGAGTAAGATAATGAACATAGCAAATCAATACAAAGTACCAATAGTGCCATTTGGAAGAGGAACAAGCTTAGAAGGACATGTGATTCCTTATAATCATGGGATAACAATTGATTTTTCACTCATGAACAGAATAGTAGAAGTTAGAGAGAAGGACTTTCTTGTGAAAGTTCAACCAGGGGTGACACGTTCTCAATTGAATAAAGAGTTAAAGAAATATGGATTATTTTTCTCCGTAGACCCAGGAGCAGATGCGACAATTGGAGGAATGGCCGCAACAAATGCTAGTGGGACAACATCTGTTAAATATGGAACTATGCGCGATCAAGTTCGAGATTTAGAGGTTGTTCTGTCAGATGGAACCGTGATTCATACAGGGAATTTAGCAGAGAAATCTTCATCGGGCTATCATTTAAACGGTCTATTTGTTGGGTCAGAGGGAACACTTGGTTGTTTTACTGAGTTGACGTTAAGAGTTTATGGTATTCCTGAATGTGTCATGGCTGCTAGAGCGTCCTTCGAAACAGTGAATGATGCTGTGGAAGGAGTTGTGAGTATTCTACAAGCGGCAATTCCCATTGCAAGAGTTGAACTTGTAGATGAACCTTCAATGAAACAAGTGAACTTGTATAGTCAAACAGCTTATGAGGAACAACCAACCTTATTTTTAGAGTTTGAGGGGAATGAGGCTGGCTTAAAGCAAGATATAGAATTTATGAAAGAGATTGTAGCGGCTCATAATTGCAAAAATATTGAATTTGAGATGGATAATGCAGCCCGAAATCAGCTATGGGAAGCTCGCCATAATTTAGCTTACGCCTATGTCCATGGTCATCCAGGAAAAAAACTAATGGTAACCGATGTTTGCTTACCGATATCCGAGTTAGCAGGTGCTATTGAACATGCAAGAGAAGCACTTGATATGTTAGCGCTTACAGGTGGGGTTGTTGGACATGTTGGTGATGGCAATTTCCATGTACTATTAATGATTGATATGAATGATCCAAAGGAAATAAAGAAAGCTGATGAATTAAATGAGTTGATTGTGATGTATGCACTAGAACGAGGAGGAACTTGCACAGGAGAACATGGTGTGGGCATTGGTAAGCAGAAATATCAAGAGAAAGAACACGGTAAAGCACTTCTAGTGATGGAAAAGATTAAACAAGCACTTGACCCTGACACACTTTTCAATCCGAATAAAATATTGAAAATAAAAATATAGGGAGTGGAAATATGAAGATTTTAGAAACGATTAGTACCATTGCTGGTAAATACTTTGCTATATGGGTTATTTGTATTGCTGTTATTGCCTTTATAGCTCCAAAACCCTTTTTAATATTTGGGGGGTATATCACGATTTTGCTAGGCATTGTTATGTTTGGCATGGGTCTGACGCTAAAAGCAGTAGACTTTAAATTGGTTATAACGAATCCAGTACCAGTCATTATTGGTGTATGTGCTCAATATGTTATCATGCCACTTTCCGCTTTTTTAATTGCTTATATAATGAACTTGCCAGCAGAATTAGCTGCAGGGCTAGTCCTTCTTGGATCTGTACCAGGTGGAACTGCTTCAAACGTCATGGTGTATTTAGCTAAAGGAAATGTACCTTTGTCCATCACAATGACATCCTTTTCGACATTATTAGCTCCAATTGCCACACCATTCATCCTATTATTGCTTGCAGGTAAATGGATGCCAGTTGATCCCATAGCGATGTTTACTTCAATTATTCAAGTAATTATTATCCCTATTATCCTAGGGATTATTATCAGAAGAGTTGTTCCTCAAATCGTAGAAAAAAGTATTAATGTGATTCCTCTTATTTCAGTAGTTGCTATTATGATTATTGTATCTGCTGTTGTTGCTGGTAATGTCGATACCATCGCTTCGGCAGGCTCCATTATTTTTGCAGCTGTAGTGCTTCATAACGCATTCGGATTGTTATTTGGTTATATAACAGCTCGTGTATTAGGCCTCGATGAAAGCAATCGAAGAGCTATTTCAATTGAAGTTGGCATGCAGAACTCTGGTCTGGGTGTAGCGTTAGCCACTGCCCACTTCGGTCCCTTAGCGGCCCTACCTAGTGTACTTGGGGCTGTTTGGCATAATATTTCTGGTCCGATTCTCGCTACCTATTGGTCGAAAAAACCAGAGAAACCAGAGGTACAGTATAATAAACAGATGCAAGAAGATAACCGCAGAACTCAAATATAGAAAGTAAATATTTGAATTCCACCCGATAGTAGTGCAGTCATATTATCTATTTTGTTTAAATCCACCTCACAAATGGATCCATTCGAAAAAATATAGGAATGAAAATTAGGTATAATAAAAGTAGATGAGGTAGAAACAATCTATACCATCTACTTTTTTGTTTGTTAAAATACCATTTAGGACTGATTTTCGTTAAAATAAACATTGTTGATTTTTGCATTAGCTAATGAGATAAATGTAACATTTGACTTTATAATTTTTAACTGAGAGCATGGAGTTTTATCCATAGTGAGAGGATTTGGAATTAACATGATCGATAATTTTTGGCGTGATTTACCACGACCATTTTTTGTATTGGCACCGATGGAAGATGTGACAGATGTTGTGTTTCGTCACGTTGTAAGTGAAGCAGGTCGACCAGATGTGTTTTTTACTGAGTTTACAAATTCCGATAGCTACTGTCATCCAGAGGGAAAGAAAAGTGTGCACGGTCGTTTGCTCTTTACAGAAGATGAGCAGCCAATGGTGGCACATATTTGGGGAGATAATCCCGAATATTTCCGTGAAATGAGTATTGGCATGGCAGAGCTAGGTTTTAAAGGCATTGATATTAACATGGGCTGCCCTGTACCGAATGTAGCATCAAGAGGGAAGGGGAGTGGCCTTATTCTCCGACCAGATGTGGCCGCAGAATTAATTCAAGCAGCAAAAGCGGGCGGACTGCCTGTTAGCGTGAAAACACGGCTTGGCTACAAGGATGTAAATGAGTGGGAGGATTGGCTAACGCATATATTAAAGCAGGATATTGCGAACCTTTCGATTCACCTACGAACAAGAAAGGAAATGAGCCTAGTAGATGCGCATTGGGAGCTTATTCCGGAAATCAAAAAACTACGTGACCGTATTGCACCTAATACGCTACTGACGATCAATGGAGATATTCCTGACCGTCAAACGGGACTTCAACTAGCTGAACAATACGGGATTGATGGCGTAATGATTGGACGAGGTATTTTTAAAAATCCTTTTGCTTTTGAAAAGGAGCCAAAAGAGCATAGCAGTAAAGAGTATCTTAATCTTTTAAGACTGCAGCTCGATCTTCAAGATCAATACGCGGAAGAACTACCACGTTCCATCACAGGGCTTCATCGCTTCTTCAAAATTTATGTCAAAGGATTCAGAGGAGCTGGTGAATTAAGAAGTCAATTGATGAACACAAAATCAACGGATGAAGTGCGTGTATTGCTAGACAACTTTGAATCAAACAATATTGAATGACAATGAAATGATGGAACCACTAATAAAGTCAAGTAAATAACAGTAGAAATAGGAGCAAAGATTTGAGGATGAGATTTCCCTTTCTTTGCTCCTTTCAATTTATCGCTATTGAGGTTTTGTCAGATGCTAGGGGGCTCTTGTTTTTATGATTGTGAAAATAACAATATTGCCCCTGAATCATTTGTAGATTGGTAATCGAAAATAACATATTTTTGTAACGTAATTAAATTCTAAGAGTTATATAAGTGAAAGGGGTGAAAATAGGTGGACTTTGAGGAAATCTATCAGGAATACTTTAAAGAAGTTTATTTATATATCCTATCATTAAGTCACGATGAGCGCATAGCCGAGGAAATAACACAAGAAGCATTTTTTAAGGCATTAAAAGCAATAAAAAAATTTGATGGTTCTAAGGATATTCGAGCATGGCTTTTTACAATTGCGAAAAATACATATTTCTCACACTACAAAAGAAAGAAACGACAAGTAGATTCAGGTGCAGTAGAAGAATCAAGTATGGAAGTGCAAATTGTAAAGCATTTGATGAATGAAGAAGATGCCTTCATGGTTCATCAGTTTCTTCACTCGATGAATGAGCCATATAAGGAGGTCTTTTCATTACGTACTTTTGGAGAATTACCTTTTGAAAAGATAGGACGTCTTTTTGGAAAAAGTGCAGGGTGGGCAAGGGTTACCTTTTACAGAGCGAGAAAACAAATTATCGAGTATATGGAGGCGATGAATTATGAAAGAGATTAAATGCACAATTATTCAAGATGTTTTACCTCTGTATGTTGATGAGGTAGTTAGTGAAGATACAAAAGAAATGGTAGACGAACATTTACAGCATTGTGAAAAATGTCAAAAAGAATATGAAACCATGAAACAGGAACTTTATATCCCGGCAGAAAATAAGGCTTTTCAATTTAAAGAGATCAGTAAAAAATGGCGTAAGAAAAAAGTGATCATTTCCATTACTTCGGTTTTCATAACGGCACTTATTTTATTAGGGACCTATTTGTCTGTTTTCTATTATGAAACGGTTATTTCTTATTCGGAAGATTTGATCAAAATCGAAAGACAAAATGATCATCAGTTGGTTTCCCGATATTATGGCAAAAGCCGTGCAGGTGTTCACGGAACGTTTCCTATGGGAATTGAAATTGATGGAGAGAAAAAGATTGTGAGTTTTATTTATTATACAAAAACAGTGGCTGATTCGCCTTCGAGAAACCTGATTGATGATGAAAAGAGGCTTGGACAAGAAGATACCTTTGTTCTACCTGAAAGTGGAAATAACGATGCGGTATATTATGTGGAATTTGATTCAGAAGAGATGGTTCCTGGAGGAAAGGATTCTTGGGATTCAGTTTTAGAACGTGCAGTATTAATTTGGGAGAAATAATAATCTGATGGAAATCATATTTAGTTATTCCATTATCGGGTGCTTTTCCGTAATAAGGAAAAGTGTCATTCTTTATGAATAGGACCATATTGCTAAAGAAGACTCTTTAATGAAGAAGAAGAAAATTTCCTCGAGCAGATCATTGACAATAGTTGAAAGGCTATCTTGAATACAGAGACGAAGGTGTAAAATGAAACAAACCCGGGATTGGATTCCCGGGTTTGTTTTTACTTATTGGCAATTATGACCAATTTACCTGTATCCAGTTCCTTTTCGAATTGAGCAGCTTCCGATTCACTTAATCCGACAGAAGCTAACTTGTTGCGGAGTTCATCTCCACGGGAATTCACCAGGTTCTTCAGAGAAGTCAGGAACCCTTGCTCGCTAATACCAGCTTCTTCAGTCCCGAGTGCTTCGTTAATATCAACTTCACGTTCTTCATAGTGCGCAAAGATGTAAATGTTATCTCGAAGATATCCTTGCGCTTCTAATTTCTCCACTTCTTGTTTCGCCTGTACTACGTTTTCTACTGTCAATTTGACTGTCATTATTGATCCCTCCTATATATGTTCACATTCAATCTATTCCACTAAATTGAATGGATAAAACATCTTTTTAGTTTTTAATTATGTTAGAGTGGCATTAACAACTAATGGAATACTAATGAACAACTAGAAAACATTGGGGGTTGTTATTCTAAATCTTTATTCCAAAGCTACATCCAATTCTTTATAGAGTTGGGCTTTTTTGTTTGCATCAATAGAGGATTTAGAGAAACATCAGAGAATTGTATATAAGTACCATTATGTAATGACGTTCTTATAGGAGTTGTATGAAGATGATTGTGACAACTAGACCGTTAAAAATTAAATACAATAAATCAGCAAGTACTTTTCAGGAGTTTATGCAAATTCATCACCACAAACATTCTCTTACGAAGGAAGTAGTTTTTCTAAGATATATCGGTATACCTGATTCTGTAGATTTTTATAAAGATGAGATTCTAAAAATGGAGGAGTATTTCTCCAAGCAAAGCATTTTTTATTTACGGCTGCAGAAGCTTGAGGTCATTCGTAATAAGGAGGATGTAGATAGATTGACGGAAAGTTGGAGAAGGTGGCAGACTGCTGCTGAAAACAAGCAATTACTGTATAAGCTTTCTTTGTGTAGTAAATTAGCGAGTGATCAACTTGAATGGACAAAAAAGCTAAGCTTTTTACAGATGATTCAACTATTTAAAGAAAATCAGCCTTATCCTAATGAAACGTTGTTAAAAAATTTTGCCGTTAAATTTTTGTATTGGATGGATTATTATTTACCACAAATTTTTTCTGAGGAAAATCCAACGTCCCCAAAAATTGTTTTTATAGGCGACATTACGCAGCATGAATTACTATTTTTATATTTCTTATCGTCACTGGGGTGCGATATTTGTTACATGAATCCTAAAGGAGATATTGCCAATTTGTACCCTATAATAGAAGCGTCATCTACCTTACATATGTGTCGTCATTTCTATGAAAAAGAAATAACATTGCCTATTAAAAGTACTTCAAGACAATTGAACATTCCTGCTCAAAAAACGAATGCGACAGAGGAGTGGAGCTATGAGCAATTAGCCTCCTTAGCCACATCTGTTGTGATGATAAAGACCTTCGGGGAAGATGACAAGGTTTTATGCTATGGCTCTGGTGTCATTCTCCACCAAGATGGATATATTTTAACAAACTTGCATGTTGTGGGTGGTGGAAAATATTATTCTGTGCTCTATGAAAATGATACCAACGAGTATATTGCCCATCAATTTGTGAAATATCATGATATGCATGATTTGGCTATTTTGAAGGTAGACAGAATAAGCCATCCTTTACCTGTAAAAATGGATGGACAATTAGTTCGAGGGCAAAAAATTGTGGCGATTGGCAGTCCGTTAGGATTGTTTAATTCGGTTTCTGATGGGATTGTTTCGGGTTTTCGTGATATTCGGCAAATGTCTATGATTCAATTTACAGCCGCTATATCAAATGGCAGTTCAGGTGGTGCTTTATTGGATATGCATGGGCGATTGGTTGGTCTGATTACAGCAGGCTTCGATGATGGTCAAAACCTTAATTTGGCTGTACCTGCCAATCTAATTTATCAGTTTGCTCAAAACTTTATAGAAATACCGTGTTGAATTTCCACTATTCGACCATTGCTTTTTCTTCAGTAATCTTATAGAATGTAGAACGGTATAAATGAACGATATATAAATCCTTTAATACGGTCCAGAGAGGCTGAAAAGGGCTATGTGATATTTTTAAGCTAATATCTTTGCTTTGTCATGCCCTTTTGTCCTCTGTGACGGAAGGGCTTTTATTATTGTTCCATACTCCTCTTTTAAAGGAAGTCCTGTGAGGCTTCAAAAGAGAATGGACAAGACAGCTATAATCCATTCACTAAAAGAGATCGACAACTAGAAAATTGGAGGCTAACAAGAATGGATTATCGTAAAAAAACCGTGGTCGCTTCAGTGGCAGGGCTAACGTTAGAAGGAATGGATATTATGTTTATTTCCTTTGCTATGACAATGATTATTGCAGAATTTAATATTGATCTTGCAACAGGTGGATTGATTTCATCCATCACGAATATTGGGATGCTACTGGGTGGTATTGTTTTCGGTGTGTTAGCAGATAAATATGGTCGAGTAAAAGTATTTACGTATACGATTATTTTGTTTGCCATCGGAACGGCCTTAACAGGAGTAGCAACAAGTATTGAACAAGTTTATGTTTATAGATTTATCGCTGGTTTAGGTGCTGGCGGAGAATATGGTATTGGGATGGCGCTTGTGGCGGAGGCTTGGCCAAAGAATAAACAAGGCAGAGCATCCTCTTATGTCAGTGTAGGTGCACAATATGGAGTCATTTTAGCCGCTTTATTAAGTGCTATTATTTTACCAACTTTAGGGTGGCGTGCATTATTCTTTGTAGGATTACTACCAGTTATTTTTGCCTTTATCGTACGTAAAAATATTGATGAATCACCAGAATGGTTAGCAGCGCAGAAACAACAAAATAATAAGGAAGAGAACGGGAAATTAGCACAATTATTTGCTTCACCTCGTATCACCATGACAACACTCTCCCTAATTCTAATGGCTACTGTTCAAATTGCAGGCTATAATGGTCTAATGATTTGGCTACCTTCGATGTTACAGAAATCGCAAGGTTTATCGGTCTCAAGCTCAGCATTGTGGACCATTAGTACCGCAGTAGGCATGATCATTGGAATGCTAACGTTTGGCAGATTTATGGATCGTTTTGGTGCAAAGCGAACGTTCGGGATCTTTTTAGTAGCCTCTGCATGTGCTGTATTCCTTTACTCGTTTGCAACAGGTGCAGTAGCGATATTAGTAGGCGGTGCGGTTGTAGGATTCTTCTCTAATGGAATGTTTGCAGGGTATGGTGCATTAATTAGTAGCTTTTATCCAGTACAAATTCGCAGTACAGCAACAAACACCATTTTTAACTTTGGACGAGCTATAGGTGGGTTTTCACCAATCTTTGTCGGCTTTATTTTACAAAGCTACGATATGACTGTCGTGATGATTTACTTAGCAGCACTGTATTGTATTTCCTTTATCGTTATGCTAACGCTTAAGAGCTCAGGGAAGGAATTGCAAACAGCATAATTTTATAGAGCACGAAAGAACGAATTCCAATTATGTAAATGGGATTCGTTCTTTTCTTATTAGTATTTAATTATAATAAACCTTTTGAACGTTTTTCAGCGATTTCAACCAGGCGTTTTGTAATCTCTCCTCCAACGGAACCATTTGCACGAGAAGATGCTTCTGGTCCAAGCTGAACGCCAAACTCTTGTGCAATTTCATATTTCATTTGATTGACAGCCTCATGTACTCCAGGTACTAGAAGTTTATTTGAACTGCGGTTATTGTTAGCCATTGTTCTCACCTCCTTGACCTTAGAATGGTTGCGATGAAATTTTTCATACATTTAAAAAGTAGGAAATGCACACGCTATTTGCTAACAACAACAACTTGTGGAAAGCTAGCAATAATCAGCAAACTCTCTGTTATAATTAAGCCTGGCTCTTTACTATATAAGGTTAATTAAAGGAGGAACATATAATGACAAATAATGATATCTTAATTCGTTTACGCTATGCGTTCGATATAAAAAATGTAGATATGGTAGAAATTTTTAAACTTGGTGGCATGGATTATACAAAGGAAGAAGTATTAAATATGCTGATTAAGATTAATGATGAGGAAGAAGCGCCAGAGGAATACATCAAATGTAATAATAAAATGTTAGAGGCATTTTTAAATGGATTAATTACTTTTAAACGCGGGCCTCAGAAACCAAGGGAAGGACAGGCGGTTGGACCGTTACCTGTGTCAGGTAAAGAAAGCCCAAATAATATGCTACTAAAGAAAGTGAAAATTGCTTTAGCTTTAACAACCGAGGAGATGCTTGAGATTTTATATGACGGCGGTATTAAAGTCACAAAAGGTGAATTAGGTGCTATTTTAAGAAATCCAAGTCATCGTAATTATAAAGAGTGTGGCGATTCATTCGTACGAAATTTTTTAAGGGGCCTAACATATAAATATAGAGCATAATGCACAATGGATATCAATCATAAAGTGCCATTTTTTTCTTTAAAACTCGTTGACAATTTGTGACGAAATTGTGTACAATGAATTTATCACAAAATGTTCACAAAAAAGATGAAAAATGTTCACAAACAAAGGGGTGCTTGTATGATTTATTTTGACATCTTATTAGTAGCTATTGCATGTATTACAATGCCTTTTATTGTTGCAGTTATGTTAGATATTTTTTATGCAGAACGAAAAAAAGTGCGCTTTTCATTACGTCGTACTTCCGTATGGTATATCGCTATGTTTGCGTTATCCTTCATACCATCCGTATTACTTGTCACACAAAACGTATAATTTATTCAAACACTTAGGGGTAAGTGAATTGAAAGTTGACGGCTACAACGCTAATTGAGGTTGTAGCTGTTTTTATTTTGTCCCATAGATGAATAAAACCTTCATAATTAAGTAATTTATATAATTATTAATGAAGGAACAGCTAGTATAAAATATGTATGTTTTAAGTAGAGAGCATTGACTACTTTTACCTACTGTGTTAATTTTGGTAGGGAAATATAGGCAAATTTACTGAAAAGTAGAGACGCAAAGCTACAGGTCTAAGGCAATAAATGCTATGACGGCTGGGTTGCAAAAGAGTGCTAGTTGTATCATCTTCATTCTAGTTTTTGTTCTTTTATGCCTATTTCTTTTGAAATAGGCATTTTTTTTTGCAAGTAAAGTTCAAAGGAGGAAAAGGGGAAATGACGTTGTTAAAAAACACATCATTAAAAAATAAGCTTTTACTAACAGTCTCTATCGTTGTATTACTGCTTATCGCTATTATTACGACGCAAAGTATTAGTGAATTGAATAATCGGATGAATGTGGATTTGAAGCAAGAATTAAAAAGTGTTGGTTTATTAACAGCTATGAACTTAGACAGTGATGAAGTAAAAGATTTGCTGTCCGAAAAAGGGGAAACAAACGCAAAGTTTACAAAGATCCAAAAGCAACTTGATATGATTCAGGAACAGCAAGGTATTATGAGCTGGAGTTATATTTGGGATGTCAAGGATGAGGGTGGCGTCAATCCAATTGGTTATACCTCTAATCTAAATGAAGTCTATGAAGCTGGTGAAATTTTTACTGATTTAGCGGATGAACATGTAGAAACAGCAAAATTAGCTATTGAAAATAATAGTACAGAGGTAACTGATATTTTCGAGGATCCTTTTGGTTCTTGGAGAACGGTTTTTAGTCCTATTAAAGATGATAATGGCCAACTGATTGCCCTATTAGGGATTGATTACTCCGCTGATTATATCAATACGATTATTAAAACAAGTGTGATTAAGCAAATTGTCATTGCCATTATCGGCATTTTAATTTTATTAGTTTTAGTTTACATAATTATAGATCGACTATTAAAGCCACTGAAAAAAGTAGTGAACGTTGCCAATCAAGTGGCAAATGGTGAATTAATAGATGTTGATTTAGAGACATCGAAGGATGAGATTGGTAAATTATCTGAATCCATTCGTACAATGGTGGCTAATTTGCAACATATTATTTTAAACATACGCAATACATCCAATCACGTTTCTTCAGCAGCCAATCAATTAACGGTACATGCTGGTGAAACTTATAACAGCTCAACAAATATTGCACTAGACATGAATCAAATTACACAAAATGCTGAGGCCTCGATGACCATGACAGAGGAAACAGCTGCTGCTATGGAAGAAACGGCAACAGGTATTCAGCAAATTGCTGATTCTGCAAATGTAGCTGCGGAATCTTCTATTTCAGCATCACAGGCTTCTGAACGAGGCAATGAAGTTGTACAACAAGTTATTGCTCAAATGGAGTTAATTAATGATTCTGTTGAACAAATAGGGACAACCATTAATGGTCTACATGTTAATACGAAAAAAATAAGTGAAATTGTTAGCTTAATTACTGCTATTGCCGATCAAACAAATCTATTAGCATTAAATGCTGCCATCGAAGCGGCACGAGCAGGTGAACATGGAAAAGGCTTTGCCGTTGTTGCGGATGAGGTGAGACGCTTAGCAGAACAATCCTCTCAATCAGCAACAGAAATTTATAATTTAATTAGTTCTATTCAGTCTGATTCAAATGCTTCTATCACGGTTATGGAGAAAGGCAAAGAGGATGTTAAGGTAGGGATGGCATTTACCAATGAAGTAGGCGAAATCTTTAAAGAAATTCTTACTTCATCAGAAGAAGTAGCTAGCCAAATACGTGAAATTTCAGCAGCCTCACAACAAATTTCTGCATCCTCAGAGGAAGTGGCGGCATCTGTTAATAATATTAAACAATCTGCAGAGCAGTCAGCAGAATTCTCTTCAAATGTATCGAAATCTACACAAGAGCAATTATCTACCATGCAGGAAGTAAAGGATGCCTCTTCATCATTGGGCAAAACTGCAGAAGAGCTGCAAGGTCTTGTGGCAAAATTCAAATTGGAGAATGATCAAAATGGACATTAATTTTACAGGAAAAAATGTTTTAATTACAGGCTCTAGTAAAGGAATTGGTAAAGCAATTGCATTAGGCTTTGCGCAACATGGAGCCAATATTTTAATTAATTATATTGGGAATGAGCAAGAGGCAGAAGCTGTACGTGCAGAAGCAGAAAAGTGGGGTGTGAAAGCTTTAATATTCCACGCAGATGTTGCTAACTCACAAGAAGTACAAGCGATGCATCAATTTATGGACGAGCATCTCGGGGATCTTGATATTCTTGTAAATAACGCTGGATTTGCACAGGGTTCCAGTATGACAGATTTAACGGATGAGCAGTGGGACCGCATGATTAAAGTTCATTTATATGGCTGTTTCTATAATTGCCGTGAAGCAGCTAAAAGAATGAAGGAACGTAATACAGGGAAAATCATCAATATTTCATCTGATATTGGTAGCTTGGGTTGTGAAGAATTCACACATTATTCAGCTGCGAAGGGTGCTATTAATGCATTTACAAAGGCTTTAGCAAGAGAATTAGCACCTTCTATACTTGTCAATGCAGTTGCTCCTAGTGGAACATTTACGGACATTCTACGAGAGTTTGGCGATAACTATGTGGAGGAAGAATCCGCAAAATATCCATTAAAACGTTTAGCGCAACCAGAGGAGATTGCGAAAAGTGTATTATTTTTAGCCTCTAATCATGCTGACTTCTATACAGGTCAAATATTAACGCCAAATGGTGGGGTCGTAATGAACGGTTAATGGAAAACGAAGGAGTAAATAATGTTAAATATTATTATCTTTTGCTTATACTTATTATTTATCTATTACATTGGCTATAAAGGCTATAAGCGTGTCAACACAGCCGAGGATTTAATTGTTGCTGGCTGGAGCATGCCTTTATCCGTTGTAACGGGTAGTTTAGTCGCTGCTTTATTAGCTGCTCCCTTCTTTTTTGCAGCGGTAGGCTCTGGCTATACAAGTGGTGGCTTTGAAGGTTCGGCAACAATGGGTGGTTTAGGGACTTGTATGATTCTTGGCGCACTCATTTGGACCAAGCCATTACGACGTTTAAAGGGCTGGACATTAGCAGATTACTACGGTTTACGCTATGGCAGTAAAAAGCTAGGAGCCTATACAGGGGTTGTTATGGCAATTGCTTTTGGTGTTTTTAATGCAGCGGCATTAACAGTTGGTGGAACTTATATTATTCAGCAATTGTTGCAAATTGATTTTATACCTGCGGCGCTTCTATTTGTATCGCTAACGGCTATTTATTCAGTTATTGGTGGTTTATGGGCAGTTGCCTATACTGAAATCGTACAAGGTGCGCTTGCAGTGGCAGGCATTTTGGGTATCACCATTTTTATTTTGTTTTACTATCCAGACGTTACATTTAATCCTGAGTGGTGGAATATCAGTACATTATTTGAGAAGGCAGGAGCAGAATTTTGGACTTTGTATCTTGTACTAGCACTTGGAGATATCCCAGCAGTTGACCTTGGGCAGCGGGTAGCTGCTGCGAAAAGTCCGCGAGTGGCACAACGAAGTATGATTATTGCTGGTATTATTGTCATTGCAATTAGCTGGATTCCAGGGATGCTAGGGGAAGCCTTTAAGTCTATTTATCCTGAGAGCACAAACCCAGAAACATTGATGCTTACCTTTGCACAAGGTTATTTTCCGCCTATATTAGCAGCTATTTTCTTAACAGCTATGGCAGCCATGGGGATGTCTACAGTAGCTGCATGTTATGTAGCGACTTCAGGGATTGTGACAAAGAATATTTATTTAGATTTTATTAATCGTAATCCTGATCCTAAGAAGCTATTAAGATTTTCACGATCTATTATTCTAGCTAGTGCTTTATTAGGTTTAGTGCTAGCTGTAAGCTTCCAAAAAGTAATTGATTTAGCTTATTTAGCTTGGGATATTATATTCGTAACAATATTCTGGCCAATCGTTTTAGGACCATTTTGGAAACGTGTCAGTACACCCGCAGTTTGGGCAAGTATTTCCGTTGGCTTAGTTTATTATATTGTGACATCACTAACATTCGTACCTAGTCTGACAATCCAATCAGAAGGCTTCATAGGCCTATTAAATGAATTATGGCAGGCTCCTGTATTTTCGGGTGTTGTTATAACTGGTATCACAATTGTCGTGGTGAGCTTACTCGTGCCGCCATCTGAGCATGTTCTTGAGATGCATAAAATAGAAAAAGATAAAACATTAGATGACGTAAGTAGTAAAGAAGAGCTAATTGGTCGTTAAAAGCAAAAGCACGGATTCATTGTAAAGTTCAATGAATTCGTGTTTTTTATTAGAATGAAAAGATAGAATCAAGAATACTATTGCTAGTACATCATCTGAATTTTTCTAGTGATTATCTTGATAAAGGCGGGAATTGAATGAAAAATATTTTCTTCATTTTATTAGGGATTGTCTATCTTTATCTAGCAAATGCTATTGAATTAGTCATTATTAAGCAACTATTTTTTTTAATTGGGCTCGCTTTAGTCGGTCTAGGGAGTATCCGTTATTTAAAAGAGCGTTATATGGCCATACAAACTTTGACAGCCATGACGGAAGCTAGTGAGGAGGAGATAATGGCTATTCCTCATACACAATGTACAGTTTCCCATGATGCTTTAAATGCTTTACTGTTAAATGAACAGACAAACATGCTTATTTTCGCCCGAAGAGAAGCTTTAGACGAAGAACTAAAAATTATAGAGGTGCCATTTAACAGAATATATGAGGTGGCCATCATGGAAGATGAAGTATTTACGGTTCGAACAAAGAATCATCTAATGAGTGGTTCCTTACTTGCTGAAGCAGATGAAATAGAAGAAGAGGAGGTAGAAGAAGATACAATTTCACAGCTATCGCTAAAGTTAGTTGTAGATCATTTATCAGAGCCTATTCAAGAATATATGTTCATGGATAATAGTGAAGATCCCATATCAAAAGAGGAGGATGACTATAAAGAAGCCATAGAGCTTTGTGAGAAATGGTTTCAAAAGATAAGTGTTATTATTAAACGTCATGAACTGGAACGAGTGCCAATAAGTCATTGGCAATAAGAGAGAAGGCTATCTCAAAATAGAAAAATTTGAGATAGCCATTGTTGTTTAGATGATTAAATTTTAAATTGCTGTAGCTGTGTATTTAATTCTTCGGCCATTCCAGCAAGCTGATTTGCACTTCTAGCGATTTCATCCATTGTAGCGGCGGTTTCCTCAACAGTTGCTGTTGTTTGCTCAACGCCAGCTGCGGATTCCTGTGAAATGGAGGCCATATCATCAATAGAAGCATTAATGGTTTCCGAATTTTGAGCCAGCTGATTTAAATTCGTTGAAATCGTTGAAATATTATCAATCATATCCCCAACAGCATCAGAAATTTTTTCAAATGTTTTATTTGTTTCATCGAGCTGAGTGGTTCCTCTTTTTACTTCCTCATAGCCAGTCTGAAGGGCAGATGTTACAGTGCCAGTTTCACCTTGAATACGCTGGACAATTGTTGCAATATCCGTGACAGAGAACTGTACTTGCTCAGCAAGCTTTCGGACTTCATCTGCCACAACAGCAAAGCCCTTGCCATGCTCACCTGCTCGTGCTGCTTCGATGGCTGCATTTAAGGCAAGTAAATTTGTTTGGTTTGAAATATCATCGATAACGGACACAAGCTTGGATATTTCAGCAGACTGTTCATTTAAATTTTCCACCTTTTTCACAGAGTCTAATACAATTTCATTTATTGTAGCCATTTGTTTGGTAGATTGAACCATTAAACTTTTCCCTGAAACCGTTAATTGTTGAACATGACTAGAATGTTCGCTTAATTCAATGCCCTCCTGTGTAGTTTCATGAATGCTACGCTTAAATGCTGTCATTGTTTCTGCCAAATCACCTGTGGTAGAAGCTTGTGTTTCTGTACCCGATGCAAGCTCTTGCATGGTTACTGTAATTTGCTCAGTACCTGCTTGTACCTCATTCGATGATTGAGCAAGTTCTTCACTACTAGCTGCTACTGTTTCAGAAACCGTGTAGATAGACTGGATCGTTTGTTTTAATTTTTCGTTCATGTCATTGGCTGCTACCATTAACGTTCCAATTTCATCTCGTGTTTTTACAGGTAGAGGCTCTAGTTGTAAATTTCCATCTGCTAATTCTTTCATTCGGTCGGCTACGACTGTAACAGGTTTAGAAATGGTACTTGCTGTGATAATAGCAATAAGAATACCCGCTATAGTTAGAATCAAGCTAAAGGCGATACCAATTGTTCGATTCTCAGAGCTAGTTGATACGACATCGTTACCGACATCTGTAATGGCTTTAGCGCGTTCATCTGCCAGTTTTTCGTAACCATATCGCACTTTCGTTACGAGTTCATGTGTATCCATTAAATTTTCTAAAGCTAATTCTTTATTGCCCTTTTGGTAGATATCAAATACCTCTGTATTGACAAGGGTACTCCAATCTCGGGCAATTGCTACAAGTTGATCGCGTTCATCTGATTTTTCATATTTGTCTAGAATAGCGTTATTTTCCTCAGCCATTTTGCGATACTCATTAAATGATTCTTTGTATTTTTCGTCACCTGTCAACACATAATTTAACGCTGCAGATAGGCGGACACTCATAGAGAGTGCTAAATTTTTACTTGCATCTAAAACAACTAAATCTTCTTTCACTAAATCTTTTGCTTGTTTTTCCATATTTGTATTGGAATTGTAAGTGTAGGTTGTAAAGCTAACTACTAAAACTAACAAAAGAATAAATGCACTTAAAATTCGAGTTTTAAGTGTTTTAAACTTGATAATGCCTTTCATTTTCCCATCCCTTTACTATCTCATTGAGAAATTTTTTCAACACAAGTATTATTTTATAACTAATTATGCGTATTAATAAGCCTTTCGGTAGAAATATTTAAAAATAGTTTCTTAGTACAATGATATAATTATTTTCCTTTTATTAATAGTTAAATATATATAGATGTCTAACGACTGATTTATATATTTATGTAGAATTTCCTATGTAGAAAGAAAATGCACCTGAAGCAACATGCTTCAAGTGCCATAAGTAAAGGATTCTCTATTGTTTTTGACTTTTCGCCTTGCGCTCCCACTGTAGAAGGGAAGGATAAGGGTCAAAAGCCCATTCGGTTCTTCCATTAAATTTATAAATACCATAATGAAGATGTGGAGGGAATTTGCCAGATGTACCTTCTTTTCCATATCCAGAGCTTCCAACATAGCCAAGAACAGTACCAGGTTTTACAATTGTACCTACTTCAATTTCCTTATGATAGCTACCAAGGTGGGCATAATAGTGGTAGGAATTATGATTGTCCCGAATACCAATACGCCAGCCACCAAATTGATTCCATCCTTTAACCTCCACTATTCCATAAGAGGTAGATAATACAGGCGTTCCATAGCTGGCAAAAATATCAGTTCCCTCATGAATACGGCGTCCACCCCAACCACGATTGGCGCCCCAAGTGCCCCTGTAACTGTAATCAGAGCGGATATTTAGCGGGAAGGTATGTGCATCAAGTTCTATAGTTTTAAAATGTCTGTACAATGTGGAGATGGTAAATATTTGATTGACTGCTTCTTCACTTCCGTAATATTCCCATAATGCTAATTTAAAATCCTCATCTGTTGTTCCGAATTTCCCTAAATAACTAGCCATCGAAAAAATGACATCCTCATCATCCTTTGGACTAGCTATTCCATCATGATTACCGTCAAGGCCCATTCCTCCGAAATAGCTAATTGTCTCAGGAGAAGTGTCTTCCTTTACAGGATTTAATGCGCCTGACCAGTATTCATCAGAAAATTGAATAGCCAAATAGCCCTCTCGTTTAGGGATGTCTTTACGAACTGATTGTAGGTTTCTTTCATATTGATCGATAGCAGCTAAAAAATGCCATGGAATGAGTAATTCATCGAATTGTACATAATAGGACATACGCTGCTGTAAAATTTCTTCTTCTGTAAGATCCTCCTTTGCAAAAGAGACGGAAGGGTACAGCATAATCACTAAAAATAAACACGTGAAAAGAAATATAAAATGGCGATGCAATGATAGACCTCCTTTCTAACGTTAGAATAACCGAAATTTTTATCTTCATTCAGTAAGGTTCTATGTATGAAAACAGTTGATATCTCCGCTATTTTTTTGCAAAAAAAAATAGAAATAATAAGAAGAAACTTCATCAAAGAAAAAGTAATGGTATCATCATGCCATTAACTTCATACTATGTTATAAATCAAGCCCTGAATGGAGGGAAGGCTATTAACATTTTAGATAAAGTGAAAAACTATCGCGAAGAAGAAAACAGGCTGAAGTGGGAAGGGACATTTGCAGATTATTTAAACATCATTAGGGAAAGACCTGAAGTTGCTCAAACAGCCCATTCACGCGTCTACAATATGATAAAAAGTTCTGGTGTAGAGGAACGCGATGGGCAAAAAATGTACAAATTTTTCGGACAAGAAATTTTTGGGCTTGAAACAGCAATTGAAAGACTGGTGGAGGAATATTTCCATCCAGCAGCACGCAGGTTAGATGTTAGAAAACGTATTTTATTATTAATGGGACCAGTTAGTGGTGGTAAATCAACTATCGTTACCTTACTAAAACGCGGCTTAGAGCAATATTCGCGAACAGATGAAGGTGCAGTTTACGCAATTAAGGGATGTCCAATGCATGAAGATCCGCTCCATTTAATTCCACATCATTTGCGTAATGAGTTCTTTGAGGAATATGGGATTAGAATTGAAGGAAGTTTATCGCCTTTAAATACAATGCGTCTTGAAAAGGAATACGATGGACGCATTGAAAATGTAATGATTGAACGTATTACTTTTTCAGAAGATAAACGTGTGGGCATTGGGACATTTACTCCATCAGACCCTAAATCACAGGATATTGCAGATTTAACAGGAAGTATTGATTTTTCTACAATAGGTGAATTTGGCTCAGAGTCGGATCCTCGTGCTTACCGCTTTGATGGGGAGCTGAATAAGGCCAATAGAGGAATGATGGAATTCCAGGAGATGCTAAAACTAGATGAAAAATTCTTATGGAATTTATTATCGCTAACACAGGAAGGAAATTTCAAAGCAGGAAGATTTGCTTTAATTAGTGCAGATGAGTTAATCGTTGCCCATACAAATGAAACAGAGTATCGTTCATTTATTTCGAACAAAAAGAATGAGGCATTACATTCTCGAATTATCGTTATGCCAATTCCCTACAACCTCAAAGTTAGTCAGGAAGAGCATATTTATGAAAAGATGATAAAAGAGAGCGATATGTCCCATGTCCATATTGCACCGCATGCTTTAAAGGCCGCAGCAATCTTTTCGGTTCTTACTCGATTGGAAGTTCCGAAAAAACAAGGTGTGGATCTAATTAAAAAAATGCGCTTGTACGACGGAGAAAATGTGGAGGGATTTAATTCCGTTGACTTAGAGGAGCTGAAGAAAGAGTTCCCGAATGAAGGCATGAACGGTATTGATCCACGCTATATTATTAACCGTATTTCTTCCGCTATTATCCGCAAAGAGATACCATCTATAAATGCCTTAGACGTTTTACGAGCATTGAAGGATGGGCTAGATCAGCATGCATCTATTTCTCAAGAGGATCGTGAAAAATACATGAATTATATTGCGGTTGCTCGTAGAGAATATGATGAAATTGCTAAAAACGAAGTACAAAAGGCTTTTGTGTACTCCTATGAGGAATCGGCAAAAACATTGATGAACAACTACCTCGATAATGTAGAGGCATTTTGTAATAAAAATAAAATTTATGATCCACTTACTGGGGAAGAAATGAACCCAGATGAAAAATTAATGCGCTCGATTGAGGAGCAAATTGGCATTTCAGAAAATGCTAAAAAGGCATTCCGTGAAGAGATTCTCATTCGAATTTCAGCCTATGCACGAAAAGGTAAACGTTTTGATTACAATTCTCATGAAAGATTGCGAGAAGCCATTCAGAAGAAATTATTTGCAGATTTGAAAGATGTCGTGAAAATTACTACTTCTTCTAAGATGCCAGATGAATCGCAGCTGAAGAAGATTAATGAGGTTGTGGCAAGGCTTGTTGATGAACATGGCTATAATACAACATCAGCAAATGAGTTGTTACAGTATGTAGGAAGTTTGCTCAATCGATAACTTGATGTTCATTGTTCCAAGTCAGATAGGAGTGTCCCATTTTTAGGGCACTCCTTTTATTATCAGGAGGAGAGATTTATCAACAAAAAGCCCCAGAGGATGTCCGAGACTTTGAAGAGAAACTTTCGAGCATAATCGGAAAAAATCTGGACGCATTGAGGCGTGATTGATAGATTTACAATTGATTTTATGAAAAAAGTTCAAAAATTTGGCTCTCAAGCATAGTATAGAAAAAGCGAATTTGATAGATGGGTGAGGATAAAAATGACTGAACACAAAAATAAACGCTTTGTCATTTCTCAGGAAAATTGGTCCCTCCATCGTAAAGGGCACCAAGACCAACAACGCCATATGGAAAAAGTGAAAGATGCAATTAAAAATAATTTACCTGATTTAGTTAGCGAAGAAAGTATTGTGATGTCCAATGGTCGCGAGGTTATTAAGATACCAATTCGGTCACTTGATGAATATAAAATTCGATATAACTATGATAACTCTAAGCATGTAGGGCAGGGACAAGGGGATAGTAGTGTTGGAGATGTAGTAGCGCGCGATGGCAGTAAGGCCAATCAGGCTCCCGGTAAAGGTAAAGAAGCAGGTGACAAGCCTGGCCAAGATTATTATGAAGCGGAAGTCAGTATTGAGGAAATTCAAAATGTTTTATTTCATGAACTAGAGTTACCTAATTTACAGCAAAAAGAAAAGGCAGATATTAAAACAGAAAAAATAGAGTTTAATGATATTCGAAAAAAAGGACTCATGGGTAATGTCGATAAAAAGCGTACCATTTTGAATGCATTAAAGCGCAATGCGATGCATGGGAAAGCAGAAATAACGCCAATCCACAATGACGATTTACGTTTTAAAACATGGGATGAAGTGGAGAAACCAGAATCCAAAGCCGTAGTGCTCGCCATGATGGATACAAGTGGCTCAATGGGAGCATTTGAAAAATATTGTGCGAGAAGCTTCTTCTTTTGGATGACGAAGTTTTTACGGTCAAAATATGAAACAGTAGAAATTGAATTTATTGCCCATCATACTGAGGCAAAGGTTGTCACAGAAGAGGAGTTTTTTACAAAGGGCGAAAGTGGTGGAACCATTTGTTCTTCAGCTTATAAAAAGGCATTGGAATTAATTCAGGATAAATATCATCCGTCTCGCTACAATATTTATCCTGTCCATTTTTCAGATGGTGAAAATATATCGATGGACAATGAAAAGTGCTTGAAGCTAGTAGGAGAGTTAATGGATGTATCCAGCATGTTTGGCTATGGTGAGGTGAATCAGCATAACCGATTCTCAACGCTTATGTATACGTATAAAAAAATTGATGATCCTAAATTCAGATACCATATTTTGAGAAAAAAAGGCGATGTGTATGACGCTTTAAAGAGCTTTTTCAAGAAAAGTGAAGAGTAACATGGAAGTATCCTCAGCACCACGTTCAAAGGAGGGGGCGTAAAATGGACACAAAAGAGCTTCATCGTGCAATAGATGAAATTACCGAAATTGCCTCAAGCTTTGGCTTAGATTTTTATCCAATGCGTTATGAAATTTGTCCAGCAGATATTATTTATACATTTGGCGCCTACGGTATGCCCACGCGCTTTTCCCATTGGAGCTTTGGCAAACAATTTCATAAAATGAAGCTTCAATATGATTTAGGACTTAGTCAGATTTATGAGCTTGTCATTAATTCAAATCCTTGCTATGCATTTTTACTGGATACCAATACTTTAACCCAAAATAAATTGATTATTGCCCATGTTCTAGCACACTGCGATTTCTTCAAAAATAATATACGTTTTTCTAATACAAGAAGAGATATGGTAGAAAGTATGACCGCAACTGCGGAGCGAATAGCTGGCTATGAGAGAGAGTATGGCAAGGATGAGGTGGAGCAGTTTTTAGATGCTGTTTTAGCTATTCAAGAACATATTGATCCATCAATTTTAAGACCGAAGCTATCCTGGAGTGAAGAGGATGAGCTTGAGGAGGAAAAACCACCAACAAAATCACCGTATGATGATTTATGGAGTATAGAAGAAAAAGAAAAAGTTTATAAACCAATTCGACGCAGATTAAAGCAATTTCCTCCTCAGCCAGAAAAAGATCTGTTGTTATTCTTAGAGGAACATAGCCGTGAATTGGAAGACTGGCAACGAGATATATTAACAATGATGCGAGAGGAAATGCTTTATTTTTGGCCTCAATTAGAAACTAAAATAATGAACGAGGGCTGGGCCTCCTTCTGGCATCAACGAATCATGCGGGAGCTAAAGTTAACTACTGCTGAAACGATCGAATATGCCAAATTAAATGCGGGGGTTGTGCAGCCCTCCAAAACATCGATTAATCCATATTATCTTGGGATTAAAATTTTCGAGGATATTGAAAATCGCTATAATAATCCTACTGAGGAAATGAAACGGTTAGGTGTTTTGCCAAATACGGGACGTGAAAAGATTTTTGAGGTAAGAGAGGTAGAATCAGATATTTCCTTTATTCGAAACTATTTAACAAAGGATTTAGCGAAGCGTGAAGATTTGTACTTGTTCCAAAAGAAAGGGAATGAATACCGTATAACGGATAAGGATCACGAGATGGTTCGCGATCAACTCGTATCCATGCGTGTAAACGGCGGCTTCCCATATATTGTGGTGAAAAATGGTGATTATTTGCGGAATGGCGAGCTATATTTAGTTCATGGCTATGAAGGGATGGAGTTAGATCCACACTATTTAGAAAATGTATTACCTTATATTTACCAGCTATGGGGACGTCCTGTTCATTTAGAAACCTATGTGGATAAAAAGCCGATGCTCTATTCATATGACGGCACAAAAAATTATAAACGCAATGTATAATAAAAAAACTTCTATCTGTTGAGGGTACCATCAAGCAGATAGAAGTTTTTTCATCGCATTGAAAAACAAAACCATTAATAGTAGTTTTTAGAAAAGGTCAACAATCGGTTGCAAGCTACTAGCTTTCCTGTGGCAGAGCACAGAGCCTGTTCTTGCCAAAAGGACTTTTTTTGCGACTGATATGATCTTTTTGAAACCAATCTACTCGCCTTCTTCAGTTAATACATCAGTCTCTTCATTACTTTCACTATGGTTAGAGGATGAATGAATATCACTATCAATGACAAGACTATCTCGTACTTTAATGCCTTGTTGCCCACCAGCCTCGTCATTATGATTACCAGCAATACCGCTTCTTCCATTACCGTCAGCAAACTGTGAATTGACGTTGCGTGTATGACTACCGTTACTAGCGTTTTGTCCACCTTGGTTGGCATTTGTGCCTACATCATGATTGATTTGGCCTCCGCCTTCTGCACGCTGCTCAAAGTGAAAATCAGTATTTCCTATATTGAATGTAAAATTTATTGTTATATGATTTTTCCCTTGCTTGTTAGAGGATTCCTGCTCAGGTTCGTCAGGTCCATAAAATTTTTTAGAATTAAAACTAGACATCGTTTTTCCTCCCTTCCATTCCTATTACTATTAAGATATTAGCGCTTCTTGAACCCACCTGTACGTGTAGCCATGTTACCTAGAGAAAAGGTAGGAGTGGCCAGAGGGAAGCTCAACGATTTTTGCTATCTATCCAATAAATTTGTTAAAATGAATGAGATTTGATTATTTAGTGAATGGGAACGGAGAAGCAACATTGAGAACATTTAAAAAGGTTTATATAGAAATTACAAGCGTTTGTAATTTAGCATGCAGTTTTTGTCCACCTACAGCGCGTGCAAAGGGGCTTATTAAAGTCGAACAATTTAATAAAATATTAGATGAAATTCGTCCACATACAAAATATATTTATTTGCATGTGAAAGGAGAGCCATTACTACATCCAAGAATTGATCAGCTATTAGATGCTGCCCATGCAAAAGGATTCAAAGTCAATATTACAACGAATGGTACGCTAATCAAAAAGAATCGCGAGAAAATATTAGGAAAGCCAGCATTACGTCAAATTAATTTCTCGTTGCATAGCTTTGATGGGCATGAAGGCTCCGAAAATCGTGAAAAATATTTAGGAGATATTTTGGATTTTGTGCGAGATTCTAGGGAATACAATACGATTATTTCCTATCGTTTATGGAATCTACAACAGGATCATGTTTCAGATGTTGCAGCTCGTCGCAACCGCGAGACTTTAGAAATATTAGAAAATGAGTATCATCTTGATTATCGTATAGAAGAAAAAGTAGAACCTGGTAAAGGGGTAAAAATTGCCCCGCATGTGTATTTAAATCAAGATCATGAGTTTAGATGGCCAAGTCTCCTAGAGCCAGAGGATGAAGGCAAGGGCTTTTGTCATGCTCTGCGTAGTCAAGCAGCTATATTGGTGGATGGTACCGTTGTACCTTGCTGTTTGGATGGTGAAGGTGTCATTAATTTAGGGAATGTACATGAAAAATCCTTCTCCGACATTGTAGAAGGAGAGCGTGCCAATAAGATTGTTGAAGGCTTCTCAAGAAGAGAAGCTGTGGAAGAACTATGTAGAAAATGCGGCTATCGTCAAAAGTTTGGTATGTAGCTTCTAAAAAGTTACGTTGAAATAAAGAAGCAGCTCCAATGGTCATTGACCGTTAGAGCTGTTTTTCTTTGATTGAGAATCAATCGTATCTAAAAAATCCTTCGTTATACGAACTACATATTTTACCTCGTCTAAATTTCGTTCTCTTAATAATGAGCGATGAATGTCTAGCATGAGGTTTTTCTCCTCAATATCAGTAACGCCAGATAATTTTTGAAAATTAAATAGCTCCTCAGGGGTAATGTCTAATGCCTTCATGATTGTTTCCAAAGTACTTAAGGTAATATTAGATTGTCCATGCTCAATATTGGAAACTCTTCCTTTACTGAAACCCAACTTCCCTGTTCTTTCAGCCACTTCTTCTTGGCTAAGTCCTTTAGATAATCGAATAATCCGAAGTTGTTCACCTACTAGCTTTAAAAAATCTGACATATGATTCACCTCTATGTTAAAAGCTAGTGAAAAACAATGGAAATGACTATACTATTATAGTGGTATAATAGAGAAAAAGTTTCATTAAAATGGTACAATCTTTAGAGTAATACTTTTATCCAGACAAATGACCTAAATAAATAACTAGGCATGCGTTAATGAAGATTGAATTCAGGGTATTAATTGGGACAGAGGATTGGAGGGTTCATACATGGTGAAGCAGTTTTTTTTAGAAGAAATAGCAAAAGTCCAAATTGGTCATTTAATTGTGAACGATCAATATTTTACTAGGGAAGGTACTCCTTTTATCACCAAAGCAACACTCTTGAAATTAATGGTAGATGATGATGCTAGTCAAGTGCCAAAGATTGATCACACGGTTGATTCATTAAATTTGTCACTAGTACCTGCAAAAAGCATTCTTCTCAACAAATTAAATGTAAAGGAAACCATTATTTATCAATGTAAAAAAGCTGTGTGCATCGGTCATGATATCATTGCCATTATTCCAAATGAATCCATTGTTGTTAGTGACTATTTATTTCACTTTTTTAAATGGTATCAATTAAATAAAGAGAAGCGTCATATCCTTCGTTTAATAATTGAATTACCTCCTCTTGATATACAGCATAGAGCAGCTCAACTATTAAACGCTATTCAACATCTATTAATGAATAAAGATTCTTTAGTCACAGCGGTAGAAAAACTTCCACAGTATTTCGATAATGTGTCAAAACAAGTAAATCAGCATTCAAAAAACTTACATCATAGCTTTGACCAGCTCCAATCTTTATATGCGGATATGTTACATAAGATTTATAATGGAGATTTCTTAAATGATTCCTCCTTTCAAATGCTGAGCAATTAACATAAGTCGGTGCAAATGGATTGAGCAATCCTTGCACCGACTTGTTAAATTTCAATAATAATTGGTAAAATCATGGGCTTACGTTTTGTTTGGGTAAATAAATATTGTCCAACAGCTCTTTTAATTTCTCGGCGAAGGACATGTATTTGCTGTCTGCCCTCTTCTTGAAGCTCATTGACGATTTCTTTGGAAAGCACATTGACTTTAGTTAACAGTGCCTCGAAATCTTTAGCATAAACAAAACCACGTGAAATGGTATCGGGTTCTGAAATAAAACCACCGTCAGCTTTATTGAGTGTCAATACAATAACAAGCATTCCATCTTCTGAAAGTTGCTTGCGATCACGGAGGACAATTCCTTCGACCTCACCAATGCCAATCCCATCTACATAGGTATCCCCAGCTGGAATTTTCCGTGTTTGCCTTGCCTTTGAATCTTCAATATCAACAACATCCCCATTTTTCATAATAAATGTATGTCCCTTTTGAACGCCAATAGATTCTGCTAATAAACGATGTTGATGTAACATACGGTACTCACCATGAATAGGGATGAAGAATTTAGGCTTCATAAACGTCAGCATAAGTTTCAAGTCCTCTTGATGACCATGTCCTGATACATGCATACCTGTATGACTGGAAGAACCATAAATAACCTTAGCACCAAGCTGAAACAAATTGTCCACAATGCGAGAAACGCCCTTTTCATTACCAGGGATTGGTGAAGCGGCAAGAATGACTGTATCGTCTGGTAAAACTTTAATTTCACGATGATTACCATTTGCTATTCTTGCAAGTGCAGCTAGAGGCTCGCCTTGGCTACCTGTGCAGAGGACCACCACCTCTTCTGGTGGGAGGTATTTGACCTCTCGTGCATCAATTAACAGATCTTCTGGTACAAATAAATAACCTCGTTCAATTGCAACATCAACGACATTGACCATGCTACGCCCTACTAAAGCTAGCTTCCTATTGGTGGCAATTGCTGCATGTACGATTTGTTGAATACGATTAACATTTGAAGCAAAGGTAGAGATGATTACTTTTCGCTCAGCATGTAAAAAGGCTTCCTCAATATGATGCCCTACAAGTTGCTCTGAAGGTGTCAAACCTGGTCTTTCTGCATTTGTACTTTCCGAGATAAGAACTAGCACACCATTTGAACCGATTTCAGCCATTTTATGAATATCAGCAAATTGGTTGTTAACAGGCGTTAGGTCAAATTTAAAATCTCCAGTATGGACAACGTTTCCTTCTGGTGTGGCTAAAACGATTCCTAAACAATCGGGTATACTATGATTGGTTCTAAAGAAACTAACATCGATTTGTCCTAAATGTAGAGCTGAGTCTGCATGAATTTCAATTAAATCGGTTCCTCTTAAAAGTTTATGTTCCTTCAGCTTTAATTCAATAAGTCCAAGCGTGAATCGGGTAGCATACACAGGGACATTTAATTTTTTTAGTAAGTAAGGAATACCACCAATATGATCCTCATGACCATGCGTGACAATTAATGCCTTAATTTTCTCCTTATTATCAAGTAAATACGTAATATCTGGAATGATTAAATCAATTCCAAGCAGTGTTTCATCAGGAAATTTTGCTCCGCAATCAATAATAATTATGTCATCTGCATATTGTACTACATACATATTTTTACCAATTTCATTTATCCCACCTAGGGCGAATATGGATAATAGCTGTTTACTTGTTGACAACGTATTCCCTCCTATAGTTTTAAATAAAGCCTTCTAAATGCTTTTGCCATAGGTAGTATAGCTTTTAGCATTTCATCCTATACGAAATATACGACTAATTGTATAACGCAAAGAATAGAATGGAGAGACAACAAAATCAAAGACAGCTCCGAGTAAATTTTTTAGTTATTTCTCTAAAATCAAGTTAAGAGGAGGTAAACCTTTGTCTAATTTTGTGCAACATGCTATTTTTGAGCATAGATTTTGGCTAGAAATTATGCAAAATCATGCTCAATTTATTCATGACGCTCTCTATTCCTCAGAAAAGGATGCTATTCAAAATGCCCATACGTATATTTATCAATTCTCGCAGCTACTTGCGTATATACCTTCGCTCGATGATTCAAATGCTGTATCTTTTTCAGTGTCCGTGGACGACAATGTTGAGCAATTTAAACAATTCAAGCTTCATCTACTTAGACACCAACTATTGGGGGATATTGGGATTCATTTAACGCCTACGTTTGTCAACCATATGGTCAACGAATTAGAGGAATACCAAAATGTGCTGAATTACTTGAAAAAAGGAGAAGCACCACCGATTTTCCATGAACTTCATCATCATTTAGTTTGGCTTTTAGATGCCTCTGGACATGCAGGCATTATTAATGATGATTTAGATGGTGTTGAGAAGCGTTTGAAGCAAAAGAGTCATGAGTTTGCTCAACACTTTGAACAATTTTACTTAAAGGCCGTAGAATTAACAGGCTATTTACGTACGAATATCGATTCCTTTCCAGCTTTAAAACGATTTAATAAAGATGTTGAGCTAGAAATGACATTATTTAAAACATTCTTAAGAGAATTAGAAGAAATGGAGCTAAGTGCAGAGGTGCTAGGTACATTTACAGCTCCGATGGCGGATCATATGTGGCGTGAAGAGCAATACTATTTAACAAAGCTTGCACAGGCTAGAGAACAAGATAATTAAATCTAAAGGCTATCTAAACTGACTAGATAGCCTTTTTAGTTAGGGATGAATCACTACCTCTGTACCTATTGGCACAATACTGGCTAGCTCTTCAACATCTCGATTTTGCATGCGGATACACCCATGTGAAACAGCATGCCCAATCGAGCTAGGATCATTTGTGCCATGAATTCCGTAATGTTCTTTAGAAAGACTCATCCACATCGTGCCAAAAGGACCGCCAGGGTTTGGCGCTTTATTGATGATAATAAAACTACCTACAGGTGTTTCGTGAAGCATGCGTCCGACTGCAATTGGGTATTGTTTTTGAAGGATATTGTTTTTATATAAACGGAGCCAGCGATTATTGGTGGATATCTCGATACGATAAGGAATTGCTTCAGGGTCGGGCAAGCCGGGGATGATAATTTGTTGACCCATGAAAAGATGGTCAGGCTGAATTCCTGGATTAGCAGCGATAATGGATGCCAAAGGTGTACGGTAATCTTGAGAAATTTGAGCAAGGGTTTCACCAGCTTTGACAGTATGAATCAATTATTATTCACTCCAATGCAAAGATTTATTGCTCTACTATATGCTTCAGATGTTTTAGGTAATGTTAGGAATGCAAAGTTTTTCAGTTTCTGGACAGAATAAACGGTGACATTGCAGGATTAAGGGGCATAAAGATGAAGGAATTTAAAATTACGTATTTTTTTGATGAGGTACATTATGTTCGAAGATTCATTTTTATTGAATCGCAACAAGAGGCAGAAAAATTAGTGAAAAATGAACGCGATCAATATATCTCCTTTACGGATAGTAGGGGAATATACCATGAACTGCACACAAAACATGTACGAGTTATTCAAATAGCTGAGTATCATCGAATAGATAAAAGTGCGAAAGAGAAAGACACATAATCTGTTCAGCATTACACACATTAAAGGTAAAGGAGTGTGACAGAATGGACATCGAAAAAATACCACATGAAAAGAAAATGTTCATGAATTTAAATAGTAAGGACAAGCCTGATATGGTTGAATCAGATACGATTAGTCTTTTCGATCTGCATGAGGATATGCAAACTGTAGATGCCATTCCAATAGAGGAACTCAATAAGCGTGTAAAAAGAGAAGGCGACGAATTAATTGAAATGCAGCCAGATGAATTATAGGAGGTAAAAATGATGAATCGTGAAAAAGACATCCAGTTTACATCTGCAGGTACAAATATTAACGAAGTGAAGCAAAAAAATGCAGATGCAGGATTATCCTATAATGAAGTGAAGGCCCTGTTAGCAAAAAGTGGTGGACGTGGAACGTCTATTTATAGCGACACTGACATTGAAGAAGTAAAACAAGATATACACAGGCATCAACAGTAAAAGTTTTGGGAGGAGCAAGGTATTGAGCGCTCTTCCCTTTTTATTTTACAATGGTGAAAAATAAAGGAGTTGTAAAAGCATGACAACTGGAGAAATGAAATGTCCATTATGCGGAGGCGAAAACCATTGTGGCGTGGCAAGAGGTGAAAAAGAGTGCTGGTGTATGACAGTTAGCATACCAGAAACCCTGTTAACTTCAGTTCAAAGAGAGCCAAATCTATGCATTTGTTCAACATGCATAGATACATATAAGAAAGAGCAAGTATAGTTTTCTACGATGATAAAGATTGGTAAAAATTGAGCAATTGGTACAATTGTCTATCGCACAACAACCTAGCAGGCATACATTACTCTGAAAGGAGTGTGTCTAATGGCTAAACCAATTGAACTCAGTAATGTGACAAAGGCATATTTAGAGGAATATCAGCGAATCCTCAAAAAAATGATGCAGGGTATGACCTATGTTACCATTACTTGTAGTATCTCAGAAAATTTTATTAAGCAAATCATCCCTCATCAAGTTGCAGCAATCCAAATGTCTGAAAATGTTTTACGTTATACAACGAATATACCTGTGCAAAATCTCGCATTAGAAATCATTCGCACACATACAGAAATGGTTGAGAGTCTTGAAGCGATACAAAATCGATGTTGTGTCGTACAAAATTCAGAGTATGAATTATACGAGTATATGTGTGCTTACAAAGAAATTACAGAAGCTATGTTCAATGCAATGTGTGCTCCACCAGTCTCTAATAGCATTAATATCAATTATCTTCGGGAAATGATCGTCCATCATCAGGGTGGTATACGACTGGCACAAAATGTGCTTAGATTCTGCATCTGTCAAGAGTTAATTCCAATCCTACGTTGCATGATTCAAACGCTGTGTGAGCAACTAGAAGCCATGGAAAAGCTACTGGATAGCTTACAAAATTGCGATTGTGAGTGCTAGCACTAACGAGAAGTTTATATGGGAAGAAGGCGCTAAATCAATTGGGATTTTAGCGCTTTTTCTGCGTAAAGACAGTGTTTAACTAAGAAAATAAGAAATTGTCAATAAAGTGGACGAAAAAATAATAAAGTGTAAAGAATTAAATGAGAATCTATTTTTGTCATTCTATTGTTGGTAAAATATATATGTTTTATTAGTTGAAGGTAATGAAGAGAAATCTATAATTGGCTTTAAAATATTGGTAATTATATTTTACTTGAATACAACTAGGAGTGGGAGCTATGTTCAAAAGGAAGAAGATTAATCAAAGTTATGATTATTTTTCGGCTACGAAAAATTCAGACATCGAAACAAATGAACGTTTTAAAGAAAAATTGGATTTCCTTGCTTTATCTAGAATTAGAAGAGAATCTGTAGGGTTTTTACGTAAAATTTACGAGAATAATCGACAGCATATACTCGATAATTTTTATGCTCGTCTACTGGAAATTCCAGAGTTTAATCATGTCATCAATACACATTCGACAGTAGAGCGTTTAAAAGGATTGTTTGATACACATTTTATTAGCTTATTTGATGATGAATTAGATTTAGATTATGTCTTTAAGCGTCGTAAAATTGCGTATGTTCATGCAAGAATTGGTGTACTACCGAATTGGATGATTTCTGCCTATACACTGATTAATCAATTAATCATTCCGCTTATTGTCAAAGAACTATCTCGTGATGAAGAAAAAATGCTGGATGTTTTATTGTCTTACGATAGCTTAGTAACAATTGATCAACAAATTATTTTAGAGACCTATATTGAAATTCAAGCAGGATCCGTAGTAAATGGATTAGGTGAAATAATTACTTATAATACACAGTTAGATACCATTAAGGAACTGATTGAATTTCAGGAGATTCAACAACAGGAAATTGTAGCAGCAGATCAATTAATGCATGAGTTAGACGAAAGTATTGAAGAAATTGCCACATCAGTTGGTGATATTTCAGAGCAAACAAAGTATGCCTTTAAAAAATTAAATCAGGATTTGGAATCATTACAACAAGTATCATCTATTTTACAGACAACCGATGAAGGCCATAAATCAATGCAGGAAGATATTAGGCGTTTAGTTGAACGTGTAAATAGTGTAGCGAAATTAATGGAATTAATTAAAAAAATAGCAGATCAAACAAATTTGCTGGCTTTAAATGCATCAATAGAGGCCGCTCGTGCTGGAGAAGCAGGAAAAGGTTTTGCGGTTGTTGCAGAGGAAGTTCGGAAACTTGCTGATGATACAAGTACATCTGTCAAATCTATACATACAGATATACAGGAGCTACTTCATATTACCCATAATATTAGTTCATTGACGACTCAATTTTCCAAAGATTTACATCAAGGTGTTACAGATACCTTATATATATCACAGACGCTAGCTGAGCTAAATAAAAACTTACAGCAGCAGGGGGCGCGCTTTGAGGAAATAGCTACAACAACAAAGGTTCAGGCACAATCTGCTACTACTATTTCTGAACGTAACCATACTATTACAGAAAGCATGCAAAAAAGTAAGGTAATCGTTTTTGATATGGGCTCTGCCATTTATAAGTTAAGTAAAATGATTGATGGATACCGATCCACAACAATTTCTAAAAACTTTATTATTAGCCAAGAGGATATTATTGAATTAGCTATTACCGACCATCTATTGTGGAGATGGAAAATCTACAATTTGCTACTAGGCTTTGAAACGATGACGGAGCAGGATGTAGGGTCTCCAAAAGAATCACGCCTTGGCGAGTGGTATTACGGCACAGGAAAGAAACTGTTAGGTGATGAGCGTGTCTACGCAGAGTTAGAACAACCATTTATTTACGTGCATGATATAGCAAAAAAAGCAGTGCGTGAATACAATGTAGGCAATAAAACGGGCGCTGAAAAATACCTAAAAGAAATTACGGATGAATCGTATGCTGTAATTGAAAAGTTAAAAGAGTTAAAGGAAATTTTATTGAGCGGGAAAAAGCAATATATTCATTAAAAATTGGAAAGCAAGCTAGTCTACATACTAGCTTGCTCTTTTATAGATTAATAGGTGGAACACACATAAATGTCACTGTACGCTTTTGGCTATCATAAAGACACCATTCACGGTGATTGATAACAGAGCCTACATTCACACCATATTGTTTGTCTTGTAACGCAATTGGTTGCCCGTAGCGAATACGAATCGGCAGCTTTTTTTGTTGATGATAAAGACCTGATTCGTGACTATGCCCAAAGAAAAATAATGGTTTTTGAAAGGATGGGAAAGTCGGTTGCCAGCTTACATTCCACTTAAATTGATGTCCGTGCATAAGCGTGGCTCCATCAATCTCTATTGTCTCAGGTAAAGCTTTAAAACGTTCAATGCCAGTGACCTGAGTAATACGTTCTTCTTGATTGCCTCGAATAGAGGGGAAGGTTAGCAGTTTTTCAAATTCACTTTCTACTATGGCCGCCTTTTGCAAAGGTAAGCCAGATATGGTTTGTGCCTTTTTCTTACTAACAGTGCATTCATATAAATCCCCTAACCCAATGATTTTTGCTTCCTCTGCTGTTTGTTGAATATGAGCTAGAACAGCTTTAGTGTCTTCTATATTAGAATGTAAATCTCCTAAAAGTGCATAAAGCATTTAAACCCGGCCTTTCCTAATAATAATGGTACAAGTATCATACACCCAATAGAAATTGCTAGAAAAGTAAAATGTCTAAGAATATTTCGTTACTTCAGCTACATATTTTGAATGTGTGGAAAAATTGCCAAGAAATACATTGCCTGATAAAATATAATCGTAATTTTCAGAATTTTAAGAAGTTTAATAGTTTCCCATTCTTGTTTATTCAGTAATAATAAAATGAATGTATGGAGGGCTTATAATGACGAAGTTTATGACAGATATTCTTGAAGACTACGCAGGGCAGCAACCAAATGCAATTGCAACACTGTATGATGGAAAGGCATTAAGCTATCATGATTTTTACCAACGTGTAGAAAGATTTGCGGCTTACTTGCAGGAACAAGATTTTGAAAAAAATGATGTGATTGCCCTATATACGCTCAATTCAGATTTATTTTTAATCGCTTATTTAGGCGTCCAATTAGCTGGATTTATTGTAATGCCTATTAACACTAAATTAGCTGCTCCTGAGGTTGATTTTATTTTTAATCATTCACAAGCAAGGGGCTTAATTTTTGATGAAAGATTAACAGAGATATTAGAGGACGTCTCCTATTCATTCCAACATACAATCGGATTTCACGAAATGAAAAACATAATTGAATATGATAATCGTGTTAGAAAAATTGTGCAATTAGAGGCTGACGATACGGCAGTGGTCATGTATACATCAGGAACAACAGGTAAACCGAAAGGCGTCATGCTAACGCATCAGAATATCGTGGCTACAGCAGATATTTGGTCGTCTTCTATGAAAATGTCTAGCAAAGACAAAATGTTTATTTGTACGCCTTTGTTTCATTGTGCAGGTCTTCACGTATTTGCTATGCCTATGTTTTATCGTGGGGGAACAGTGGTCATTGAAGAAGCATTTTCACCAACTAAAACGTTAGCTCAAATTGTAGCGACTGAGGCAACAATTTTCTTTGGTGTTCCATCTATGTATACGATCATATTAAATACTCCAGGATTCAAGGAACATAGCTTTAATCATTTACGTTTATTATGTTACGGGGCTGCCCCGATGCCTTATGAGCTGGTAAAGCAAGTGAAAGAAGCATTTCCAAATGTAAAGGTTCAAAATCTTTATGGTCAAACTGAAAATTCACCTGCAGCTACCTCTCTGCTAGATACAGATGCATTGACGAAAATTGGCTCAGTGGGAAAACCATTAGCACAGACAGAGGTTTGTGTAGTTGATAGTGAAGGAAAGGTCGTACCAGCTGGAGAGGTGGGCGAAATTTGCGTAAGAGGGCCACAAGTAATGAAGGGCTATTTGCGCAATTCAGAGGAAACAGCAAGAGCGATTAGGGATGGCTGGCTGTACTCAGGCGATTTAGGTCGCTTTGATGAGGAAGGCTATTTATATATTGTAGATCGAAAAAAAGATATGATTATTCGTGGTGGAGAAAATATTTACCCAATCGAAATAGAAGAAGTTCTATATCAAATGCCAGAAATTTTAGAAGCTGCAGTGATTGGATTGCCACATGAAGTATATGGAGAAGTACCAAAAGCATTTGTGGTGTTAAAGGAGGGAAAGTCTCTTGATGAAAATTCGATACTATCCTATTGTCAAACACGACTTGCCAAATACAAAGTACCTTATGAAATTGAATTTTTAATAGAATTGCCACGAAATGCCTCTGGGAAGGTCCTAAAGCATACATTACGGCCGAAAGTGACAACGATTTAAGACAGTTCCATTATCCTTTGGCATAATTGCTATCCAGATTTTTGGGGTTTACGTCTTGGGTGTAACTCGCTATTAGTACAAAAAATAGTTACTAAATCAAGATAAAATAGGAACGGCTATGAAAGTATCGTATAATAGAGTCTACGACAAATTGAATAACAGAATGGCGAAGGGGCTGCTCTTCGCCTTAGAATAGGAGCGGAATTTGTCTTGTGGACGGGGTATAAACGCCTTTTACTTATTGGCATTTTGATTATTATGTTACTTTCAGGCTGTCAGCCATTTTCTCAGCAAGATGCTGAACAAAAAAATCAATTAACGGTTTTAACAGTAGAATTTAATAGCGGGGCACCTATTCCAAATCTCTTCCTTACGGTTACAGATGTACAAACAGGTGATGTAGTGGAAGAAGCGATTGGTTCAGAAGAGGGAGAGGCTATATTTTCGAAGCTAAAGGCAGGGAGAGAATATGCAATTGCGGCAACAACACTTGAAAATAGTACGACAAATAATGGGTATACAACAATCGAGAATTTCACTTACGATACAACAAAGCCCTATTATCGATTACAAACACACTTTTTAAGAGACGATCAGGAGTTAGATGTCCCTGTTGTCATGCAAAACCCTGAGCTGCCACATGGCTGTGAAATTACTTCACTTACAGCCGTATTAAATTATTTTGGGATGAATGTGTCAAAACTCGAAATGACTGACAAATACTTACCAAAGCAAGAAATACGAACAGTAGGCAATCAACGTTTTGGACCAAATCCCAATGAAGCTTTTGCAGGTAATCCTCGTGATAAAGCTCGTGGCATGTATGTTTTTGCTGCTCCAATTGTCAAAGCGGCTGAGGCAGTTATTACCGATAAACAAGCTAACCTACATGTCAAAAATATGAGTAACGCCTCGCAGGATGATATTTTACAGCTTGTGCGTGAAGGTATTCCTGTTGTGACATGGGTAACGCTAGATTTATCAAAGCCTAAACGAAAAGCAGAAAGAGGCTGGATTTATACAGGGGAAACGACTCCGCATGATGCTTTTATGAACTTACATGCAGTCGTCTTAACTGGACATTTAGGTGATAAGGTAGTCGTAATGGATCCTTTAAAAGGGTATGTTACTTACAATGTCGATCAATTTTTCAAAAGTTATCAGGAATTAGGCAAACAAGCTGTAGCTGTTCATAAATAAGCTATAAATCATTAGTATGTTACACTAATAAAAAAGTAAAAGTGAGTTGAGTAGAATGGCCATTGAGCACGTTTTTTTACCTGTTTTACTTGGAGATGAAATGAATGCTTATGGCATGGCTAGAGCATTTTATGAAGCCTATGGTGTGAAGCCACTGGCACTAAACCATACGAACATGGAAAAAATTCAACAAAGTGATTTATGGACTTTTCGTGAGATACCGCGACTTCATATCGAAGAAAGGTTTGTGACCGCCCTAAAAGCCATTGCGGAGGAGTTCCAAGACAAAAAATTACTGCTATTAGCCTGTGATGAATTTTATGTCAAAAGAATCGTAGAACACAAAGAGGAGTTAGCAGAGGATTTTCTAGTTCCTTATGTAGACGCCACACTTGCGCATCAACTTTTAACTCGTGAAAGCATGTATGAGCTATGTGCACAATTTGGTTTTCAATACCCTGCTACACATGTATGCACGGTGAATGATTATGAAGACTACAACATGCCTTTTGATTATCCAGTTGTCATTAAGCCCATGAATATGACAAAATATGCTACTTGTATTTTTCCTGGTAAGAAAAAAGTATATATTGCATATGATAAGGACGAAAAGGACAGTATACTACGTGCTATCTATAAAGAATCAGCTTATCGTGATGATCTGATGATTCAACAATATATACCAGGTGAAGACGCTAACATGCGTGTTGTTAATGCATATATAGGACAAGATGGGAAGGCAAAACTTCTTGCCGTAGGAAACCCTATTTTAGAAGAGCATTCTCCAGAAGGGATAGGACGTTATGTAGCGATTATGACAACCTATCATCAGGAATTAATGGATAATGTTAAGCTATTCCTTGAAGCGATACAATTCCAAGGCTTTGCCACATTTGATATGAAATATGATGATCGTGATGGTCAATATAAATTGTTGAGTATTGAATTACATAATGAACTTTCCAATTATTATGTGACGGCCAGTGGCTTTAATTTAATGCAGTATGTAGCGAACGATTATGTTCGAGGAAGTAAACAACAACTAACATATGTGAAGAACAAGCATCTTTGGACAATCGTACCGAATGGTGTATTGTTCAAATATGTTCAAAATGAACAACTAGTAATGGAAGCGAAAAGTTTAATTCGTCAAGGTATGGCTACAGATTCTATTTTTAATTATAAGGATATGAATGCAAAACGTTGGTTGAATGTTACGCTTGATAATTTAAGCTTTTATCGTAGCTATAAGAAATATTTTAATAACAAGGGTCTGTCTAACACATGAAAAAACACACTTTAGGTATTATTGGTGGCGTTGGTCCACTCGCAACAATGTTTATAGGAGAAATGATTGTAAGACGTACGAAGGCACAAAAAGATCAGGATCATTTACATACCATTATTGATAATGATACAAATATTCCTGACCGTACGGCTTTTATTTTAGATAATTCAAAGGAGAATCCAGTTCCAGTCATTATTGAGGATGCAAAAAAACTAGCTTCGGTAGGAGCAGACGTAATAGCTATCCCATGTAATACGGCACACACTTTTTATCAAGAAATTGAAGATGGTTCTCCTATACCTGTCTTGCATATGATTCGTGAAACAGCGAAGCGTGCTGCTGATTTAGGAGCAAAGCGAGTAGGTATTTTAGCAACAACAGGCACGTTAACATCACAGATGTATCAGGAGGCACTTGAGGAGTTTGGTATTACACCAGTTGTTCCAGATAATGAAATGAGATCCTATGTGATGTCGATTATTTATGATTACGTCAAGGCTGGGAAGGATGTTACGCTAGAAGATTGGCAACCGATAGAAGAGGCGATGCTAGCATTAAATTGTGATCGAATTGTATTAGGTTGTACTGAGCTTTCAGTTGTAAACAGAGATTTGAAGCTAAGTGACATTTATATTGATTCATTAATCGTTTTAGCTGAATGTGCCATTTTAGCATGTGGTTATGAATTAGTGGATTAATTGAAAAGAATCTGCTTGCTTTTCACGGGTAAGCTACAATTCTTGAAAGAGTTGTGGACAGGCTTACTTTTCCGTGTTGAGTGAAGCAGATTTTTTATGAAAGGAAGCAATGTTTTATTGAAACGATTAAATAATTGCTTCGTACATATAAAGTAGGAACCTACGGAGTGTGTTAAACTAGTGTCAAGTAGATAGAAGGTGGGAAATAACATGTCAGTCATTAATTTATTAAAAGAAGAACTACAAGCAAAATGGAACTTTGAAACACCCATGAAAATTCAAGATGAAATGATACCAGCTATGCTTGAAGGCAAAGATATTGTAGCGGAATCACCAACAGGATCAGGTAAAACGTTGGCATATGTCTTACCATTATTAAATAAAGTGAATGGGGCAAAAAAGCAAACACAAGGACTGATCGTCGCTCCCTCGCAAGAGCTCGCTATGCAAATCGTAGAAGTAATTCGTGAGTGGACAGCTGGAACAGACATTACTGTTCAACAGCTGATTGGTGGTGCCAATTCTGCTCGTCAAATTGAAAAGTTGAAGAAAAAGCCAACGATTGTTGTTGGCACACCTGGTCGTTTAAACGAATTAGCACGAGCAGGAAAATTAAAACTTAAAGAAGTCGAAACAGTTATTTTAGATGAATGTGATCAATTACTAAGTCGGGAATACCGTGTTGTTATCAAATCCTTTATCGAAGGTTCTGCCTATGGCCGACAAGTTGTTGTTGTATCGGCTACGATTACAGAGGAAATTGAATTAGTGGCAAGTCGTATGATGTTTGAGCCACTGCGTTTTAAAATTAAGCCTGAGGACATGTTAAAGGTTGGTAAAGTTGTCCATTCTTTTGTGAAGGTAGAAGAACGTGATAAAACGGATTTCCTGCGCCGACTTTCGCATACAGAGGGTTTAAGAGCGTTGGCTTTTGTTAATAATATCGATCAATTATTAATGAAGGAAACAAAACTACAATACCGTTCAGCACCGATTGTCACGCTCCATTCTGATATGAAGAAAGAAGAACGTAAAAAAGCGTTAGATGCATTCCGTAAAGGAGATGCACGTATTTTAATTGCAACAGATATTGCAGCTCGTGGTTTAGATATTGCTGGTTTAACACATGTTATTCATGTTGATGTCCCACGAACAATTGAACAGTATTTGCATCGTTCTGGTCGTACTGGGCGTGCTGGAGCAGATGGGGAAGTATTAACCTTATTATCTTATCGTGATGAAAAAACCTATAAAAAATGGACAAGGGAAATTCCAGGCAAGCCTGTGCAAAAAATATGGCATGATGGCGAGCTGATTGAAGGTAATTCTAAAACAATTGGACAGAAGCGAGGGAAATAGTATGACATTTGAAGAGAAATTACAGGCATATGCAGAGCTTGCAGTAAAAGTGGGTGTGAACATCCAACCAGGTCAGTACTTATTAGTCAATACATCTGTGGATGCTTTAGATTTTGCCCGTTTAGTTGTAAAAGAGGCTTATAAGGCTGGGGCAGGTCGTGTTCATGTAAACTTTTCCGATGATGAATTGGATCGTGCTTATTTTGAGCATGCTTCCGATGAGGAATTTAATCGCTTCCCTGAATGGGTTGTGAAAATGCGTGATGAACTGATTGAACGTAAAGGAGCTCTATTATGGATTGATGCAGCAGATCCTGATAAGCTAACAGGAATTCCTGCGGACAGACTAGCAACACATCAAAAAGTATCAGGGGCAGCATTAAAAAACTATCGCAATGCAGTCATGAAGGATTTAATTGCTTGGTCCATCGTAGCTGTTCCTTCAGCTAAATGGGCAGCAAAGGTTTTCCCACGATTAACAGAGGAGCAACAAGTACCTGCATTATGGGAAGCAATCTTTAAAACGGTTCATATTGGAGAAGGCAATGCAGTTGATAATTGGCGTCAGCATGTAGCTAATTTAGAATCTCGTGCACAGCTTTTAAATAATAAAAAGTATGCAAAGCTTCACTATACAGCTCCTGGTACAGATTTAACAATCGCTTTAGCACCACAACATAAATGGCTAACTGGTGGTAGTAAAACACCAGAAGATAATGTCTTTGTGGCCAATATGCCAACAGAAGAAGTTTATACACTTCCATTGAAACAAGGTGTAAACGGTTATGTTCGTAATACGAAGCCATTAGTCTATCAGGGCAATATCATCGATGGCTTTAAATTAACATTTGAAGAGGGCAAAATTATTAAGGCAGAGGCCGAAGTAGGACATGATTTATTACAAGAGCTTATTCAAGTAGATGAAGGCTCAAGCTATTTAGGTGAAGTAGCACTTGTCCCTCACGAATCACCCATTTCAGCGTCGGAGATTTTATATTTCAATACGCTGTTTGATGAAAATGCTTCAAACCATTTAGCTATTGGTGAGGCATATCCGACTTGCTTAGAGGGCGGTAGAGACCTAGAAAATGGTCAACTTGAAGCATTGGGTGCGAATATTTCTGTGACACACGAAGACTTCATGATTGGCAGTGGTGAAATGGACATTGATGGTATTTTACCAGACGGTACGGTTGAGCCAATTTTCCGCAAGGGTAGCTGGGCTTTTTAATTTTAGTCAAGAAAAGAGGGAAGCAGATGAAACGGTTATGTAGCTTGCTAGGTATGACAATATTATTCATGACAATTTGGGTTTCATCTGCTTTCGCTCAAACAGAAACCTATGTGGCTATTGGCGATTCCTTAGCAGCGGGTCAAACACCCTACAAAGAAATTGATGTAGGGTATAGTGATTTGATTGCCATGAAATTAAGTTCGATTGGTCAATTATCATTTTATACAAAAGAACTTGCTTTTCCTGGCTTTACTACGGCAGATGTATTAGAACGAATACGATCTGAGGAAGCGCAAAATTTATTAGCAAATGCGACACTTATTACAATTTCGGCAGGGGCTAATGATTTATTACGTCTTGTCCAGGTAAACCCAAATGCAGGGACCTTAGCTTTTTCACAGCTTCAGACAGATTACGCTTTAAATTTGGCTAGAAAAAATATGCTATCGATTTTGGATGAATTAGAAGAACGTGCGCCTAAAGCAAAAATCTATGTCATAGGGTATTATTTTGCTTATCCAACAGTTCATCCGACGCAAAAAGAAGGAACAAACGCCCAGCTAGTTAGATTAAATGCAATTTTACAACAACAAGCAGAGCAAGCTGGCGCAGCTTATATAAATGTCTATGATGCCTTTGGTTTGAATGCAACCAACTACTTACCAAATAGTGCCGATGTTCATCCAAATATTGAAGGCTATCGACAAATGGCTAACTCATTTTTACAGATTTATAGTGGGAGTGATGCTTTAAACATCTCTTCAGCAGAATTGCCAGAGCCAAATCCCAAATCATTTGAGGAAATCCTAAAGCAACAATCATCAGCGAAGCCTCGGAAGCAAAATGTGGCACAACATCAATCTTCTCGTATGACTTACGTAATTCAGGGATTCCCAGGATATAAGGCATTTATCAAATACATCTAAATAATCGATATCTAAGGCATCTTACCTATTAAGATGCTTTTTTCTATGAAAACCAATTTTGGCTAGAACTACTAAACCTTTAGTGTGCACTAGATGGGGAATAGTCATGCTAAAATATAGAGAAGACTAGGAGGTACTAGAATGAAAATATTTCATACAGCAGATTGGCATTTAGGAAAGCTTGTTCAAGGTGTCTATATGACAGAAGATCAACATTATATTCTTCAACAATTTATACAAGCGATAGATGAGGAAAAACCAGATGTAATTATCATCGCAGGTGATTTATATGACCGTTCGATGCCTCCTATTGAGGCAGTTAATTTACTAAATGATGTATTAGCGAAAATAGTATTAGAAAAGAAGATTCCTGTTCTAGCAGTGGCGGGAAATCATGATAGTGCAGGTCGTTTAAATTTTGGTAGTCGTTTAATGAGTGATAGTGGTTTATATATAAAGGGCCAATTTACAAAAAATCATGCACCTATTGTTTTGAATGATCAACATGGAGAAGTACATTTTCATTTAGTGCCCTATGCAGAGCCAGCAGCTATTCGCAACATCTTTGAAGATGAGTCAATCCGTTCTCATCAAGACGCCATGCGAAAAATTATTGAGCATATCACAGAAGACATGGACACAAGTAAGCGTCATGTTTTTGTTGGACATGCCTTTGTGACGAAGTATGGTGAGGAGGAAGCAAATACTAGTGATTCCGAGCGACCCCTTTCCATTGGAGGCTCAGATTGTGTGAATGCAGCTTTATTCAAACCTTTTCACTATACGGCGCTTGGGCACTTACATAAGGCACATTTTGTTTTAAACGAAACCATACGCTATTCAGGCTCTATCTTAAAATACTCGTTATCTGAGCATTTACATGAGAAAGGTTTTTTAATCATTGAATTAGACGAGCAAGGTAACACCACAGTAAGTAAAAGAAAGCTTGTGCCAAGAAGAGATCTACGAGTAATAGAAGGTCAATTAGAGGAGTTATTAACCCTCACACCAAGTGAGGATTATGTCTTTGTTAGATTGACGGATAAAATATCTGTGACTTCACCAATGGAACGCATTCGTAGTGTATTTCCGCACGCTATGCATGTGGAGCGGAAGGTACTAAGACAAGATATGCCACGTGAACTACAAGTAGTAGAAGCTGAAAAACTAGAAGATATTGATTTATTCCGTTCATTCTTCACCAATATTATTGGCATTCAGCCTGATGAAGATACGGAACGCCTATTCACAGAGATGTTACAGGAGTTATTAGATGAGGAGCGAGAGACTGTAAAATGAAGCCTTTAAAGTTAACAATTACAGCGTTTGGTCCCTATAAAGACACGGAAGTAATTGATTTTCAAGAGCTAGGGGAGCATCGATTGTTTGCCATTTCTGGAAAAACTGGTGCTGGTAAAACAACCATTTTCGATGCTATTTGCTATGCTCTTTACGGATCAGGTAGTGGGGAGGACCGGCAGGATACAGCTTTACTAAGAAGCGGCTTTGCACATGATGAAGTTTATACAGCTGTAGAACTCGTCTTTGAAATGCATGGAAAAGTCTATCAAATAGTACGACAGCCAGGTCATATTAAAGAAAAAAATAAAACGGTTACTGGAAAGAAAATAGAGCTAGCAGAAGTAAAAGAGGGAAAGCTGGATTATAGCATTGTAGAGAAACAGCAAACGCTTGAAGTCGATAAGAAATTGCAGGAAATTATAGGTCTCACAAAAGATCAATTTAGCCAGATTGTCATGCTACCTCAAGGTGAATTTAGAAAACTATTAACCTCTGATTCAACAAATAAAGAAGTAATTTTACGGAAAATCTTTAAAACTGATCGTTTCGGTGTCATGGCAAAAAAGCTTGATGCCAAGCGTAAAGAAGCAGAAAGTGATCTTGAACGTGCCAAACAATTAAAAGAACATTTACTTGGTCAAATTGTGGGCGCCTTACCACAACGTTCTTCCGCTTTATTCACATTGATTGCGGATAATACCGAAAATTTACATCAACTGACAGAGGCACTTGATGAGGAGCTTAGCTACTATAAGAAATGTGGAGAAGATGAACAGTCATACTATGAAGAAGCGTATAGCCTTCATCAAAAAGAGCAGGAATATTATCGCTTAGCAAAAACGCTAAATGAGCAATTTGATGAACAAGCTAATCGACAGCAACGGCTGCAAATGCTTTTACAACAGCAGGATGTATACCAAGCAAAGGAGAAGGAGATTGCTTTGGCAGAACAAGCAGAGCGACTTGTGCTCCTCGAACAACAATGCAAGGATTTACGTGCTGAACTGAATGTAAAAGAACTAGCTTTTCAACAAGCAAAAGTTACGCAACAGCAGTCACAAGAAAAGTTGCAAGAAGCACAAGAAAAATATGAGATAGAGCAGGCTAAAGAATCTGAACGACAGCAAATCTTACAGCAGGAAATGCAGATGCTAGCGCTTTTACCGAAATTTGAAGCCTATGAAAACAATATACAACAGCTGCAAATAGCGGAGCAATATGCTGAAAATGCAAAACGAGCAGTAAATGATAACATCAAACTTTTGGAAAATGAACAAAAGCAATTACAGCATTTTTCTCAATCAGTAGAAGGCTATGAAAAACAGGTTGAACCCTATGAAAGCTATTTAGAACAATTACCGAAACTACGGGAACAGGTTGCTTTAATCAAGCAAGCAGAGAAATATAAACATGTCGTAGAGTTAGCTAAGCAGGATGTAGTTGCTTCAGAAAGTCTCTATCAAGAAAGTAAAGAGGCTCTTCAACTTTTGCAGCAACGATGGCTGACGAGTCAAGCTAGTATTTTAGCAGAACAGCTGAAGGAAGGAGAACCCTGTCCTGTTTGTGGTAGTATGACACATCAGAAAGCACACAATGAGCAACTGGAAATTATTGAGCTTGCTCAAGTGGAAGCATTAAGAGCGAAGGCATCATCAGACGAGCGTAAGTATTTAGAGAAAGAGGCATTTTTAGCATCAGCGCAGCAGCTTCTTCAAGATACATGGCAACAACTTGAGGCGCAGCATATTAAACAAGAAGACCAACCACAGATCATCGCTACTTTACATGAAGTGGAACAAGAGATTGCAGCATTAAAAATTATTCAACATCAATTAGCTGATGTGCGATTAAAAATAAAGCATCAGCATGATCGAATAGAGCAGCTACGAAATAAGCATATGAAGCTAGAGCAATATTTAGCAGAGAAGATAAAAGAATGGACAAAATTACAAGCGGTTGTAGACGAACAACTTAAGCAGATGCCCCCTAATTTACCAACTTTACAGCAATTAAAGCAACAACTTAATGAAGTTAGTAAACAGAAAGAAGGGCTTCAAAAAAGTTGGCAAGTGAGTCAAGAAAATTTGCATGTAGCAAAGGAAGCAGCTAGCAATGCAACACTAACAGTAGAAATTGCCAAACAGTCCTTTGAGGAATTACAGCTTAAAATGAATGAAAAGCTTCAGCAATTTTCAGCAGATATGCAAGAAATAGGTTTCGAAAGCTATGAGGCTTATGCAACTGCTAAACGGAGTGCCATACAATTGGATGCACTTCGAAAAGCATGTAGCGACTATGCTTTACAAGTACACACGTTGCAAATTCAGATTACCGAAGGGGCTACATACCTTCAAGGAAAAGAGAAGCAAGATTTAGAGGCGATGGAAGCAAGAGTAGAACAGCATCGAGTTTCCTATGAGGAAGCATTTAAACGTTTACAACAGATCAATGGCTTTATACAAGCATGCCAAGGCTTTAGTGAAAAGGTGGAAGAAATAGCGAAAGAGCTTCATTTACTTGAACAAGAAGCAGGGCGAGTAAAGGAGCTCTATGGATTATTAAATGGACAAAACTCGAAAAAGCTATCCTTTGAGCGTTATATACAAATTAACTACTTAGATCAAATTACAGAAGCTGCCAATATACGTCTGTATCATTTATCAAACGGTCAATTTGAGCTTAGACGTTCAGATAGATTAGAAAAGCATGCGAAGCAAAGTGGCCTTGGTCTTGATGTTTATGATGCTTATACAGATCAATTACGAGATGTCAAAACTTTATCAGGTGGCGAAAAATTTAATGCTTCGTTGAGCCTTGCATTGGGGATGGCAGATGTGATTCAAAGCTACCAAGGTAATATTCATATTGAAACGATGTTTATTGATGAGGGCTTTGGCTCGCTCGATGAGGAATCACTAAATAAAGCAATCGATACATTAATTGATTTGCAGGATTCGGGTCGTATGATTGGCGTTATTTCGCATGTACCTGAATTGAAATCTGCAATGCCAGCAGTTTTACATGTAGAAAAAACATTGAATGGCCATAGTCAAACCCATTTTGAAGTGAAATAAAACGAAGGCGTATTTCCTCTAAAAGGAATACGCCTTCATTTTATTTTTTTCGAGTGGTGGTTGTAGGCGTTGTGCCCTTTTTTGCAGCCATTACTTTTTTTACGATAGGAATAACAATAGGTGCTAACTTAACGGCGGTTTTTACAACGTTTGATACTTTCATCCCAAAACAGCTCCTTTTACAATTACTACTACCTGTTTCACTTAAAAATAAAACATTAACGGATAACACGAACAGCCTGAATTATATTCCAAATCACAATACCTAGTGAGACGAGAGCATAGATGGCGAATGAAGCAAACCAAATAATCATCACCGTCTTGTTATTGGAGGTTGGATCTAAACTAAATGTAGAAAAAACAAAGACAATAAAGAATAGAATGCCAAAAACAAAAGGTATTAAATGAGAGACAAGTGCACGAATCGAATGGCTTTTTACATCACTGTCTTTTGTTACAAAATATACAATTAATGGAACGATAAAAGGGGCGAAGAAAATACTAAGATAACTAAAGGCAGCTAAAATTTTTTGATTCTCCATAGTTGTACCTCCTTTTTAAATATTTACGCATGAAAAACAGCAAAGTTTCAAAAAAATGATGTATGGAAGGTTGTAATCCTTTAATCCTTTGCGTACAATGAGAGTGTTCAAATAAATTCAGATGTAACGACCACAAGGGGAGCTGATGATGTCAGCTGAGACTGGGCACGTAATGCCTTGACTCTTCGAACCTGTAAGTTAACGCTTGCGTAGGGATGTGGATAGAAACCGACACTTGTACGATGTGAGGCTCTGTCCTGACATCGTTTTTTCGTCCTTAAAGGAAAAAAGGTGTCAGAAAGAGACATATCAGCGCTTTTCTATTCCTGCTCTTGTATCCTACATCGGAACAAAGGAGAGAATATGTATGGACAAAAAAAGACTATTAATGCTTGTGGAGATTGCGATTTTTGCAGCGATTGGTCTCGTACTGGATCAGGTTTCCTTTAAAGTATGGGCACAAGGCGGCTCAGTTAGTCTTGTTATGGTACCAATTATGTTAATAGCATTTCGCTGGGGCTTAGTAGCTGGGCTAACAACTGGATTACTCGTAGGTGTAATGCAAACCATGTTTGGTGCTACGATTGTGCACTGGCTACAAGGATTACTAGATTATGGCGTTGCTTTTACTGTTGTAGGATTAGCGGCGGTTGTACGTGGACCAGTATTAGACGCTGCTAAACATATGAACAAAACAAAAATGGCACTTTATATAATCATAGGTACCGTTTTCGCAGGCTTCTTACGATACACAGCACATACAATTGCTGGTGCTGTATTTTTTGCCGAATATGCGGGTGACCAAAATGCATGGATCTATTCCATCATCTACAATGGTACATATATGCTACCAGCAACCATTTTAACGGCTGTCGTTGGTGTTCTTTTATTCACAGCCGCTCCACAATTAATGCAAAGAAAATTTTAATGCTAGTCCCTTCACATGAGTGGAGGGACTTTTTTGTCGTGAATAACTCTTTTAGCACTTTGCAAAGTAGGAAAGCATACAATATTTAAAGCGTTTATCGTTATACGCATAAAAAGTTATGTTATATTAAAGAATAGATATTAGATGAAAGGGACGTTATACATGATTGTAAAAACGCAAGAAGAGATTGAAGCTTTTAAAAAAATAGGACGCATTTGTGCTGAAATTCGCGAAGCAATGAAAGCTGCAACAAAACCAGGTGTTACAACACTTGAGCTTGATGAAATTGCTGGTCGCATGTTTGCAGAGGCAGGCGCGATTTCAGGACCAAAGGGAGAATATGATTTTCCAGGGTATACATGTATTAGTGTCAATGAAGAAGTAGCACACGGTATTCCAGGAAAGCGTGTTATTCAAGAAGGAGATATCGTAAATATTGATGTTTCTGGCTCTTTAAATGGCTATTTTGCTGACACAGGTATTTCATTTGTTGTGGGTGATGGCTATGAGGACAAAGAAAAGCTTTGCCGTGTTGCTAAAAGTGCCTTTGATCGAGCAATGACAAAGGTAAAGGCTGGATCTAAATTAAATCAAATTGGTAAAGCTGTTGAACGCGAGGCAAATGCTAATGGGTTAACTGTTATTATGAATTTAACAGGTCATGGCTTAGGTCAATCTTTACATGATGAACCAAACCATATTTTAAATTATTACGATGCATGGGATGCTACTATTATGAAAGAAGGTATGGTCCTTGCGGTTGAGCCATTTATCTCAGCAAAGGCAGAGCATATCGTAGAAGCAGGTGATGGTTGGACATTCGTGACACCTGATAAATCACTTGTAGCTCAAATCGAACATTCAGTCATTGTAACAAAAGATAAACCAATTATCTTAACGTCATTAGACGAAGAATAAGATGTAATGAAAAATCCTGCTAACCAAATTATTTTTGGTTAGCAGGATTTTTTTTAATAAATAAAATGCCAACAAAGAGAACACCACATAAAAATAAAGCGGCTGTAGTGACAAGTAGCTCATCAAAACCATTATGTATGGCGATTCCAATATAAGCCCAAATAAAAACACTTGGATACATAACATCAAAGTGATGGAAACGGATATGTAGCGCAATGGCTCCACCTAAAGTAAGTAAAATCACTGCCCAAAGAGGTGTGCTAAGACCAAAGCCGTTCCAACCATAAGCCGTTAACGTAAAGCTTGTATTTGTGATAAAAATAAATGTCATCCATGCTAAATAAACAGAGAAAGGAATACGACCAAACAAGGATTTGTCCTGAAGAGGGTACGTATTATACAACATAAATAAATACAAGACTAAGAGTAATGTAATGCCAAGAGAAACAATAAATAACTCATGGTGCCAGACATATATCGTCAATGCTTGTAATATATTTATGCAGCTAAAAAGCGCAGACTGTTTCAAAGTTGTCTTTTTCATGTTCATAACTAACCAATAACCGAGTAAAAAATAAATGATAATCCAAATTACATGACTTACACTAACTGGTGCAAATACAACAGAAAAACGATTAGCGATTTCTAGCGAAGATTGACCGTTGATGTTCACGAAAAAGGATGAAAAGGTTAGGATGATTGAGACAAGATAAGAGATTGTCATCATGATAAACCGAGGCATGTTTTCCTCTCCCTTCGTGTTAGATTGTATAGGGAAAAGACAAATAAGTATAGTACTGTCACTTTTTTTATTATAACGGAAATTTCCAACAATGTATCGTGTTGTTTTACTATTAATACCTACAATTTACCATGTCTGATAGGCATCCACATATTTCTTTAGTACAATAAGAATAGTCAAATAAAAGGAGTGAAGTTTCATGACCCAAAATTTAAAAAATCTAGATCTAACTGTTGAACTAGACAAAAAGATGTATAAAAAGAAATTAAAAGTACTCCAATATGAAATGTTGAACGCACAACAATTTTTATTAAAAAACAAGATTGGCTTGATCTTGGTTTTCGAAGGAATGGATGCGGCTGGTAAAGGTGGCGCTATTAAACGATTAATCGAACGTGTCGATCCCCGCGGTTATGTTGTACATCCTATTTCTGCCCCTCAAGCTCATGAATTACGCTACAATTATTTACAACGATTTTGGAGAAAGTTGCCTCAGCATGGGCAAATCGCTATTTTTGATCGCTCGTGGTATGGCCGCGTATTAGTGGAACGCATCGAGGGATTCGCAACAAAAGATGAATGGTCTCGTGCTTATGAGGAAATTAATAATTTTGAGAAGATTTTAACTGCAGGAGATTACATAATTATTAAGTTCTGGCTTCATGTTTCAGATGAGGAGCAATTAAAACGCTTTAAAGAACGTGAACAAAACCCTTATAAATCTTGGAAGTTAACTGCCGAGGATTGGCGCAATCGAGATAAAACACCTCAGTATATTGAAGCAGCGAATGCAATGTTTGAAAAGACAGATAAAAAGGATGCACCATGGATCTTAGTCGCTGGAGATGACAAAAAGTATGCACGGGTTCAGGTGCTACAGGAAACTATTGCACACATTGAACGAGAGGCTCAAAGACGTGGTCTTCATTTAACAAATGTGTTAGACAATACACAACTAGAGGATGCTGATTCCTCCAGCTTAGAAATAGTAAATGAGAAAAAGAAAGAACAAAAAACTAAATAATTGAATTGTGCTGCTATGACAATAAGACATAAGCTGTTTTGGTTGTAGCAGCCTCTTTTTTTACATACAATGAAATATAAATAGGGTTTTGCAATTATGGCTTATAGCCAATGTAACAAAGAGAAATGGATTGATTTTTATTGGAAGGCTAGTGTGGAGAAATGGTGCTTAAAATTTGGAATCTATTAAGAAAAAAGGGTGGGAATGTGGTAACAATAAAGGGGGAAAAATGCTACATCCGCACATTCCAAGAAAAAGATGCACGAAGTTTAACGGGTCTCGTAAGCCGTAATAAATACTTTTGGTCTATATACGAGCCACTGCAAAGACCTGAATACTATACAGTCGATGCTCAATACAAAAAAATTCAAGAAAGTCTCTATTTAATGGAATCAAAGCGTGAATTTACTTTTGGTATTTTTGAGCATGGTACAAATAATCTAATAGGGCATATTGCACTTTATGCTGTCAAACGCTTACCGTACTCGAGTGCATTTGTTGGCTATGCGATGGATGAGATTTATGTTGGAAAGGGCATTGTCACAGAAGCTGTGAATATGGTGGTCCGATTTGCATTTGAACAAATTGGTTTACATCGTGTAGAGGCCTATGTATCGACACAAAATAATGCCTCCATGCGTGTATTAGAGAAGGCTGGATTCCAGCAGGAGGGTCTGCTAAGAAAGCTACTGTATATCAATGGTCATTGGGTAGATCACTATATGTACGCACGTTTAGAGGATGAATAGAATAATAAGTGCCTATCTTCTACATAGTGAGGATAGGCACTTGTTCTTTTATTAATGTATCAAAAAATAACTTTATTGCTTATTTCCATCTTCAATTAAATCTAGATGACCTGTATTTGGATCAATTATTAAACCATGAACAGGTACGTCTTTTACCATTAATGGATGATTACGAATCGTATCGACACTTTTCTTAACACTTGTTGCTACATCACCGAAACCTCGTAAAAATTCTTTCAAATCAAAACCAGAATATTCCAACATTTTGATTGTTTCTGGGTCGATGCCTCGTTGTACCATTTCGCTAAGCATGGCGTCAGGATCAACCGCACTCATACCACAGTCATAATGTCCAACAACATACACTTCATCAGCTTGTAGGCCGTAGACAGCAACTAATAAACTACGCATAACTGCACCGAAAGGATGGCTCACTAACGCACCAGCACTTTTCACTATTTTTACATCGCCATTACGCAAATTCATCGCTTTTGGTAAAAGCTCTACAAGACGAGTATCCATACAAGATAAAACAACAATACGTTTATCAGGATATTTCGTAGTGATGAATGGCTCATATTTTTTTTCTTGTACAAACTCTTTGTTAAATTCTAGAATATCTTGTAACATTGTCATGAATATTGCTCCCTTCCTTACAAAAAATATTGTAGAGCAAAATTTTCAATATGCAAACAATAAAGACTTTATTCAGATAATTTTTACAATAAAGGAGCAGTTTCATACGCTTTAGTAGATGAAATAAATAACTTGTAAGCTATAAAAAAACAGCTACCTATAATAGTAGCTGTTTTTTATACATTAAAATTTTTCGTTTGGCTTTGGATCTACAGTTACTGAAGACTTGCTATCTAAACCAACTTGTAGGTAGTGGATGAAGAATCCCGTTGAAATTAATAAAACTGCTGAAAAGCCAAGAACAGTTGTAATGAACATTATTAGAGCTCCTCTCTACTTAAATGATCTACTAAAATTCCCTAAAACAATTATACAATAGGTTACTAGGAAAATCTAAGGATAATTTATGACAACCTTAACATACTTAGCCTAGAATACTATTAGTAGGAATGGATTATTTAGAATGCCCAATTTCCATCACGGAATATTGGGTCTATTTGATCATCATGTGTTATTCCATCTATATTCATCTTGGTAGAGCCAATCATAAAGTCTACATGTGTTAAGCTTTGATTGAGACCATGCGCACTTAGTTCCTCAGAGGTCATTTCTTTGCCGCCCTCAATGCAAAAAGCATAGGCACTACCAATGGCAAAATGATTGGATGCATTTTCATCAAACAATGTATTGTAAAATAATAGGTCGGATTGTGAAATAGGTGATTGATGTGGTACTAATGCTATTTCACCAAGGTAATGAGCCCCTTCATCTGTTTCAATAAGAGAAGCTAAAATTTCTTGGCCTTGCTCCGCCTTGACGTCAATGATTCGACCATCTTTAAATGTTAATGTGAAATTATCTATAATATTGCCGCCATAGCTTAAAGGCTTAGTGCTTGATACATAACCATTAACACCTGTTTTTAACGGTGCTGTAAAAATCTCTTCAGTGGGCATATTGGCCATAAATGTTTGGCCTTGTGTACTTATACTACTACCCCCTGTCCACACATGGTGTGGAGGCAGCTCAATTGTTAGATCTGTGCCTGGTGCAGTATAGTGTAGTGACTTAAATTGCTTTGCATTTAAATAATCAGCTTTACTATGTAATTCCTGATCATGGGCATGCCAAGCTTCAACAGGATTTTCAACGTCTATACGTGTGGCTGCAAAGATAGCTTCCCATAATGCATTCATTTGCTGTTCTTCTGGAAGGTGAGGAAAGACCTTTGCTGCCCAAGCTTTAGATGGAGCAGCAATAACAGACCAGCTAAACTTATCTGCTTGTAACCATTGATAATAGTTGGCAAGTGCTTGGCCAGATGCTTTTTGGAATGCCATGATTCTATCACGTTCAATACCTTTTAATAAATCTGGATTTTGTGAGCTAATGCTTAAAAAAGCAGCGCCATGTTCAGCTAACCATTCACGTTCCTGCACTTTCCAAGGTGGGAAGAAATCAAATGAGTCTTTTGGTGCCCCCTCATAGCGAGCACGTACAAGTTCATCATCGGATATATCGACAAAAACTTGTTTTGCACCATTTTTATAGGCAATTTTAGTAATTATTTGTGCGAGTTTTAGGTTATCAGTCGAACAGCTTATATAAAGATACTGATCTTTTTGGATATTTACTCCTACTTTCACCGCTAACTCGGCATATTTTAGTAATTTTGTGTCAAACGATAATAACAAAATCATATCCCCTTTCAATTTAAGACAGTTAAGTGTAATATTCTTAATTCAATATAATCAAAAATGGTCGAAATGTGAATAAAAAGCATTAATTACATCGAAAAATATATGAAATACATTTATACTAGGAATATATATATTTAAAATATGGAAAAAAAGACGAAATAACATTAGATAGTAGATTTGGAGGTTCTAGAATGGATAAGTCGTCGATTATAGGGTTAATACTTGCTTTAGTAGCACTATTAACAGGGATGGTAATGAAGGGTGTAAGTTTATCTGCATTTTATAACCCTGCAGCTATCCTAATTATCATTTTTGGTACTATTTCCGCAGTAACTATTGCCTTTCCTATGCAGGAGTTAAAGCGAGTGCCGAAGCTATTTAAAATTCTTTTTAAAGAAACAAAATTAGCAAATGATATAGAGATTATTAAAATGTTTTCACAATGGGCTGACTTAGCTCGTCGCGAAGGGCTATTAGCACTTGAAAGTAAGGCCTCAGAGATTGAAGATCCATTTTTAAAAAATGGCCTTACATTAGCAATTGATGGTCAAAATGCTGACTACATACGTGATGTCTTAACAGAAGAAGTAGAAGCGATGGAAGAGCGACATACTAGTGGAGCAGCTATTTTTACACAAGCAGGTACATATGCACCTACTTTAGGGGTTCTTGGTGCAGTAGTAGGGTTAATCGCCGCATTGGCTGATATGAATGATATCGAAAAGCTAGGACATGCTATCTCAGCTGCCTTCATGGCTACATTACTCGGTATCTTTACAGGGTATGTTTTATGGCATCCATTTGCGAACAAGCTAAAACGTAAATCTGCTTTAGAGGTAAAACAAAAGAGAATGATGATTGAGGGTATCCTTTCAGTATTAGAAGGGGAGGCTCCACGTGTAATTGAACAGAAACTATCATCATACTTAACGATGGAAGAACGTCGTCAAATTTCTGGTGAAAGCGGGGCGGGTGGCCTTGGCAAAGAAAGCTAAGAAAAAAAAGCATGATGAACATATTGATGAATCCTGGTTAGTGCCATACGCAGATATTTTAACTTTGCTGCTAGCCGTGTTCATTATTTTGTTTGCCTCAAGTTCAGTCGATCAAGAAAAGCTAGAAAGAATGTCGGCAGTTTTTAATCAAGTCTTTGATGGTGGAACTAGTTTTCTAGAGCAACCTGCACCAGTCCCTACTCCGAATGCGGATAGCGACCAAACGCCACAGCAAAACTCTGCCTATTTAAAGGATCAACAGGAGTTAGCTGAAATAAAAGATAGTGTGGATAATTTTATTGCAGTCAATGAAATGGAAGGTCAATTTGCCACAGAAATGACGGATGAAGGGTTGCTAGTGACAATCCGTGATAGTATTTTATTCGATCCAGGGCAGGCAACAGTTAAACCTGAGTATGTCCCTATTGCCAAAGAGCTATCAACTATGCTGGAATCTGATCCAGCTCGAAATATTGTCATCACAGGTCATACAGATAATGTGCCAGCAGGTCCGAATTTTACATCGAATTTTCAGTTATCTGTAATGCGTGCAACTAAATTTTTAGAACTGCTTATTGAAAGTAATGACAAATTAGATCCTACGCGCTTTAGTGCAAAAGGAAACGGTGAGTATCGTGCAATTGCACCAAATGACACAGCCGAAGGACGTGCGAAGAATCGTCGTGTGGAAGTATTAATTCAACCATTAGTTACTGAGGATGGTTCAGAAACTTAGAGTACACAGTAATAAAAAGCTATTAGCAGAAGACAAATGTCTTAGGCTAATAGCTTTTCATTTTACCTATTTACGCAAAGATCCTAATTCAGCAACAATCGCTTGCATTTCGCTTGGACTAAAAGTTTCTCTCTTCATAACCATTTCATATAGATACACTAAATCTTCATAATTTGCTTCATCGAAGTTTTCTGATTTCATTGCATCGACATTCACCATACGAAGCTTGTCCTTCATTTGATCAACCATATACACAACGTTTTCTTTAGATGGAACTGATAAATCCATTTTTTACCCTACCTTTCGTCATCCTCGCACATATCATTTCATTGAATAAAAAAAATGTCAACTCTGTATTTAGGCATTGCTTTAAAAATAGACGGTTATTGGGTAGAATAAGGGCAGAAGACTGTTTATTTATGAAATAATAGGGAATAGGCAACTATACAAGCAGGGGGTTTTATTATGGGTCAAAGTAAATTATTAGTATCTATTGTAGCAGGAGCAGCTGTAGGAGCAGCATTAAGTATGTTAGATCACGCTACACGAGAAAAAACAATTGCCTCAACAAAAAAGATGAAGGAAGCCATCTCATACTATGCTGCAAATCGAGAAGAATTGCAGGTTTTGGTAGAGGAAAAAGTACTAGCAGCAAAGGTGCTTTGTGAAAGTGTGTCAGATAATGTCAACACAATTGCTGAAAAGGTGGATGAATTTAAGGATTTACCTTCCACGATACAGGGAATGATTGAAGATACGAAATCAGCCTTTACTTTACCTCATAAGGAGTAAAGGTCGTTTTAGGAGGAAATGTATGGAAAAGAATAAAGCAACATTGCATAACGCTTTTGGGTTTGTAAAGTCGTTTGTCTCTCCAGAGGAGGGAGCGATTGATATTATGACATCCAAGGGTTTTATCCAAGATTTAATAGGTCGGCTCAAGCGAGTTGAAATATCTGCGCTTGCTGCACAATTGGCTTATTTCTTTTTACTATCGTTCTTCCCCTTACTTATTTTCTTGGTGACACTCCTACCATATCTTAACTTAGAAACAACTCAGGTTTATTCGTTTTTAGTGAATATCTTACCTGATGAAGTGTATAAGCTTATTGAAAATACACTGAATGAGATTTTAACAAATCGCAACAGTAGTTTACTATCGATTGGGGTTTTAGGTACAATTTGGTCTGCATCTAAAGGCATTAATGCACTGCTTCGTGCTTTAAATAAAGCCTATGATACAGAAGGGAGAGCAGGCATATTAGATAGGGGTTTATCACTAGTTTTTACAATCGCTCTCGTCATTGTTATTGCCGTTGCGCTCTTATTACCGGTCTTTGGTCAGCAAATTGGACATTTCCTATTCTCAATCGTCGGAATAGAGGAGCAATTTGAATCAGTTTGGCATAGATTAAGATGGTCAATCCCGCCATTATTGATTTTCATCGTATTAATGGGCATCTACTGGTTTGTGCCAAATACAAGTCCTCGTTTAAAAATAATGGGCGTATGGCCAGGAGCGTTATTTGCCACGCTTGCTTGGTTAGCAGTCACATATGGTTTCTCTTTTTATATTAATAATTTTGCAAATTATTCTGCTACATACGGTAGTATTGGTGGCGTCATTATTTTAATGCTCTGGTTATATTTTACGGGAATCATTTTAATCTTTGGTGGCGTATTAAATGCTACAATGCAGAAAAGAGCACTTCAAAAGGAAATTCGTCGATAAGGAAATGAATTCATTATAAAAAGCCTCGCTAAACTCCTAAAGAGTAGCGAGGCTTTTTTAACTTGATTTTAGCTGATTAAATGCATCAATTATTCAATAAAAGCCTTAACGGATGGCGCAGGAAGAGGAGCTTTTAAGCAAGCTGGACTCAATTATGCTGAGGCTTAATTGATGTTAAACATTTTTATTGAGCATACGTAAACCATTTAGAATAACTAGAATTGTACTACCTTCATGCCCGATTACGCCTAAAGGCAAGTCGACAACTTGTAAAAAGTTAGAGGCGATTAATAAGACAATAACCCCGATAGAAAAGAAAATATTTTGTTTCACAATACGTTGCATTTTACGTGATAAACGAACAGCATAGGCGATTTTTGATAAGTCATTTTTCATTAGCACGACATCCGCTGTTTCAAGCGCCACATCTGTACCTTCACCCATAGCGATGCCAGTAGTTGCGGTAGCCAATGCAGGGGCATCATTAATACCGTCGCCGACCATGCCAACAAATTGATGTTGTGTAAGTAGGCGTTTCATTTCAGTTACCTTCGTTTCTGGCAGACATTCTGCGACGTATTCAGTAACGCCAGCCTCCTTCGCGATAACTTTCGCTGTTTTTTCGTTGTCACCTGTAAGCATCACCACTTGAATACCAAGCTCTTTTAATAATGTAACAGCCTTTTTAGCTTCGGAGCGCACAGTATCCTTTAATGCTGTTAATGCAACAATACCATGTTGATCGCGAATGAAAATAACTGTTTTTCCCTCTTCTGTAAGTTTAGTTACAGCACCATTTGCAAAACTGTTAGCAAGTTGTACATCAACAAACTCTGGTTTGCCTACTTGATACTCCTTGTTTTGAATCGTTCCTTTAATACCCCAGCCAGGAATATCTTCAATTGTTGCTTGTGGCAGTATGTCGATTCCTTCAGCCTTAGCATAGGAGGTAATCGCTTGGGCAAGGGGATGATTGGATTGAGATTCAATTCCTGCAAGAATTGCTAGAGCCGTCTCACGTTCTACTCCATCACGGACAATAAAATCTGTAACAACTGGTTTTCCTTGCGTTAAAGTACCTGTTTTATCGACCGCCAATGCACGTAACACACTAAGATGCTCTAAATGTAAACCACCTTTAAATAGCACACCATTTTTTGCACCATTTGATATAGTAGCGAGTGTTGCAGGCATAATGGAGGCAACGAGTGCACAAGGTGAAGCAACCACTAATAACACCATTGCTCGGTAAAAGGTTGTTGTCCAGTCCCAGCCGAGTAAGAAGTGGGGAAGAACCATCATAATGGCAACACCAAGTAAAACAAATTTTACATAAGTCCCTTCAAACTTTTCGATGAATTGTTGAGAGGGAGATTTTTCACTTTGGGCACTTTGAACGAGCTGTATAATTTTTTGGAAAAGGGTCTCTGAATTCGCCTTTGTCATTTCCATAGTAATAGCACCATTTAAGTTGACTGTGCCTGCAAAAACTTCGTCTCCTTCGCTTTTTGAGATTGGCAGTGGCTCACCGCTAATAGCTGACTCATCAATAGAAGATTGGCCTTTAAAAATAATGCCGTCTGCTGGAATTCGTTCGCCCGGTTTAATCAATAAATGATCCCCGATTTGTAATGTGGAAACTGATACTTTCATAGGCTCAAATCCGCCACGCACTAACCAAGCTTCTTCTGGCTGTAAATTCATAAGTGCAGATATTTCGCGATGACTTTTATTCATCGCATAAGTTTCAAGTGCACCACTTACTGCAAAAATAAATATTAGGATGGCCCCCTCTGTCCAATAGCCAATTGCAGCTGAGCCAATTGCAGCTAATACCATCAACAGCTCAACATTTAGCTTTCGCTCTTCTATGGTTTCTTCAATGCCTTCTTTTGCTTTCGCGAAACCACCTACACAAAAGGCAATTAAATATAGTAGAACAGAAGCTGTTGTTTGTCCACTTGTGTCTAAACGCCATGCTAGTAAGATGAAAATTCCAGCCATTAATGCAGCAATTAATTCTGCATGTTCTTTTATTTTCTCAATTATGTTTATGTTTTCTCGATTAGAGTATTCCATCTTTATCCCTCCTGATAATGAAAATCAATATCAAAACCTTTATAAATTAGCGTTGTTTTGAGCTATTCAATTGAAAATGGATTTCAATTACCATCTCTTTTGTTTAGAATTATTATAACAAAGGAATTTATAAAAATAAAGTAGGAAGTTTGATGGAGATTTTTAAACAATTTGCGAAAGGATTGAAAAAGGCACAGTCTATTCACTAGGAATATTCTGTGCCTTACAAAATTGTGCAATAAAACGAGTTACTACTGCTACCTATTATTTAATTAGAAGACTCTTTCTGCATGCAAAGCTAGTTTTTCTAATGATGATTTATCCACATCTGCATGTAGTGAGTTACCATGTGAATCCATTGTTACAACTGCTGTAAATTTTTCAACATTTAAGTGCCACATAGCTTCAGGGATACCGAATTCCATTAAATCAACACCATCAACGCCTTTAATACAATCCGCATAGTATTGTGCTGCTCCACCGATTGCATTCAAGTAAACGCCACCATGCTCATTAAGCGCTTTTAATGTTTTTGGTCCCATTCCACCTTTACCAATAACAGCACGGATACCGAATTTTTTCATGATATCGCCTTGATAAGGCTCCTCACGAATTGAAGTAGTTGGACCAGCCGCTTTCACTGTCCAGTTGCCTTCTTCGTCTTTTGCCATTACAGGTCCACAGTGATAGATAACTTGTCCATTTAAATCAACTGGTGCATCGTGGCTCATTAAATGGTGGTGGATGGCGTCACGGCCAGTATACATACGACCAGTAATCGAAACGACATCTCCAACTTTTAATGAACGAATTTGTTCTTCAGTAATTGGCGCAGTAAGTTCTACTACATCTGTAGTTGTATCTTCTGTTGTAGCAGCAACTTCATTTTCTTTGAAGGTAATTTTTTCACCTTCTTGATAGTGCCAATTCAAAATTTCGCCAGTTTGAGGATCGATGTCCACAGCCATACGACGGTAAGCCCAACAATTATATGCTACTGATACATAGAAAGAGGCAGGAATACGGTGCATTACGCCAATTTTACAGCCTAATAATGTTGCTTCACCACCGAAGCCCATTGTACCGATACCAAATGTGTTAGCCGTTTTAACAACGTATTCTTCTAACTTAGCAAGATCTGCATTTGGATTTGTATCTTCAACATGGCGGAATAATTGCTCTTTTGCTAAATCATAGCCCGAAGAACGGTCTCCACCAATACCTACACCAATGAAACCAGCAGAACACCCTTGACCTTGTGCTTGGTATACAGAGTGTAAAATACATTTACGAATACCATCTAAGTCACGCCCTGCACGACCAAGACCTTCTAATTCACATGGTAGACTGTATTGAATGTTTTTATTTTCACAGCCGCCGCCTTTGAGAATTAACTTAATTGTAATGTAATCTTTTTCCCATTGTTCAAATTTCATTACTGGCAAACCATCACCAAGATTATTACCACTGTTTGCACCAGATAATGAATCCACCGCATTAGGACGTAATTTAGCATCTGCAGTTGTATCGCTGATTGCTTTTTTGATTGCAGCTTTAATTTCTAATTGGTTTACGCCAACAGGAGTATAAATTTTGAAAGTTGGTAGCCCTGTATCCTGACAAATTGGTGACACGTTATCTTCTGCCATAATAATATTATTTGCGATTGTGTCTAAGCTCATTGCTGCACGAGTACCAGCATTTTCAGCTTCTTTTGCTTTTTTAATAGCACGACGTACATCCTTAGGTAAATTCGTAGATGTTTCAGTAATTAAATCGTAAAGACTCTTCTCCAAATTTTGTAGATTCATTGGTATTGCCCCCCATAGAAAAATTGATTATTTCCACGTTACATTATACTCTTTTCAACTAATGAAAAAAAGAGTCCTTATCTGAGACCGCTAAATTAAAGCATATTTTAATAATATAGAAGGAGAGTATTGATTTTACAGAACGTTTGTTCTAAAATAGAATAAATCCAATATTAGGAGGAACTTGCATGGCTGCTAAAACTTTACTTGAATTACCAGAAGCATTCGAGCAATATAGACCATTAATAGAGGGGACAATGAAGCCTGTTGTAATGGTTAATACGGAGATAAGCAAGACAACTTTATTTCAAAGTAAGTTTGCAGGAGATCCTTATTTCCCATTGGCGATGGAATATCCAAAAAACATGAAGGGACAACCGTTAAAGCTATTAGCTCAAATTAACTTTGCAGAGGTTCCTATGCATTTACCCAATTTCCCAGAAGAGGGAATATTGCAGTTTTATATTGATGGTTATGACGATGTTTTAGGAATGGATTTTGATAATGGACAAAAACAAGAAGGCTTTCGTGTAATATTTCATGAACAAGTTATGCAAGATGAAGCACAGCTTATACAAGACTTTTCTTTTATAGAAATAGATGATGAGGAATTATATTTTCCTGTCGAGCGTGAAATGGCATTATCCTTTACTACAGGCGTTGAGCCGATGTCGATTGATGATTTTAGAAGCAATGAAAAGTATGCTAGCATCTTAACAGCTTTGGAGGATGACGAAGCATTAGAAGACAGCTTCTATGATGCTATGACTGGTGATGGTTGTAAAATTGGAGGCTATCCATTCTTTACGCAAGAGGATCCTCGAGCATATGGAGATTATAAAGATTCAATCATTTTGCTGTTACAGATTGATAGTGTCGGCGACAATATTCTTTGGGGTGATTGTGGCGTTGGCAATTTCTTTATCACAGAGGAAGAGTTAATGAATAAAGATTTTAGCAAGGTACTTTATAATTGGGATTGCCATTAAAAAACAAGCGAGCACACGATGCTCGCTTGTTTTTTTATTCATTATTGTTCACGAGCATGAAATTGCTCCATTTTGTCCTCTAAATCATCCATCATTTGGATTAAGCGATCAATATCTTCTATCTCAGCTGTTTCAGGATCAAGGGCATCTAATACTTCTAAAAACATCTCCAGACGCTCTTTTAAATAGGTTACTTGTTGCTCTTTATTAGTGATTGGCTTTGACATTCGTACACCTCATTTCATCCCTTTCATCGTAGCCGATTTGAGCTTAAATTTCAATGTTTAGGGAAACACCTAGGACTAAGAGATTAATTTTAAAAAAACAATAGACGGAATATTTACAATATTGAGTAAGTATGTTAAAGTTGTTTTAAGATAAAGTAAAGGAGCTGATTGAAAAAAGTCATCTGTAACGCTAACTCGAAAAGGAGGGAGTTTAAACAAGTAATCGGTAATATTCAAAAGCCGAAAATCGTGTTTATACAATTAAATGAGGATAAGTATTAGTTAAGCCTTAGCGTAAAATCACATGTGGTGAGCGCTAAGGCTTTTTGGTATGCTGTTCTTTGGAAGAATGACTAGATAGTGGAGGGAAAAATGACGTACTTCTCAGATTACAGCAAGAAAAGATTTACCATTTTAGTAATAATTGTATCCATATCAGGCTTTTCACAAGGGATGCTATTACCGCTTATTTCGATAATTTTTGAACGTGATGGGGTATCCTCTGCATTGAATGGCTTGAATGCAACAGGCTTATACATAGGAACATTATTGATTTCACCATTTATCGAGCAGCCCTTACGCAGGTGGGGCTATAAACCGATTATTTTAATTGGTGGAGCACTAGTTTTTGCGTCTTTACTTGCATTTCCTCTATGGAAAAGTGTGACCTTTTGGTTTGTCCTTCGTTTATTAATTGGCGTAGGCGATCATGCCTTGCATTATGCGACACAAACATGGATTACAAGTACAGCAGATCATAAAAGCTTAGGAAAGGGAATGGCCATCTATGGCTTATCATTTAGCATAGGTTTTGCTGTTGGACCACTTATGGTGAGGCTAATTGAAATAGCTGAGGCGCTACCGTTTATCGTATCTTCAATAATGTGCCTATTAGCATGGTCCTTTGTATTTCTCTTACAAAATGAAAAGCCTGAGCGTTTAACAGGTGACTTAAATGCCAGAGGGTGGCAACGGTACAAAATGGCTATTTTATTTGGGTGGATTGCCTTTTTAGGTCCATTTGTTTATGGCTTTCTGGAGTCTTCACTAAATGCCTTGTTTCCTGTCTATGCACTACGCAAGGGCTTTGAAGTCGGCATGATTCCTATCATTTTATCTGTTTTTACATTTGGTGGTATTTTAACGCAAGTGCCGCTTGGTGCACTAGGAGATAAAGTAGGGAGAAGGAATATTTTGATGATTGGGTCATTTGGTGGCGCAATTATTTTTGCGATTGCAAGTTTTTTAGAGCATTCACAATTCGCTGTGGCGGTCGCATTTTTCTTAACGGGTACGCTGGTTGGCTCGATGTTTTCTTTAGGAATTACATTTATGGCTGATTTGACACCAAAGGAGCTACTGCCTACGGGGAATTTACTATGCGGAATTGCTTTAAGTATTGGTAGCTTAACAGGTCCATTTTTAGGTGGAGTTTATTTAGAATATGTAAAAAATTATAGCTTCCTTTTACTTGTGGCTATGCTTTTGCTAGCCGTTGCAATCGTTTTATTTATATTTGGACGCCGCATGCATCAACAACCAACGATGGCAAAATAAAAAGAGCGGGGCTCATCTCCCGCTCAAAAAACAAAAAACGCCCAGCAAATCCGTGCTGTTATGGCGTTTTTTGCGTAACAAGGATGTTCCGTCCAAGTTACATAGGTTTGGCACCTAGAAAATTATTATACAGACATGTTCTAATGAAAGCAATAAAAAATAAAATGGGTATTTTTGGACATTATCTATCTTTCTATTTATAATAAAGGAACACTTGCTTAAAAAGGAGGTTTTTATCATGACAGAAATGAAAAAACTATCCATCCACCGTGCTTTAACAGAATTAAAAATGCTGACTCTACGAATTGAAGCAGCAACAAATGAGGTTAGCGCAGTCGTAGCTAATCGAAAAAGCAATCGTAAAATTAATGGTGTAGACATTCCTGAATATGAAAAACAAATGCAAGCATCCTATGATAAAGTGCTAGGTTTAATTTCCTATCGAAATAAAATAAAAGCACTAGTTGTGCAGTCCAATGCAAACACAAAGGTGTTGGTGGGCAAAGAGGAAATGACTGTAGCGGAGGCAATTGAACGGAAACAATCCATTCAATACGAAAAGAATTTGCTAGAAGTTATTCAGCATCAGCATCGTTCAGCTATCAATACGGTTGCCAAAGAAAATGATGCATTACCTGCAAAGCTGGAAACCTATTTAATTAACATATTGGGCAATAAAGATAAACAATCACCAGAGGAAGTTAAATTACATACCGAAACATTTATGAAAAGAAATGAGTTTGAAATCATTGATCCCCTAAATGTTAAACAACAAATTGAGAAATTGAGCAATCGGATTGAAGAATTTGAATCAGAGGTGGACGCTGTCTTATCAGAGTCGAATGCCACAACCTTTATTGAAGTACACGTTTAAAAAGATTTGCATGTCCTAGCGAAAATGGAAAACGAAAAGTCACTCGCGCTTCAAGGCATGTGTGCGAGTTAAAACGTAAAACATGCCTTACTCCAATGGTAACTTTCAACTAAACTGATTTGAAAGCTCAAAGGTAAAAGGTGAAAGTACAAAGCTTACGTTTTAAAGTTCTTTGGATAAAAGCTGAAAATTTAACATTTAATAATCATTTAAATCCTGGGTTATTGGTTAAGGTATCGACTTTTCTGGACCATCCATCATCCACCAGGCAGCTTGTGCTGTGCATTAGAAAAAGGACGTTTCTAAAAGAAACGTCCTTTTCATACTATTTGTTTTTTAAAACAAGTTTTGCAACGCATTCCACCTGCGCCGTTTGTGCGAACATATCCACAGGCTGAATATACTCAACATGATAAAGCTTCGTTAACTGTTGTAAGTCCTTTGCCAAAGTGGATGGGTTACAGGAGGTATAAACAAAACGTTTAGGTTTTAGTTTAAGGACTGTTCGAATAAATTCAGGTGCTAGTCCTGTACGTGGTGGATCTACCGTAATCACATCAGGAGTAAATCCTTCCTTGCGCCATTTTGCTAGGACACTTTCCGCTGTACCGACTGCATATTTCGTATGCTTGAAGCCATGGTTTCGAGCATTTTTACGAGCATCCTGAATGCTTTCAGGAATGACATCCATTCCACGAACTTCCTTCGCTTTATCCGCTAACCATAATCCAATTGTGCCAACGCCACAGTATGCATCAACCACTGTTTCTTTTCCCGTTAAAGCAGCAGCTTTTTTAATTTCATCATAAAGATGAACTGTTTGCGTTGGATTTAGTTGGAAGAAGGCGCGAGCGGATAAATCAAAAGCCAATTCACCAAGCTCTTCATGAATGGTTTCTTTGCCATCAAGTACAACAGTTTCATCACCGAAGATTAATGATGTTTTTTCACGGTTAATATTTTGCGCAATGGATACTATACTCGGATCAATTTTTTTAATACGTGTAATCAATTCAGCTAAATGAGGGATTTCTTTCCTTGTTGTGACAAGAACGACTTGTGTCTCCCCGGTACGAATACCTGTACGTACAACAATCGTACGCACTAAACCATCTAGCGTACGACCATCGTAAATAGTGATATTTAGCTTTTGCAAAATTTTTCGAGTGGCAACGGTGATTTTGGAAGTGATCGGATGTTGAACAAGGCAATCATTAATGTTTAACAGCTTATTACTTCCTTCAGCAAATAAACCTGCGTAAACACGCTTGCCTTCTTTACGTACTTGGAATTGGCTTTTATTACGATAATGCCAAGGATCATCCATGCCAAGTGTTTTTCGCACTTCAATTGTTTCGAGTAAAGGTTTGGCATAACGCTCTAATGCTTGTATAACTATGTCTCGCTTTTCTATTAGCTGTTTTTCATAGGTCATATGCTGAAGCTGGCAGCCGCCGCACTCATTGTACACTGGGCACGGTGCTTCCTGACGATGTTTTGAAGCTTTACGAATGGCTAAAATCTCTGCTTCAGCAAAATTACGTTGTGTTTTTGTTACTTGAGCTGTGATCTCTTCACCAGGAATGGCTCCTTTTACAAATATCACATTACGTTTATAAAAGCCTACACCTTCACCATTAATGCCTAGCCTTTTTATTGTTAGTGGGAATTTTTGTCCCACGGTCATTGTTGTTTGCTGCGTCAAACGTTCCACGTCCCTGCTCTATATTGTCATCTCCCCATTATAGCGAAGGAGCAGGCGATTGCAAAGCAACAGGGAAATCTTCGTATTCTAATACTAAATCATCAAGCGATAAGAACGTATAACCTTGCTTTTTAGCTTCTGCAATAAACATTGGTAATGCTTCGGCATTATCCTGTGCTACGGTATGCATTAAAATAACGGCACCAGGATGCAGTTGTTCCATAAGTGCATTATAAGCATAATCTGCCCCACGACGCTCATCCTTCATCCAATCCTTAAAGGCCACAGACCAGAAAATATGACGATAACCTTCAGCATTGCCCACCTCTAGCACTTTTGCATTAAAAATTCCTTCAGGTGGACGAGCGTATGTTGTACGATCGATGCCTGTCAATTCACGTAACTTGCCATCGAACTTTTGCCATTCTGCACGCATGCCATCTGGCGAAAGTCGAGCCATATTAGGGTGTCCATATGAGTGATTCCCAATAGTATGACCATCCTTCACCATACGTTTTACTAAATCGCTTGCACTGTCTAAGTAATGGCCTGTTAAAAAGAAAGTAGCAGGTACATTTTCTTTTTTCAATGTATCCAAAATACTTTCAGTAAAGCCGTTTTCATAGCCATTATCAAATGTTAAATAGGCAATTTTTTTATCTGCCTTCCCTTTATAAATCGCACCATATTTGTCGAGTAACTGATCGAGCTGTGCTCCTGCCTCTGCCTGCTCACCGTTTTTAGCACGTTTAAAACCCCAATGGTGTTCATCAGAACCAGCAGCAAAAAATGGATTAAAGCTAATTCCTGCGGCAATAATAAAAGTAGCAATTACCGCACCAACAATATGTTGTTTCCACATAAAAAACGCATCCTTTCTTTTTCATTAGAATGCGTAATTACTTAAAAAATTATCCAACTTAATTTTTTCTATTTTGAGCCTTTAACAAATTTTCAAGTGCTTGCTTTAAATAAGGGTATTTAAATATAAAATGTTGTTGTTCTAATAGGGTTGGTAGCACTTGTTGTCCTTCTAAAACAAGTATGCTTTGTTCACCGAGAGCTAAACGCATCGCAAAGCTAGGAACAGGCAGCCAATGACGTCTGCCCATGACTTCGGCAATCGTTTGACCAAATTCCTTCATTCTCATAGGATGCGGGGCTGTTATATTAAATGGTCCATGAATATTTTCATTTGTAATAGCAAAATAAATAGCACGTGCTACATCTTCAATATGTACCCATGAAAGCCATTGCTCCCCAGAGCCAATCGTTCCACCTATATGCATTTGATAGGGCAATAGCATGGGTGGAAGTGCGCCACTATTTCTACCTAAAATGACACCAAAGCGTGCAAGAGCCACACGAAAACCTAATGCTTCTGCTCGTTTCGCATGTCGCTCCCAATCGTGGACTGTAGTGCCTAAAAAATCAGTTGCGTAATTTGCAAAATCTTCATCATAGATGGCTTGTGTGGAAGTCGGGTATATACCAACTGCACTAGCATTGACAAGGACTTTTGGTTTTATCGTGAGCATGTCCATTATACGTATAATCTCTAGTGTGGCATTCATTCTGCTCCAATAGATAGCTTTCTTTTGCTTTTTTGTCCAACGACCATTATTTAATGAAACACCTGCTAAATTCACAAAGGCATCTACACCTTCAAAGATGGCCAAAGTTTGCTCCTGCTGATGTAGCCATTGAACATAGTGAACGCCATTTTCTAGTTTGGACTCATGACGCGTTAAGACAAAAATGTCATGTCCGTTGTCCTGCAATAGCTGTATAAGAGCTTTTCCAACAAAGCCAGTGCCACCTGCAATCACTATTTTCATAACAAGCACCTCTTTTCTCGAATAAAACGCTTACTAATAAGTTTATCATGTAAGCAAAAAGTAAACATCCTTAGGCATTAATTGCAGATCAGGAAGTTTACCCATGGAAGGAAGGGAATGCCCGCGAACAAAGGGAAATTAACCGTGCTAATTGTCAGATCCCCCATCAAGAAATGCTATAATGATAATAGTGAGGTGTTTGCTATGCGTATGATTACGAAAATTGCACGTCAAAAAAACAATCCTGAACGCTATAATATCTATTTAAATGAAGAGTATGCTTTTCCGGTTGATGAAGCCATTCTAATTCAATTTGGTTTAACAAAGGGAAAGGTGCTCGATGAATTCGAAATTCAAGAGATTGCCTATGAAGATGAGATACGTAAGGCATTTAATAAGGGGTTAAACTTCCTTTCATATCAAATGCGAAGTGAGCATGAGGTTAAGAAAAAACTGCTCAACTTAGAATTTGGAGAAGCTGTAGTGTTAGAGGCAATCCAAAAGTTAAAATCCTATGGCTTTATTAATGATGAAAACTATTCAAAGGCTCTTCTTGATACAAAGAAAGCTACTATGAAAAAAGGACCAAGAGCCATTAGACAAGACATGATCAAAAAAGGCATTGAGAAAAACTTGCAGGATGAGGTGCTTGCTACATATAGTTTTGAGGAACAAGTAAAACTGGCGAAGCAACTGGCAGAGAAAATTGTTCGAGCGGAGAGCAAGAAGACCCCAACACAGATTAAGACCAAAATTCAGGATTACTTATTAAGAAAAGGGTATGCTTTCTCGATTGTAGAAGAGGTGCTTAGCCAAGTTGAGATAGGGCAGGATGATGACAACTGGCAGCAGCTACTTGATGCTCAAGGCGAAAAAGTTTGGAAAAAGTACGTATCGAAGTATACTGGTTATGAGCTAAAAATGAAGGTTAAACAGGCGCTCTATCAAAAGGGTTTTCCTATAGAAGTAATAGATCGTTTTATAGAAGAGAAGGAGAATGAAGAATGAGTGAAAAAAATTATGCAGCTATGTCTGAACATGAATTGCGAGAGGAAATTGCTTTTCTAAAAGAGAAAGCTCGAAAGGCAGAACAGCTAGGGATCATCAATGAGTTTGCTGTTTATGAACGCAAAGCTTTAATGGCTGCGGCTTATTTAGTGGATCTTGATACAATCGTTCCAGGAGAAATGTATCGTATTGATGGTTCAGATAATGAGTTTTTCCAAGTAGATTATTTGAAGGGTCGCTTTGCTTGGGGTCATCGTTTAGGTGGAGACAAGTACCAAGAGGCACTACCAGTATCTATCCTTTCACCAGTAAAGGTGGGCAAATAAATGGATGAAAAAATTGAGAAACTAACACAAGAGTTACTTGCAAAGAATCCTCAGATGTCTGTTGGACGGGCACAGGTTTGGGTGGAGTTGTTATGGAGTGACTTTGAATCAACTGCCGCGAAAGCAGGGTATGATTATCGTGGGGCAGAGTATACAGAAAATCTTGTTCGTCAATTAATTGCAAGCTATGGTGATAAACTACATGCTTTTGCAGGGCGCAATCCGAAGTATATACATTTACTAGATGCTAGTGATGATATGGTACAATAATAAAAACCCTGACCAATATTGGTCAGGGTTTACTGCTTAATTACTCGCACCAATTTGTAGTTTTTTCTGGAGCTTATCTTCTGTAAAAATCCAGCCTGTGTAAGACGTAATAATGTCATTCGCATCATTTAAATGTGCTACGGCAACGAAAGGATAGCGATTGTCACTACGGTAACGCAAATCGATTAACCTTACTTCTATTAGGCCGTTTTCAAGCTCGGAAATCTCCCATCGATACATAGGAGAGAAAGACACAAATGCAGCTAAGTTAGGATCTTTCATTGCAGCATCTACAAGCGCAGTTTTAGGCAAAGGCTTAATTTCGAATTTATCGTAAATATTAACAGTCCTTCCATAAGCACGGCCAACATAATAATGAGTTTTTGACTTTGCTGCGATTCGCCAGTGGAAGAAGCGCATAGTAGGTGCTACAATGACATATTCTTCATCTTGAATAGTATGATGCACCGCGTTTTTTACTGCTTTTTGCACAGCAAATCGTAAAATATAGTAAATCACGATAACCACGTACATGATACTGAATGTCCATACTGGATTTGTACCAAATGCCCATAACACAATACCTACACAATGTAAGGTAAAAATGATGGGATCGAAGGTATTAATGACACCTAACGCAACCCATTTTCGAGAGAAAGGTCGAATTGCTTGTGTACCATACGCGTTAAAAATATCGACAAAAACATGAAGTGCAACAGCTAAAAATGTCCAAAGCCATAAATGTAACACATTCACATCTTGCAAAATCAGTGATAAAACAATTGTAATTAAAATAGGCCATATAGCTACAGCTGGTAGTGAGTGTGTAATTCCACGATGATGTCTGATATAGATGGCGTTATTACGTAGTTTTAACACAGTGTCGACATCTGGAGCTTGTGAGCCAATAATTGTACCTGCCATTACTGCTGTAAAAGTCATTGAATGATTGGCTACTACAGGGTCAGCTAATGCAAGACCGCCAAGGGCAATACCCATAACGAAATGTGTACCTGAATCCAAAAATATCCACTCCTAGTATGCATTAAAATCGAGTACAATGTGCATACAACTTTATTTCGAACATAATAAAAGGTATATTGAAATATTCTGACACTCGTGCGAAAGCGACGATTATTGTCGATCTTCCACGAATATTCTTTTCTTCATTGTATACCCTTTTCATCATAAATTAAATCGTAAAAACAACGGAGGTCACTGTGAATTACCCATATGTAACAGAATTTCGACAATCATTAGTTGACTGGTTTAACACAGAGAAGCGTGATTTACCGTGGAGACACACAACAGATCCTTATAAAATTTGGGTATCTGAAGTGATGCTACAACAGACACGTGTCGACACAGTTATTCCTTATTACAATCGCTTTATGGAAAGTTTTCCAACATTAGATTTGCTTGCAGAAGCACCCCAAGAATACTTATTAAAGCATTGGGAAGGTCTTGGCTATTATTCTCGTGCTCGCAATTTACAAGCAGGTGCTCGTGAGGTTATAGAAAATTACGGTGGTATAGTACCTGACAATCGCCATGAAATATCTAAATTAAAAGGTGTTGGTCCCTATACTGCAGGTGCTATTTTAAGTATTGCCTATAATAAGCCTGAACATGCAGTTGACGGTAATGTTATGCGGGTTCTAAGTAGAGTGCTTGATATACATGAAGATATAGCTATTCCCAAAACGAAGAAAATTTTCGAAAGTGCGGTTGAGGAACTAATTGATCCTGATCATGCTTCATCGTTTAACCAGGGCTTAATGGAGCTGGGTGCACTTATTTGTACACCTACCTCTCCAAAATGTTTATTATGCCCAGTCAGAGAGTATTGCACAGCTTTTAATGAGGGAGAACCAGAAAAATTACCTGTCAAATCAAAAAAGATAAAAATGAAGCATCTCACATATGATGTTCTCGTATATGAAAATGACAAAGGACAATTTTTAATGCAACAACGTCCTGAGCAAGGCCTGCTAGCTAATCTATGGCAATTTCCAATGATTGATACAAGCCAATCTTCGGTAGAAAACTTTACAATGGAATATAAAGTAATTGTCCAAGCCAAACATGAATTACTTACATTTAAACATGTTTTTTCACATTTAACTTGGCATTTAAATAGCTATTATATAAAATGCGAATCGACTGAGCTAGGTGATTGGCTAAATCGTGAGCAAATAGAACTTTTACCGATGCCTGTGCCTATGCTAAAAATTTGGGATGAAGTAAAAAAGCAAACGGCAGGAAAATAAAACCTTCTTAAAATCATTGATACATGAGCATAAAAGTCATCACCTCCGTACACAATAACTAGCGTGGAGGTGAATGAATGATGAAAAAACAAAACAACCAAAATTTCCAACCGAATAAAAACATGCAACGTCAAAGTGAAGAGTTTGGTTATGAAACGGATGTAAATGAAGTACAAAAGCAAAATGCGAAAGCAGAGCAAAAGAAAGCTCCAGCTTCTGGCCGTTTCTCAAAAACTAACCAAGATTTAGGTGAGTAACACTTTGTAACTGCATAATTGCATTTACCTCTAAGGGGCTGTCTTAAATCCGAAAAGATGAAAAAGACAGCCCCTTTCAAATTGTTTAGGTAAGTAAATCGTCAGCATAAAAGGAAATCCTCTATAGCATTAACTAAAAAATCCCATCAACGCTGACATTATAATAAAATTCGCTTATAATTGACTAAATTTTATACAAATTCAAAATAGCGTAGTGAAATTTGTGGTTTTCTAACTACACCTTTCGCGTACACATTGCTATAATATACTAGAGACTGCTAGATTTAGGTAGCATAGACGAAAAGGTGGGCTAACAAAATGGCATTACCGGTAGAAGGAGAAACGATACAAATACATAGTTATAAGCACAATGGCCGTATCCACCGTGTTTGGCAAGAAACGATGGTTTTAAAAGGAACGAAAAATATCGTAATCGGTGCGAATGAACGGACACTTGTGACAGAATCCGATGGTCGTACATGGCTAACGAGAGAGCCTTCGATTTGCTACTTCCATGCGGAACACTGGTTTAATATCATCTGTATGCTACGTGAAGACGGTGTGTATTATTATTGCAATCTAAGCTCACCATTTGTTTTCGATAATAATGCCATTAAATATATCGACTATGATTTAGATATTAAAGTTTTTCCTGACATGTCTTATACCCTTTTAGACGAGGATGAATATGAGCTCCATCGTAAGGAAATGTCTTATCCTGATGTCATAGATAAGATTTTAAAGCGCAATGTCGATAAATTAATAAGCTGGATTCAACAAAAAAGAGGACCATTTGCACCCGATTTCATCGATGTCTGGACAAATCGTTACAAGTTCCAGCTTGATATGCAGTCAGATGATCAATCATGACACCTATTAGTTTAACTAATAGGTGTTTTTTTATTGGAGGGGAACAGAGTGTTGTTAAGGCAAAGGTAAAATAGTCCGCTATAAAGTCATCATAACTGTATTTTAATCAAAATATTGCTATAATACATAGGGCATTCATCTTCGAATGTCTGTTTCTTTTGTAAGGATGTGATGATAAATTGGGAAGCATTAAGCGATATATGCGCTTTGTTAAACCCTATACATGGGAAATTATTTTAACGATTATCATTGGTATAGTAAAATTTGCTATTCCACTATTTATTCCACTGCTCATTAAGATTGTGCTAGACGATATTATTGCAGCAGATGACTTAACAGATGTAGAAAAAACAAAAGAACTATTTTATTGGCTAGGTGGCACTATTATTGTATTCTTTATTATCCGTCCACCTATTGAATATTATCGACAATATTTTGCACAACACGTAAGCAACAAGGTGCTATTTGATATTCGTAAGGAAATTTATGCACATTTACAGCGTTTAAGCTTAAGGTACTATGCCAATACACGAGCAGGAGATGTTATTTCAAGAGTAATTAATGATGTTGAACAAACAAAAACCTTTGTCATGACGGGTTTAATGAATGTTTGGTTAGATCTGGCGACAATTGTAATTGCGATTGCCATTATGCTAACCATGGATGTTAAGTTAACACTAGTAGCGTTAATCGCATTTCCATTTTATGCTTTCAGTGTGAAGTACTTTTTTGGCAAATTGAGAGATTTAACACGGAAACGATCTCAAGCTCTTGCAGGTGTACAAAGCTATCTACATGAACGTGTAGCTGGTATGAGCATTATTAAAAGCTTTACTTTAGAAAAGCATGAACAAAAATTGTTCGATTCAGCAAACGGTGAGTTTTTAGAAAAAGCGCTTGATCAAACAAAGTGGAATGCAAAATCATTTGCTGTCGTGAATACCATTACAGATGTAGCGCCATTACTAGTTATAGCCTATGCGGGCTATCAAGTAATAAATGGGTCACTTTCAGTTGGAACAATGGTTGCTTTTATTGCTTATATTGAACGTCTGTATGGCCCACTTCGTCGACTTGTTAGCTCGTCCACAACTTTAACGCAGTCAATCGCTTCAATGGATCGAATGTTCGATTTAATAGATGAGCCTTATGAAGTGAAGGATAAGGACTATGCTGGTGAACTCCCACGTGCAAATGGGCAGGTTCGCTTTCACAATGTATCCTTCCAATATGAAGAAACTGGCTCACCTATTATAGATGCTATCGATTTAACGATAAATCCTGGGGAGACTGTTGCCTTTGTAGGGATGAGTGGTGGTGGTAAGTCAACGATTATCAGTTTAATTCCTCGCTTTTATGATACAACAAGCGGGAAAGTGACCATTGATGGAAAAGATGTACGGGATGTTACTTTACATTCTTTACGATCTCAAATTGGTATTGTCCTGCAAGACAATATACTTTTTAGTGACTCTGTCAAAGAGAATATCTTAATGGGGAAACCAGATGCAACAGATGCACAGGTCATCGAAGCAGCGAAAGCGGCAAATGCCCATGACTTTATTATGAGTCTGCCTAATGGTTATGACACAAAGGTTGGGGAAAGAGGAGTAAAGCTCTCTGGCGGACAAAAACAACGAGTTGCCATTGCGCGTGTGTTTTTAAAAAATCCACCAATTTTAATCCTTGACGAGGCTACTTCTGCATTAGATCTAGAAAGTGAAGCACTGATTCAAGAATCATTAGACAAGCTTGCTCATGAACGAACAACTATTATTATTGCGCACCGTCTTTCTACAATTACCCATGCTGACAAGATATTCGTCATCGATCATGGTCAATTAATTGAAAGTGGAACACATGAACAGCTAATGGACAGTCAAGGGACATATTATAATTTATTCCAAGTACAGCATTTAGATTAAAATTTTCCGTAAAATACATGGTTTAAGAATTTTTTCAAAAAAAGTCTTTCATTTATTCGAAAATGGAAGGCTATTTTTTTTTGAAAAATGTAAAAAATTATCTCTTTATAAGATTTTATTATTATCGAAGGCGATTATTGTAGAAATTCTATGTAATTTGCAGAATATTAATGATTGAAAGAGTAATGATTTTTAGTTAGAATTATCTGAAAATAAGGAATTTAACGAAAGTTATAGTATTCTATTAATATTATTATACATTTGAGTAAAATATAGGTAGGGTGGGGCGTTACACATGAGGAAAAAACTACTAGAAATAAAAGGTTTGAAAACAACCTTTTTCACAGATAATGGGCAAATTCCTGCTGTAGACGATATCGATTTTTCTGTCCATGAAGGAGAAATTTTAGGGATTGTAGGAGAATCGGGAAGTGGTAAAAGTGTTACGTCGCTGTCCATCATGGGATTAATTCCATCACCACCAGGTAAAATAACTGGTGGAGAAATTTTGCTAGATGGCAAAAATATTGCTAAATGTACGGACAAACAAATGCAAAAAATACGTGGTAAAGACATTGCAATGATTTTCCAAGAGCCGATGACTTCGCTAAACCCTTTGTTCACGATTGGTGATCAGTTAAAGGAAGCTATATTAATCCACAATCCAAAATGGTCAAAAAAGGAAGCGTTTGCAAGAGCGGTTGAAATTATGAAATTGGTAGGTCTACCACGTGCTGAGGAATTGCTAAAGGACTACCCACATCAGCTGTCTGGCGGTATGCGTCAACGTGTGATGATTGCTATGGCACTTGTCTGTGACCCTCAAGTATTGATTGCGGATGAGCCTACAACTGCATTGGATGTTACGATACAAGCCCAAATTTTACAGCTTATGAAAGACTTAAATAAACGATTGAATACAGCTGTGTTGTTAATTACACATGATCTGGGGGTTGTCGCGGAAACTTGTGAGCGAGTGATTGTTATGTATGCAGGACAAATAGTGGAAGAGGCGCCGATTCATGAAATTTTCACTAATCCTAAACATCCCTATACACAAGGACTCATTCAATCAGTACCTGACATGCGTTATAAAAAGGAAAATTTATACTCCATTCCTGGAAGTGTACCGAAACCAGGAAGTATTCAGGTAGGCTGTCGTTTTGCGGCACGCTGTGAATATGCAATGGAACGTTGTTTACAGGAAACACCACCTTTATTTGAAGCAGCAGAGAATCATAAATCGAGATGTTTTTTACTAGAGAAGCAGGAGGTGGAGCAACGTGTCGAAAGCGTTATTAAAGGTTGAGGGATTAAAAAAATATTTTCCGATTCGAAAGGGAGTCCTTAATTCACATGCCGGGGATGTAAAGGCTGTAGATGATGTTTCCTTTGAAGTATTTGAAGGAGAAACATTAGGAATTGTTGGCGAATCAGGCTGTGGTAAATCCACAACGGGTCGCTTATTAATGCGTTTACTAGAGCCAACTGGAGGTAAAATAGAATTCGCAGGTAAAATGATTTCAGAATTATCCAACAATGAAATGAGGAAGGCACGTAGAGATATTCAAATGATTTTTCAGGATCCCTATGCCTCACTAAATCCTCGCCATAACATTGGCAAAATTTTAGAGGAGCCCCTTATTGTTCATGGGATAGGTAATGCCAAAGAGCGAAAACAGAAAGTGTTGGAGCTACTTGAGATTGTTGGATTGAATGAGTATCATATCAAGCGCTATCCGCATCAATTTAGTGGAGGGCAAAGGCAACGTATCGGCATTGCTAGAGCCCTGATGACCAATCCACGCTTAATTATTGCGGACGAGCCAGTATCTGCACTTGATGTGTCCATTCAGGCACAGGTTTTGAATTTATTGCAAAAGCTGCAAAAGGATTTAAAGCTAACTTATATTTTTATTTCCCATGATTTAGGGGTTGTACGTCATATCAGTAATCGAGTTGGCGTTATGTATTTAGGTAAATTAGTTGAGCTGACAGCGAGTGAGGACTTATATGCTGAACCGCTTCATCCATATACACAAGCACTTTTATCTTCGGTTCCTGTTCCAGATCCTACGTTTGAACGGGAACAGATCATCATTTCTGGAGATATTCCAAGTGCATCAAACCCGCCAAGCGGTTGTACATTCCATACGAGATGTCCATTTAAAAAGGATCAGTGCTCACAGGTAGTACCTAAAATGCAAGAAGTGAAACCAGGTCATTATGTTGCTTGCCATCTTTACGAGGCACTACAACATTAAATGATATAAAAACTCATAGGGGGAAATTCGATGAAGAAAAAGAAGTTTTGGACTTTAGGTGTAATGCTACTCCTTATTCTCTCGACAATCTTAGCAGCATGTGGCGGCTCAGATAACAAGGATACGGGTAGTAAAGATACTTCAACTGGTGGCGATACAGCTAGCAGTGGAGAACCAAAAATTTTAGTCTATGGTCGTGGTGGAGATTCTGTAGCACTTGACCCTGCTGTTGTTACAGACGGTGAATCCTTCACAGTGACAGCTAATATTTATGAAACACTTGTAAACTTTGGTGAACGAGATGTAACAATTCAACCAGGCTTAGCCAAATCATGGGAGGCATCAGAGGATGGTTTAACGTATACTTTCCAGCTACAAGAAGGTGTGAAATTCCATGATGGCACAGATTTCAATGCTGAGGCTGTTGTTAAGAATATTGAACGTTGGAAAACAGGTGCGGATAAACATCCTTACTTTAGTTCGCAATTTGTCGTTGGTGACAAGCAAGTAATTGAATCTGTAACTGCAGAGGGAGACTACACAGTTGTCTTTAAGTTAAGTCAACCTCAAGCACCATTTTTGAAAAATTTAGCAATGTCTCCATTTGCAATTGCTTCTCCAACAGCATTTGAAGCAGATGAAGAAGGTTTATCTGCAAATCCTGTAGGAACAGGTCCATTCAAGTTTGTTAGCTGGGTACGTAATGATTCAATCACAATTGAGAAAAACCCAGATTACTATATTGATGGCTATCCTAAATTAGATAAAGTAATTTATCGTTCTATTCCAGAAAACTCAGCACGTTTAAATGATTTATTAGCAGGCAATATTGATGTAGCTGATGGCTTAAGTCCTTCTGATAAAGGAACAATTGAAGGCGATGCAAATTTACAGTTAATCGAACGTCCATCTATGAACGTTGGTTACCTTGGTTTAACTGTTACACGTCCACCTTTTGATAATGTAAAAGTACGTCAAGCAGTCAACTATGCAATTGATAAACAAGCATTAGTGGATGCGTTTTATGAAGGGCTAGCTGAACCAGCGAAAAACCCAATGCCACCAGTAATTTCTGGTTATAACGATGAAGTGACAGGCTATACGTATGATCCTGAAAAAGCGAAAGCATTACTTGCTGAAGCAGGTTATGATGGCAAGGAAATTGAGCTATGGGCAATGCCAGTACCACGTCCATACATGCCAGACGGACAAAAAGTGGCTGAAGCGATTCAAAAGAACTTAGAAGACGTAGGTATTAAATCTAAAATTGTGTCATTTGAATGGGCTACGTATTTAGAAAAAGCTCAAAATGGTGAAGCGGATGCATTCCTACTTGGCTGGACAGGCGATAATGGGGATGCGGATAACTTCCTATACACGTTATTAGACGCCGATAATATTGGTTCTAATAACTATACGTTCTATGATAATCCAGAATTACACAAGATATTAACAGCTGCTCAAACTGAGATCGATGAAGACAAGCGTAATGAACTTTATAAGCAAGCTCAAGTAATTATTTCTGAGGATGCTCCATGGGTTCCACTTGCTCACTCTATTCCAATTTTAGCTGCTAACAAGAAAGTTACAAATTACATTGCGCATCCTACTGGCTCTGACCGTTTAGATGCAGTAGATATTCAATAGTAAATTTCATCATTTTTTAATTGAACAAAAAAATGTGAAGAATCTGCTTGCTTTTCTGCGGGTAAGCCGTGGAAATCTCGCAGATTCTTTTCAAGTAAAGATAATGATTATTTCCTGTATGAAAGAATTCAACTAAACATTCAAAACCGTTTAGTGAAGGCTCAACCTTTCAACAGTATATAAAGACTTCACAGTAGATTATGAAAATCATAGAGAGGTGATGAAAATGCTTCACTATATGGGGAGACGTTTACTTCAACTAATCCCAGTTTTGCTTGGAATGACTTTTATCGTCTTTATGTTGATACGAGCAATCCCTGGAAATCCAGCACAGGTTATTTTAGGACAACAGGCAACAAAAGAGGCGGTCGAGGCGTTAAACGCAAGTTTAGGATTAGATAAGCCGTGGTATACACAATATTTTAGTTACTTAGGGGGTATTTTTCAGGGAGATTTAGGAGTTTCCCTACGTACGAAACTACCTGTATCAGAAGAAATTTTCCCATACTTAGCAGCAACAGCCGAACTTGCATTATTTGCGATGATTATTGCGATCGTTATTGGTGTGAATGCTGGCATTATTTCTGCATGGTTCCAAAATTCTTGGTTTGATTATACAGCGATGATCATAGCGTTAATCGGTGTTTCTGTACCCGTGTTCTGGCTTGGATTGATGGAGCAATGGACATTTAGTAGTAAGCTTGGTTGGCTGCCTACATCTGGTCGAGAAGATGTGCGAAATCCAATTACCGCCATAACCCATTTTTATTTACTAGATACACTCATTCAAGGCCGCTTTGATCAATTCATCGAAGTCATAAAGCGATTAATATTACCAGGAGTAGCACTTGCAACGATTCCGATGGCTATCATTGCAAGAATCACAAGGTCTTCTATGCTGGAAGTTATGCGTTCAGATTATGTAAGGACGGCAAGAGCAAAAGGACAAAAAATGTTTATCGTTGTTTATAAGCATGCATTAAAGAATGCGGTTATTCCTGTGTTAACGGTAATTGGTCTACAAACTGGATTACTGCTAGGTGGTGCCATTCTAACAGAGACGATTTTTAGTTGGCCAGGAATTGGTCGTTATATTTATGATGCGATTGGCTTCAGGGATTATCCTGTTATTCAATCAGGTATTCTCATCGTTGCATTTATTTTCATCATGATTAACTTAATCGTGGATTTACTGTACACAGTAGTCGACCCACGGATTAAATACAAATAGAAGGGAGTTGCAATGATGACTGGAGCAATCGATATAAAAAAAGAAGTAGCACCAGCTCGAGAAAAGGCAGTAGGTCCATGGCTCGAAGGCTGGCGTAGTTTTAAAAAGAGTAAAGTATCCCTTGTGGGAGCAGGAATTGTTATATTTTTCATTTTACTGGCTGTCATTGGTCCGTTCATTGCACCGCAGGGCATCAATGAACAAGATTTAACGAAGCGCTTACTGGCACCATCCGCTGATCATTGGTTTGGAACGGATGATTTTGGACGGGATATTTTTTCGAGGATTATTCACGGTGCAAGGATATCGCTATGGGTAGGCTTTTTTTCTGTTATTTTGTCCGTGATAATTGGTAGTTTACTTGGCATCATTGCAGGTTATTATGGAAAATGGATCGATACGATAATTTCACGTATTTTTGATATTATGCTAGCTTTCCCTAGTATGCTACTAGCGATTGCAGTAGTATCAGTGCTGGGTCCATCTTTACAAAATGCATTAATCGCCATTGCTATTATTAACGTACCGAATTTTGGGCGCTTAATCCGTTCTAAAGTTTTAAGTGTCAAGGAAGAGGAATATATAGTAGCGGCAAAAGCAATTGGCATGCGTGATGCACGAATTCTATTTTCACATATTTTGCCGAATTCCATAACCCCAATAATTGTACAGGGAACACTAGCAATTGCGACAGCCATTATTGAAGCGGCAGCATTAGGTTTCCTTGGGCTAGGGGCTCAAGCTCCAGCACCAGAATGGGGCAAAATGTTAGCGGATGCACGGAAGTTTTTATTAAATGCTCCGTGGACGATGATTTTCCCTGGTTTAGCTATTATGTTAACAGTTTTAGGCTTTAATCTAATGGGGGATGGACTACGAGATGCACTTGATCCAAAAATGAAAAGTTAGTAATTAGGAACAATAGCCTTCTACAAGTTAGAAGGTTTTTTTAGCTGCGTGGACCAATGGATATAAAAGGAACATTTTTACTACAAAAACGTTCTATAGTATAGAAAAAGACATGAGGGGCTTTCAAAAATAAGAGAAAACACCTTTTCGGAGCCATTAATTGAATTTTTTGTCACGTTATTTTAGACTTAATTTAAGTAGAAATCTTTTAGCTTAGTAGATTATTGCTTACCATAAAATCTTTCGACTGAAATACATATTTTAGGAGGGTGTTAGAATTGGGGATTAATTTACAAAAAGGACAAAGAGTTGATTTAACAAAGGGTAACGCAGGATTAAATAAAATTAAAGTTGGTTTAGGGTGGGACCCTGTAGGCCAAGAGAAAAGTGGCGGCTTTTTAGGTGGTTTATTTTCTAGCAGAAATAGTGGCAGTGGCAGAAGTATCGACTGTGATGCTTCAGTATTAATGTTACAAGATGATAAGGTTGTAGCGGGTGACGATGTTGTTTATTTCGGGAAATTAACAAGTAGCTGCGGTTCTGTTCGACATTCAGGTGATAATTTGACAGGTGATGGCGATGGTGATGATGAGGTAATTACAATTGAACTATCGTCTGTACCTTCGCAATATAACAAGCTTGTGTTTGTTGTAAACATTTATGATGCGGCAGGTCGCAATCAACACTTCGGTATGATTCAAAATGCATATATTCGTGTATATGATGACAGGACAGGAAGCGAATTAATTCGCTATAATTTAACTGATAATTATTCGAATTTAACGACGTTAGTATGTGGAGAAATTTACCGTCATAATAACGAATGGAAATTTGCTGCGGTTGGTACGGGAACAAATGACATAAAGCTTGGCGACGTTGTTCGAAGATATCAATAAATAATTGACTAACTAGGAGGAATAAAAATTATGGGCATTTCACTACAAAAAGGTCAGAAGGTAGATTTAACTAAAACAAATCCAGGATTAACGAATGTTGTTGTAGGTTTAGGCTGGGATACAAATAAATATGATGGTGGTCATGATTTTGACTTAGACTCCTCTGTATTTTTACTTGCTGATACAGGTAAAGTTGCAGATCAAAATGATTTTATTTTCTATAACAACACTACAGGTGGCAATGGTTCAGTTGAGCATTCAGGCGATAATTTAACAGGTGTAGGCGAAGGTGACGATGAAGTGGTGAAAGTGGCATTAACTCAAGTACCTGCCCATGTTCAGCGACTAGCTTTCACAGTAACCATTCATGATGCAGAGTCTCGCAGTCAAAACTTCGGTATGGTGTCTAATGCCTATATTCGTATTATGAATGCTGCTTCCAACGAAGAAATTATTCGCTATGATTTAGGCGAGGATTTCAGTATCGAAACAGCTATTGTTGTAGGAGAATTATATCGTCATAACGGAGAATGGAAATTTAATGCGATTGGTGCAGGCTATCAAGGTGGCTTAGCTGCTTTATGTAATGATTATGGCTTAAGTGTAAACTAAAATTTCATCTTTGGACAGAAAGGGAGATTTTTGAATGGCTATACAATTAAGTAAAGGGCAACGTATTGATTTAACAAAGCAAGATCCAGGCTTAAATAGCATTGGCATTGGTTTAGGCTGGGATGTAAAGCAATTTGATGGTGGACAAGACTTTGACTTGGATGCATCTGTATTTTTACTAGATGCTTCAGGTAAATGTCGGAATGAACAGGACTTTATTTTCTATAATAATCTAGCGAGCCCAGACCAATCTGTTGTCCATACAGGAGATAATCGTACAGGTGCAGGGGATGGGGATGATGAAAAAATTCTTGTCAACTTAAAGCAAGTATCACCTCAAATTGAAAAAATTGTAGTGACGGTTACTATTTACGATGCTGAGGGACGTCATCAAAACTTCGGGCAAGTCTTAAATGCCTATGTACGATTGACGAACGAAGAGTCGGGGTCAGAGGTATTGCGCTACGATCTAGGTGAAGATTTCAGTATTGAAACGGCTGTAGTATTTTGTGAGCTTTACCGACATAATGGTGAGTGGAAATTTGCTGCAGTAGGTTCAGGTTACCAGGGTGGACTAGCTGCTTTAATCAATGCATATGGCCTACAGTAACTATGGGACATAGGGGCATGGTAAAGGAGCGGGTGTAGATGTATTAAATGAGATATTCAATACATATGCACAGTTTTAACACTAGCAGATGTAACAAGGGCTTATCGTAATGCACTGAAAATATGTGTTAGTATTTTGGGGCTACCATCCTTCGCATGAAATTTTCGTTATTATTTTAATAGCTAAATTCTTATTGACATTTGTGGTTTACAAGTTGAAAAAGAAAACAGCAGTGTAAACAAGGCACTGTATTAGTCTGTATGGAACAGGCTGATACAGTGCTTTTTTCACAAAAGGCATAGTTACTGGGGAGAGGATTAGATGCAACACTTTGCAACAGAAGCAGAGACGATTTTTTATAAGAAGCCACAGCCGTTTACAAAATGGGAAACGTCGGATATTTTGTCATATGCCTTAGGTGCGACTTTGTATATGCCAGCTTCCATGCCTACGATTGTGAGCTTGATCCGATCACAAAAATATAAGGAACTCACATCACTCGTCATTGATTTGGAGGATGCAGTTGGAGATGCAGAGTTAGTAGATTGTGAAGCTAAGCTGATAGAGGATATTAGTGAATTATATGCACTCTATCAGCAAAAACAGCTATTACTTCAGGAGCTCCCTTTACTTTTTGTTCGAGTACGTCATGTTGAGCAATTTCAAAAGCTAACAACTGTTTTAGGAAAAAAGCAAGAAATATTAACTGGCTATGTCTTTCCGAAATTTACAGCAGAACAGGGTGCTCGTTATTTCGAGTTGCTTGAACAAACCATTTTAGAAAATGATTTAATTTTATATGGTATGCCAATTTTAGAAAGTCGTGAGGTCCTATATAAGGAATCTCGCATGGAAGCGTTATTAGACATTAAAGCAGTTCTACATCAATACAAAGCCCGTGTGTTAAATGTACGAATTGGTGCTACCGATTTTTGTGGCATTTACGGAATTCGACGCCGTATGGATTCTACCATTTATGATATTAGTGTCATTCGCGATTGTATTGCAGATATTGTTAATATATTAGGCCGTGAGGAAGATGGTTTTATTATTTCTGGGCCTGTGTGGGAGTATTTTAATAATCAGCGTGTATTAAAGCCCGCACTTAGAGTGACACCATTCAGTGAGAAAGGTGCGCTTGATACAAGGAAAGCATTATTAGACGATTGTTTAGATGGATTAATGAAAGAAGTTTTAATGGATAAACAAAATGGCATAGTGGGAAAAACAATTATTCATCCGAGCCATATCCGTGTTGTGCATGCCCTCTATGCTATTTCGTATGAGGAATACTTAGATGCGCTAAGTATTATAGAAAATAATGATGGACAAAAAGGTGTTATGAAAAGTCACTATGCTAATAAAATGAATGAAATGAAGCCACATATGAGATGGGCACAACGGATTTTAAAACAGGCTCATGTCTATGGTGTTTATCATGAATCTGTCGATTTTGCTTCACTGTTATTACAGTCTGAAATAGGTGGTAGTGTATATGCAACAACAAATGAGTAAATTAAGCATTTTACCGAATTATTCAATTGATATTGAAATTACCTACAATCCACATAATTTTGCGCTAACCGACTTGTTTAGAATGGCGGCTCGGATTAATAAGAAGAGACAATTTTTGTTTGTAAGCACGGTACTAGGCAAACATTTGGCTGTCCGTCCGCAAATCCCTTTACTGACAGGAACTCTTTTAGCTATGCTATATCAGCAGCACCTTACTGGACAAAAGGTAATGGCTTCGTCTGTCGTTACAGCTTTAAAAGATGAATCTAATTTGGATGAAGTACAAAAATCCATAGAAGGAACCCTAGAATTAACGGATGAAACATTATTTATTGGCTTTGCTGAGACGGCAACAGCACTTGGACACGCAGTATTTAATACCTTTCACTCGAATGCTATGTATATCCACACAACACGTGAAGTGCTGCTAGATTTTGAGCCATTTGTTACGTTTGAGGAAGAACATTCACATGCGACAAGCCATAGAATTTATACGGAGGAACCAGAACTTTTACTGCAAGCTAAGCGCATTGTGTTAATTGATGATGAGATTACTACTGGAAATACGGTCATTAATATGATTGAGACATTAAGACAGAAATTTCCTTTAGTGAGACAATATGCGGTACTATCTATTTTAGATTGGCGTTCCCAACAGCAGCAAACAATCTTTAAGCAGTTAGAAGTACAATGGGATATCTCTATAGAATTCATCTCCATTATGTGTGGGAATTTTTACTGTTCAGGCATTCCAAGCTTAACCAGTACACAACCTAACTTACTAACACAGATTGCACGAGATATGGATATTTGTCCGATTCAAGTATCTGCTGATCGCAAATCCTATCGATCTGTTGCGGAGAATGGATTAATAAATAAGCATCCCTATTTACTAGCAACAGGGAGATTTATGCTCACGTCAAAACAGCATGTTGACCAAAAGCAAACGATACAAGCTATTGCTATGCAAATACAAGAGCTAAGAACAAATGGGCCAGCGCTTGTTATTGGCACGGGTGAGTTCATGTATGTTCCTATGCAAATTGCCTCTTATTTAGGGAATGATGTTTATTTTCAGTCAACTACTCGTAGTCCAATCTATTGTACAGATGATTTAGGATATACGATTAACGATAAAATAGCCTTTGAAAGTCCAGAAAATAACGGGGTCACTAATTTTTTATATAATCTTCAAAGCCAGTCTTACACGGAACTTTTTTTCTTAGTGGAACGTATAGCAAGTAAAGAGGTAGTTGCTCGTGTGGTAAAGGCATTACAAGAAGCCACTAACGCCAAAGTATATGTAATTAGTATGCATGAATTGGAGGTAGAACGATGATATCGACTTTGCAGCCAGATAAAATGGGGAGTTATGCACCAGAGGACGTTATTTTTTTATTGCGTGATATTGGAAGTGCATTCCTTGAAATGGATAATGAGAAACGTGAACTACTCATTCAATCGGGTATACATTATTCGGAAATGCTGCCAGTGGAGAAGCAACCATCGGATACCTACATGAATCTTTTTTATAAAGCGCTAGATGTTCATGCAGAAAGAATAGCAATCGCCGTTGGAGTAGTGGCAGAACAAATCATTGAAAATAGAGGATTAAAAAATTTAATTCTTGTGAGTTTAGCTCGTGCAGGTACACCCATTGGTATTTTAATCAAACGGTATATAGCCATGCATTATCATGTGAATGTTCCACACTACTCCATCTCTATACTGCGAGGTCGTGGGTTTGATGAAATGGCAATTCGTTATATTTTGACACAGCATCCTCTAGGAAGTCTGCAATTTATTGATGGTTGGACAGGAAAAGGGGCAATTACCAATGAATTAATTCAATCCTGCCAAAAGTTTAATTTACAATACCAAGAACAGTTAAGTGCCGATTTAGCTGTTTTGGCTGATCCTGGCCATTGTGCAGCTATTTATGGAACTCGTGAGGATTTTTTAATACCATCTGCTTGTTTAAATTCCACTGTATCTGGATTAGTAAGTAGAACGGTATTAAATTTGCAGTTTATGGATGCAAACGATTTTCATGGTGCAAAATACTACAAAGAATTAGAGGCAATAGATGTCTCCAATCTGTACATAGAGCGTATCGTCACATGTTTTGAACAAGTACAGAGTAAAATTGTGCAACAAATTCAAGAGCAAGAAATCTCTCCAATTACTTGGGAGGGTATGAAGTCCGTGCAAACAATTCAACGAGATTTTGGTATTGATAATATTCATTTCATTAAGCCAGGTGTTGGGGAAACGACAAGAGTTTTGCTGAGAAGAATACCTTGGAAGATTTTAATTAACCCACAGTACATGCATGAATTGAAACATATTTTATTATTAGCCCAAGAAAAAAATGTATTGGTTGAAGAGTATTCGAATATGTCCTATGCATGTTGTGGTTTGATCAAAGAATTATAGAGGAGAATATGATGATATTATTTACATCTGATTTAGATAGAACCCTTATTTATTCTAAACGCATGATGGAGATGTTTCCGCCAGCAACAGAGACAATCGTCGTTGAACACAAGGTCGAAATAGCAATGAGTATGATGACACAGGCAACAGCACCCCTATTGCAACAGGTACACCAACAAAGTTTATTTGTACCTGTTACGACAAGAGCCTTACATCAATATAAAAGAATCCATTTTATTCATGATTTATGCCCTGCTTTTGCAATTACAAGCAATGGGGGTACAATAGTAGAAAAGGGTCAGCCATATGAGAAATGGACACAAACATTATCTAGACGTATTGAAGATTCCTCGATCCCTCGTATGGATATGCTAAAGCTTTTTCAGACGATTAAATCTGATACATGGCTACAACGATCTCTGTATATAGATGAACTTTTTTATGTACATCATGTAGATATTGATGTTTTACCATCCGATGAATTACAAGCGATGATTCAAGAGTTTGATATGCATGGTTGGCATGTTCTGCTACAAGGGAAAAAATTGTATTTTATGCCCAAGGTGCTGACAAAGGAAGCGGCTATAGAATATATAAAAGAGTTCTGTACATACGATGTGCATATAGCAGCAGGTGATTCTATTATGGATTATGGCATGCTTGCAATGGCTGATTTAGGTTTTACACCAAATCATGGCGACTTAAAGGATAAACAGCCAAAGTTTTTACAAAATACAACTTACTCGCCTCACAATGGTGAAGCATTTACAAAGAATTTATTGGAAACAGTTTTACAGATGGCATCACAACAAACGATCGTATAGATGTTCAAATATTTTTGTTGTCATTAGGTGAGACGTCCTATGACAAATGAATGCTTTAGCATAGGCTGAGGATGATTTTTAGGAGGTGCGTTTGTATGCAAACAATCACAATTAAATCAGTGTTGGAGCGTCATCCTGATGATTGGCTACAGGCGTTTCAAGATTCACCAAAGGATCGTGCATTTTATGAAACAACAGAGCAGCAAGTGAGCTTTAGTAGAATTGGTGTTCGTGTATTGGGCGTACCAATCGAAGAAGATGATTATTTCAATTCATTATTTACATTGTCACAGAACACTAACATCCATATTTTAAGTGAAGAATTAAATAAACATATTGAACCAAAAGACTTTCAGGCAATACAAACAATCCTTTCGCAGCATCAACAAACTCCACAAGGTCTATCTATAAATCGTTTAGTGGCAATGATGTATGGTTATCAATTAATTCCTAAGCATGATGACAGTGTAATGAATCGCCATTTACAGTTAGCAACCATTAAAGTAGTAGAGCTCTTTCAAAAACAGCAATCGTTAGGTTTGCTAGCAAATGACTTTCGCCGTTTTTTAATTGATATGGTGAAATGGTTGAAAAACCATTGGATTCTATGGACAAAATCCATGAAACCAACAGATGATTTTCCTAAAGTAGTTTGGTATGGGGAAGCAACTCTAAGTCAGCGCTATTTCTTATTGTTATTAATGGAGCTTGGTTGTGATGTGTTAATTTTTCATCCAGCTAAAATAGATGAATTTGCTGAGATTGATCCTAACGATACTTTCTCTATCACATATGCATATGCCAATCAAACAACTTTACAGCCATTTCCTGATAAGTTGCGTGACCGGCAGGCAACGGTTGGATATCGATCTAGTCAGCATTTTGAGCAATTAATGCATGATCAGCAATCAGGTGTCTATAAGCCTTGGCAGTTTAAAGATTTTATGCCACGCTCCTTAACATTACGGATGACATATGATGATATTTTTATTTATGCAAAAGAGAAAGCTTTGGTTCGACCACAGTTTGAAGTAATTGGGAATGAGATTGTCATTCCAGTCATATTTGCCAAAATTAGTGGGGTTTCGAGCAGACGGGAAGAATACTGGTATTATATGCATCAGTTATTAGCAAATCCGCAAACTGTTTTTGTCCAGAAATTCCCCTATGCACCAACGAGTAGAGCCAATTTTCACTTTCACTATAAGCACTGCCTAGTAAATGGAGAACTATCAGTAGAGCGTATTATGCAAAGTGATTGGTGGCAATACGGTGAGTTAACATTGGAGCTACAGCGTGCGATTGCACACACGATAAAAACTTCCTGTGAGCAGCCCATGTTGAAACAGCAGCCAAATGAGACCTTATATGATTTACAGTTATTTTTATTTAAACAAATGACGATGATTCCACAGGAGATCCTAAGATTACTACAAAGCTTTGACTATTCCCAAGAGGTACCGAAGCTGGTATTATACCAAGCACCTCAACAACCAGCTTTATCACGTGAGGATATAGCGTTATTGGCCTTTTTAAATCGGTTTGGTGTGGATATTGTTTTTTATAATCCGACAGGTCAACTAGATTTAGAAAAGTATTTGCAAGAGGATAGTTATGATGTACACCGTTTAGAGCATATGCTGTTTGACTTGCACTATGAAGAACCAAAGCCACAGAAAACTGCACCCGACAAAATCATAAAAAAACTCTTTAATCGTTTTTTCTGATGATAGGAAGGAGGCGGCACGAATGTCGAATAACTCGTTGATGCTGAAGCAGCTGACACTGGAAACAGCAGAAGCCTTCAAAGAACAGTTAAGGGATCATGCAGAGGTACGGCAAATTGCCAATCAAATCAATATAAAAAATCAGATAGAGCTATTAGCTTTGGGAAAAGAGCCGTCCACAAAATTAGCTACATTTGCAGATCAAATTTTAGCCATCATCACCCAGTCAACAACTTTCGAATCAAATGAATTATTTAAGCAGCTTGAAGCCCTTATGCAGACATTCGACAAACAAGATTTTACAGAGCAAAAGGGATTTTTTAAAAAGCTATTTGCACGTAAGATCAAAAATGATGGCGATTTATTTACGAAATACAATGGACTGGGGAGAGATATTGAGAAAATCCATTATCAATTTGTACTGATGGAAGAGGAATTAGCAAGGGATAATCGAGTACTTGCACGTTTATATCAAGAAGACCTCATGTACTATCTTGAGCTAGAAAAGTATATCGTAGCAACTGACATGAAACTTCATGAGGTCCAAACAACATTGATTCCGATGTATGAAAAACAGAGTGAAGCAGGTAATCAGCTGGCGAAAATGGAGCTAAATCGTTTGCAAGCTATTGCAGAGATGCTCCAGCAAAAAATAGATGATTTAGAAAAATCGCGTATGGTGGCTATTATCACAGCCCCTCAAATCGATATGCTACGTAATGGTAACAATGAATTGATTGAACAAATTAATGGGGCTTTTGTTAAAACCATTCCTGTTTTTAAAATGGGTTTGATGAATGCAGTTAATGAGAGACGTCAACAATTACAAAATCAATCAGCCGCTGCCTTTGAAGATCGTATGAAGCAATTTGGGGGAGCTAGCAAGGAAGCGGTGCAATTAAGTACTGCCATGGCTCAACAATCCAGCACTACCCAGACTCTTGAAGAAATGTGGGATACGATTGTATCAGGCATTGCCAATTATCAGCAATTACGTGATGAACAAACGGTTAAACGCCAACAAGCAGAGCAACAATTGCTAACATTGCGTTCTTAGCTTCTTTCCTCTAAGTAGATTACTACTTGGAGGTTTTTTGTATAAAAAAAGCGACAGAATTACCGCATTCAATGGGTGATCAAAGCCCCCTGAATCAAGGTAATCTGTCGCCAAAATGTTAGCTATATGAATTCCTCTTCAAATTCTACATTGATTTCATGTCCATGATAGCTTTGGTAAGAAACAATAAGTGTATCAAGATGTTCTAAGTTTTCCTCATAATCTAAAATACGCGATAAAATATAGAGTAGGTGATAGCTAGAAAACTCCGTATCGCCTTCTTCACGAGCAAAGTTGATTTGCTTAATGAAAATTTCCATCAGCTCATTACGTTGGACATAGTCAATGCTTTTACTCCACTCTGAATGCTCAGGCTTTAGTTTTCCTGTATATTTTAAGAGCAATTGCTCATGGTACGTTAGCAAGGAATCAAGTCTTTCCTGAATCATTAAATGAAATTGTGTAGGGAGCTGCGCTAATTCATTTTCGTGATTATGCAAACGCTGTAGCAACTCCAAGCTTTTCTTGGAAGTTAAAATCATTTGACGATAGACTACTAGTTTACGTGCTTTCACATATTTTTTATTTTTAAAATAATTACGCTCTTCCTTATATAAATCATACAGCGTATCCACTCGTAGCATACGGTTTTTAAACTTACTTAATGCTGTCTTTGTGGATGTGTGCTCAGAAGCTTGACGTACAGCCAGTCGTGTCCAACGAATAATATCATCTTGTAAAATATAAATTTTGCGAAATAGTTTTACCTCGTATTTAGGTGGTAAGAACACAAGGTTTACGACAAACGCTGCTAATACACCAACTAATATCGTAACAAAGCGTATTAAACCAAATGTTAAAAAGTCATCCCCTTGAAATTCCATAATAGCCACAACTGATACCAACGCTAGCGAAAGTGATTTTTCCAGTTTAAACTTTAACATTAAACCAATAGCTATTATGACAGCTATACCAATGGCAACGACATGATGGCCAAAAAGTAAGCCGAAAATGACAGCAATTGTCGCACCTATGATATTCGCTTGTACTTGCTCTACAATGGTTTGGTAAGAACGATAAATAGAAGGCTGAATAGCAAAAATAGCTGCAATTCCAGCAAAAACAGGTGAAGGTAATTTTAACAACTCTGCAATAAATAATGCAAATACGATAGCTACACCAGTTTTAAATACACGGGCACCTAATTTCATAAAGATGTCCTTTCTGTCTAATATTTTTTAGCTTCTTTACATTATAGAAGGAAGTGCTCATAAAATACATAGATTTGCATGGATGAATAAGAAAAAGGCGACTTCTACTTGCAAGTCGCCTTTTTCTTGTCAAGATTACAATTGAGAAAACGCAATATCTACTGCTTCAATTGTTTCCTGAATATCTGCTTCTGTATGCTCAGTTGTTAAGAACCATGCTTCATATTTAGAAGGAGCTAGATTAATGCCTTGCTCAAGCATAAGTTTAAAGAAGCGTCCGAATATTTCACCGTCAGAGTTTTCAGCTTGCTCATAGTTTTCTACTTTCACGTCTGTAAAGTAAATAGTCAGCGCCCCTTTGAGACGATTTAACGTGATGGTTACGTCATGTTTTTTAGCAGCAGTTAAAATTCCTTCTTCTAAAATTGCGCCCAATCTATCCATTTCATCATAAATGCCTGGCGTTTGTAGCACTTCTAGGCAAGCAATACCGGCTTGCATAGATGCAGGATTTCCAGCCATCGTACCCGCTTGGTATGCTGGACCGAGTGGTGCAACAGTATCCATAATCTCTTTACGCCCGCCATATGCACCGATTGGTAAACCACCACCAATAACTTTACCAAGTGCAGTTAAATCAGGTGTGAGGCCAAGTAAATTTTGAGCGCCACCGTAGTGGAAGCGGAAGGCCGTGATGACTTCATCATAAATCGTTAAGGCCCCTTTTTCTTTAGCAGTAGCGTGTACTAATTCAAGGAAGCCAGGATTCGGTTCAACAATACCAAAGTTTCCTACAATTGGTTCGATTAAAATAGCTGCAATCTCCTCGCCCCATTTATTCATGGCTTCTGTAAAGGCTTCAGGGTTATTAAAAGGTACAGTAATAACTTCTTCAGCAGTTGAAGTTGTTACACCTGCTGAGTCTGGTGTTCCTAATGTTGCTGGACCTGATCCTGCAGCCACTAATACTAAATCGAAGTGTCCGTGGTAGCAACCAGCAAATTTCATGATTTTTGTACGGCCTGTATAGGCACGTGCCACACGAATCGTTGTCATAACAGCTTCTGTACCAGAGTTGTTAAAACGTACTTTATCCATCGATGGAATGGCTTCCTTTAACATTTTTGCGAAAGTAACTTCATATTCAGTCGGCGTCCCAAATAATGTACCATTTTCAGCAGCATGCGTTATGGCCTTTGCAATATGAGGATGGCCATGACCAGTAACGATTGGACCATATGCTGCTAGATAGTCGATATAACGATTGCCATCTACATCCCAAAAATAAGCGCCTTTTCCTCGCGCCATGGCTACAGGAGAACCGCCACCTACTGCTTTATATGAACGAGAAGGGCTGTTTACACCACCAACAATATGCTGTAATGCCTCTGCATGTATTGCTTCAGATTTTGCATGATTCATAGAATTGCCTCCTAACTTTTTATACGTAATCTATTGTAGACCTATCAGTGTAAGAAATCCAAAGAAATTAAGGGATATGACTTGATTTGTTACTTAGAGTAAAATAGGACCTACAGAGGAGGAGATTATATGACATTACTAGAAGGACAAAAGGCGCCAGATTTTTCTCTATTGAACGAAAAGGGCGAGATGGTGCATTTAGCTGATTTTAAAGGAAAAAATGTTATTTTATACTTTTATCCAAAGGATATGACACCAGGTTGCACGACGGAGGCATGTGATTTTCGTGATAAGTTTGAAGACTTCAGTCATTTAAATGCTGTTGTTCTGGGTGTTAGCCCAGATAACGCAAGCAAGCATACAAAATTTATTGATAAGCATGGTTTGCCATTTTCATTATTAGTGGATGAGGACCATGCTATTGCTGAAGCATATGGTGTATGGGTTTTAAAGAAAATGTATGGACGTGAATATATGGGCATAGAGCGTTCAACGTTTTTAATTGATGCTGAGGGGAAGCTTGTAAAAGCTTGGCGCAAAGTTCGAGTGAAAAATCATATTGAAGATGTATATACTTATTTAGCAGAACAGGAGGCAAAACAATGAGAATCTATTTTACATTTGAACCTAGACCAGATTTACGAGAACCATTAGTAGCAGAATTTCCGCAGCTTGAATTTATCTTTGAAAAGAGCTTATCAATTGAAGAGCTTCAACAAGCGGATGTATTAGTTACATATGGTGAAGATTTAACAGAAGAGAGTATTCAATCTGCGACTAAGCTAAAATGGATTTTTGTTGCATCAGCAGGTATAGAAAAAATGCCAGCTCAGGCTATTATTGAACGTGGAATTCTAGTTTCAAATGTTCGTGGCATTCATAAAACGCCTATGGCTGAATCCATGCTTGCTCATATTTTAGCCATTAAAAGAGCTTTGCCTTGGATGTATGAGCAGCAAAAGAAAAAAGAATGGTCGAAAAAAACACAACAAACGGAACTACGGGATAGTACGGCACTTATTTTAGGGCCAGGTGCCATTGGTTCGGAAGTTGGACGTTTATTGCAAGCTTTTGGTGTTACGACGATTGGCTGTAACCGCTCTGGTAAAGAAGCAGCCTATATGAATACGATGATTAGTTTTACCCAATTAAAAGAAGCTCTACCTCATGCAGATATCGTTATTTCTGTACTACCAAAAACAACAGAAACGACCCATTTATTAAAAGAAGAGCATTTTGTTGTGATGAAAAATAATGCGATCTTCATGAATTTTGGTCGAGGTAATTTAGTTGATGAAAAGGTACTCTTGCAAGCAATTGAAACCAAACAAATAGGACACGCAGTTTTAGATGTATTTGAAGAGGAGCCTCTGGCATCTGACAATCCATTATGGACATTACCAAATGTCATAGTATCACCTCATGTATCCAGTCATTCTTCTCGTTATGTTGAGCGTAGCTTAGAAATATTCAAGCCAAGCCTAACAAAATGGCTAAAGGGTGACAAGGATTTAGAAAATGTTATGGATTTATCGAGAGGCTATTAAGGAAAAAACATTGATTTATTGAGGATAGGCAATGTGTGATTGTTGACGAAGTAGTACGAATTGGATACACTATTTATAACAATTATAAATTAATAATACTTATGGAAGAGGTGCATGACGATGTCTGCAACGCATTTACAAGATGCACTGGACACGTTGAAAACAACTGGTGTACGTATTACTCCTCAGCGTCATGCTATTTTGGAATACCTAATTCAAACAATGGCACATCCTACTGCCGATGAAATTTATAAAGCTCTTGAGGGTAAGTTCCCTAATATGAGTGTAGCGACTGTTTATAACAACCTGCGTGTATTTCGTGAAGTAGGTCTTGTGAAAGAGCTAACTTACGGGGATGCTTCAAGTCGCTTTGATTTCGTGACAAACGATCATTACCATATGATTTGTGAATGCTGTGGTAAGATCGTCGATTTCCATTATCCTGGACTCGACGAAATAGAGCATTTTGCATCACAGGTAACAGGCTTTGATGTGCATTCGCATCGCTTAGAGATATACGGCACTTGTCCATCATGTAAAGTTGCTACTGCTAAAGTACAATAAAAATCCTAGCTCTTAAAAAGGGCTAGGATTTTTTTGTTTTATTATTATAGGATTGATCGAACTCTTTACCTTCTAGAGTAGGATCAAGTGTTAATGGCTCATTGCAGTACATGCACATATCTACTCGGCCTAAAACCTTTGTATGTTTATGGCAATTAGGACACTCTACCTGAATAGCTCTTGTTGACAGTAATCCGATCCACGCATATACAACTGTGCTACCGATAATACAAAGAACACCTAGTGACATGAAAATTAAAACTAATATCGGGCTGTTTTTAAAGAAAATGCCTCCGTACATGACAATAAAACCAAAAAAGATTAGTGCTAATGCGAATGAACGAATTTTATTAATTTTACTTTTATAAGGTTTCATATTTCATCTTGCCTCCCAATCTAAAATCTACTATAACATATAAGGGCAAAGTATTTTAGCTTTGAACTGAATGAAAGAAGGAATACTTTTAGAGTATGTCGAATTTTTAACGGAACAAAACAACCTATATGAATAAAGGAGGGCTGAACATGGAGCAAGTACTGCGTCCGATATATCAAGAACGTGCGAGTCAGTCGAATACATTAGGCGTAATTTTAGTGGAAAAGCGTGAAGAACAAAGTAACGTTACAGATACATTTGATACGGTTTTACTCATTATCGTAAAAGAAGCAGAGCAACCAGTCTTTTCAAAACATTACTTATATGAAGGAAATAAAATCGCTCTACATACTGTTACGGAGAAATTAATTCGAAAATGGTTACTCATCGGTTCAAATAGAAAGGTTGTTGATTGGATATTCTTCGGTAGAGTATTATTTGATCGGAATGAATTTCTGCATAAACTAAAAATAGAATTGCAGGAATTTCCGTATAGTGGTCGTAAAATTAAAACAGGTATTCAATTTTCAAAGTTAATTCGTCGCTATTTGGAGGGGAAAGAATACTTTGATAAAGGAAGTTACTTAGATGCTTATAATCATGTTGTGGATTCGCTACATCATCTAGGCCGCCTATCTATTATCGATAGTGGCCTGTATCCTGAAGTAACTGTTTGGGCACAGGTGAAAAAAATCGAGCCAGCCATCTATAAGCTGTATGAAGAGCTAGTGACAAGTAATGAGCCAATAGAAAAGCGCTTAGAATTATTGTTTTTAGCAAGTGAGTTTTTAATCCACTCTCGTACACGAGATGGGGCACAGCATATATTAGAAGTCATGCAAACAAAAGAAATGTGGACTATTCAGGAATTACATGATCATCATGAGCTCGTGAACTACTCCGTGGATTTAGAAGTGTTTGTTGAGTATCTAGTGGATAAAGGCTATATTCAAATTGAACCCATTGCAGCGAAAAATGATAGGATATTTCACCGTCATTACAAGGTAAATAAAGATGCTCTAGAAATGGGGCAATGACTGTAGTATGCTTGTAATCGAGGTATCTAAAAAATACCTCGATATTTTTTTAGAAAAGTAGTTGACGAATAATATCTTAGTATTGTATTATATTAATTGTCGCTAAGACATAAACGAATAACTCAGAAAAACACAAAAAACTTTTTTAAAAAAGTTGTTGACATGTTTTGAATGAGATGTTAATATAAAGAAGTCGCTGAAAAACGACTTAAATAATGAACCTTGAAAACTGAACAAGCAAAACGTAATCAATAAAGTTTTAAGTAGCTAGCTTCGGTTAGTGAACAAAACAAAAATTTTGGACATCAAACATGATGCCAGCAAAACAATTTGAGCTAATCAAA